>MFXK01000018.1 GCA_001788835.1 Candidatus Peregrinibacteria bacterium RIFOXYB2_FULL_33_20
GTTAAATATTTTTTAACGATGAAATATTAAATTATCAAAAAATATTTAGCAACTTGGGAGAGCAACCCGAATTTTTTGCGTTACTTGAATTTTGGATTGGCTGACTTTAATGCTGGCTTTGAATTTAGGAGAGCGAACCGCATGTACAGTGTTATACGTAGTTCTAAAAATATTTTTCAATCAATTTTTTTTGATAGGCTTTTTTTCTTTTAATCTTAAATTTGTTTTTTGTTTTGGGCGGAGAGCAGAGGGGATCAAGGGGTGAATGCTCGGAGCCCAAAAGGCCCTATTTTTTCTGACTTTTAATAAGTTTTATAACATTATCAAAATCAACATCCATTTGATCGTATTCATTTATTCTTTTCTGATTAAATTCTTCATATTTTTTTTCTGCCAATTGCTTTGCTTGCTCATGTGATATTTTTCCTTTGTCCTTTAAAATTTCACGATTATTGATTGTTAAAAAATCCTCTAGTTTTTTTATCCAGTCTTTCATACGCATTGGAATTCGTTGCATAGCTTGTCCTTGAGCAAAAATCAAATATTGCTCTACCAGATTATTGAGAGCCAAGAGTTCTTTTTCGATCAAATAATTTTTGGCAATAAGTGTGTCTTCTCTACGAACTTTTTCACCTCGCCAGGAGGTAAGTCCCATATTTGGTTTATTGCTATTCGCTCTCTCTGAAATTATTTCTGCAGCTGTTTTTCCAGTAATGCCGAAATGTATTTTATTTTGAACTGTTTGAAAAAATTCAATACTCATTGGGTCAGTAGGATCATAATCAATACTTGTCGAATAAATATCAGTAATTTTGCGATAAAATCGTTTTTCTGATGTACGAATATCTTGAATTCTTTGTGTAAGCTCTTCAAAATAGTCATATGGTAAATCAGGATTCTTGAGCCTTTCATCATCTAAAACAAAACCTTTCACGATAAATTCTTTGAGTCTTTGAGTAGCCCATTTGCGAAAGTGCGTAGCAGTTTTGGATTTAATACGATATCCAACAGAAATAATAGCATCGAGATTATAAAATTTGGTTTTATAGTTTTTTCCGTCTTTAGCAGTTATTAAGAATTCCTTAATAACTGAATTCTCATCTATTTCTCCTTCTTCATGGCAATTTTTTAGGTGCATATTGATATTTGGTACGCTGCTATCAAAAAGTTCTGCCATTGATTTTTGCGTCAACCAAACCGTTTCATCTTCCAAGCGAACATCGATTTTTGTCTCACCAGATTCAGTTTGATAAATGATGAGTTGAGAGTTGTTAGTCATAATTACTTTACAAATTTTATTTTTAAAAGTTCAAAGTAATGATTTTAAGTCAATTGGTGAGACACTGTCTCACTTTTCGTTTAAATTTCACAATTATAATCTTTTATATTTAACTTTTCTGAAAGCAAGTATACTAAAGAATTACTTGAAAATAAAACTATCTTTTTCACAGTATACGACTACAGCATTATTGACAATTGTCAAATTATTGATATATTAATTGGGCTAAACAAAATTTAATTTTATATGAAAAATACTGTCTTAAATCTATCATTATCCTCAATGATGATGAGCCAACACGAACTGCGTGATGAGCTTGTCTGATGATTTAGACATAACCAATTAAATTAATAGCTCCACGAAGTTCAAAAAGCTCGTGGAGCTTTTTTGTATTTGTAAAAAATTTTCACAATGAATGAATACAGTCCCAAATCTGCTTGTCCAAATAAAATCTGCATTAATTACAAAAGTGCCGATGATTCAAAAATTGCTGTGCATGACAAAAAGACTAAACGTTTTAGATGCAGAGTTTGTGGCAAAACATGGACTGCTCATTATGAGGAATTTCATTACGGGTTACGCAGTGAAAACATAAAAATAAATAGAGCAACGGAGATGATTAAAGCAGGTCTAAGCATAAGGCAAATAGCTAAATTTGTGAAAGTTAGCCCGAGTACAATTCTGAGATGGAAGAAACGATTAAAAGCAATTAACTAACTAATTTTATTTCTTAAATTTCAAATTATGGAAACCTTCAATGTCATGTGTATCCACAAAAATACTTTATTAATATTATTAACTAACTTTTAAAAATGTCTGAAATAGAAAAATTTTGTATACAAGAGCGAGAAGATGATGGCTCCCAGGTAAGTCATCGTCCTTATGATTATATTATTGGGGAGGAAAATTTAAGAGATGTTCAATTACTAAAGACAGTACGTGATGGCTGGGCAAAAGTCTCAGTCGGTGAAGGTAAAGTCTTATATTTATCTCCTGAAGGTATTTCTGGTCGTAAATTAATAGTCACACCTAATGAACAGCATGTTGTACCTTATTTATTAACTTCGCGAGATAGGGTGAAAAGAGTTTTTGGAGACTGTCCTATCGAATTACCTTTAAAAGAGGATCTGGATTTTGAGACAATCGATGAACTATTGAGTCAGCTAAATGAACAAAAAGCTTCAGTGGAAAGTGATGGTGAAGTTGATCCAGATTCTATTCAGAGAATATTAACTATAGCTGATCCTATTGGAATAACTGAAATTTTAAAAACTAGGAATGAAGAATTAAAAAAAGTCGGAAATCAAGTGGGAAATATTGATTTCAAAAATTTAAATCCAGATTCTTTAGCTATTTTATCTACTCTAATAAATAAAAAAGTTATTGAATATTTAGTAAGTCTTAAGTTCCCTATAATAAAACATAAAAATGCAAAGCAATTAATAGCTGAGTTATCTAAGAGAGTAGATGATAATCAAGATTTGCTTAACAGAAAGAAAGTTTTATCTAATTATTCTACATTTTTTGTGCCTTATCCAGATGGCATGGGAGTAGATATTGAATATGATCTTGTGGCACAAAACAATAAATTTGATGGTAGTTTATCTGGTAAAGGTTTCCATGCTAGGAAAAATACTTTTGAAAACATAATAAATCGAGCTGTTACTGCATCAGTAAAAACATTTTTTACAGGACTGCCTATAGTTTATCAATGTACCGATTTCCATGAGGAAGGCTTTTCTTTTGAATTACATTTTTATAATCCTTTTTTCGTCCAAGGAGGGTTTGTTAACTAATTTAATTTTCATGAATCAAATTATTTTAAATCTAGATGAAATTGATCTTAGTGTTCCCAGTCAAATAACTCAATTTGGAGAATGTCATACTTACCAAAGTCCTGACGGATCAATAATTACTACGCTACCTACTACAGAGCTTCCTCTTAAGTCTTTAATTCCAGCTAATTGGAATCCACAATTCTCATTAGATCGTGGGCATTTTAGGAAAGTTGTAGAAGTAGGGAAATTAATTAATGATGAAAGTGCAGGGATATTTGTAAAAGATCCTGAAAGAGTTTTTAGCGGAACAAAACCAGAAGGGCTTTGGTGGGGTGGAAGCAGAAGTAGAGAAAAACCTATTTTGTTAGAAGATCCTTTAGTTGAAGAGCAGGTATTTTGGGAAGCTTCGATTTTGATAAAACTCATACGTAGTGGAATCAAAGCCGAAATTCCCCAAGCAATTATTGAAAAAGATGGCAAGAAATCTTTAGTCGTAAAAGCAATTCCACATAGAATTACAAATTATGTAGAGCATAATGGGCCTGACCAATTATCAATTCAAAGAAAAATAATAGAGATTGGACTTATTGATGTGGATTTCATGTCTTCATCTAATGCTTTTAAGGGAGCTGATGGTTATATACATTGTATTGATGTTAATAGATGGGAATGGCCAGGAGAGATAGATCAATTCAGGGATTTACTTCGAGTTAAGTTGAAGGAAGCTATAAATTTTTCATAATCGTTTTCGCAGAGCTAACGGAGAAAACACCATATTCCCTCTCTGTATTTAAAAAAAACAAATTTATCCTTTTTGTCTTAAAAAAAGCCTATTAAAATTCCTTATTAAAAGAAAAATATTTTTAGAATTTCGTACAACGTTTCGCACTTTGCGAAGTTGACCAGCGGTATAATATCTTGCCACCGTACAAGGTGGCAAACCGCTGGTCAACTTGGGCGAAGCGATTGCAGGGAGCTGAGCCGCAAAGTGCGTGTTAGCTGACGTACATTTCCAAATTGATTCAATTTGCCGAAATATTTCCGTTTTACTCTTTAACTATGGCCGCCTCATCTGGTTTCTAGCTACGCTTCTTATTAAATCGACAGTTCTGTCGTATTCTGCGTCTAAACGTGCCACTAACGCTCTAAATTTCTCCAACTCTGCTATAACGACCCCTAAGTTATCAAGATTTCGTGATGAAAGTGAAGCAATGTACGCTTCAAAATTTTGATCCAGTCGGTCTCTTGCTTGTTTCATAGCTTCATAAATATCTGCCGATGGATCGACGTTGAGTCCGAAGCTTTTTTGTATTTCATTGAGAGCCCTGGCAAGATATGCTTGATTAGCTTCTCTTTGGATTTGTTCGAGTGCGGCAGGATCTTCATTAAAATATGGCGATTGATTGGGTGATTCCATAATAAGTTTGATTAAAATATAATAACTAAATGAAAAATTATATAAGTATTACACGGACGAGCCGTGTTGGTGGATGAAAATTGTGATAGTTGTACATAATAGAAATAGTTAAAATGCAAAAAAAGCCACCCTTTCTGGGGGCGGCCATGATTCTTAGAAATTAATGCACAAATCACCGCAACCCCAGATTGGTGGTTGTGGTAGTCGTTACGAATTGATTGTGTATTTCATTATTCATGCCATGATTATACATAATAATTATCCCTTGTCAAGTTTTTTGGAAATATTTCGGCACCGGAACGGGGGAAAACGTATTTCAGCTAACGTCCGAGACTAGGCGATGTTTTGCGATGGTATAATAGCGCAAAGCGCCCACCACCGCAAAATATGGGTGAATGAGCGCAACAAAGTGAAGCGAATGAACCGCCTAGTCTCTGTTAAGTGATGTTGCCCACCCCTTTCTTTGCTTTATTTTGGGCCATTATTAAAATAACGATTACTCCATTTCCTATGATCCCGTTTACTACAGGGCTAACGAAGGGTATCCAATCTCCCGGATAATTCACAACTAAAGCTAGAGTGGCAAATGAATATGAAATAATTGCAGTTAGCCAGGAAGCGTAGTGTTCTTTGCCAGTTTTGTTAAGCAGACCCATGATTGTCGGTAGGTAGGAAATAATATAAATACTTTGTAAGAGGAGATTGGATATCCTATCGTTAGAACTAATTTGCCAAAAAATTCCAACAGCAAGTGCCATTAGAAAAATAAAAAAATCAAGTGGTCTAATTTTTGTGAATTTCCCTTTCAATAGGGCATATACTAAAATGACAAGTACTGAAAAAGTCACGGCGATCACAAAGAGGCTCTGCCAGATATTGCCATTTACTACAGCGAAGTAAGTAAATGTATTAATCACTCCAGCAATAAACCAAATAAGCCAAGTGGAAGGGTTTGGAGTAGACTGTCCTTTGACAGCTTGTTTTAAATAGAAGCCGTACGTGATTAAAGCCGTGACGCCTGCGAGAGCACCGAAAATATTTGATAAAATCATATGGAATTTTTTGGCAAATTAGTTTGGGGTGGGCTATTTCATTTAACGTTTCGGCATATCTGACGTTTTGCCACATCCATTATTTTAAATTAGTGTGGCGAAATGTGGCTTTAGCCCTTGCAGATATGCCGTGTTATATGATGTGAATAAAAACTATATTTCGACCTCTATTTCTTGAATATTAGAGGCAATCCCGCCCACACTCACCCTAGTAATATTATCACCATTTGTTTCTAACTTTGCTCGTATTTCTGATGGCCTATTCATTGAGTATCCTTGTTCAAAAATCAGATCGTTTATTTGCCCTTTCTCAATCTTCCCATACTTGAATAAGTAACAACTTAAAGCACCACTTGATGTTCCTGTTGCGGCTTCTTCATCTATATCATAAAGAGGCGCGAGGTTACGACAATGTGCTGTTGCCCCAAATTTGGTTTCGAGGACAAATAAATGATAGCCGATTACGTCAAATTTTTTACTTATTTCTTTAACTTTTTCAAAATTCGGTTTTATTTGCGTCAGCTCATCAAGGTTTTTTATTGGGATAAAAATATCTTTTAGTCCAGTTGATACTATTTGAACTGGCAAATCATCCGTAATTATATCGGGAGAAATATTTAGAGATTCTGCTATTGAGTTTTTGTCTATTTTATCGAAAAACTCTGGAGGTTTTTGATCCATAAGCACAGACCCGTCTTGCAGAATCTCGATTTTTAAAACACCTGCTTTTGTTTCTTGTTTGTACTCGCCAGGTTGGATGATTTGCTTATTTCCAAGCAAATAAAACGTAGCAATTGTAGCGTGTCCGCAAAGATCAACTTCAGCACTTGGAGTAAAAAATTTGACTTTAAAATCGGCTTTATCTGATTTTTGAACAAATGCAGTTTCTGAAAAACCTACCTTCTTTGAGATTAAAAGCATTTGTTTTTCAGAAAGGCCATCAGAATTTAAAACAACTCCGGCGGGATTGCCTCCATTTTCAGTTTTTGCAAATGCATTAAGTGTAAAGACTTTAATCTTCATAGTTTTTATTCATTTCATATAACGTTTCGGGCTTTGCGATGTTTGGCGCTGGTACAATTTTAGCACGAAGTGCTACACCAGCGCCAAATATGGGCGTAGCGACCATCGGGAGCGAAGCCGCAAAGTGCGTGTTAAGTGATGTTCAAAAAGCCACTCAAAAAATCTCATCCAGCCAATCAACTACCTTAGGTTTTCCACAAATAATGTTGTGTTTGACTTTTCCATTAGGTAGTTGTGATTTTTTGAGTAACAAAAATTTCCCACCCGCTTCTTCAATGATGATTTTCGTTGCAGCTATATCCCAGGCGTTAATATGAAAATCAATCATGGCACCAACGGCACCTTTTGCAGCTAATGTGTGACCGAAACAATCAGGAATTGTTCTAACAAATTCGTGCTTTTCTAGGAGCTCTTTGTATGGTTTTGTTGTTCCCGACTTTTCAAATTGGTTTCGGTCACCGGTAGCAATTATTTCTTTGTCAAAATTGTCCAAGGTATCTTTAATAGTCAATTTTGTGCCATTGCAAAAGGTGCCGTGACCTTGTGAAGCATAGTAGCAAAGTTCTAATCCTGGATGATCGATGATTCCTACTAATGGTGTGTCTCCCTGGTAAAGTGCCATGATTGTTCCATACAAAGGTATACCATGGCTAAAGCTGATGGTGCCGTCGATAGGATCAAGATACCATTTGAATTCTGCATTTTCATTATTAACGCCGAACTCTTCACCTATGATGCCGTGGGTGGGAAATTTTTGTTCAATTTCATTGCGTATGAGTTTTTCAGTCTCTCTATCGGCTTCAGTGACCAATGTATTGTCAGTTTTTGTTGATACACTAAAACCTGTACGACATTTCTCAAGGATAAAAGCGCGTGTTTTTTTAATTGTTTCTAGTCCAAATTCTAAATAGGTTTGTGTGTTCATACGCAATGAAATTGGGCTTTTTGAATTTCGCTTAACGTTTCAGCGTATGCGAAGTTGCTGAATATTTTTTTACGATAGAATTTTAAATTACCAAAAAATATTTAGCAACTTGGGAGAGTGAATTTAGGAAAGTTTAACTTTTAAAATACTAATAAAGCTTTTTTAGAAAGATATAAATTTAAAATTAAGTCAAAAGATGAACGAACCGCATACGCTGTGTTAGGAGATTTGATCAAAAATTTGAATTTATGGTTGAATTATGTTATGATATTTATGTTTTATTCCATTAATATAAATTTATGAGTCTTGATAATCCTGATAGTAATTCAAAAGTTACATTCGATGCTTTAAAAGAATCGGTTGGTAGACGAGCCTCAATTACTGAACCAACGAGTCATAATGAACTTAATCCTGGTACCGTGTTATTAGGAACTATTGTTAAAGGACCTAGTTACCAACCTTTTCGTGTAAAATTGGATGAAGATCAGAATAGAGGATATGATTTTGCACCTAAAAGCCAGGCTGATATGGATGAGTGGAATGTAACTTTTCTAGATTAGAATTATAAATTTTTTGATCATTTCACCTAACGTCCGCGCCTAACCGAAGTTTTTTGTGGCGGTATAATTTGGAGCGGAGCGACCACCGCCACAAAAAATTTGGGAGAGCCCGTAGGCGAACCGGTTAGGCGCTGTTAGGTGATGCCAAACAAAAAAATATTACGCCCATGTTTTTAGTATCCTGAATGTATGTAAATCTCTTCTTAGATCATGTATAGCAGTTAAATAACCTACTGGATTTGCTCCATCGTAGTCTTTTATAAAGGCTAAATCATCTTCTGATAATTTACTTATTGCTACTACTCGAATTTGGTCAGCTTCATTTGCTTCTCCAATCCTTTTGAATAAGTCTTGTTGTTTTGGTTTTAAACTCGCCCCAAACTCTTCTATCTCGTTTCCTGTTATAGATTCAATTTCTCTGAGTAAAATAGCCTTTATAGCTTCAAATCTACTTTTTTGATCTGGATTTTCGGATAGTGTCATAAATTATTAATATTTTTTTGTTTGGTTTCAGCTAACGTTTGAGAATATGCGAACTGGCAAAATCATATAACAAATATAATTACTTTGCCAGTTGGGAGAGCGGAAGTTTTAGCTGAGAGTATTTAGAAAACCAGAAAAGTTAGTTTCGATTTAGGTGTTTTTAAAAAAGTGATAAGTGGAGCGAACCGCATATTCTCTGTTAGCTGATGTATTCCTTTTCTTTTGTTTTCTGATAAGAAAACTTGTTTTAAAAATTTTTAAATTTCTTTTTCTTTCCTCTATTTGTTGTTCTCTGTGATTTCTCAGGAACGCCTGGGCCTGGCGATACTATTCTCGTTAATTTTACATTTTTTAATTTTTCCACTAATTTTGCTAGTGGTACGCCAGTTCTATTTCTTTCCTCTATCATGTTAGCTATTTCGTCACCAGAAATAGTATGTCCCTCTTTGGCCTCAATAAAAGTATCGATTTTGAATAGTGCATCTTTTTTGGAATTTGTATGTGTTATATTATCAATAAGTTTTTCGGGCTCGGTTGTATCCAATATGGTCTGAATACCTGTAGCCTTACCATCGCTTGCATGCAGTTTATCAAATTTTCCCTGAGCCATTGCAAAGCAAAAATCATCATAATCGATAAATGGCAAATGAAAGCCATTGTAATTTACCACCACATAACAGTCTTTCTTCATTTGGAAATGGTAATGTGGATTTTTGCCTTCTTGGGCTCCCTGATGCCCTTGTTTATCACTTTCAGAACAAACGAAAGACCATTCCAAATTTTTGTATCGTATAGTGACGTCAATGATATTTGTTGATTTGCCTTCTTCAACTAAATCATTGATATTTACAAATGGTTTTTCAGAATTTGCCACCCAACGAAGATAAGTGAGTGTTTGATGAAAACCCTTCTGTTCAAATAGAAGTGGAAAATGTTTTTTTTTCAAATCCTTTACCTCCCATAATAACCAGTGAAAACAAGGGATTTTTTCATCAAAGTGAGTTATATCACGATTACAGAAAGAACATTTCCCCTCATTAAGTAAATTCTTTAATTTTTCAAAATCTTGCCGTGCTTTTTTGTTATGCTCATCGGCGCACGCTTGCAATTCTTCAATTGAGCATGAATCAAGGCTCTTATTCATCCTTTGTATTTTTTCCTGTAAATCCATAAAAAGAAATTTGAAAATTTTTTAAAACAATTGGGTGATAGCCCAAAAAAGAAAAGGAAT
>MFXK01000019.1 GCA_001788835.1 Candidatus Peregrinibacteria bacterium RIFOXYB2_FULL_33_20
ATTTTGATGAAAAGCTTTTATTAATTTGTTCTTTATGTTCAGTAATTCTTCTTTCTAAATTATTTGTCATTCCTACATATAAAGTACCATTACGTTGACTAGCAAGAATATATACAAAATAAGTTTTATCCATAAATAATAAGTATATTTACTGGATTCCTGCCTTCGCAGGAATGACATTACGACAAATAATATCCATCATTTCTGGTCTTTTCATGAATTTTTTAAATTATTTCTTCAAACCAGTTTCCGCTTGATCCGAAAATGGTTTGAAAAAAAATTAATTTATCATCAATCGTTATTCCAGTAGAAGGCGAACATAGTTTGTGCTATAATTTAATCGTTTGATAACTTAATAAACTTACTATGAAAAAACAGACTCAATCAGGAGAAGCCCTTTATATTGATTCTTGTACAAAAGAAGCTTTTACCGAGGCTGGCGGAGGAAATTATATTTCTCGGCAGGAATTAGCGGCTTTAGGACAAGTATCCAGATCGGCGGAAGGTTGTGATATTTTTCAAAGTCTGACAGGTATGCAAATTAATAGTAAGGCGAATATGGCAATATTATTTAAGTCCGCCGCTGAAGGCAGGATCAATTTAAGAAAAATTCTAGAATCTCCGCTTTTAAAAAAATATGTGAAAAGAGAATGTACATTAGCATTTGATTAAAATTAATTGCTAAGCAATTAAATCAAAGTGACTTTGTTCCTTCCATTACGTTTAGAAAAATACATGGCTTCATCAGCTTTTGTTAACAAACAAGGGCCGTCTGGATGTGAGTGAGCATTAGAAATACCAGCACTAATTGTCAATTGGATATGGTCACCTTCTGCTGTATTAAACGAAGTGGATTTAACCAACAAACGAAACCTTTCCACTGCTTGATAAGCCACTGATCCATCAATCTCTAAAATAACAATAAATTCTTCCCCTCCATACCTCCCTATAACATCTTGCGCCCTGAAGTGCTGTTGCATTAGCGTTGCAAGCTGTTTAAGCACTAAATCTCCTGTTAAGTGAGAATGATAATCATTAACTTGTTTAAAATAATCTATGTCAATAATTACCACTGAAACTGGTTTTGAACATTTTTGATATAACCTTCTATTAAGAATATTTTGCAATTTTTGCGTCCACGCTCTTCTATTATCAAGCCCTGTTAAAAAATCCTTTTCACTAAAATTTTGCAATAATTCTATTAACACGGCATTCACTCGACCTGATATATACATAGCTAAACGCTGGCATTCATTTTTAATATTAAAATTTTTACCAGGTATATATATAGCCTCTTCAATGATCTGCATAGTCAAACCCTGCTCATCTGGAGACATTAAATCATTAATTTTTTCTGAAACAGCAATTTCAGTATGAAAAATCTCTAACAACTTAAGTTTCACAAAGCCACACACAACTCGATGTAATTCATTAAAAATTCTCGCATTAAACTCATCAATATTAGCTTCATTCTCAAAAGAAGAACCATTTTTTGTATATAAAGCACCTTGGATATCTTCTGCCAATTCTACAAGAGGGTCTCTCAAAATAATAAATTATGAAAACCTAAATTAAGACAGTAAAATAAATATATTTCAACAATTTGTCAACACCACCGTCTTCACACCTCGTAATAATGTATTGACGGCCATTGTTTATGATTGATACGTTTTTTGAAACTGATAAAATTCAAGCCAGGGACCTGAAAACCGCTACTGACAATAATTGTTCCTTTGCGGCATTCTTTTTTAATTTTTGGTACTAATTTATCAAAAACATAAGGCAATAAATATATAAAGACAATATCAGCATTTTTCAAATCCGCTTTAAATAAGCTGCCCAACACAATTTTGACTTTCGACCTGATGAAGTGTTTTTTTAGGTAAGCATACAAAAAAGGACCAATGCTGTTTTCATAACCCTTAGCCTGAAAGCCAAGTTGTTCAGCCAAAAATAATAATCGGCCATCACCACAGCCTAAATCATATATCCTGATGTTTTTAGAGCGACAATTTCTTTTCAAATTTCTTAATATATATTTCAAATAATCAGTTTTACTTGGAACATACGGAATTAAAGTGATAATATTAGTTACTGCAGAAATGATAAAAATCAAGGCCACAACAATAAGCAAAAGTTCAAAGATAATAATAGCGGTGTTTAACAGAAAAATAATTTAATGATTTTGGTAATTTACACCAATACTAAATCACACAAAAAACAAATGTCAATTAAATCAAACTTAGCCCTGCAAACTTTACAAAAAATACTGGACTTATCAGTTCTTACGGTTAATATGGCATAGCAAAAAGTTTTATAAAAACCTCATTTCCAATTTTTAATCTTTCAAAGTGTTAAAGAAAAAAGCCAAATCGAATATGATCTCGCTGTCATCCTATGAAAGTTTAGTGGATAAGATTGCAAACTTTGCCTTGCCACTGACGGAAAACATGGATCTGGATGATTATTTAGATGATTTTTTTGGGGTGTCGGAAAGTCAACTGGCTGATCAATATTTAAATAATGACCAGGAAGAATTATTCTGGGAGTGGTTTTGGTATGATGTCCCTTTCCTAATGAATAAAACCATTGTGGAAACTTATATTATTGAACATGAAGAAAATTTGAATCCAGAAGAGACTGAATATTTGATCGGCTTGCAAAAAAGCTATCGATCATGCTTTCGAGTATTGGAAGTGAAAAAAAACAACGGCTTGTTAATAGAAGACATGTTTACCATAGAAAAATTTATGATTACGGAAATCAAGGGAAGTCGATATTTCATGTCTGGTGATGTCCTTTTTGCTAGAATAGTCCCTTTAAAAACCAGAAATGTTCTACCGGCCAGCATCACCATTTTAAAAAATGTTGATTTTCAAAAAATCCAACATAGTGTTGAGGTGGAATTAAGACTATTAGGACCTAATATGGATAAAAAAGTATTTTTGAAAAGAAATGGCGGTATTTTGTATCAACAGCTTTTTGAATAATTTAACCATTATTCAGTCTTGTTCGTCAAAATCTCAATTTTTCCGGTTAAAGGATCAATCGCGAGAATTTTTTGATACTGTGTATAGGCCTGATGTCTCAAGGTAATTTGCAGCTCTTCCGTCAAAATCTCACCGTCAGCTGTATAAATTCGCATTAATCCCTGAGGTGGCAAAAAATACACGGTCACGCTATTCAAAATATTTTCCGGTTTAAGTTGCGCAATTTGCACATCTTTATAAATATCCAAATTAGAAACATTTTCCCGTTTCTCCGTCGCAGTCACACAATTTTCTTCCTCCGCATCATAACGGCTAGAAAAAAATTGTATGAGATTTTTTTGCTTATCAAAAGACAGCCCATAACATTGGGAAATATTTTTATTGATGGCTTGATCAGCACTTTCGACAAAAACTCCACTATTAGCCTTATTTTTTAATGATTCCAAAACGCTTTTGACCTCCTGCGCGCTGACATCTGTTTTGGTGTGCTCAATTGGCCCGCGATAGCCGCTTAAAAAAACTGTCGTCAAAACCCCAATCACCACAATTACCACAATCATTTCAAGCAAGGTAAAAGCCTGATGTTTACTTTTTCTACTTCGGAAACTTAAAAATGTACTATTCAAAATCATAATTTAAAATTCAAAATTTATAATCCCGAAAGGTTTACACCATTGAGCTTAAACTAAAAATTGGAGACATAATCGCGAAAGCCATTCCCACTATTGCCAAACCAATAAAAATAATCATGGCTGGTTCAAGCACTGCCATAATATTTTTTAAATCATGTCCAATTTCCCTTTCAAAATGATTAGCCATTTTAGAAGCGGACTTATCAATAGAAGCGGAACTTTCGCCAACCCGTAACATTTCCACTAAACTCTCAGGGAATATCAAACTGGCTCCAGCTAAACTATCAGAAAGCTTCACTCCTTCTGAAACTTGTTCAGCGGTGTCTAGCAATTTTCTTTTATATACTTCATTGCCAATTGCTTCTGCAGAAGTTTTTAAAATTTTGGTAATCGGTAATCCTGATTCTACCAACACTTCTAATAATCTCACGAATCTGACAATGTATACTTTGATTAGGATTGATCCAATTAAAGGAGTTTTCAAAAGATAATAATGCCATTTAAATTTACCACTGTCAGTAGAAACATAAAAATTCCCAAGGAAAATACCGGCAATAATAATCAAACAAAGCGCCCACCAGTATACAGCAAAAAAACCACTAATATTCATTAACATTTCCGTAGGCAAAGGCAAAGAAACGTTATTTTCTGTAAAAAAAGTTTGTAACTTTGGCACTACAAATATAACTACAATCGCCCCCGCCACAATTAAAGCCGAAATAACGGTAACAGGATAAATTAAAGCGCCTTTAATTTCTAAAGATAACTCATAACTGCCTTCCAATTGCTTAGCTAATTTAAATAACATTTTATCAATTTGGCCACTTTCTTCGCCTGATTTCACAATCCCGATTTCTGATTCAGTAAAAATATCAACAAATTTTTCCATAGACCTAGCCAAAGTCTCACCTTTGTTTTCCATATTATAAGCAATTGTGGCGATTATTCGTCTTAAGCGTTTATTTTCGGTCCTATCCACCAAAACTTTCAAAGCTTTCACCAATGGAATACCAGAATCCACCATCACGGCTAATAAATAAAAAAAGTATGATTTATCCTTAATGTTAATTTTGGAGTGATCAATAAGAAAATCATTTATCCTCACAAAAACATTACTTTTTCTATTATCATACACACCATAGATAACTTCTTCATTATCTGTCACCTCACTATTTAAATTAAATTGTTCTAATAGATCTTTGGTAGCCATTTTGATAAATTTTAAATTTTAAGAATAAAGTATTTTACTATTCAAGCTAACAGCCAAATAGCTAACTATTCCTGATAATAAGCTTCCATGTACAAATTAAAAGTGATGGCATTGCTCTTATTTCCAGAGTCTCTTTGTAAATTGATAGTTTTCACCACAATCGCTCTCATGTTTGCTTCCACTCCTTTCAAAAATTTAATCAAATCATCATATTCACCAGTAAAACTAGCAGAAATTGCTACTTTATGAAGATTAGAAGCTAACTCATCTGTACCAGCCTTATCAAAATTAACCGAGTGCAGGGTAATATTATTTTTAAGAGCGATATCATTAACATTTTGAATCAATTGAGATTGATTTAAGCCTTCTGGAGCCAATTGTAATAATTTATCTCTTGATACTTGATCAGGTGGTAAATCTTTATTCAAACTTTGCAAACTATCTAGCTCTTTTCCGTAATCATCAATTTGAGTTTGAATATCCGCAATTTCATTTCTCAAAGCGTTCACTTCATTCAGCATTGGTTTGAGAACGAACACAAAGGTTGGAATAATGACAATCAATATAATTGCGGAAATTAAATTAGAAGTTGATTTTGAGGCCATAATATAAAAGTTTTAGATTTTAAATTTTAGATTTTAAATTAACAGACGCATCATTCCACCGCGTTTTCATAATTAACCTGCAAACTGAAGTTTGAAACTGCTCTTCCATCTGAATCAGTCCCTTTAGTAATATTTGGAATAAACACATCCGTTAAATAGTTCTTAGCTACAAAAACATCAATTAGATTACTGATTTTATTAATATCCGCTCCTAATCCTGCCAAAGAAATTTGACCGGAAGATAGTCCCGCATATGATTTAAAGAAAATACCTTCAGGCGTAATTTTATTAATATTTTCAATAATTTTTGACCATTTAATCTCATTATTTATTTGTTTTTTAAGCTGACTAGCCGTGACCAGAGTGGTCAATTTATTTGCTTGAAAGGCTTGAATTTGATCTTCAATATGCGTTAAACTTTCTTGATGGGCTATTTTATCTTTGGTTAATTTGTTTTTCTGGAAGTACACATAACCTCCAAATAATACCGACAATATTAATACGGCTATTAATCCAATAGTGATTAGACTTAAGCCTTGTCCGTAAATACGGTCTTGTTGTCCCATATAAATTTAAGTTAAAAGTTGAAAGAAAAGGAAAAAAAGTTTTTAATAAATCTAAGTATTATATACTTTTTTATGAAGCAAATCAAAAAAAAAATCCAATATATAGAAAATCTAAACCATTATGTCAAAAATAATGATGTTTTAGTTGTGGCTGTTTCAGGAGGAGTGGATTCAATTGTTTTGCTTCATCTATTAATGGAATTTAACAAAAGTCAATCTATACAATTAATCGTAGCCCATGTCAATCATAATTTAAGAGCCAAAAACTCTGATAATGATGAAAAATTAGTGAAGGAATATGCGAAACATTTTAAATTAAAATTTGAGTCCACAAAAATAAAATGGCCATCAAAAAGATTCTGGTCAGGTCAGAATAACAATAAAAATGAATCAAATTTAGAAGCAAAATGTCGAGAAAAACGCTATGAATTTTTACGACAAATCAAAAAGAGATATAAAGCAAAATATATTATTACTGGCCATCATTTAAATGATAATCTAGAAACATTTTTAATAAACTTCGTACGCGGCGCTTCTTTGAATGGCTTAAGCAGCATGCAAATTAACGATAATGATATTTTAAGACCACTTTTAAATAGCACTAAAGAAGAAATTTTTAATTACGCAAAAAAACACCAATTAAAATGGCGAGAAGATGTCAGTAACCAAAATGTCAAATTTGCCAGAAACAGATTGCGCCTGAAGGTTGTGACAGAACTAAAAAAAATTAATCCTAACTTGGAACAAACATTTTCCAGGAACCTGCAAAACCTCAATGAAATTAATAATTTTTTGGAACAAAGCGCTAAATCTTGGCGAGCACAATATTCTCACGGTCGAAATTTAGAATTGAAAGCTTTTCGCTTGCTTAATATCGCTTTGCAAAAAACAGTTCTGGTCCAGATATATAAAGATATTAATGTCTCCACTTATAAACTCAGTGCCAGCCACTTGGATCAAATTCTGAAAATCATTAATGACGGCAGGGGTAATGTGAAAAAAGAATTTGGCGATAAAAATTTTATCAAAATAGAAAAAAACATTATTTCGTTTTTACTTTATTAGTTTTTTTTTGTACAATAAAAACCCATTATGAAATCTAAAATTCCCTTAATGCCAGAAAATAAAAAAAATCAAAAAAAATCTCATCAGGCTAGTATTATTTATCTCATTATTATCGCCTTTATTTTAAGCGGGGTTTATGTGCTGTCCAATCAAACCCCTGCCACCACAGTGACCGAAATCAATTATTCTACTTTTCTCAGTCAAGCTAACGGTCAACAAATTGATAGCCTAAGTTTCACTGACGACAGAATTAATATCACCCTCAAAGATGGCAAAGAAGAATATACTGTAAAAGATCCGCGCGCCACTCCTTACGACCTTCTTAACGATATTCCCCTAGAAAACAGACAAAACCTTAATATAGATATTATCGACAGTTCACAATCTGACTTTTGGTTAAATTTATTTATGCAAATTTTGCCGTTTTTATTAATCGTCGGCTTCTTGATTTTCTTAATGAGGCACGCGCAAAACTCAAACAATCAGGCCCTATCATTCGGTCAGAGCAAAGCGCGAATTTATGATAATAATGCTAATAAAAAAACCACTTTTCAGGATGTGGCTGGCTCCAAAGAAGCCAAAGAAGAATTAGTAGAAATTGTGGATTTCTTAAAAAATCCAGCTAAATATACTGCTATCGGCGCAAAAATTCCCAAAGGCGTGCTTTTAATTGGTCATCCGGGTACCGGTAAAACTTTGTTGGCACGAGCCGTAGCTGGAGAAGCTAATGTGCCATTTTTCTCCATTTCCGGTTCAGAATTTGTAGAAATGTTTGTCGGCGTTGGCGCCAGCCGAGTGCGTGATTTATTTAAAAAAGCCAAAAGAAACGCGCCCTGCATTATTTTCATTGACGAAATTGACGCGGTCGGTAGGCATAGAGGTGCTGGTTTGGGAGGAGGGCACGACGAAAGGGAACAAACCTTAAACCAAATTTTAACAGAAATGGATGGCTTTGAAGTTAACGACAATGTGATTATCATGGCCGCCACCAATAGACCTGACGTGCTTGATCCTGCTTTACTCAGACCAGGACGTTTTGACAGGAGAATCACTGTTGATCTGCCAACTTTGGAAGAAAGAAAAGAAATTTTAAACGTGCATGCCAGAAATAAACCTTTGGTAAAAAATATCGATTTACGCGTTATTGCTAGACATACTCCGGGATTTTCAGGCGCTGACCTGGAGAATATCATGAATGAAGCCGCTATTCTAGCCGCTAAAAAAGGTGAAAAAAAAATCGATCAGCTGGATATCGAAAAATCCGTAGAAAAAGTAATGATGGGTCCAGAAAGAAAATCAAAGATCTTATCAGAAAAAGAAAAGAAAATCACCGCCTATCATGAAGTCGGACATGCTTTAGTGGCACATAACATTCCAGAATGCGACCCAGTACAAAAGATTTCTATTATTTCCCGCGGCATGGCTTTAGGCGTAACCTGGTTTCTACCGGAAGAAGATTATATGCTATATTCCAAAAGTAAATTTGAAGGGGAAATTTGCTCGCTTCTTGGTGGTTATGTGGCGGAGCAAATCATGTTCAAAGAAACTACCACCGGACCTTCCAATGATTTAGAAAGAGCCACTAAAATCGCCAAAAACATGGTTACCAAATTTGCCATGAGCGATATCGGGTTAACCATTTTTGGGGGGGGGCAACAAGAAGTGTTTTTAGGACGAGATTATGCCTCTCACACCAAGGATTACTCGGAAAAATCTGCCGAACAAATTGATTATCAGGTAAATGTTATTCTGGAAAGCGCTTACAATAAAACCAAAACAATTTTAATCAAAAATAAGAAAAAATTATGCGAAATCGCTGAATATCTACTAAAGAAAGAGACCATTACCAGAGAAGAATTCTTAAACTTCTTCAAAACAAAAGAGGCTATAGTAGCCTAAAAACAATGTCCTTCTGGCTACCCAGAATCTCTAAAAAGAACACTTATAGTCGGTGATCAGTAGTCGGTTCGAACTGACTTCTGACTACTCATTTCTGACTACATCCTCTTCCCCCTCTTCACTCCTCCCCATGCAAATCGGCATCAAAGACATTAACGGCATGCAGAAAAAAAATCCTCTTTTCAATAATAGATCTATTAAGAAAGAGGAAGATTTAAAGCTAGACAAATTACAAAATCTAACAAATGAAAGTAATATTATTGAGCCTTCTTGCGGCGAATTAAAAATCGATACCTTTCGAGATGAAGATAATTTATATATAGTCTGCCAAATCCCCTCTGTTAAAAAAAATGAGATTAAAATCATTCTTAATAGTGATGTCTTAACCATTGAAGGCATAATGAAATTTCCTTTATACAAAGATTCTCTTACCGCTATCACTCAAGAATGTTTCTGGGGCGAGTTCAGACGAAGAATAGTTCTGCCTGAAGATGTAGATACCAGCAAACTAATTGCGGAATTTTTTGATGGCATCCTGGCTCTTACCATCCCGATTATTGAAAAAGCTAAGATGAAAGTGATTGAGATAAGCTAAGTAGTCAATCGATGTGCGATATGCGATATGCGATATGCGAAAAACGCATAACTCATATCGCAAGTCGCATAACCTTCCTCCTTCACACCTTTATACTTTGTCAAGAATTAAAAAAGCCGTTCTCCCTGTAGCTGGATTTGGAACAAGATTTCTTCCGTTCACAAAAGCTTGTCCGAAAGAGATGCTTCCAATTGTTGATAAACCTGTTATTCAATATCTTGTTGAAGAAGCTGTTAATTCAGGAATTGAAGAAATTATCTTAGTAACTGGTCGTGGAAAAAGA
>MFXK01000020.1 GCA_001788835.1 Candidatus Peregrinibacteria bacterium RIFOXYB2_FULL_33_20
GGATTCCAGACTAAATCTGGAATGACCTTACGACAAATAATATCCATCATTTCTGGTCTTTTCATGAATTTTTTAAATTATTTCTTCAAACCATTTTCCGCTTGATCCCTTTTGATTAATTTTTTCCTAAAAATCTCGCCAAAGTAAACAGTGCATCAGACAAACGATTCAAATATTTTAAGGCCTGATCATTAATTTTTTCTGTACGCATCAAAGTTACTAAACGTCTTTCAGCTTTTCTACAAATAGATCTAGCACAATGAATCGCAGATTCAGCAGAAGATCCACCTGGCAAAATAAATTTATTTAAAGGTTTTAAAATTTTATCCATTTCATCTATCCATTTTTCTAAATTCTCAACATCTTCAATATCAATTCTTTTTATATTTAAGTTTTTCTGTTCAAGTGGCGTTGCTAGATCTGAACCAAGTCGTAATAAATCATTTTGCAGATTTTCTAGTTTTTTTTGAATTAGAGAGTTTTTGTCTAGAAATGATTTTGCCAAACCCAAAAAAGAATTAAGTTCATCGACCGTTCCGTAACATTCAACCCTCAAATCATCCTTCGACACCCTCTTCCCACCAAAAAGTGAAGTTTGTCCTTGATCCCCAGTTTTTGTATAGATTTTCATAATAAAAATAATTTAAATCCTATAATAATTCTAAAATTTAAATAATCAATTTGGAATTTAAATTGTAAGAATGTCTTGACAAATATTAAAGATGTATTACGCTTAGAAAGTCATAAAATTTTAATTTAGTATCATGTTAACAAAAAAAAATACTGCATACTTAATTGCTATATTATATGTTGTTGTATTTAGTTTCTCTAATTTAAGTTTAGCCAAGGTCAAAAATAATGTAACGCCAACGATGCTTACTTTTGCAACAGATATAAAAACAGCATATGATATTAAATTAACAAGCAGTGATGAAGATATGAGTATTGGTTATACATATAACAGTGCTGGTGATTTCAATAATGATGGATTTGATGATATGGCGATAGTTAAAAACGATTCAAAAAATAATTTTAAAATATATATCATGTGTGGCAATGAAGAGTTTTCAAAAGAACTTGATGTGGAAACAGATGGCACATTTTGCGCGATGATTTACGGAGTAAATGAAAATAATATTTCAGGTTTTGTAACTGTAGCTTCAGCAGGAGATACCAATAATGATGGATTTGATGATCTTTTAATAGGTGATTATGGAAATAATAATGGGACAGGCACTGCTTATCTTGTTTATGGTCGAGGAGATGGATCTGATACCTGGATTAATTTTCAGCAGGATGAATATGATGTGAAATTTATTGGTGAAACAGAAAATCAATATTTGGGTTATGCGGTTTCTGGAGCTGGAGATATGAATAATGACGGATATGATGATTTTTTGATAGGAGCACCTACAGATTCATCTATTGGCGTTCAAAATGGTGCTGTATATTTAATATATGGACAATCTAAATTCAGCGATAAAATAATTAACGTTAAAAATGCGAATGTAAAATTTTTTAGTCAATATAAATATACATTAGCAGGTTTATCATTATCATACGGAGATATAAATAATGATGGGTATGATGATATATTAATAGGCGGAGCTTATTATCAAAGCAATATGTATGGTCCGGGAGTTTCTTACGCTCTTTTTGGTTCGAAAAAATATAATATATATAAAAATTCTCCTACAAAAATAAATCTAGACACAAAAGCAAATATAAAATTGATAGGTGAAAGTGAAAATGCTGATGGAGCAGGAAGATCAGTTTCAGTAGGAGATGTAAATAATGATGGGTATGATGATATTTTGATTGGCGCTAGTGAGTATAATAATAGGTCAGGAGCGGTATATTTAGTTTACGGCTCATCAAGTAACAGTCGTGTTATAAATTTAAAGGATGCAGATGCAAAATTTATAAATAATTTAGAAGGCGAACAAGTTGGTTGGTCTGTAAAAGCTTCAAATGATATAAACAATGATGGATATAATGATATTTTGATTAGCACTTCATCACAAAACAATGCTGAATATTTAATGTATGGTGATTTATTTGAAAAAGGGACATTATTTAATTTAGAATATGCTGATATTAAATATGAAACACAAGATGAAGCTTTACAAGAATTATCTTATATGGGAGATATAAATAATGATCAATATGATGATTTCTGTATGGCTATTGTAAATGATTCAGAGTCTAATACTGATGTTATATATTGCGTTTATGGAGCTGAAAGAGAATAGGATTGTTTATTAAAAAGAAATTTCTGCAATCACTGGTCTGTGATCAGATCCTAGATGTTTGTCGATTTTGAAATTAAGATATTTGAAATTTTTTGATGCTAAAATGTGATCTATTGGTAAAGAAAATGGCGTGAATCGTAACCAACTAAAGTTTAATCCAAAAATTTTCCGAGGATCTTTTAAATTTGTTGTTTTCAAAAATTTTCGAAAATAATAGCACCAAGGTGATGCATTAAAATCGCCCATTACAATGATGTTTTCTTTAGCAACTAGTTCTAATTCGCTTATTTGTTTTATAAATTTTTTAAAACGTTTTGGACCAATTGGAGGATTGGGATGAAAAACGCCTACATAAAAATTTTGTTTGGGATGAAAAATTTCAAAAATTGAAAATGGCATGTGCTCATCTCCACCGCGATAAAATTCTTTAAATTTATATTTTGAAAAAAATGCAAAACCAAATCCACTTTTATATTTACATATACCAAAAGAATTTTTGTAAAAAGGGACCAGAGTTTTCATAATTTCTTGATGCTCAGTACAATATTCCGCTATGCCAATTATGTCAGGATGAATTTTAATTATATAATCTGTAATTTTTTTTAATTTAAGATTATTCATGTATATATTTATAAACATAACTTTTAAATCAGCTTTAATTTTGTTTTTAGATTTTGAAAATTTCAAATATGGATAAATTAAAAACAGATTTGAAACAAATGCTATTAATAAAAGTATTTGTATATAAAAAATATAAATATTTTTCTCAAAAAATTCTGGAATCAACAAAAAAATGATGGTTGCAAAAAAATATTGGACTCTAAAATGACTAAAAAGAGCAAAAAACCAATGATATTTAGCAAAAAATCCAAAAATAGTTGCCATTATTAGAAGAAATGCAAAAAATATCCAAATTATTGATAAAAACCACATAAACTTAAACATTTTTTAATTTTTACTGGTTTATTATATTGAAAAATTTGAGAAAGTGCTATAATTAGAGCTAAGAACTAAGTTGAAAGAATTAAGTTAAATTCTTTCTTAATTCTCAGCTCTTTCACACATCGGGGATGTCTTGGTTTTGACAGGAAGATAAGAAATACCAAAATTGCTTTCGAGTGGTCGCACTGTCCTACTCTGATCCGTCCAGTGCAAAATAAATGCTGAACAAGCAAATCTTTCTATTATTGCTTTAGCTACAAAAGCTGTTATGGCTTTTGCTGCGAATAACAACAATTACTCTAGGGTAGCTGTTGCTGCATAATAGATAAATCTTTCCCTCTATTTTGGGAGAGTCGTTTTATATTTGAGGCTCCAAGTAAAATATAAAATGTGATTACATGGATGCTCTTTTAATTTTGATTTCGGTTAAAAGATAAGATTTAGAAATCAAAAGTTTGAACATTTTTGTTTAGTTTTTTTATTTTCAAACTTCAAAACAAACTAAACTATGATAGTAGACGTTTTGGGTTTCCTTTCTGGACGCGGGTTCGACTCCCGCCATCTCCACCATTCTTCGCTCTATCGAGCTACGAATGGCATAGCCAATAAAAATTTTTAGCGAAGAATGTCCTTCGTAGCTTCATGCGAAGAAGGACGGTGTTTTCGCATTTTATGCGAAACGTGATATTTATAATTTTTATAGTTATTGTATTTTTTATATATAATAACTTTTTAAATATGTATTTTGTCTATATCATTCAAAGTGAAAATTATCCCAAGCAGCTTTATACTGGCTTTACTGAAAACATATCTATTAGAATAAATGACCACAATGAAGGTAAATCAGTTCATACAAATAAGTTTAAACCTTGGAAATTAATTTACCATTGCCGTTTTAATGATAAAAAGAAAGCACTGGATTTTGAAGCGTATTTAAAAACAGCTTCTGGAATAGCTTTTAGAAATAAAAGGTTAATTTGAGGGTTTTTATAAAAAACTTAGAAGAAATTTCTTTTATGGAATTAAATTTGACTATACAGCTAAATAGTGGTATTCTATTATATAGCTAATTTCTAAAAATATTTTTATGGGGCCTCAACTTGGTAATAGTTTAGAACAAGATGATAAAATCGATCTAGACCAAGCTAAAAGGACATTATCAATTTTTACACCTGAAAAAGACAAAGCATCGCTGATGGCACTTACTAGTCCAGAAGAATTGGAAGAGTGGCTTGGAAAACATCCTGAAGTCGCAAAAACAGCTTTCAATGCATTGTTCGCAGGAAACTATTTAAAAACCAACAAATATTTAGAATCTACCGAAATGTTCAAAAAAGATGAATATTTAAACCCAGAACTTCAAATAGACTATGAACAATGTAAAAAAAGAGGACCTCAACAAATAAATTATCAACTACGGCAAATACTTTTAGCTCAAAATACTCCAGGAAATATCATATTAAATTCAGACCTATCTGGACTCGAAAACACTCAACTTCAAGATTATTTTGAACAATTATTAGCAGTACTTTTAGCAAAATACCCTGAATTAAAAGATTATGAACCTAAATTGAGAAAACGCTTACAAAAATTACTAAAAGGAAATGGAAAGCCAACCATATCAGCCTCTGGTAATGACAATTCAGGTTTATTGAAAAATTAATATGGCTTCCTCTTGGTTTCTAGCCACATCACAAAAATAAAATAAGTAGGGATTTTATAATTAAATATTTTTCTCCGCAGGCAGCCTAAACGTCTCCTTTCTCAAAACTTTTAACATATACAAAATCACCCCATAAATCCCACCAGCAAAGGTAATTAAAGCCATAATGCCGATATTGCCAAATTTGCCAAAAGTATTTTCTCCAAAATAAACAACAAGTCCCATTAATATTCCAGCAAATATAATTTTCCAAAAATTTCCAAAATTAATTTTAAAAGGTTTGATTTTCAATATCATTACAAACGCCAAAATCATTACCAGAGCTTCCGTTAAAATACTTGCCAAAGTTGCGCCTCTAAATCCATAAACTGGGATTACAATTAAATTCAAAACAATATTAAAAATTACTGATGCCAAATTAATCCAGAGCAGTTTAATTTGTTTTTCAAGTGCGACTAAGGTGAAAGTCAGCCAGCCAGTAAAATAAGCAAAAATCATAGCCATAAGGAGATATTGAAAAGCAATATCTGAACCCAAAAATCCTGTTTTCAAATTTGTTAAAAATTTCGGTGAACTGACTATTGAAATCAATGGATAGGCAAGCAAATATCCCCCTATCAAAATTGGAATCCCAAACATGCTTAAAAAATCAAAGCAATACTGCATTACTCTATTAAATTCTTTTTGCCCATGTTTAATCATCTTGGTCATGGTAGGTAAAATTGAATTCATAAAATAAAGCGGAACAACATTTAAAACCTCCAAAATTCTCATCGGCACAAGATAAAGCCCAGCATCTGTTTCGCCTTTCATAACTCGGAGCATGGTAATATTAAATTTGAAATAAATTGTACTTAAAGCAATGGCAATGCCATAAGGCGCGGCTCTTTTCATTAGATGCTTCCAGTATGTGAAGTCAAATCCAAGTCTAACTTGCGTATATTTCAAAGCCGCAAAAAATGTAATCATAAAAGTTAATAAGGCTCCAATAGCTCCAGCGATAATTAATATATTAAACCCTTTATCTGGATTTTGTGGGTAAATAAAATAAATAGTTACCGCTATAACACCCAAAGTCAAAATTTTTCCTGAAATATTTGCAACAGTCACCCAGAACATTTTTAAATTATACTGCAAAATCGTACTCACGCCACCCTGCATCAAAGTCAGCATTACAAAAGCAGAAGCCAAAACCACGCCTGCCGGGATTGGAGTATTTCTATATTGGGGAATCAAATAAGCAATTAAAATTGCCAGCCCCATTGATATTAAAATTAAAATTAAACGTAAAGTTAAAAGATTGCTATATACCTTCTGAATATGATCCTTGTCGTCTTTTTCGCTCATTTCACGTACTCCAATTGTAAAAAGCCCATAATCCGCAAAAATACTAAAAAGCGCTAAATATTCATAAATCGACCCATAATTGCCATAACCTTCAACGCTTAAATAATGGGTAAGCAGTTTCAAAGTTACTACGCTCATCAAAGCCAGCGTTGCCCTTCCAAAAACCTGGACAAAAGTATTACTGATAATTTCTTTTGATTTAGACATTTTTTTGTCATTCCTGTCAAAACAAGAATCTTAAAAAATAACTAAAATCACAGTAACGAAATAATTGAAAATTGAAAATCTAATTTAAAAAATTAAAATTATTGTATTAGTTTATAAAAAAATCTCTTCATATATATTTTAATTGAGTAAAGCTTTTAATAATCTCCTTGGAGTTGCATTTTTTACATGCTCAGATAAAGGTTGGCTTAAGGCTTTTTTATCACGATCATTATTGGGCATAACCAGCACATCAAATCCTATAAATCCAAGTTTATATAGTGCCTGGCAAACTTGAGTTAAGATTGTTAGGTCATCAGGATGGCATGGTTTATTTTGGTTTCTGGCTATTTTGAGCCTTATTAGATTATCAGCAGAATCTGGCGTTAATTCTATATTGCCGTAACTATTAAGCCGAGATAACATTTCCTGAATTTCCTGCCACTGCGGAGAACGGGTTAAAATTATTTGCATCCTGTAACTGTCAGTAGCGCCAGCATCTATTGTTATATTTGTCATGTCCAAGGCAAGTCTTAGGTTTTCTTTATATGGCAAGATAGCCACTAATTTATCATTCATGTCAACAATGCCGGCGAATCGTAAATTACAGGTAATCCCCCGCCAATCTTCAGAAAGTTTTGGTAAACATGGAATATCCGGTGAAGTGTCGCTTTCATTTTTAGCTTTCATAAGGTTAAAATTAATTAAGTATAAAATATTAGTAAATAGCTAATAGTTTGTCAAATATTTTTTTAACTGGCCTTGTCAGGTAAAGTTTTTGCATAGTATCATTAAAGAAATAAAATTTTTATGCCAAATTGGTTTAAAAAAATTAAAAGAACTGTGGCTTTGAACTTGCCGGCTTTTCATGGTCAGGCTTTGCCAAAAGAAGAAATTTTGAATGTTTTCAAAAAACCTTTGGAAAATTTCGAAAAACTATCTGAAAAAGCTAAATGGCGCAATCGGCAAACTCAGATTAAAAAGAACGATGATCCAATTAAACTTATTCAAAAAACCGGACAGTGGTATTTTGGTAAATTGAAGGATAAAACTTTGGGATTTGTTCATGAAAGCGAAATGATTAAGGTCAAGGCTAAAAACTGGCAGCTGCAGGCGGAAGTAAAAAAAATTTCTTTGGAAGAAGCTATTAAAAAATATCATCAAGTTCCTTATTTATTAGGTGGCACAACAGAGCAGGGAATTGATTGCTCTGGATTGACGCAAAGAATTTATAGAGAAGTTTATGGGATTGAATTGCCTAAACATTCCAAAGATCAGGCCAGAAAAGGCCGTAAAGTGCTAAACCTAAACAAACTAAAAGTCGGTGATTTAGTGTTTTTTAGCTCTTTGGATAATGACGCAATTAAACACGTTGGATTAGTTTTGGAGGCAGAAAAAAAAGAAATTTTACATGCCTCAGAAAAAGTTGGGAATAAGGTTTTGATTGAAAATTTAAAAGATATGATGAGAAGATATAGAGTGAGTGGGGTAAGAAGAATTTTAAAGGGTTTGATGTGAGTTATGTGAAATACATGTTTCCCTTTTTGGGCTACCGCCCAAGCTTTTAAAAAAAAGAAAGTGGATTTGATTCCCCCTTTTTTTGATAAGGGCGGTGCTGTCTGGCTTCGCCAGCCAGTAAGGTGTTTTCTTCGCTTCCGTTGGTCGCTTCGAAAACGGAATCAAGCGGAAATTGGTTTGAAGAAATAATTTTAAAAATTCATGAAAAGACCAGAAATGATGGATATTATTTGTCGTAAGGTCATTCCAGATTTAGTCTGGAATCCAGTAAATATACTTATTATTTATGGATAAAACTTATTTTGTATATATTCTTGCTAGTAAACGTAATGGTACTTTATATGTAGGGATGACGAATAATTTAGAAAGAAGAATTACTGAACATAAAGAACAAATTAAAATATGGAAAAGGGAATGGAAAATAAATTTAATTGAGAAAGACAATCCTAACTGGAAAGATTTGTATTATTTGTTTTAACTAACTTCTGGATATTATAAA
>MFXK01000021.1 GCA_001788835.1 Candidatus Peregrinibacteria bacterium RIFOXYB2_FULL_33_20
ACAGGAAGCAGTGACCAGGGTAGCACAGGAAGTAGTGATCAGGGTAGCACAGAAGGTGGATCAGGTGGAGAAGATATGAGTGAAGATCAGGGTAGCACAGGAAGCAGTGACCAGGGTAGCACAGAAGGTGGATCAGGTGGAGAAGATATGAGTGAAGATCAGGGTAGCAGTGGAACAGAAGACGACAATCAAGAGACAAATAATGAAGATGTCAATGAAACATCTTCTATCCTTCCAGATTTAGTTATTAATGATCTTGGACTTAACGATGACGTAGGAGTTATATTCGCAGAAGTATGTAGCAATAACAATCAATCTTCTGATATAGAATTGACCCTTAGCGCCAACGGAGAAAGCCAAGTGATTACGTTGGATCATTTAGCTGTTAATGGATGTTATAAGGTGCATGACTGGGCTATGTATCATTTCAATTTTGTCCAAAACACCACTTATTCATTAGGAGCAACTGTTGATGCCAATCAACATATTCCAGAATCTAATGAAGATAATAATAGTGCTTTTACAACCGTCGAAATTGAAGATAATCCTAACAGTAGTTTGATTTCTGATAAAAAGGCTGATTTAACTGTGCAAGATTTAGGGCTTAATGAAGATACTGGTACTTTTTATGCGACAGTGTGCAGTTATAATCAATCTACTGACGATATAGATGTCACTTTTGATGCTAATGGTAAAGATAAAACAATTACTTTGGATAATTTAGCTGTTGATGGATGTTACACTCCTTATAATTGGGACATGTATATGTTTGATTTAGATCCAAATATTACCTATCTATTAACAGTTAGTGTCGATGGTAATAATTTGATAGATGAAGAAAATGAAAATAATAATAGTGCTACAAGAGAAGTTAATTTATCTGGTGAAACGGAGGGAGAAAATAATGGTGGTGATGGAGCAACTGAAGATGCAGACTTATCAGATGACATAGATGATAATACAGATGATACAGAAGGAGCGACCGAAGATGCAAATTTATCAGATGATAGTGTAGAACAAGGCAATAATAATTCATCAGAATCAGAACACGAACACGAACATCAAGGTGAAGGTACTTCGTCTGGTGAAGAAGATCAGGGGACAGGAACAACGGATCAGGGTAGCACAGGAAGCAGTGATCAGGGGACAGGAACAGCGGATCAGGGTAGCACAGGAAGCAGTGATCAGGGTAGCACAGGAAGCAGTGATCAGGGGACAGGAACAGCGGATCAGGGTAGCATAGGAAGCAGTGATCAGGGTAGCACAGGAAGCAGTGATCAGGGGACAGGAACAGCGGATCAGGGTAGCACAGGAAGCAGTGATCAGGGGCAGGGTACAGCTACTGGAGGAGATCAAGGAACAACTAGCGACCAATCAACAGGTCCTCTTGATTTATATTTAACAAATTTTAAGATGAGTGATGATAATAGTGTCATTTATGTTGATTTATGCACTGTGAATAGTAGTGCTCAAAATATTAAAATGTCCTGGACAGCTAATGGAGTAACCAGTAGTTATACTATAGATCAACAAGTGGCTAATAGTTGTGTGACAATACCAAATGGCGGCACTTATGATTTCTATTTTAATAATTATGATACCAGCGATTTAACAATAACTGTTGATCCTGACAATAGCATTGAGGAAAGCGATGAAACTAATAACATGCTTGTCGCAACGGTGAATGGAATTTTAGGTGGTGGCGCCATGACAGGTGATCAAGGAAGTAGCGGTACTGACACTAGCGATCAGGGTACAACCACAGGAGACCAATCAACAGGCCCCCTTGATTTATATTTAACAAATTTTAAGATGAGTGATGATAATAGTGTTATTTATGTTGATTTATGCACTGTGAATAGTAGTGCTCAAAATATTAAAATGTCCTGGACAGCTAATGGTCTTACAACCAATTACACAATAGATCAACAAGTGGCTAATAGTTGTGTAACAATACCAAATGGTGGCACTTATGATTTTTATTTTAATAATTATGATACCAGTGATTTAACAATAACGGTGGACACAGAAAATACTATCGTGGAGTCTGATGAGACTAATAATGTGCTTACTGGAACGGTTATAAAAAAATAAAAACAGATTAGTTGCGCTCCGGGATATGGATGGAGATAAGAGATTAGTACCATATCCTGGAGTTAAGCAACTATTTTAAAAGAAGACGGAGGAATTGAAATAGTATTTCAAAAGTGAGATTTGCAAAAATATTTTTTTATGATATAGTTACACTACTGACGGCTTTTCTATAGATTAGCCGAAAACGACTTGAATCGGTTTGTGTCATAGATATATGTGGCCTAGAGCTGAAATCAGGTCACTTATATTTTTTATCATTTACTTAAATGAATGAGACAATCCCTCGTTTTGACGAGCTTGGCATTACGCCAGAACTTTTGAATATTATTAGTAAATATTTCCAAACACCTACCGCTATTCAGCACAAAGTGATTCCAACCGCGATCAAAGGTCAGGATGTTGTTGGTGTGGCCCAAACAGGCACTGGTAAGACTTTGGCTTTTGGAGTGCCTATGCTTCAAAGAATATTTTTGGAGCAAGGACAGGGAATAGTAATTCTTCCTACTCGTGAGCTTGCCTTGCAAGTGGATGAAATGCTTAGAAAAATTGCCGGTCCTAAATTTCGAACCGCAGTTTTGATTGGAGGAGCATCAATGTGGCAGCAAAAACAAAGTTTGAGGAGAAATCCCCATGTTGTTGTGGCTACTCCAGGTAGATTGATGGATCATCTTCAACAAAGAAGTTATAGCTTAGCTACAGTAAAAATTGTGGTGCTAGATGAAGCTGATAGAATGCTGGACATTGGTTTTTTACCTCAAATTAAACAGATATTATCCAAGTGTCCAGTTCAGCGCCAGACGATGTTGTTTTCAGCAACGATGCCGATCGAGGTTTCCAGAATAGCGACTCAGTATATGAAAAATCCTGTTCGTGTTGAGGTAGAGCCTTCTGGAACTGTTTCCGCCAAAATTGAACAAGGTGTTTTTATTATGGATAGAAAAGATAAAATACATAAATTGAAAAAACTGTTGAATGAAAATGATGGCACAATTCTAGTATTTGTGAGGACAAAACACGGTGCCAGAAAAATTACCACTTCCTTGCGGGATATTGGACATAAAGCCGCTGAAATACATTCCAACCGATCTTTGGCACAACGCAAAGAGGCAATTGCCGGATTCAAAGGTGGTAGATATCGAATATTGGTAGCGACAGATATTGCTTCTCGAGGTATTGATGTGAAGGACATTTCTTTGGTGATTAATTACGATTTACCGGAAAATAGGGAAGATTATGTACATCGTATTGGCCGTACTGGTCGAGCTGGGAAAACTGGCAAAGCTTTGAGTTTTGTTACTTATGAAGAGAAAAGATACATTAGACGTATAGAACAACTGATAGCCAAAAGACTACCAATTATTTCTGTAGAACCACGAAGTTTTAAAGCTCCTGTTCGTTTTAGATAAAAAAACTTGACTAGTGAGCGTGTGTTCACCTATATTGCTTTTACTTGTTTTATATTTTTTTACACATATGTATGATAATTTTCAGGCTAAGATATTGCTTAAGCAATATTTTGGTTATGAAGAGTTTAAACCGCTTCAGGCAGAAATTATTGCTAACGTTTTAGCGGGTAAAGATTCTTTGGTTCTGATGCCAACTGGCGGTGGTAAGTCTATGTGTTATCAATTGCCAGCTTTATCTTTCCCAGGCTTGACTTTGGTGATTTCTCCTTTGATATCTTTGATGAAAGACCAGGTTGATGGTTTGAATACAATCGGAATTAAGGCCGCTTTTATTAATAGCACTCTGAACGACCAGGAAATAGCTCAGATCAAAGCAGAGGCTGTAAGTCAAAATTTGAAAATTTTATATATTGCTCCAGAAAGATTGGTGACTCAAAATTTTCAGGATTTTCTATCTAAATTGCAAATAAATTTGATTGCTATTGATGAGGCTCATTGTATTTCCGAGTATGGACATGATTTTCGTCCTGATTATCAAAATCTAACAATTTTAAGGAAAGTTTTTCCCACTGTGCCAATAATTGCTTTAACAGCTACGGCTACGACTAAGGTTCAAAAAGATATCATTGATCAGCTGAATATTCATGAAGCTAAAGTTTTTTTATCCAGTTTTGATCGTCAGAATTTATCTTACATTGTTTACCCTAAGAAAAATGCTTTTTCTTCGTTGCTTCAGTTATTAGAAAAATATCGGGATCAATCAGTTATTATTTATTGTCTATCCAGAAAAGATACTGAAAATTTGGCTCTTAATTTGCAAAATAATGGATTTAAAGCTCTTGCTTATCATGCTGGTTTGGACAGTCAGAGACGTCATGAGATTCAAGACAAATTTATTAAAGACGAGGTGGATATAATTACGGCGACTATCGCTTTTGGTATGGGAATCGATAAACCAGATGTACGTTTGGTTGTACATTATGACTTGCCAAAAAATTTGGAAGGCTATTATCAGGAAACGGGTCGAGCTGGAAGGGATTCTCTTCCTTCAGAGTGCGTGCTTTTTTATTCTTACGGAGATAAGATCAAGCAAGATTTTTTTATTAAGCAAATTGAAAATCAGGAAGAAAAACAAAGAGCATTCCATAAATTGGAACAGATGATCAGTTTTTGTAAATTAAATAGTTGTCGACGGCAGTATTTACTTCGATATTTTGGTGAAGATTATTTCAAAGAGAACTGTCAGGCTTGTGATGTTTGTTTGAATCCAGTAGAAGAATTTGATGGTACTGAAATCACCAAGAAAATTTTATCAGCTATTATTCGCGTTGGCCAAAATTTTGGGTCTGCTTATATTATTAGATTGTTGCTAGGTAGTAATGACCAGAGGATTTTGGACAATAAGCATGATGGCCTATCAGTGTTTGGTATTGTGGCGGACTTTGACAGAAGCGAATTGAGAAACCTTGTTGAAGCTTTACTTCAAAAAGGTTTGATTCAAAAAAGTGAAGGTCAATATCCTACTTTGAAGGTTAGCGTCAAAGGCTTAGATTTTTTGAAAAAAAGTGAGCCGTTGTTTCTACCTAAGCCACGCAAATCAGAGCTTATCAAAAAAGAGAAAAAAGCGTTTCAATATGATGAGATTTTATTCCAAAAGTTGCGAATTTTAAGGAAAGAACTGGCTGATGAGAGAGGAGTGCCGCCTTTTATAATATTTAACGATAGTTCTTTGCAACAGATGGCTTGCTCCTGCCCAAAAACTTTAGCTGATTTTGCCAAAATTCATGGCGTAGGACAGGAAAAATTGAAATATTTTGGCTCTGTTTTTGTGGAATTAATTAAAAATTATTGCAGTGAAGCTGATATAGGTTTTGTTAGGAACCAGCATACTATAAGAAATATAAAAAGAGTTGGCTCGACTTATGATGAAACACTGCAATTGTTTTTACAAAAATTCTCTCTTAAACAAATAGCCGAGAAACGACAAGTTAAAATTGGCACTATTATTGATCATATCGAAAAATTATTGACGATAAATGATAGTTTGGATATAGAGTATTTGAAGCCAGCTCCAGAAGTTTTTGATAAAATTGCTCAAGCTTTTCAAAACGTAGACGGGGTAGCTTTACGACCAGTTTTTGATTACTTGCGTGGTGAATATTCTTACGATGAAATTAAATTAATTAGGTTGTTTATAGTCACAAATCAGAGAAAAATTCAGTAAAGAATTTGACTCGCACATAACATAACAGTATCTCATTTGGGAAAGGTGGTCAGTATCGCAGAGATGAGCTTTTTAAAATTTAGTTTAAATTCGTAATTATTGTTGATATACTTGGAGTGTTTAATTTTTCAATAATATATTTTCCATGAAAAAGTTTTTAATCACGATTTTGTTGTTTTTTGTTGCTGTGTTTGTATCTGCTTGTGGCGGGAGTAGTAATGATAATAGTGATACCACTGTTAATGATAATGTGAATTTTAAATTATATGCCAGTCAGGATTTCGCAATTCGTTATCCGATTGATTGGGAAGTGAAAACAGCTTTTGATGGTAAATTTCCTGATTCTACTGTGATCGTTTTTGTGAATATCACCGATAAAGCTTCTTTGAAGGCTAATATTAATATTGATAGACGATCAGTTTCAAATGTTGACAATATTAGTTTTGCCAAGCAGATGCTGAATAGGCATGAAACGGATTTGATTGAATATAAGAAAATTGCTGAACAGAATTTGAAAGTAAAAGTTAGCGGTGAAGCCAAAGATACCGTTATGACGGTGTTTGAAGGAAAAAATAAGACTGATGGCGATAGATTTCAATTTATTCAAATATACGCAGTGAAAGGCAGTTACGCCTATATCGCTACCGGCACCATGCTGGCTGCTGCAGATGAAGCTACCATTCAAGCCATTACTTCCAGTTTGAAGACTTTGGAAATTAATTAATCATGACTACCTAATTTGTAGCCAATGCCTCTGATAGTATGAATCAGATTTGGCTTATTTTCGATATTTATTTTTTTGCGGATATTGTTGATGTGGGAGTCAATAGTATTGTAAACAATGGCGGTATTGCTATCCCAAATATGGTTGAGGATATTAGTTCTCTGGATGGCGATATTTGGATGCATCAACAAATATTCCAGTAAATAAAATTCTTTTTTTCTTAGATAAATCATTTTGTTACCGCGCTTGACGATGTGCTGTTTGCGATTAAGAGTCAGATCGGCGAAGGTCAAAACGTCTTGGGATTTTTCGTGTTTAGTTTCCTTAACGCACCAGCGAAGCAATGGCCCGAGGTTTTCAAAGTGAAAATTTGGCACTAAAAAACAATAACTTAGATGATCAGATTCTGGCGTTTTTTTGATCCTCAAAGTGCTTCGATGCAGGACTAAGACTTTTAGTTCCGGATAATGATTTAGTAAAATGTGGGTTTCATATAATTCATCTTGGCTGATTTGACTATCTATTAACACAATATCAATTTTTTTATATAGAAATAAAACATGTAAATTACTGATATAGCTGACAGTAATTAAGTGGATATTTTCAGATTTTAATTTTTCTTTGATGTTTCGGGAAAAAATAAAATCGGTGCTGACAAGAATGGCATTCATAGTAAATAATAAAGACAACCTTAAGGTAGGCGCTATGTCTTTCAAAAAACAAAGTGGCAATTGGAAATGACATTGGAAATTGGCGTCAATCGGATATGTTTTTTGAAAAAGACTTTGATGATTGATTATTATTGGTATTATGAAAAATTTAAATGAGTCAAACTTATTTAATTCTGTTGAAAAATTTTGACAGAGAAAGTACTAGAGTTTATAAAATAATAAAAATGAAAAAATTTTCGTTTGTACAGAAAATTTACAAAGTTGTTGTAAGAACAAACAATTGCTATGAAAATTATTTCTTGGAATGTTAATGGAATTAGAGCGATTTCCAAAAAAAGAGAATTTTGGGACTTTTTGGAGGATTTTTCACCTGATATTTTGGCTTTGCAGGAAGTGAAATCAGAAAAATATAAACTTTCTATGGATATTTTACAGCCACCTGGAGGATATTTTGCCTATTTTAATTGCGCCAAAAGGCCAGGATACAGTGGAGTGGCGATTTATAGTAAAAAACAAATTTTAAATATTTCACAAACAATTGGTATTAAAGAATTTGATGAAGAGGGGAGGTTTATGGAGATAGATTTTGGAGATTTTATTTTATTTAATGTGTATTTCCCTAATGGCGGTTCAGGCGAGTTGCGTTTGAAATTTAAATTAGATTTTTATGATAAATTTTTACAGCATATTTTAGATTTAAAATCGCAGGGAAAAGGTATTATTGTGGGGGGGGATTTCAATACTGCTCATACGGAAATTGATTTAGCCAGACCAAAAGAAAATGAGAGTATTTCAGGCTTTATGCCGATTGAAAGGCACTGGGTGGATAAATATTTAAGACATGGTTTGGTAGATATTTTTCGACAAATTCATCCTGACAAAAAGAATGCCTATACTTGGTGGAGTATGAGAACCGCGGCTAGAGTCAGAAATATTGGCTGGCGGATTGATTATTTTCTGATAACGTCAGATTTAATGCCAAGGATCAAGCAGGCAGAAATTTTATCAGAAGTTATTGGTTCAGATCATTGCCCGATATTGTTGGAGATTGAGATGGATTAAAAATGGCTCCGGAACTTGGAGTCGAACCAAGATACTCGCCTCCAGAGGGCGATGTCCTACCATTAGACGATTCCGGATCTTCCTCCACATTAAATCATTTTTAGTTTGATCTGAAAAGTCAAACTAAAAATTTTAAAAAATAATGTAATATTATTGTATTTTGATGTTTATGAAAATTTGCAATTTGTAGAAGAAAATTATACTTTTAAAGAGATTTTTAACCTAAAAACATGAAAAGATCGATTTATATTTTATTGTGTTTGATAATGGGATTTTTATTTATAAATCAAGTGTTAGCGGTGTCGACAGAGCAACTGCCTGATAATATTGATCAAGGCACGGAGACGACTGAACAGAGTTTGGATCCAATTATCACAGCAAATGATTCCGTTCCAATCAATAAAAAAGTGTTATTTTCGGCTTTGGATTCAACATTATTGGCACATTTAAATGTGCAACCTATTTTTAAATGGGATTTTGGCGATCAATCACCAGTGCAATTCGGAGATGAATTATTGCATGAATTTAGCGCTAGCGGCAAATATGAAGTAATGCTTACCATTATTCAGGGTAATGTTGAGGCTCAGATCAGCAAAGAAGTGTTTGTGTATGAAAAAAGTGCCATATTGATCACTGATAAATTGGACCAGTTGAATGCTATTTCAGATCAGGCGATTGCTAATGGCCTGTTTCTTAAAGTCATTCCTGTTTCCAAAGCAGATACGGAATTTTTAAGCGAAGATCAATTGGTTAACCAGTTAACAACGGAAATTGATTCTTTAAAGAAATCTAATATTTTTATTTTTTATACCTCATCTTCAATTGGCATTAAAGCGTTTGCCAGATATTGGTCTAATTTGAGTGAAGACGCTAAATTTGACTTGCAGAGTAAATTGCTGATTAGCGTTACAGATATGCAGATGACGCTTACTAGTAAATTGATTCAGCAATCTTTTGAAGTGATCAGACCTAATTTTATCCTTTTAACTAGGAAAGAAGCTTTGAATCCGATTTTTGATTCAAAGGATTTGAACATTATTACCAGTACTTTGGAAAATCGAGGTATTGAATACAAAATTATTAACGAAAATAGCCGCCCTTCCAATTTTTTATTTTTATCTCGGATTGTTAATTACTTTGTGTTAAATGGTGTCCCGGCTAGTTCCATATATTTGATATTAGCCTTTCCTTTCATTGCTTTTATTATTGCTTTTTTTAGGCAAATTGTTGGTGTGGCAGCTTTCGGGGTCTATGCTCCAGCTATTACTGCTTTGGCTTTTATTACTTTGGGAGTCTCTTTTGGTTTAATTATATTTTTTGTAGTGATTGCGGTAAGCTATATAATTCGAAGAATTTTTAGTAAAGTAGAAATTCTTTATATTCCGAGGGTGAGTTTATTGTTGTCGCTTATTAGCTTATCGTTTCTGGTTATTAGCTGGTTTGCAATATATTTGGGCAGTAAGGTTTCTTTGGCTTTGGCTATTTTTCCGATGTTGGTTATGTCAACAATTTCGGAAAAATTTATTTCTGCCCAATCTGAACAAGGTCTAAAAGGAGCTTTATTCGGAGCACTACAAACAGTGCTGATGGCTACCATTTCTTATTTCGTGGTCGTATGGCAGCCAATGGTAGACTTGATTAATGGCTTTCCTGAAGTGGTTATTTTACCATTAATTGGAGAAATTATAGTCGGCAGATTTACTGGCCTAAGGCTAGCTGAATATTTTCGTTTTAGAAGTTTGCTAATGGACAGTTCAGAGGAGGAGGAATAAAAGATGTAGTCAGAAGTGAGTAATCAGAAATAAGTTCGAACAGATTACTGACTGCTAAAAATAAGGTAATTAATATTCATATAATTTTGCATCACAGCCTTTTGATAGCAGATAATTTTTGATTAGATCGGCATTTTTTGCTTCACCTGATAGTTCGGTTAATCTGTTTTTAATAAATTGTTTTTCTTGATCAGCATTTAAAAAAGCTATTAGTTCATCAAAAGTATTTTCTTGCATTTGTTTAGCTCTGTCATCATCGTTCATAGAATCAAAGGCGGTCCTGTCAATTTTGATAGATGGCGTTTTAATATTTTGTTGCCATAATTTAATCTGATCCAAAATGTCATCCAGTAGTTTTTGCCTTTCGCTAGGTGTTTTTTGATAGGTCATGATGAGGGTTTCTTTTATCCAATTTTGTTGCTCTTCATTAGCCTGAAAAATTAAAAATGATTCAATCATGATTTTTGGTCTTCTAGAACTTTCTGTGGTGATATGTATTTCATTTATTTTATTATCTTTAAGCATGGCTTTTGCTGTTTCCAGGGTTTGGTAATTAGTAATGCTACAGCGATCCAAATCAGCTTTTATGCCGAAATCATCTAGGACAGGCATAATAGAATCAGCTTCAGAAAGTGAATTTTGCGGATCAGAATATGGTCCGCTGACAATAGTTTTATCAATGTTGTTGGTTTGAAAAGTGGCAATAACTATATGAAGATAGGATTTATAATCTTGTTTGGCATTATCAAGCAAGCCATAGGTAGGCACAATTAATACATTAACTGTTTTTTGTCTCCATGAGCAAGATGTCAGTAACATGGCGGTGACTAATATTATTAGAGTCAAAAGGAGTTTTTTGGATGGCATAAAATATTTTAAAGTCTATAGTTATAATAATAATTTTTCTGTTTTTATCAAATTTTTTTTTGATTAAACCTATGAAATTATTTTTATTTACTTTACAATCACAGCACTAAATATTTAATAATAATCAAATGCCTAAGTTTATAAAAATTTTTGCCATTTTTGTTTTAGTTCTATTTATAGAATGTAACGCTGGTGTGGTCTTGGCTTATGATGAGACACAAGCCAACAGCGCTGCTCAGTATTTAGAAACAGCCTGTCTTGATACTAGTATTGTAAGCACGATTAAAGATCAAAAAACTATTAAACGCATAGATGCAGTTACTTATCTTATAAACCTTATTAGTTCTTGCGATAATTCTAAATTGCAGACTTATGTTAATACGGAGCTTCCATATCAAGATCTTAATGATTTGACTGATGATGAATTAGTTGCTTTAAAAACAGCTTATGCCTTACAAACAGTTGATGATGGGCAATATTTTTTACCTAACCGGTTTGTGAATAGATTGGATTTATTAAAAATGAGTTTGAAATTATATGGCATACCAGCTAATCCTTTATTTACTGACTCTGAAGCGGATTTTTTTGATTTATCAAATGCCAACGATCAAGCTTACGCAAAAATAGGCGTGAAAATTGGATTTCCATTGGAGCAAGCTAGTCAATTTTTGCCTAATAAATGGCTGGACGGGGCTGAATATCTGATTTGGATTGCTAAGATCGATGAATTTGCGAAAGGATTGTTAGGGGCAGGGGCAAGTCAGGAAGAAATTTTTGCCGAGCCTGATGGTACAGCTATTAGTGATAGAAATATAAAAGATATTGTTGAGTTTTGGAATTTGATTAAGAAATATTTAGTCTCTCCTCTTGATAAAAAAATTGATTATACAGCCTTAGAGGAAAAAATGATGGAAAGTTTTTTTAAACAATTAAATGAGACAGTTGATCCATATGCTTATTATGTGCCTGCTTCTGAAGCCCCTTTGACTAAACAAGAAGCTTATGGTGGAATTGGAGCTTCTTTGGGTATAAATGATAATCAGCAAATTTATATTGATACTGTGTTTCCAGATACCCCAGCAGAAAAAGCCGGGCTTGAACCTTTGGATGTGGTTTTAAAAGTTGACAATACAAAAATTGAAAATATGACAACTACTGATGTTAGTTTTTTGATTAGAGGTGAAGAAGGGACTACTGTGTCTTTGACTATCTATCGTTCATCAGATAAAAAACAACATGTTTATAACATTGTTCGAGAAATTATTAATTTGAGCTATGTTGATTCTACGGTAACCAAATATAATGGCGAATATTATTTATATTCCAAAATTTTAACTTTTAATTCCATTGGAGTAATTAATACTTTTCAAGAACATTTAAACGAAGTGTTGGCGTCTGATTATAAAATTAAAGGCATTATTATTGATTTAAGAGGAAATGGCGGTGGTTATGTGTCTGAAGCTATTCAATTGATAGAATTATTTTTGGGTAAAGGAAATACCGCTTTTAGTTTCCAGTATAGTGATGGTTCCAAGGAGGTATATAAAACCAAGAATGAGGCTCTTACGATTTTGCCGGTGGTAATTTTGGTGAATGATTCGTCAGCTTCAGCTTCAGAAATTGTGGCCTTGGCTATGCAAGGTAATAAAAGAGCGGAAATTATTGGAGAAAAAACTTATGGTAAATTTGTAGCGCAACAAGTATTTACTTTGGATAAAACAACAAAAGCTGAGATAAGATTTACGATTGCTAAATGGTATGGACCAAATGATACTTTGGCCCCAGTTACGCCTGATGAAATAGTGGATGGAGAAGAGAATCAATTAATGGCTGGCTATAAATGGTTGGATGAAGAGAAGTAGGGAGGCTGAGGCTTCGCAGGAGGCAATTAATATACTTCTTTTGAATAACAATTGTCACAGCAGGTAATTTCTGGTCGGGAAGGCGCATAAGTAGTTTTAATTTTTTCTCCACATTTCATACAATTTCTATCCCAGAGTTTTCTTGGGTTTCTGAGGGCAAGTCTTTCTTGGTGTCTTTGATCGGGGCATTTTTTAGGAACAGGTAAATTCATTTGTCGATAAAAATTCAACTCTTGTGGGATGATTTTATAAAGTTTTCCTGTTATCTCACATCTTAAAATTGCATTAGAAATATCATCCTTCACATCTTGAATATTTTCTTGAATTTTATATTCAGGACCTTGATGTTGCGAAGATAAATCTTCATCTTTCCATTTGAATTTTTTTGCAATTGCCTGATCTTTTGTTAAATGGAAATATTCTTGAGCAATGCTTTCATTATAACCAAAAGTGGAGATTGATGACGGGAAGAACTCTCCAAATTCTGGGAACGAATCCCCTAAATCCCCTTTATCAAGGGGACTTTTTTGTCCCCCCTTGATAAAGGGGGCTAGGGGGATTGGTTTTTGCATTTGTTCAATAATTTTTGGTACCAAAATTTCATATTTCTCTTTAGTATATTGTTTATTTAAAATGCAATAATTTTTATGTTTTAATCCAACACACCCGAAACAGTTATTGGTATTTTGTGTGCAATTTGAACAATAAAATAGGTTGTTTATTCCATCCCAACAAAGATAACAAAATGAATTAAATGAAGAATGATAAAATCCACTACATTCATATTGCATTTCACCATTTTCTCCAAAATCACTATCCATCGAATCTTTTATCTCTAACATTTGTGACATAAATTTAACATCCTCGCATTTTTCAGCATTAAAAGTAAAAAATGTATTTTTGGAATTAAAAATATAATTGCCTGAAAAATTTTCATTATTTAACCCAACATAATATTTATGAGGAATTTTGAGCTTTAATTCATTTAGCTGTCTATCCATTTCTTTGATAATAAGGTGGTCGCTAAAATTAGTTTGATTAATGATTTTTTCATATTCATTTTTAGAATATTGTTTATTTAAAATACAAAATTCTTTTTGATTTAATCCAACGCACGCCAAACAATTATTTGAATTTGTGACTTCATAACAAAATCTTAAATTAAAAGAATTTGCACAATTTTGACAGTTCGAACAACTATATAATTTATCGCTATCTATGCATTCATAGCAAAGTTCGGAATTTCGTAAAACTAAAGAATCAATACAATTTTTACAATTATATGGACTTCCATAAAAACAATCTTCACAATTAATTGATCCGAAAATTAAATAGCAATTACGTGAAGTCCCAACAACATTACAAAAACTACAGTTTTCATTTTTATATGAAATTAAAGATTGATGTGGCGTTTTATCTCGTACTTCTTTAAATTGTTCGAAAAAAGATTTGTCGAAATTATATTCTTGTCCAGAATTTAATCCGTCCCATTTGTCAGAATACCATTCATCCTGTGAATATACCGGAAACGGACATGATGAATGATACATCGAAATTATTTGTTTTCCTGTCATATCACATTTTCTGTGATATAAATTCCTTTCATTTCTGATTGCCATTCTTCTTTGCTGTCTGCAACTTGGACAAAAAGTCGGAGCTGGAATTTGATATTTTTTACCATTAAAAACAGGTGAAATCTTGTCATAAAATTTCAGATCATCAGTTGTGATTTCAAAATTTTGTTGGCAATTTTTGCAAGCTTTAAACATGTTAAAAATTTTAAATTTTTACTTTTCCAGTATTAATAATTAATATTTTTTTATTTTTTGGAATAAATTTTTGCATTTGTAAAAACAATGCAAGTCCTGCTATTCCTGAAGCTTCACAAGTAATTTTCTGAGATTTAGCAATATTCATAGCTTCTTCCAAAAATTGTTCTTTTAATAAATATATATTAGTTTCATTTCCACAATAACCAGCATACTTATATAATCTTATCCATTGTTCATCAAAATGTACAAAAGGCAAATGTGGAGAATATAATTTATCAGCTTTTGATTTTGGATTATTGGTGGTTGCACCACAAAAATTACATTTTCTTAAAATATCAATTTTCCCTTGAAACCTTGGATCATGAATTTGTTGTGAAACCTCTTTTCTATTAATATTTAAAATATTTTCAAATAAATTTCCTGTGCCAAAAGGAATCAAGCAATAATCAGGTGAAAAATTAATAATTTCATAACTTAACCAATCATAAAATCTTGTAGTTGGAGCTAAAGCTTCACTAGATGTAATATCCAAGCCATTAGGATTGTGAGTTAAAAAGAGAATTTCTTGCCAATCAAATGCTTTTTTACTTAAGTCAGTTATATAAATTTCACAACCTAATTTTTCCATAGCAGTTATAATTTTTTTATCAATGTTTGAATCAACTAATACTTTTAGATTTGGTAAATTATATTTTTTTAATTGAGTTTGAATAGCAATTGCGGCAGAACCAGAAGAAATAATTGACATTGCTGGAAGCTCTACTTTTAATTGTTCGATTTTTTTTGCAATCAAAAAATCTCTATAAGTGACAATAATTTCCCATGCCATACGATCTTTATGTGTACCTGTTAAATTATAACTTTCATCCTTTACCCAAATGTTGGAAAATTCTGCAACTTTAATTTTATAAATAGGAGTTGCAGGAAATTTGGGATTATCTGCAGGAAATTCAGGTTTACTAGGATCATTTTCTGATGCCACAGTAATTGAGTTTAATATTTGTTCTTCTTTCTTAGTTAAAGTCATAATTAATTTTAAATATACTTTTAGTAATTAGCGATTAATATTAATATAAAGATTCCAAATAGCATTTCTCGCAATACACAATCTCTGGTCGGGAAGGAGCGTAAGTAGTTATAATTTTTTCTCCACACTTCATACAATTTCGAGTCCAGAGTTTTCTTGGGTTTCGAAGAGCGGTTCTATTTTTTTGCCTTTGTTCAGGACATTTCCTAGGAATTGGTAAATTCATCTGTCTATAAAATTTTAGTTCTTGAGGAATAATTTTATAAAGTTTTCCTGTCGTGTCGCATGTCAAAATTGCATTACAAATATCATCTTTAATGTCTTTGATGTTGTCTGAAATTTGATAATTTGGTCCCTGATGTTGTGAAGATAAATCTTCATTTTTCCAACTATATTTTTTTGCTAAAGCTTCATTTTTTGTTAATTGGAATTCTTCATTTGCAAGTGTTTCATTATAAGAAAATACGGAAATAGATATTGGGAAAAATTCTCCCCATTCACAATCCCCCAAGCCCCCTTTGTCAAGGGGGTGTCCAAGTCCCCTTGTTAAAGGGGATTTAGGGAATTTCATCGCTTCAATAATTTTTGGTACTAATTTTTCATATTCTTCTTTTGTATATTGTTGATTTAGAATGCAATAACTTTTATGTTTTAAACTTATACAGCCAAAGCAATTATTACATGTAGTGCAATGATCACAGTAAATTAAATCACTACAATCTCCCCAACATAAATTACAAAATTTAAGATTAAAAACATTATAACCACAAGCTTGTGATTCATAAATCATTTCGGCATTCATACCCCAATGGACATAATCCATACAATTTTTCACATTACTTTCAAGTCTCATACAATACTTAACATCTTCGCAATCATAGCATTCATAACTTTCAAAAGTATTTTTACAATTGTTTATAATATTACCACTTATATTTTCATTCTGACTGCCAAAATATTCTTTTACAATCATATTTTTCGTGAATTCTTTAAAATCAGATTTTGCTTTTTCTAATATTTTAAATGAACTTAAGTCTAAATTTTTTAAAATATTTTTATAATTTTCTTTTGTATATTGTTTGTTAAAAATATAGTAATTTTTGTTATGTAAATTTGTACAAAAAATTGAATTTTGCGTGCCAATACAATTTTTAAGGAAATAACTGTCACTGCAATTTTTGCATTGTTGTGAAAATTTTAAATTATAACAGTCTTTGCAATCAATACATTCATAACAAAGCTCGCCTTGCAGTAAACATTGATTGTCAATACAGTTTTTTGAATAATTTATCCATGAACCATAATAACAATCCTCACAATGATTAGTGGAAAAAACCAAATAACAATTTTTATTTCTGCTTGCACAATTGCAATAATCACTATTTTCCATTGGCTTTTGTTGCTGTAAATTCATGCGAGGCACTTTGTTTCTTAATATTTCGAATTGCTCAAGAAATGATTTATTGAAATCAAAATTAATTCCATATGATAGAGGGTCCCATTTGTCGCTCCACCATGAATCTATGTCATAAATAGGATAAGGTTTGTCTTGTGAAGCAGAAGATATAATCTCTTTCCCAGTCATATCACATTTTCTGTGGTATAAAAAACGTTCATTGCGATAACTAAGTCTTCTTTGCATTCTGCAACTTGGACAAAAAGTCGGAGATGGAATTTGATATTTTTTATTATTAAATACAGGTGAAATTTTGTCATAAAATGTTAGATCTTCGTTACTGATTTCAAAAGTATCGCCGCAGTTTTTACAATTTGTTTGCATAGTTTGAATGTCATTCCTGTGGAAACAGGAATCTTAATTTATATATGAAACGAGATTCCCGTTTTCACGGGAATGACAGCTGCCATTTAATATACTTTCTCCAAATAGCACTTTTCGCAATAAATAATTTCTAATCGTTCAGGAGCGTAAGTAGTTTTAATATTACTCCCACATTTCAGGCAATTTCTATCGTATAACACAAATGGATTTCTATTAAGAAGTCGGAGTCTATATCTTTCTTGCGGACATTTTCTTGGTATTGGGATTTTTTGTTCTCGATAGAATTTCAGTTCATGAGGAATTATTTTATATAATTTATTTGTTGATTCACATTTCAAAATTGCCTCTTTGATATCATCTTTCACATCATTAATATTGTCTGGAATAATATATTCAACTCCTTGATGTTGATAACTTGCATCTGGGTCTTTCCAAACATATTTTTTGGCTAGAGTTTCTTCTTTGGTTAATGGACAATAATCATAAGCAACAGAATCATTATAAGGGAATGGAGACATTGAAATTGGGAAAAATTCGCCCCACTCGGGCTGCAAATCCAAATCCCCTAAATCCCCTTTATCAAGGGGACTTGTCGATCGCCCCCTTGATAAAGGGGGATGGGGGGATTGCATCGATTCAATAATTTTTGCTACTAATTTTTCATACTCTTCTTTTGTATATTGTTTATTAAAAATACAGTATTCTTTATGTTGAAGTCCTGAACATCCAAAACAGTTTTTTGAATTAAAACAATTACTGCAATACCACATGTTGCTTGAATAAAAAACGTATGTACAAAAATGAATATTGTAAGTTTCAAGTGTGCCCATCACTTCATATGAAAGTTCTGGCTTGATATACATATTTGAACAATCCAGGCAGTCTTTTATTTTGACTCCAACTTGTATGTATTTAGAATCTTCAGAGTCGTTCATTTCATAACAATCAATACAGTTTTTACAATTATTAATAAAATCGCCAGTACAGTTTTCGCAGTTAATTATGGTTGCATATTTATAGATTCTTTTAAGCCTTAAATCATCAAACATTTTTTTTGCGACAGTAAAATTTTGATAACTTCCAACAAATTCTTTTACTCTGTTTTCATATTCTTCTTTTGAAAGTTGTTGATTGAAAAAATGATATTTTTTGCCAACAAGATTTGTACAAAGGAAACAATTTTGACAGTTTTTACAGTCATCGCAAAACCAGCAATCAATTATATTTTGTGAATAATAAACGAATTTGCAGTTATATCCATTCCTAACGTTAAAGCATTCATACATTAATTCCGAGTCATAAATAAAAGCACAATCAATACAGTTTTTTGAACTTTGAATTAATTTGCCATAATAACAATCTTCACAATATTCAGAAGAATTTATTAAATAACAATTTTTACACATTCCTGTACCACAGGTATAATCACAATTTTCACATTTCATATTTATCATGGCAACTTTTGGAACTTTTTTATTTAAATGCTCAAATTGTTCGAAAAAATTTTTATTAAAATTAAAATCCTGACCATAGCTAAGAGCATCCCATTTGTCAGAAAAAAATTCTTCTTGAGAATATATTTTATATTCGCTGTCTGATCTATAAATAGAGATTAAAGGTTTTCCGCTTAATGCTGATTTGTTATGATGATATACGTTTTCATTTCTATGGCCAGTTCTTCTCCTTATTCTTTCTTCTGGACATATTGTTGGTGGTGGAATTTGAAAAAATTTGCCATCAAAAGTTGGTGAAATTTTTTTTAGAAATTCTAGATCGCTATCTGTAACTTCGAATTTTTGATTGGTGATTTTGCAGGTTTGAAACATAGGGGGAAGTGTGAAGGAGGGAGGAACGATGTAGTCAGTAGTCGGAAGTCAGTTCGAACTGACCACTGACTACTGACCACTGACTACTGACCACTGACCACTGACTACTGACCACTGACTACAAATGTCTTCCCTAAAGATTATGGGCAGGCCAGAATGACAATGATTAATAGACATTTTCCAAATAACATTTCTCGCAATAAACAATTTCTGGGCGGTCAGGTGCATAAGTAGTTTTAATTTTTTCTCCGCATTTCATACAATTTCGATCAAAAAGTTTTCTTGGATTTCTGAGGGCAAGTCTTTTTTGATGTCGGATGTCAGGGCATTTCTTTGGAATCGGCAAATTCATTTGTCTGTAAAACTTCAATTCCTGAGGGATGATTTTATAAAGTTTAGATGTTGCTTCACATTTTAAAATCGAATCACAAATTTCATCCTTCACATCTTTTATATCTTCTGGAATTTGATATTCAGGGCCTTGATGTTGCGAAGATAAATCTTCATCTTTCCATTTATAACCTTTTGAAAGTGCTTGTTCTTTGGTTAAGGGAAAATATTCTTGTGCAACCGTTTCATTATAACAAAAAGGAGAGATTGAAGATGGAAAAAATTCTCCCCATTCGGACTGCAAAGACAAATCCCCTAAATCCCCTTTATCAAGGGGACTATCCGATCTCCCCCTTGATAAAGGGGGATGGGGGGATTGCATTGATTCAATAATTTTTGGAACTAATTTTTCATATTCCTCTTTGCTGTATTGTTTGTTTAGAATGCAATACTGTTTATTTTTTAAACCAACACATCCAAATAAATTTTTTGATGAATAGCATGAATCGCAGTACATTGCTTCATGAACACGATTACAAAATTTTGTAAAAAGCAGTCTGGAATTTTGATATGAACTAATATATTCACAGCAAAGTTCATTTTCTTCAGTATAATTATTGTCATAACAGTCTTTGAGATTAACAACCTGAGTACAATATGCACAATCTTGAGATTTATCAGTATAATAAGAGTCTTTTATATTTTTGGATTCATATACATAATTTCCACTTACATTTTCCACTTGATTGCTTTGCATATATTTATGTGGGACTCTTAATTTAAGTTCATTTAATTTTTCTTTAATAATTTCATGAGATTTTTTTATGCATAAATTTAATTCATTTTTCATTTTTTGAAATTCCTCTTTTGAAAATTGTTGATTAAAAATACAATTTTTTTTATTTCTCAAACCCACGCATCCTATGCAATCAGAACAACTTTGAAGATCATAACAATAAATTAAATTATTGCAATTAGTGCAGTCCTGGCAATAAAAACTTTGATAAAGTTTTCTACAATCTGTGCATTCATAACAAAATTCACATTCTCGAACAAGAAGAGTATCAACGCAGTTTTTTGAATAATAAGGCGATCCATAAAAACAATCTTCACTATAAACTGATCCAAAAATCAGATAAGAATTTTTTACATTCCCAGCATAATTGCAAAAATTGCTATTTTCCGAGAACCAAACAGAAAGTGCTAATTGAGGTACATCTTGATAAAGTTTTTTGAATTGATTGAAAAAAGATTCATTAAAATTAAATTCTCTCCCATATTCAGAAGCGTCCCACTTGTCTGACCACCAAAATTCATTTTCATATATTTTTATTCCTGTATCTTGATTCAAATTAGAAATTAACTGTTTTCCTGTTTTACTACATTTTCGGTAATACAAATTTCTTTCATTTCTAAAAGTGAATCTTCTTTGTCTTCTGCAACTCGGACACAAAGTCGGAGCTGGAATTTGATATTTTTTATCATTAAAAACAGGAGAAATTTTGTCGTAAAATTTCAAATCAACATCAGTAATTTCAAAGGATTCGCCGCAGTTTTTACAGGTTTGGAACATTGGAGGAGTGTGAAGGGAGGAAAAAGGATGTAGTCAGAGGTGAGTAATCAGTAGTCAGTTAGTTACAATTTTACCGATTACTGATTACTGATCACCGACTACATTAGTAAAATATCACAAAATTGCTTCTGTAGTTTTTTCGTGCACAACAAAACAAGCTTTTGTGAATTTGGATTTACATGCCAAACACAAAATACATTTTTTTATATAATTTTTTTTGAGAGCTGATTTGTTCGTTTCGCTTCTATACTTGTTTCTTTTCTGTTTTTGTCAAAGCATAACAAATATAGCAAAATGATGAAAAATTGTAAAATGAGTTAAGAAAAAAGCATGAAAGAAAAAAGAAAATTTTTTTAGAGTTAGCTTTTGATCAGCTCTTGTGTGTTATCATTTTTTAAAATTTTCTGTAAAATAAATTTTACAATATTTGAATTTTAAGATACAATTATTATATAAAAATAAGATTCCTGTTTTTACAGGAATGACAAGCTTCATTATGTTAAAAGAATTAGAAAATCTAGGACTTTCAAAAGAAGAGGCAAAAGTATATTTGGCTGTGCTGGAGTTGAAAACATCTTATGTGAGCCTGATCGCAAGTAGGGCAAAAGTAAAAAGGGAGAATTGTTATTATATTTTGGATAGATTGCATAAAAGGGGATTTGTTAGTTATTACATCCATAAAAAAATTAAGTATTTTTCAGCTGAATCACCGAAGAAATTTGTGAATTATTTTGAGGATAAACTTTTTGAAGCAAGACAGATTATTCCGGAATTAATGGTGATTCATCAAAGTGCCCTTAATCGTCCCAAAATTCATTTTTTTGATGGGATGGAGGGGATTAAGACTGTGTTTGAAGAAACATTGGAAACAAAAGAGGAGCTTTTGGGGTATACTGATCTGAAAGCCATGCAAAGTCTTTTTCCGTCTTATTTGGAATATTATTTTGATAAAATTGTGGAGACAAAAATCAAAGTAAGACTTCTTAGCCCAACAAGTAATGAAGGTCTTAAATTTCGTGAAAAATATTATAAAAGTGAAGAAGCAAAAGAACTTGTGGAAATTTTATTTATCAATCCAGAAGAATTTGATTTTAAAAACCAGATTTTGATTTATGAAAACAAAGTGGCAATTATATCTTTAAAAGAAGAGGAACTTATCGGTGTGTTGTTAGAAAGTGAAACTGTAGCAGATACGCAAAGAGCTATTTATAATTTGTCTTGGCTGGGTGCAACGAGTTTTGTGGCGAGGTAATTTAGGAATGGTTCTTGTTGATAATTGCAATCAGTTATGTTGTTTTTTATTTCCTACCAATTAAACATAAATTAAAACTTTTATACCAAGGAACGATTTGTCCGTTTTTTGATGTGAAAAATTTTTCTATTCTGAATCCAGATTTTGTAAAAGTTTTTTTAAGTTCGTTTGAAGTAAAAGCATAGTAGAAGCGATCAACAAAAGTTTCGCCTCTTCGCCAAGAAATGAATAAATTTTTTATTCGTAATGGGTTTTTAAAAAAAGCTTTTACAATTTGTTTTAAATATTTGAACTGCCATAAATTCCATACTGTCAGGACTAAAATTCCATTTTTTTTCAAAACTCTATAAATTTCTTTCGTGCCTTTACCTTGAAACTTTTTTGGTAAATGATGAAATGCTGCGATGCACCAGATTTGATCGAATGAATTATCTGGGAAGGGGATTCGGAGGATGTCGCCGAAGACAAATTCTAAATTCTTAATTTTGAATTTTGAATATTGAATATTAGCTTGTTTTAAAAGTTCAGTTGAATTATCTACACCTATATATTTAAAATTCTGCGAATCGTGAACTGCGAACTGCGAATTTAAGAAATTATAAAGTCTGCCATTGCCACAGGCTAGGTCAAGGATTTTTAGCTGTGAGCTGTGAGTTATGGGCTGTGAGTTTTTAAAAAGCAATTCAAAGTCTTTCCATGGGTATTTGCGGGTATCAGAAAAACTTTTAGCGATTTTATTATAATCAGATTGGACTTTTTGGAGAAGAGTTTGTGACATAATTAAATTTTACTGTTAATAATAAAAAAATAAAGAATAAATAGCATTCAAAATTTGATTTTATTTTGAATGTTTAACATAATGGTCAATGTAATGATTAATATTTTAGATTATGAACTGTTTGAAAAATATATTAAAGAAAAAGTAAAGTAAAATATTGAGTTTTTAAGTTATTTTTATGATTTTATCTCAAATTACAAAACATTTTGTGCAAGAAGCTTTGAAACGAAAAATCTTGAATATTAATGATTTGCAAAAGTTAAAGAATGAATTTTCGAGCAAGTACAAAATTAAAAGTCTGCTTAATCGGGAGTTAATTTTAGCGTATAAAAAAATTGTTCAAGAAAAGTCAGATTTAAAAAGTTTATCTTTTGAAAGAGTGATTCGTAAAAGATCAGTGCGTACTGAATCTGGTATCACTTCCGTCACAATTGTTACTAAACCTTATGCCTGTCCCGGTAAATGCGTGTTTTGTCCTACTGAAAAAGGCATTCCTAAGAGTTATGCCTCGAATGAGCCTGGTATTATGAGGGCAATTTTGAACGATTTTGACCCGAAACGCCAGGTAAAGAACAGATTACAGGCTTATATCGGTAATGGACATACGGCTGATAAGGTGGAAATGATTATTTTGGGAGGCACTTTTTCGTTTTATCCACATCGATATCAAACGGACTTTGTGAGAAAAATGTATGAAGCCCTGAATGAGGGGTTAGGAGCTAAAATGAAAGATGAAAAATGTAAAATTGAAAATGTAGGCTCTAAAATGGCGAAAACATTGCAAAAAGCACAGGCCTTAAATGAAAAAGCAGAGCATAGATGTGTAGGGTTATCAGTGGAAACTCGACCTGATTATATTACCGAGAAAGAGCTTTTAAGATTTAGGAAATTAGGAGTAACCCGTATTGAAATTGGTGTTCAGCATACTGTGGATAGGATTTTAACTTTTAATAAAAGAGGGCATGATATTGGGGCGGTTAAAGATGCGATGAGATTGATGAAAGACGCTGGTTTCAAAATCACTTCCCATTTGATGCCTAATTTGCCGGGAGCAACTATTACTGAAGATTATCAAATGTTTTTGGATGTTTTCAATGATCCAGATTTAAGAACTGATTGGTTGAAAATTTATCCTTGCAGCGTGGTGCCTTTTTCTGAATTGGAACAGTGGTTTAAGCAAGGCAGGTATCAGTCTTATGAACAACAAGATTTGATTGATTTATTAATTAGGGTGAAGCAAATTGTACCGCTATATATTCGTATTACCAGATTAATTCGCGATATTCCTGATACTAGCATTTTGAGTAGCGCTAGCGTATCTAATTTAAGGCAAGAAATTCATCAAATTATTAGTAAAAATCAATCGAAATTTCAAATGTGCCAATGTATCAGGTGTAGGGAAATCAGATCAGCTGAAGTTAATTTAGCAAAAACTGAATTAAATATTTTGGAATATGAGGCTCAAGGAGGAAAAGAGTTTTTTATCAGTATTGATGATATGAGTCAAAATAAGTTATGCGCTAATTTGCGCCTTAGATTCCCTTCTCAGTATTTTTCCAGACAAAAGCATTTTATTAAGGAATTGGAAGGAGCGGCTTTGATACGAGAGTTACATGTGTTTGGTAATGAAAGTAGCATTGGCAGCAATCAAAGAGGATTGGCACAACATAAAGGTTTTGGAGGACAGCTTTTGCAACAAGCTGAGTTAAAGGCAAAACAGGCTGGTTTCTCAAAAATTGCCGTTATTAGCGGTATCGGGGTGCGAGAATATTATCGAAAAAATGGTTACCACTTGGAGGGTAGTTATATGTTGAAAGTTTTGCGTAAATCATAATTTTTTTATTCGGTCTTTTTCTTTGCTATAAATAAAATATAGCCGACTATATAATAAAACTATGCCTAATAAAAATAAAATAGTAAATATTTGTAGTTTAAAAATAATGATCTCAGCTATCGCCACTATTAGGCCCAAAACACTCATAATCAAAGAAGCTAGCCAGATTTGACCCATTTTGTTTTTTTCCGCTAGCGTGATACTGAACAATCTTTCGTTTACTAAAGTAAAAATATAAATAATTACTAAAGAAGTATAAGGTAGAATGATGTAAAAAAATGGATGATTTGGGGTGACATAAGTAATGACATACTTAATGACAAAGGGGTGAATTGCTAATAAGCTAAATATTAAAATAAAACCAAGAATAAGCAACACACTTCTGTAGGGAGTCATTCGTTCGATTCTTCTGACCATTGGCACATTGGCGATGCTTTCCATAATTTGCCTGATTTGTTTTATATCTTGAATTTTGGCGTAGATTTTAATTTCTGCTTCTGATTTTTGTAGCAAACTTTCTGTGCCTAATATTTTCGTTATATTAATATCTAATTCTTTAAAAATTTTTAAACAATCAATACATACGCCAACAGAGTTATCGATAATTATTTTAAATTTCACATTATATTCATGAATTTTACTTTTATTGATTTGATCAATAACTTCATTTGGATTTAATTTTCCCTCGCCGATTGCAATATATAGATCTTCTAAACTGCTATATGGAGAGCTGTTGAGAAATTTTTTAAAGGTAGAGCTGGATATGCTGGCTAAATTAAGGCCTTTGCTTAGATATAGTTCCTTTTGGAATCTTTCTTTGCCCATTAAAATTTGTTTTTCTTTTGATTCTTGATTTATGGCCTCTTTTATTTTACGTTTTGCTAAACTTGTTTGAGTGTAGTCAAGCCATGTGCTACTGGGATGATTTTCTTTGTTGGTGATGATTTTTACTGTGTCTCCTGATTTAAGGGTGGTATTGATGTTGACTTCAAAATCATTAATTTCTGCTTTTTCAGCATGATCACCTATAGCAGAATGGATGGCATAGGCTAAATCAATACAGGTGGCGTTTTTCGGTAAATCAATTACGTCGCCATTGGGAGTGAATACAAAAATTCTATCTTGAAAAATATCGAATTTAAGTTGTTCAATTATTTTGGAATGAGGATCACTGAATTGTTTTTTTAATTCTAATATTTTTGTGGCCCATTGTTTTTTGGATTTGTGGGCAATCGATAAATCTTTATCATGTCCATATGAATAAAAATAATGAGCCGCTATGCCATATTCCGCTTCTAAGTGCATGCTTAAAGTTCTGATTTGAAATTCAGTGGGCAGCCCATGTAGACCAAAGACAGCGGTGTGAAGGCTCTGATAGCCATTAGCTTTTGGCAGGGCAATATAATCCTTGATCTTATATGGTTTTGGGGTGAATAAATTATGGATAATGCCAAGCATTTTATAGCAGTCAGGAACTGTTTCGCAAATTACCCTAACTCCAATTAGATCAGATATGCCCCTGAAACTATAATTTTTTCTTTGTAGTTTTTTGTAAATAGAGTAGGTATTTTTTTGTCGGCCCTGGAGGTCCACAATTTTGATGTGTTGTTTTTTTGTCGCTTCATTAATTTTTTTTATGGTTTTTTGTAGATAGAAATTAGAGTTTTTTTGGTTTTCGTTCAATTTAGCGACAATAGAGTTATATTGTTGCGGTTGTAAAGTTTTAAAGCATAAATCCTCTAATTCGTTTTTTAATTCCCATACGTTTAATAAATTGGCGATTGGTACATAGATTTCCATCGTTTCTTTAGCAATTCTTAGCACTTTTTCAGGTTTGTCAATGTAATCGATGGTATGCATATTATGCAATCTATCTGCTAGTTTGATTAAAATTACTCTAATGTCTTTAGCGCTGTGGATGAGAAGTTTTTTTAAAGATTCAATTTGCCTTTCGGCCATGTTATTGCGGTAATGGACTTTTGATAATTTGGTGATGCCTTTGACCAAGAACCCCACTTCTTCGCCGAATTGTTTTTTAATAACTGATAAATTGATAGTGGTGTCTTCAGGAACATCATGTAGTAAAGCGGCAATAATAGTATCTTCATCGACGTGCAAAGTCGTAAGATTTAAGGCGGTTTCCAGGGGATGGGAAATGTAATCTTCTCCTGATTTGCGTTTTTGCCCGAAGTGAGCTAATTGAGCAAATTTATAAGCACGTTTAATCTTCTCCTCATTACAGTTGGGATTATATTTTTTGATGCGGTCGATAAGAGCGGTGATCGTTGACATAGAATCATTGTATGAGTCAAATTTATCTTATACCAAAAAGATAGGCTTAAAACAAGTTTTATTGGCTGAATAAAAATCAAATTTCTGATATAATTAAAAGATTTTATATTTTATGTTCTATTTGTGACGATAGTAACTAAGATCAAAAAGGCCTGGCAAACGATACCTATGATTATGAGTAAAATTAATTATGCCCATACTTTTAAGTATGTTTTCACTTCTGCCGTGATATTTTGTCTGATTTTTTTAGGGTTGTATGGTAAAACCTATTTTGAAGTTTTTTCTTGGAGAGTTGAACAGGCATTGGGATTAAATGAGACTTTGGCGGTTGAATCGGATCAGGAAATTCTCAAATCAAATAATGCTTTATTGCAGATTAATAAGATTGATCCGCAAAAAAATATTAATTTAGCTGATTTACATTTAATTCTTGCCCCGCCTGATAATAGAGTGATTCTGCCTAAAGTTTATAAAAATTTTCCGATCGTGGAAATTGATGATGGGGCGTTAAGAGAACTCAAGGCGGATGATTTGCAAGATGCTTTGCTTAAAGGTTTAGAATCAGGTATTGTTCATTATCCTTTGACTGCTAAGCCAGGCAGTGCCGGCAATGTTGTTTTAACAGGACATAGTTCATATTATTCATGGGCGGAAGGGGATTTTAAAGATGCTTTTGCTGTGATGCATAACATGGAAATCGGAGATAAAATTATTGTTTATTATGGGCAGAAAAAATATGTATATCAAATTTTTGAGAAAAAAATTGTTGAACCTGAAGATATTGGTGTTCTTGAGCAGTTAAATGATAAACATTGGCTGACTACTATTACCTGCACGCCAATAGGAAGCAATAAAAAGCGCTTGGTTGATGTTGCTAAGCAGATTTATCCGCCTGTAGAATAATTCTGAAATTTTATATGTTATTTAATTGATCCAGGAGCTGGGCTTCTTTATCATTTTCTTCTGACTTATTTTCAGCTTCAGCTTGCTTTATGGCTTGAATTTTTTCTTTGGCTTCAGGGGCGTTAAATTTTTTCCAGGAGTCAGCATTTTTTTGATTAATATGAGACATTTCTTGCTTGTATTCTTCATCCAGTTTGCTTAATTGCTGTTTTTCGGTGATTAGGATGTTTCTCAGTCTGTCAACCTGTTCTGTGGTCATGATTGGTAGAATCTGAAACCAGTATGATTTTTCCTGGTCATTCATTGATTCAGTTTCAATAATCAATGGTATCAAATCTGAATATTTTTCTTTGACAACATCTGGGATATTGAATTTTGCCACTTTTGGATCGTTGAATTGCGTTTGAGTAGCGCTGCTAGCGCTTGTTTGGGTCGGATTTATTACAGGATCAGCCATGTGATTTAAGTGTTAATTATAGTATTCATTATATTTTAACTTAATTTGACCAAAATTAAAAGGTTAAATAGCTAGAAATTGATTTTCCAAGCTAGCGGCGATGCTGGCAATTTGAGCTAAAGTGTAATAAATTTTTTTTAAGTGTTCAGGCTGTATGTCTTCTTGATTGGCATTGTTATAAACCAAAATTTCATGGAAACAGAGCTTGGAAAAGCTCATTCCTTTGGAATTTAAATTTTCTTTGTCATTTTTTCGATCATTTAAACGAAAAAACCCGCCAATCGGCTCATTATTGACCAAATAAATTACCGGTTCAGCAATAAATTGTTTATACCTATCGACAGTTTGGATACCTTCCTGAATAATTACTTTGTGGATTTTTTGACTACCTTTGCCTACACTTAATTTATTTCTTTGTTTCCGATTCATATTTAAAAATTCTTGCACACTATTAAAGCTTTCTACTCCAATTCCATATGTTCCAGAGGCATTTTTGATAAAGATATACGGTTCTAGGTTAATGCTGTATTCGTTAAATTTTTTTTTGGTTAATTTTATAATATTATTTATAACCTCAGCAATTTGAGATACTCCTTGTTTGCTTTGGAAATCAATTTCTTCTACTAATTCAGATATGGGATAAAATAACCAAGGGTCAAGATCCAACAGCTCCGCAAATTCTGTAATTAGCTGTTGGTAAAAAATTATGTTGTTTATTTTGTTTCTTTTGAACCAGCCCAGTTGAGGGTTGGGAATGATAGGCTGGTCAATATTTAATAAAATATAAGGGATGTGATTGGAAAAATCATTATTGGAGATTATCAAATCAGGGATAAAATTAGAAATAGTGCTTAAAGTGTTTTGGCTTTTTTTTAATTTATGCAAAATCAACTGATCTTTGTCATTAATTTTGACCTGCTGTTGTTCTCCAAAGTTATCAAGATTATGTCCGATTAAGGTTTCAAAGCCAGCTTCTATTAAAATATTTTGAAGATGCAGTAAGTTTTCGAAATAAAATAAATTTTTAGTGTGAGATTCAGGAAAAATTAGGATTTTTTTTGCTTGAGAATAATGCTTGTTTAGATAGTTTTTGAAAGCTTGACTGGCTGATCTAGAATATTTAGGGCAGATATTATTCCAGCCTGCCGGAAAAATGTTTACATCAATAGCCGCGATTTTGAAGCCACTGTTCCTTAAATCTACCGAGCTATATATCAATCCTGGTAAATTTGCCGTTTTTTTAAAAAGCCAATTTTGAATTTTTTCTTCATTATCAATGAATTTTTGCTGAAAAAATTTTAACATTTTTTATCTGTTAATCTATACTTAAGATGTAAATTTATAATTATTGATGTTGAGGTGTTTGTAGGCGTGTTCGGTGACTACGCGGCCTCTGGCGGTACGTTCAATAAAGCCGATTTTGATTAGATATGGCTCATAGGCATCTTCAATAGTGTTTTCATCTTCGGATACTGCTGCGGCGATAGTATTTAAACCTACTGGTCCACCTCGAAATTTATCAATAATAGTAATTAAGATTTCTCTATCAGTTTTGTTCAGGCCAATGTTATCTATTTTTAATAATTCTAAACAGGCAGTCACAATTTGAACGTCAATAGTTTCCATGTCATTAATAATTGCTAGATCATGACAGCGTTTGAGGAGTCGATTGGCAATACGTGGAGTTTGTCGGGCGGATTTTGATAAAATTTTAGCGGCTTCGTGATTTATAGAGCATTTTAAAATGTTTGCTGATCGATTAATAATTTCTCCAATTTCTTCATCAGAATAAAAATCTAATTTTAAGATGTGTCCGAAACGATCTCTTAGCGGTGAAGATAACATGCTCATCTTAGTTGTTGCTCCGATTAAAGTGAATTGTGGAATTTTTAGCCGCATGGTTCTGGCTCCCGGGCCTTTACCAATGATAATATCGATGCGAAAATCTTCCATGGCGCTATATAATATTTCTTCGATGGTTGGTTTAAGGCGATGAATCTCATCAATAAATAATATTTCGTGCTCTTTTAAATTTGTCAAAACTGAAGCCAAATCTCCAGGTTTTTCTAGGGCCGGACCAGAAGTTATTTTGATATTAACTGCACATTCATTGGCAATAATATTGGCTAAAGTGGTTTTGCCAAGACCGGCTGCTCCATAAATTAATAAATGATCCATTGGTTCCTGTTTTTTTTTGGATGCCTTGATCGAGATTTGCAGATTATCTTTGATAGGATTTTGTCCGATGTATTCAGTCAATAATTTCGGTCGCAAATTAATTTCCTCCACTAGAATGTCAGGCGCCACTTTTTCTGAATTAGTAATTTTTTCTTTTTTTTGTCTGATTATAGTCATAATTTAATAAAAATTTAATTACTTTGTCTGTCGGGTGTGGGTAAAATTTTACTTATCCAGCATTTAATTTTATATGGCTTTGGCGCTTCGAGAAAAGTGATCTTGTCCACCGTTGAGGTTCCTTCAATTTCAATTGTTCCATAATTTAAAAAGGATATCAAATCATCAATAATGCCCTTGTTTTCGATGTTAATTTGCTTGATATCTCTGAGTACGATATCGTTGATTTTTTTATGGGTTAAAGTAATCCAATCAACATGTATGACTCGTTCGGAAGTTATGACTAGTTTGTCAAACCAGTAAATTAGAGATGTGTAGATATAGATTAAGATATTTATCATAATCAACACGCTTAAAATATGTCCGTAAGGGAGAATAGAAGCTATCGCTCCATTCATAATATATACTAAAAAATAGAACGGGGAAAAAACGATAGTGACAGTAAAAATACGTAAAATAAATGGTATGTTGTGGTGTCTATACACCTTTAAAACCACTTCATTTTCCTTCAGCCATTTAGGACGGCGAAGCAAAGTTCTTTTTAGTTGTTTAAACATATATTGATTCTACCACTGTCCACCAAAAATATCCATTGCTTCTTTTGTTTTATCAATGGGGCTTTGTTCTGAATTTTCTGCTGGCTTTTCCAAAGAGCATGTTACTTTTGCTTCAGTATCGAAAATTTGTTTGATGGCGTTTTCTAAGCTGCAGATATGAGCAGCTTTATTAAATTTTTCAAAATGGAAGGCGGTATTAAAGATCAAAGTAATATTACTATCCTTGATTTCTTTGATATTTGATTGTTTGAGGGATTGTCTAATTGCTGGAGGATCAATGAGATTCAAAATCTGTTCCCATTTATTTAAAAGATCGGAAGGAGTAAGAGGTAAAGGTGAGTCTGAAGGTCCAATTAGCGGCTGATTATTCATTATTGATTGTGGATTGCTGGTTGTTGGGTGTTGATCAGCCATTTTATTCGTTAGATTTTGCGTATTGCCATGATGGGTATTATTTTTATCTAAATTATTGGGATTTGGGGATTGGGCTTTGATGTCTGGTATTCGGTGGCAAATCTCCATTACCGCGATTTCTAATGGTAATTGAGGAATGACTGAAGAGTTGATTTTTAGTTTGGCCTGCGAGAAGATTTCAATCATGCTTAGAATTAAATTTAAATTTGATACGGAATTGGCATTAACGGCTTCGATCATTTTTTGTCGTAAATATTCAAGAAAAGTGCGAGCAAAATCATTGAGATCTAAACCTTGTTGATAAATTTGATTAATTATTGCCAATCCTTTTATAGCATTTTTGTCGATAAGGCTTTGAAATAAATTTTCAATTGCGGCGATATCACTAATTCCTAATGATTTTTTTACTTTATCTAGAGTTAAATTTCCTTCGCTACTTAACTGATCTAAAATTGAAATTGCATCTCTTAGCCCTCCTTTCACTGATTTCGCAATCTGCTCCATAGCTTCTTCTTCATAATTTAAATTTTCTTGCTCTGCAATATATTTAAGCCTGTTTACAAGTTCTGCAATTGCTATTCTATGGAAATCAAATTTTTGGCATCTTGAAATAATAGTTGCTGGGACTTTGTGCGTTTCAGTGGTGGCTAAAATGAAATAAGCATGAGCTGGTGGTTCTTCAAGAGTTTTCAGCAGTGCATTAAAAGCTTCTTTCGTTAGCATATGTACTTCATCAATTATATAAACTTTTGCTCTTGCCTGGCTTGGCGCAAATCTGATTTTTTCTCTTAAATCACGAATTTCATCAATACCACGATTTGATGCCGCATCTATTTCTATCAAGTCGACTAAAGATCCTTCTTGAGCAGATTTGCATGTGAAGCATTCATTACAGTGATGGCCAAATTCAAGCGGATTCTGACAATTAATGGATTTTGCAATTAATCTGGCAGTGGTTGTTTTTCCAGTTCCTCTTGGCCCACAAAAAAGATAGGCATGAGAAATTTTTTTTTCCTTCAAGGCATTCAGAAGCGTAGTTTTGATATGTTCTTGGCCAATCAGGTTATCAAAATCTTTCGGACGGTATTTGAGGTAGAGGGACAAGGGGGAGGGGGGAAGTGAATATAGAATAGTGTGAAAGTGTGAAGGAGGGGAGGAGGATGTAGTCGGTAGTTAGTAGTCAGTAGTCGGTTTGAACTGATTACTCATTACCGATTTCTGATTACAATTTTCTTTCTTTATCACTATATAAGATTCTATCTTTTACAAAAATGATATTAAAAATTCAAACTTGACAGAGAGAGAGAGTAATGTTATTCTATGTATGTTTTTAGTTAAAAATATTTTTATGAGCACATCGCAAGAATCATTATTATTACCTACCATACCTCGTAGCTGTATAGAAAGATTAGAACGGGGTGAGTGTTTATCTCCTGAGCTTTTAGATGAAATGAAGAATGGGAGAGTCCGTGTATATGCTTCTTTGGAAGATATAAGAAATTATGACCCAAGACACAGTATGTCTCTTTTTAGTGGTTTAGAGTTATATACTCAGACGAATGCCTGTGATGTGTTTACTCCTTTAGGTAATAAAAAAATAAATATATTAGTTAATCATGCATTAACTCTTGATGAGTCAGATGAATTGTTTAGAAGTATAGTTTTGGTTTTATTAAAGAATGAAAAAGCTCATTTAAATGATTTAATAGCTTCAGAAAATAGACAAATTAGGATTGCTCTTTCATCAGAAGAGGAATATGAGGCAATGCTGTTTCGCAGAAAAAAAAGATTGAAGGAGATTGAGGGTATTTTGAGTGAAATAGATAAAAATCTTGAAAACACTTCATTTAAATGAAGTGTATCAAAAAATAGATATACATTTTGGAAGGGAGAAATTACCATGATGCCTTCACATAATGAGAGTCTGATGTTACGACTAAGACTGGTTGTTCATTAATTGTTCCAAGGAGGTAGCGGTTGATAATGCTAAAGATTTTTTTACTAAATGTTAGGCGTACATCTGTAACAATTTCTGCTAGAATTCTTTGCAGGTCGCCCTCCATTAATGTGTCTACTGGTTCAGATATAAGATCAATAGTTTCTTGTGGGAGTGGAACGCCGTTTTTAGCATGGATAGTAAGACCTACGGAGTATTTATTTCTCGGATTTTCGAGGGGAGAGACTTTTGGAGATCTCGACCCTGCGTTGCTTGCGTCAAAAACTGTTGGCCATTTTAATGCTGATTCTATTTCTGGAGGCATTTGAGGCATTTCGTTTCTTTTTTTCATAATTTAAATTTTAAAAATAATATTTTAGATAAATATAATTTATATTATGTGATTTTACAAATTTTTCAAAAATTTCCACGGAAATACAAAAACAGCATTGAAAATTCTTTTCCATCTTTTTGGTTCGATAAAAAGTCGATAAAGCCATTCAATTCCAAGTTTTTGAAAGAATTTTGGAGCACGTTTTTTTTCATTAGCCCAGAAATCAAATGCACCTCCAACACCAATGGCAATTTTTACAGAAGGCATTTTGGAAAGATTTTTATTTATCCAGATTTCTTGATTAGGAGAGCCAAAGGCTACGAAGAGGATGTCTGGGGAGAATTTGTTGATTTTGGAAAGGATTTCATGTTCGTCTGATTCCTTTGGACTGCCAGCAAAAGATTTAACGTGATTAAGATTCCTGTTTTCACAGGAATGACATAGTGACAAAGCCGCTTTTTCAGCTATGCCTTCTTTTGCGCCAAGGAGAAAGATTTTTTTGTCAGGGAAATTTTTAAAAATTTCTGCCATGAGATCTGTGCCTGTAATTCTAGACTTTATAATTTTTTTATTTGCTTTTGGATAAATTGCTATGCATATGAGATAAAAAACGCCTATTGGATATTTTAAAATTGACCTTAATACTTTATATTTAATGTTTAATACTTTTTCCTGCACACTCGCCGCCCATAAAATTCCAGTGCCATCTGGGGTATTTAATGATGTATTTTGAAGAATTTTTTTAAATTCTGGGTTTTCTAAACTTTCCAACAAAAATTCAGGATTTGGAGTGGCTATATGGTGTTGTCTATTTGAACAAATAAATTGTTCAACGACCCTCAAGGTTTCTTTAAAATCTAGTGTAGAGAAGGGGATTTGAAAAATTTTAGTTGACATGAAATTTAGGACATTATAATTGTTTCAAATTTAATTGTAGGTTTTAAATTTTAGATTATAAATTAAAAAAGAAAATTAAATTTTGACAGAGAGAGAGTAATGTTACCTTAATATCTGATTTACACCCTCTTGTCAAAATATAAATATCATGTTATAATTTGATATCTTTTTAAAAATTTAAAACAAAAACAAAACATGATAGTTAATATCAATAAATTGTTTAATATCCATTCTAATGAGTGGCCGCGAGTGGGGGCGTCGTGGATTTTGGGTCTGTTGGTAAGGGTCAGTTATGTGATTGCATGGACGGTAGTTATGGTGATTTTTATCAGCCGACTAGGTGTAAATTCTTTAGTGGTTTTGTTCCTTTTGAATGCCGTGAGTATTATGTTTGGAAGTTTGATATATAGTGCGTTAATTAAGAAATTTTCAGGTAAAAGTATTACTTTGTTTACGGCTTTATGCGGATCACTGTCATTCGCAGGTAGTTATTTTTTGGCGGATAATAAGAATTTGGAATGGTTATTTTTGACGGTGATGATTGTTAGCATTTCAGTGTTTTTATCTCAATTAGGAATTTTGATCAACATCTTTATAGAAGAACTTTTTACACCTTTGGAGAGTCAAAGGACATTCCCGGTGATTGAGTCTTATGAAGTTGTCGGAGGAGTGGTTGGTGGTTTTATTATTACGGAATTGTCATCCAAAGCGAATTTAAGTTTTTTTATTGCTTTAATTGCCGTGTTATTGATCGCTTTACTGGTGTTATTTAAATATTTTTATTTATATGCTAAAGAAATTCCTTTTTTGAATTTTCATCATGAGAAATTAAAAAAATCGTCCAAAATTTTTCAAATTAAAGATAGTTTGACAGTCGTGAATAAGCATCCTTTTACGAAACTTTTGGCTGTCGCGGTTATTTTTCAATTTGTTTTGTTCACTTTTGTGGAGTTTCAATTTGCGAAAGGGGTGGAATTAGATTTGGAACAACAGGGAAGCCATCAGGAAGATCTCACTTTTAAGCCCGAACATTTAGCGGTGTCTTTAATGCACGCCGATACCCTTAATGTGCAAGAGAATGTTGGTCAAGAACTTGAGTCTAATCTGCATGAAAGAGCTACCGCTGAAACCGCTACTTCAACCCCGACTGAACAGGATGTAGCTCATGTGTTCGGTTTAATTATGATGATTGCCAGTATTTCCACTTTTCTTTTGGAAATGTTTTTCTCTAGCAAAGTATTGAAAAAATTAGGAGTGATCAAAAGCATGATGGTTCATCCGATTGTATTAATGATCAATGGAATGATTCTAGGTTTGCGATTTGGTTTTGTTTCTGCCAGTAATCTGAAAATTTGGTTTGAAGGGACAAATAGCATTTATTTAAATGCTTATAATGCTTCTTATTATAATTTGCATGAAGAAGATCGGGCTACGGTAAAGGAGTTTTTTGACGGCATCATGAAACCGTTTGGCATTATTATGGCAACTTTAACCATTTGGGCCGTTTATAAATTTTTTCCAAGTGGTATTGCTGTTTTATATATTAATATGGCTCTCATTTTATCAGCTTTTATTTTGTTTTTACTCTTGATTAAAGTTAAAGAAAAATATACAGATCTGTCTTTGCATCATCTTAAACTATCCGATAATGATTTAGCCACTAAACTTAATGCGGTGGAAATTTTATCTCAACATGGACATAGAAATATTGTGGCTGATTTGGCACAAGAATTATTCAAAGATAATTTACATGAAAGATTAAAGGTAAAATTGTTAGCGGCTATGGGATATATTGGATATCCAGTGTGTTTACAGTATATTTTGAAATTTCTTGATGATAATTCCTATCAGGTCAGGTTAGCGAGTATTTACGCTTTAAAAAATTTTATTAAGCGCACTAAAAAGATTTTTTCCAAACCTTTTACTATCCATCAAATCACCACGAGATTAAAGATAATGTTTAAGATTGAAAGTGATTCTGTGATAAAGATGTTGATAACCAAAGCTCTTTTTCAGCTGAAAGAGCCAAAAGTCACTGAATTAATTTTGGAAGCTTTAAATGAAGCGCATGATTTAGATATTACGGCCAGCACTATTAATATTTGTAAAATTTTTAAAGATGAAGTTTTGGCTCATCATTTGGAAATATTTTTGAAGCATAAGGATATCAGAATCAGAACTAACGCGATCACCGCTCTTTGGAATTTACCCGAGTATAGAGAAAATTTAGCTGTGGAGTTAATTAATATGTTTAACGCCAAAGATAGAAATACTTTGATATCGGCATTTTTTATTGCTGGTGAGACTAAGGCTCAAGAAACAAAAGATTTTTTGAAAAATTATTTAAAGTCTAATGATTTAGAGTTAAGGGTAAATTCGGCCTTAGCTTTGGCGAAAATGGAAGATCCTGATTGTCTTAAGGAAATTGTAAAATTATTGACTCATGAAAAGCCTGAAATTGCCAAACAAATGAAACAGGCGTTATTGGCAGTAAAACCAAAGTTTAAATGGCTGATTGAAAAAAATTTGAGTAGTGAGCTCTATCGTAAAATAAATAAAATTTTAGAAAATTATAAAAATAAAAATATTAGCAATATCCCCTGCAATGTTTTGTTGCGCCTTAAAGTTTATTATGAAATAGCTGATCATTTTGAAGAAGCCTTAAGGATTGAAAGATTTTTAAATTCCAAACAAAACCCTTTAGCAATTACTTGAAATCAGCTACTGTGTGTCTGATTTAATTTTTATTATTATGTTTAAGTCTGATTTTTATTTTGATCTGCCACAGGAGTTGATCGCGCAAAATCCGGCTTTTTCACGAGATCATTCGAGATTGATGGTTTTAGACGGAATGAATAAAAAAATAGTTCATAAACGTTTTTACGATTTAGAAAAATTGTTAGGTCCAAATGATGTGTTGGTTTTTAATAATTCCAAAGTTATTCCAGCCAGATTATATGCACAGGAAGATAATAAAGAGGGTAGAATTTGTGAGATTTTACTTCTACAAGAGATAAAGGAAAATGTTTGGGAGGCGATGGTGAAACCTGGAAAAAAATTTAAACTTGGCTCTAAATTTCAAATTTTGAAAAAGGACAGGGGATCTTTATCAGATATGTTTTGTAATATAGAAAAAATAAATGATGATGGAACGAGAATTATTAAAATAGAGAATGTTGGGGAAAATAATGAAAAATTATTTCAATTAGGACATGTGCCTTTACCTCCATATATAACATTTGATAATGAGAAAGAGGAAATATACGAAACAAGGTACCAAACTATTTATGCTGACGAACAAAAAGCGGCTAGTGTGGCTGCTCCAACTGCTGGTTTGCATTTTACCGAAGAGCTCTTGTCCAATTTAGCAGACAAAGGCGTGCAAATGGAATTTGTGACTTTACATGTGGGGGCGGGAACTTTTTTGCCAGTCAAATCGCAAAATATTGAAGATCATCAAATGCATAGCGAGTATTTTTCTTTGGATCAAAAAACCGCTGACCATTTAAATCAAGCTAAGAAAAACGGGAAAAGAATCATTGCCGTGGGAACAACTTCTATTCGGGTCCTGGAAAGTTGTGCCAATGATGATGAAATTTTGAAATCCAAGAGCGGAGAAACTAATATTTTTATTAAACCAGGTTATAAGTTTAAATTTGTGGATAGCATCATTACTAATTTTCATTTGCCAGAAAGTACTTTGATCATTCTCATTTGTGCTTTTGGCGGTAAAGATTTCATTTTGAATGCGTATCAAGAAGCAATAAAGAAAAAATATCGATTTTATAGCTTCGGAGATGCGATGTTGATCCAATTTTCCGTTTGACAATCTGAAAAAATATTTGCAAATCTTCAATTGAAATGATATAATAATATGATATTCACAAAATATCAATTTTATTACTTTATAATTTTTAATTAAATATATGAAGCATTCTATATTTAAAAAGCTATCAATTGGCTTTGTTTCGCTGGTTTGTACCAGTTTATTGCTATTATCAGTCCAATTTATACATGCTGATACTGCAGAAAATGTATATATAAATGATATTGGAGTCGATAGTGCTTATCCAAGTGCTTTTTTTGTGCAAATATGTACAAGAGATGCTCAGGCAACAGGTGTGGGTTTCACTACCACTGCTAATGGCGTAAATAATACTTTGACATATGCACCAACTATAATTGCTGGTGATTGTGAAAAAGTATATACATGGGGTTTTAGTTATTTTGGCGTTGAAGCTGGGAAAACATATTCAGTAGTAGTTCAAGTAACAGGTTCATCTACAAATTATTCAGAATCAATAATTATACCTGCTACACAAAGTGCAACATTGACATCAAGTCCTTCTGCAGATTCTTCAGGAAATTTAGCGGTAAAGGTAGGAGATAGCATCACTTTTACAGGTAGTTCAGCAACTGATAGTTATTCTCCTGTTATTCAATACTGGGGGGCAGTATTAACATGCCCTACAAGTTTAAGTGCAACATCGTTTAAATGTACAGCAATTGCTACAGGTAATTCAGATGTGCAAATGATTTATTATTATAAAGATGATTATGATACGATCGCTTATAAATCAAATATTATTAAACTTAGTGTTTCCGACTCCAAACCTGATCTAAAAGTCTCAAGTGTTACATTGGATAGTTCTAATTATTTAACAATCCAGATAAAAAACGAAGGCAATAAGGATGTGGAATCAACAACGCAAGGGAATACCTATATTTATATAGATGATGTATTAACATGGACATATAATTGGTCAACTTTGAGTGATAAGAATTTCTTGAAAGCAGGTTATACATCAACAATGCAACCACAAGTTTTGACAGGCAAACATAAGATCAAGGTATATGTAGATGCAACAGGATTGGTAACAGAATCAGATGAAAGTGATAACACAAAAGAGGTTACTTTGGGCACAGATCCAGTAGCAACATATCCTGATCTAAAAGTTTCAAGTGTTACATTGGATAGTTCTAATTATTTAACAATCCAGATAAAAAACGAAGGTAACAAGGATGTGGAATCAACAACGCAAGGAAATACCTATATTTATATAGATGATGTACTGACATGGACATATAATTGGTCAACTTTGAGTGATAAGAATTTCTTGAAAGCAGGTTATACATCAACAATGCAACCACAA
>MFXK01000022.1 GCA_001788835.1 Candidatus Peregrinibacteria bacterium RIFOXYB2_FULL_33_20
TGGATGTTGCTTAGTATTTCTCATTATTGTCTCAAATAATTCTCTAGCTTCAGGAGATAATTCTGTTTTTGGTGGGTTTTTAAGTAATTCTCCCATTCTTTTTCTTGGACTATTAGGTTGTTCTTTAGCTCTTGTTAAGAGCATATCTGGGGAAATTGATGTATTGGTTTGTTTTGATATACTTCCAGCTAAAGTAATCACATCTAACAGATTTTGATCAGATGATTTAGATTCAGCCCTTCTATCTGGTCCTTTATAAGTTGGGGTATCTATCATTTGAGGAGTTGTTTCAGACATAAGTTAAATGTTAGATTAACAAGATTTAAATATCCCACGGGTTGACAATTTTGTCAATACAAAATTTTTTGGGATTATATCGGATCAAGCAGAAAATGGTTTGAAAAAAATTAATTTATCGTCAGATGTCATTCCAGATTTAGTCTGGAATCTAGTAGAGGACTAACATCGATAGTGTTTTCTGTATTTTATATGGAGGATTAGTTAAAACAAATAATACAAATTTTTCCAGTTAGGATTATCTTTTTCAATTCCTGATATTACAGTATCAAATTCTTCATACCATACTAATCTTGATACATTATATTTTGATGAAAAGCTTTTATTAATTTGTTCTTTATGTTCAGTAATTCTTCTTTCTAAATTATTTGTCATTCCTACATATAAAGTACCATTGCGTTTACTAGCAATAATATACACAAAATAAGTTTTATCCATAAATAATCATTATACTTACTGGATTCCAGTCTTCACTGGAATGACCTTACGACAAATAATATCCATCATTTCTGGTTTTTTCATGAATTTTTTAAATTATTTATTCAAACTATTTTCCGCTTGATCCATTATATCAAGATGTTTTTAGGATCACTATCTCATAAGTATCTTTTGCAATCATAAATTCTTCATTTGTTGGAATAGACATAATATAAGATTTTGATGATTTATCGCAAATCATAACTTCTTTACCAATAGCTTTCAGGTTTTCTTTTTCATTAATTTTTAAACCAAAAAAATCCATATTTTCTATAATATCTTTTCTTATTTTAGGTGAATTTTCTCCACTACCACCGGTAAAAACTAAAATATCCAAACCATTCATTCCGGCAATATAAGCCCCAATATATTTTTTCAATCTATAAATATAAATATTATAAGCCAAAATCGCTTTTTTATCTTTTTTCTTAACTCCATCCAAAATATCACGCATGTCTGATGACTTTTCAGAAACCCCTAAAAGTCCGCTTTTTTTATTTAAAATTTCATTTATGTCATTTAAATTTAATTTTTCTTTTTTCATAATATAGAACAATGCCCCAGGATCAACATCACCAGATCTTGTACCCATAACCAAACCTTCAAGCGGAGTCATTCCCATAGAAGTATCAACTGACTCTCCATTTTTAATCGCTGTTAAAGAGACTCCATTACCCAAATGACAAGTTATTATTTTTTGCTTTTTGTAATTTAAATTTAAGATTTCACATGCTCGTTCTGCTACATATCTATGACTAGTACCATGAAACCCATATTTACGAACTTTGTATTTTTTATAATATTTAAAAGGTAAGCCATAAGTATACGCAAAATCTGGAATTGTATGATGAAAAGCTGTATCAAAAACAGCAACCTGCTTTACTTTTGGTAAAATTTTCTTAATAGCCAAAATTCCTTTTAAATTCAAATGATTATGAAGTGGTGCAAGCTCAATGCACTTTTCAATTTCATTTATTAATTTATCATCAATCAAAATACTTGATTTAAATTTCTCGCCTCCATGAACAACTCTATGGCCAACAGCCTTTATTTCTTTTAAATTTTTTATTGAACCGTATTTTTTATCAACTAATTTATTGAACAAAAATTTTATTCCATCTTCATGATTTTTTATTTTTGCGCCTTTAAGTCCTATTTTATCTATAAGTCCTTTTGACAAAACAATATCAGAAGGCATATCTATCAACTGATATTTAATCGAAGAACTTCCGCAATTTAGAATGAGAACGTTCATAAAAATGTAAAATGAATAATGAAAAATTAATAATTATAGTTGTGCTTCGCACATTTAACTTGTATTTAAATTCTTCCTTCATTTTTCATTTTCAATTTTTCATTATTCATTATTCATTGCCTGTATCCCTGTCACAGCCACCATATCAATAATATCATCAACAGTACAAGCTCTGGAGAGATCATTCATTGGAGCACTTAACCCCTGCAAAATTGGTCCGATAGCTCTGGCTTTCGTCAAATATTGAACCAATTTATAAGCAATATTACCCGCTTCAAGTGTTGGAAAAACTAAAACATTAGCTCTACCTGCGACAGAAGATTCATCAAAAGCAGACTTTCTTCTGGCGGCAAATTCATTTAAAGCGGCATCAGCCTGTAACTCGCCATCAATTTTCAAATCTGGATTCAAAGATTTTGCAATTTCTAAAGCTTTAATAACTTTATCACACATTGCTTCATTTTGAACACTTCCTTTAGTCGAAAAACTAAGCAAAGCAACTCTTGGATCTAAACCAGCAATGTTTTTCGCTGTCTCTGCCGAACAAATAGCAATTTGAGCTAATTCTTCAGATGTAGGGGTTGGTCTCACTGCGCAATCAGCAAAAACCAAAATTCCATTATCACCAACCCTTTTATCTTCAAAAAACATAATAAAAGCACCTGAAACGACATTAATTCCTTGTTTTGCTTTAATTATTTGCAAAGCTGGATGCAAAACTCTGCCAGTAGAATGAGCCGCTCCAGCAACAACCCCATCAGCATCTCCATTTTTCACCAAAGTTGCGGCTAAATAAAGTGGATTTTCAGCTAATTTTATGGCTTCTTCCATAATCAAACCTTTATGCTTGCGTAATTCAAAAATCAAATTGCCATATTTTTCTTTATTTTTACTATCAAAAGGATCAACAAAAATAGCTTCCTCAATATTTTCCAAATCCATTTTTTGCGAAAATTTTATAATTTCCTGCTTATTTCCTAGCAAAGTAATTTGCGCTAATTTTTCTTTTAAAATAATATCTGCGGCTTTCAAAATTCTATCATCATTTGTTTCAGGTAAAACAATATTTTTATTTAATTTTTTAGCTCTTTGTTTGATTTGTAAAAGTAAATCCAAGTGAAAATTTTAAATTCTAAATTCTTAATTCTTAATTAATTCAAAATTTCCTCACCCTTCCCCCCTATTCATCGCTGTAACTCCGGTTCTGGCAATTTCTTTAATCCCGAATCCTCTAACTAAATCCAAGAAAGATTCTATTTTCAATGAATCGCCTGTTATTTCAACTATAACTGAACTATGAGAAACATCAACAATTCTTGCTTTGAAAATATCAACAATCTGCATAATTTCACTTCGTGTGGATTTTGTAGCATACAACTTGACTAATGCTAATTCACGGACAATTTTTTTATCCAATGTTAAATCGCTTACTTTCGTAATTTCAATTATTTTATAAAGCTGTTTAATTAATTGTTCTGTGTTTGTTTTAGTCCCATCAACCATAATTGTAAGCCTGGAAATTCCTTTTTCTTCTGTGTGACCAGCCGTAATGCTTTGAATATTAAAACCTCTTCGTCGAAAAAGACCTGAAATTTTACTAATCACACCTGGTTTATTTTCCGCAAGTGCAACCACAATATGTTCTGTCTTGATCTCAACATTTTTTCTTTGAGTATAAAGACTCCGTCGTTGTTCAGTGGAAAGGGACATGGAAGAAAAATTTTAAATTCTTAATTCTTAATTTTAAATTAATATATTTTGTTTCCTAATTCGAAATTCAAAATTCAAAATTTTCCCTATAGCCCTGTTATAACCTCATCCAAACTCTTGCCTGCAGGGACCATAGGATAAACGTTTTCTTCATGTTCAACAACAAAATCACAAAGAACTGGACCTTTTTCTTGTCTCATTTTCTTAATACACTCAATCATTTCTTTATGTGTTTTTGCTCTATAGGCTTTCATACCACACGCTTCTGCCAATGCCTTAAAATCAGGATTATAAAGAGCTGTATGAGAATAATTTTTATCAAAAAATAACTCCTGCCACTGGCGAACCATTCCCAAATATGAATTGTTTAAAATTGCAATTTTGATTGGAATATTATCTTGCATTAACGTCACAAGTTCTTGAATATTCATCATCACACTTCCATCTCCAACAATAACCCAAACTTCTTTCTTTGGTTCAGCAATTTTTGCTCCCATTCCCGCAGGAATGCTATATCCCATAGTTCCAGATCCTCCCGAAGTTAAAAGTTGATTTGGATTTTTGAATTGAAATTGTTGGGCGACTATCATTTGATGTTGACCAACATCAGTTGCAAGCACAATATCACCTTTTGTCTGATTATAAAGTTCGGCAATAACAGCTCTCATTGAAATAGAATTTTTCCCATCACGGCCACTAGAATCTTTTAACCTATGTTGAGAAGGCAAAGGGTATTTTTTCCTCCATTCATTAATTTTTTTATGCCAATCAGTAATTTGTGGTTTTTCAATTATTTGATTTAGTTCAATTAAAATATTTCGAGCATCCCCAACAATTGGAAGCTCGCAATGAACATTTTTACCAATTTCAGCAGGATCGATATCAATATGAATTATATGCGCATTTGGAGCAAAATTATCAGCTTTGCCTATAATTCTATCATCAAAGCGTGTCCCAATTCCTATAATAAGATCTGCCTCCTGTACAGCATAATTTGAATGAACAAATCCATGCATCCCAAGCATACCCAAAGCATATTTATGATTTTCCGGAAAAGCTCCAAGTCCGTGCAAGGTTGTTATAACTGGTATATTTGTTTTATTTACAAATTCCATTAACTCAAGCATAGCATTAGAAATCAAGACCCCATGACCAGCAATAATAACAGGTTTTTTTGAAGTTTTGATCCATTGCGCGGCTTCTTTTATCATTTTTTTATTACCTTGCAAATTTGGTTTATAACCAGGGATATCCACTAAATCTGGATATTCAAATTTTTCAACAATCTGATTCTGAACATCTTTTGGAAAATCTATCAAAACAGGTCCTGGTCTACCTGTTTTGGCTATGTGAAAAGCTTCTTTAATAATCTTTGGTATATCTTCAGCATCATTAATTAAATAACTATTCTTTGTTATCGGCTGTGTAATACCAATCATATCAGCTTCCTGAAAAGCATCAGTCCCAATCATAAATGTCGGGACCTGCCCTGTAATTGCAATTATTGGCATTGAATCCATATATGCATCATAAATTCCTGTAACCAAATTTGTTGCACCAGGCCCTGATGTCGCAAGGCAAACACCAATTTTCTTATGACCTGTTACACGACTATAACCTATTGCGGCCAAAGCCGCGGCCTGTTCATGCCTTACAAGAATATGTCTAATTTCAGGAAAATCTGTTAACACATCATAAAAAGGTATTATCGCGCCACCTGGATAACCAAATATATCTGTCACTCCTTCAGCAATCAAACTCATTGCCATAATATGCGCTCCAGTAAGGTTTTTATCTGTTTTTTTAAATTTATTCATATTAAGAAAAATCCGCTTTCATGGGCGGATTAATTAATTACGCAAATCCACCCTTTATTATATAAGGACTAATGACACAATAAGGTGGAGATTTTTTTCCATTTTTTTATAATTTAACTGAACTAATTATAAATTATTTATAAATTAAATTGCAATGGATTTTAAAAAAATCATTTTTTCTTCTTATCCCAGCCTTTCATTACCAAAGCACTTTGAGCCGCAGCTTGTTCAGCGATCTGTTTACTCTTGCCAACACCAGTGGTAATTAAATCTTCGTTAATAAAAACCCCCATGGTAAAAGCCTTATCATGATCAGGACCTTCTTCCTTAATTAATTTATAAATTGGGGTGATATTAAAAGTGGCTTGAGCCATTTCTTGAAATTTAGATTTAGCATCAATATGCAAACCTTTCTGCAAAATGTAATCTAAATAAATCAAAATAAATTTATTAATAAATTTATGGGCTACCTCATAGCCCTGGTCTAAATAAATTGCTCCGATCAAAGCTTCACAAGTATTAGCCAAAATATAACTTTTCTTATCACCACCTGACTTCTGTTCACCCTTACTTAAATATAAATATTGTCCAAGATATAATTTCTCGGAAATCACTGCCAAATGCTTTCCTCGCACCAAAGCCGATCGAAAATTTGTTAACTCCCCTTCTTGGTTATCATAATTTCTATACAAAAAATCGGTCACTACCAATTCCAACACCGCATCTCCCAGAAATTCTAATCTTTCATTAGATTCCAACTTTTCTACTTTATATTCATTCATGAAAGACTTATGGATAAAAGCATTATTCAATAAATCTTTATTGCGAAACGCAATACCAATCATTTTTTCTAATTCATCATATTTATGAGGATCGTAGAACATGAAAAATTCTAAATTAGGGATTATCATTCTGGCATGACTTCTCCTTGTTCATAATGGCATTTAAAACAGCATTTACAAATTTAGGGGAAGATTCGTTGCCGAAAGTTTTGGCTAATTCAATTGCTTCATTGATGGCCACCACGGCCGGCACTTCTTGGCAGTCACCATACAAAATTTCATAAGTGCCAAGTCTTAAAATATTCATATCCACTTTGGAAATTTTATCCAAAGGGAAAGAAGGTGCGTACATTTGTATTTTTGAATCTATTTCTTCTAAACAACTATCTATATTGTTAAAAATTTTACGAATAAAATCAAGGTTTTGTTGATTTACAGTCTTAAATTTCTTTTTTTCCTGAATAATATCAGCCAGTAACTCTTCATCGCTGGCATCAGGTTGTTCTACACAAATTCTACGAACAAAATCTTTCGCAAAAAGAGCTTGCAGTATGATTTCTCTGGCAAGATGTCGTTGGGAAAACATTTAAAAATTTTAAATTCTAAATTATCTCGTAAGTATCCTCCCAGATTGAGCCTGAAATCCAGCCTGTTAGTTCAAAGTGTTCTTAAAATTCTGTACAAGCCACAATAGCATCTTTTCTTTACGCCTTTACTACCTTTATTTTCTCATCGCCTTTATTCATATCTATCATCTGTTTCCCTCGATATTTGCCACACTTCTGACAAACATTATGGGATAAAGTCTTGCCACCGCAATCAGGACAGATAGCTAGTTTAATTTTGTTAATCCAATAATTTGCTAAATTATTTTCCCACACTGAATGTCGAATACTACTTTTGGATTTCGATTTGCGGTATTTGGGGACTGGATGCTTAGCCATGGCAGAAAATTTTAAATTCTAAATTTTAAATTCTAAATTAAGTGAAGAGTTATACTTAACACTCTATACTTAATACTTTATACTTTTTTAAGCTTTGCAAGTTTAATGGTACAAAACCAAAAATTCAATAGAATTTTATTTTCATACGTTAATCAATATTTTTAAGAAAAGTCCAGCATAAAGCCCTATTAACTCTCAGCTCCCAGTTCTCAATTTTTTTTATTTATGCTAAAATATTAAGATTATTTTAAGTGTTTATGGCAAATACTCCCCCACCAGGACCAAATACTCCCCCACCAGGACCAAATACTCCCCCACCAGGACCAAATCAACCTAACATTGTTCCTGTAAGTTTTTGGCAAAGATTAACGCGTGGTAGAGTACAAACTCTTTTAACACCAACAGAAATAAATACAGTTAAACAAACCTTAAGTCCTTTGGCTGCAGATTACGATTTACAAATAACTGACATTCAAGAAAACACGACCGCAAAAACAATAAATTATGATCGCACCACTCATACCCTCACTGTACCGAATTTCTCCGAAGATCCACAAAAATTACAAAATCAAACTAGAGAAGCTTTGAGACAAGCCAAAAATCAGGAAATAAATGAAATACATACAAAAGCTCAAAATACTTTAACTCATTTAATAGAAAAATATAAAAGGATCAAATTTGAACCCAGTAAAATAGCTCCTTATGAAATTCCAAAGGGCATGACCTTAAATCGACCGCAGTTATCTGCACTGCAATCAAGATCTGCAGACTTAACAAAAATGCAAGTTGCTATAGGACTAGTCACTGAAAGAAGACGTGAAATCTTATCTGGTCGTGGATGGAGGCAAGATTATCTTTTTGAATTCAGATGGGACAGCCAAAACACCACTCCTTTAAATACGCAAAAACAAAATATTCTTGAAGAATCAATAAACATAAATAAACCAATTCAGATAAGCCTTCCAGCTAATTTTCCACAACACGACCTAACAACTTTAATACAGCAATGCGTAAGTGATCAAGACTTAAAACCTAATAGAGGACAAGCTCTGGGACCTTCTTCCAATACTAGACTACATTCCCAATTAAATGACCGATATTTAGATAATCCTGTTGTTGTTGCAAAAATCGCCAAATATTTAGATGCTATTCGTTCGGCATTAAATCCATGGCCTCAGGATTTTCATTTAATTCTGTGTGATAATTTAACAAATCCCAATCAAGTAAATACGAAATCTGAATACCACCATATTGCCCAAATAGATGTTAGATTAATATGTTCAAAATCATTAACTGATATTTTATCTGCAGTTCAGCAAACCGTGGCACAAGTGTCCGCCACCGAACAGACAATCGAGACTAATAGAGCTATGGTTGAGACTGAAGTGAATAATTTATCAGGTATAGCAGGCCTTTATAATATACAATTCACCACGATCGCCATAGCAAAATCTTCTCTTGATGAAGAAATGAGAGCTGTTGATCCAAAAGCTTTTCCAAACAACCAAAATTCACCATCAAGACAACCTGTCCCGTTAGTTAATATGACTAAAACAGGTAATTCCATAATTTTTGCGCTTAATTATACGGAATTACATAATCATCCAAACAGTGTGCAAAATGAAGCATTAAGGCTGGCCAGAGACGAAATTGCCACGGAAATGCAAAAAGAAGAAGCTGATGCTGAACAAGCTTTAGACAATATTCAGCAAAATTTTGTGGGCGAAGGCAAAGGCATTACTGAGGTTGATCCCAATACAATTCCACCTTTATCAGATAATTTCAGAACTGCTGGCGGGGGAACAGATCTACCTAGATTACAAAATCACCAATTAAATCTTATTGCTCTATTATCCATCAATCAAATTTTCTCAAATTTAAGCGATTACCAAAAAATGATATTATGTGGAGATACTGATTATCAAAGACAAAATCCAGTCCAGAGTGCCGTATTTACCAAATTAATATGGTACCCTGATGCTCAAGGCAGGCAAAATCCAAACGGATTAATTATTCCACCAAATCGGGCACAAGCTTATCCATTGAATCCAGATGGGATATTATTTCTAGAACCACTTGGTGATTTATTAGCTTTCAATAGTCAAGAGGCAGAACAAATACTTATAAATCTTCTTCCAGACCAGGAACCGCCGCTTTCCGCAACAATTACCCCTGAATATCAACATCCATTCATGATGGAAAGATTATTTCAATTAGAAAGAGTCCCAGCATGTGGACAATTTTTAGTAGAGAGCATTTTTGATGAAACTGTCACTAGTAATAATCCAATAGACAGATTAGATAATAGCGATCCAAATCATCCAAAAATGATATTAAAATCCAGTGATTTTGTCGGTAAAACTAAGCAGGAAAGTGAAAATTTGCTCCTATCACTAAGAAAAGAAATCGACAGTTATACAGAAATGGAAACCGCAAGATCAGAGCTATCAAGCCAACATAATATTACTTTACCTGATGATGCTGCTATTTGCAGGACTATACGAAGGCTTGGTTTATCTAACCGGCGCGTATTTGAGTTATATTTTCAAGGTATTTTATTAATAGCTGATAATAATAGTTTAACACCGCCACCAACAGAAATCGCTTTTGAGCCAAGTGTCACTTGCCAATTTAGAGCAGTCAATTCCCCTGCCCGACTGGTATTACCTGCAGATCCAAGTTATTTCAACGAAAATTTATTAATAACAGAGCTAACGACACCACCTGATCGCGATCCACGTTTTGACACAATCACACAATTATGGCGAGCTCTGGAATTAGATGGGGTAATAGAATGTCCTATTGTCATTGCCAGAATTTCAGATCCTAGTTTAAATTCCATAGAAACTTCTGATGAAATGGTGGCTTGTATACTTACGGAGGATCAGGATTCGATGGCACAAGCAAATTATGTTTTATTATTAAATATAGTTAAGGCCCTGGAAAAAGCTTTTGCACCAACTACCATTGAACATGGAGACTTAAAATCCTCTGCCCTTTTAGAAAGCTATGCCATCACCTTATCTAGATTTTTAAGGGCGGCGACGGTGTCAGGTTTAGCATTGCCATCTGCACACATAGACAGCCTGGAAATATTATTTGATACTGATGCTGTTTTAGAATATGACAATCCAACAAAAGCTCTCGCAATTCCAGCTCAGATGACCACTTCTAATTTGGCTTTAACCTTAAAATTATTTAGTAATGCAAATGGAGCAAACAACTTAACTCCTCCAGTTAGACAGCCACTAACATTAAATTTTACCCCTGGAGTTACCCCATTATCTACAACAAAATACACTCCATCGCCAAAACCAGACTTCAAAGGCAACAGATTATCAATCATTTTAGATGAAGTCAGAGAAAAAACCCCTATTAAGCATCCTTCCATCATTTATGCTTTAACTTTTGAAAAAATTAGAAACGAGGCAAGGAGATATCTCACTGAAGGTTGTGAAGATCCCAAAAAAACCATTGCCGCTTTGAATGATGAACATGTTCGCACTTTAATATTAAATGCTTGTCTTAATGTAGCTAATAAGGATGAGGCCGGATTACAAATTTTACTAAATCAAGCAGCTTCTGCCACCCAATCCCATGCCCACGCAGATACTGCAACAAATGGTCATGATGCTAGTGTCGACTTAAACGCTTTAAATTCAGCTAGCCTTATTCTTGCTTTGACGGCAACTTTTAATATATTTCCTGTAAATAATAATGAAATAATGGCTGCTTGCCAAGAATTCAAACCTTCCGCTAATGAGATCAAAAAAATTATAAAAGAGATCGCGCACATGGAAGAACGACATGATAGCATGCCCGACCAATTAAAAGATGATCAGGCCGTCATGTCTCTGCGTGAAGACATAATTAAATTAACTGGTCAAAGAGACAGTCTCAGTGCTCAAAGCCGTGAACTAAGATATTTGGAAGGTTTACTTGAAAGCATAATAACCTCAACGCAAAAAAACGGTTTGGCTCTTATAAATGAAAGAATTATGGAAAAATGCCAAGCTGAATTATCAAAAACTGAATCTTTATCATTAAGACTTATCATTAGAGCATATGCAGCTCATAATGGACTGTTAGCAGAGCTATGTGATCCCCCTGACAATACCACCACTCCGAGTCGACCACCGTATTTTGATGAACTGGAAAAAATTAAAAAAAATCCAAACTTGGCAACTAATGTTGAGTTTCACAGGATTGCTCAAGCTTCAACACCAGCAACCACACGCGAAGTAGTGCGTTTAAATTTTCTCAGCTATTTGGTAAGGCCCAAAAAGGATGCCACAGATAGACTAAAAAAAGAGGATTATAGCGATAAATGGTGGTACCCGATTGTGCAAGCTTCACATGCTACTAGACCAGTACGACAAGATATAAGTGTTTTTATTCAGCAAGTTTCAGCAATATTAAATCAATCAGCCCAGAACAGAGCAATCCCTCAGCAAGATGAAATTATGCAGGCCATTGTCCAAATAACCACGCCAGTAGAAAATAAAACGGATGAGAAAAGAACGAACACTGAACACAAACCAAGTTTTGAAGAATTACTAATCCAAACGCTCCATGAGCTTAGTTATCTTGAACACTCAAGCTCTACATCAAGAATGGCTTATCCAGCAAGAGTGGCAAAAGTGAAACAGCAATTCAGAGAAGCCTGGATAGTTATCAGGGAAGAAGACAACTATGGTGATGCCCAATTTAGAGATGCTTTGGAAACAGAATTAAACCAGGCAACGTCATTAAAAAAGGTCATGGAACAAAAAAGACATTTAGAAAAAAGTAGTCATATGGATAGCCAAGAATTTAATGACGAAGTTAAAGCTTTATTCACAAAGAAACATAATCATGAACATTTAACCCCAACACAAGAAAAAGAAAAAGCGCAACAAGAAAGAAGAAAAATGCAAAATATGATAAAAAAATTACAAAAATCAGATTTAGCAGGCTCCAAAATACAAGCTGAATTATTTGAATTATTCACCAGAGTAAAAGTAAAAGCGGCTGAAGGTAAAGAAACAGAAGAGTTGAGAACCATATTCCAAGTATTACATTCCACAAAAGATGGTGATCCAACCATGCTTCACGTCAAAAATGGACCTGGTATTATAAAAACCTTGCTAGATAAAGAACTAATTGGCGTAGGACAGGTTAAAGAAATGCTAGATAAAATTGAACAGGCAATCGCAATTTTAGTTCCATCAGAACAAATAGAAGCTATTGCCTGGGTAAGAGACCTGGAAACTTATCTATATGACCACTTAAATGGAGTCGTAAAAGTATCTGACGCAAAATATCTTACCGCTTACCCATCCCAATTTGTGGAAGCCTATAGTAAATGTGAAACAGAATCGAAATTAGTAGCAGAACTTCAGGAAGATATTCATAAATCCCATCAAAAAGGTTTAAAAGGAGTACTTGCTGGTGTCTTAGGAGAAGAAAGCGCTATAGATATAGCTGGTCATGCTTTCAGCGAAGGTCTAGATCAATATCAAAATGGCAGAAGAATACCAGCCATCGTAGCAGAATTAGCGCCAACAGTATTACCTGAAATATTAGGGGCCACCTTAGTAGAGCTTGGTTTAGGATATTTGGCTGGTTCCGACAAAAAATGGATAAGAAGAGGAGCTGAATTAGCACGAGGTTTCATGCATGTCGTTCAACATAAAGGCAAAGAAAATCCTCCAAAAGAGACCCCAGCTAAAAAAGCCGAACAGAAATAAATTTTAAATAAATTACTTAATAACTTGTCTATGTCTTACGAAGATCTTGAACGTAAAATCAGACACTTAATTCTAAACAATATTGAGTATGGAAAACTATCAATAATTGATGGAGCGGCAATTGCCCATATTCTCTTTTTGGCAAAAGATGAAAACACGCTCAAAACATATGTAAAAAAACTATCTCAAGAATTCATAATTTTTGATGAAATATTTGAAGATGAAAAAACGAAAATGCAAGAAAATTTAGAACAAATAGTCCAAAATTTTGTAGAAAACATTATCAAAGATGATCCTTTGCTGGCGACTCAAATATCTACCATCGCCTTAAATAAGAATGTTAGTTTTGATGAGCTTAAGCAAAAATTTCCGCAATTTGCTGAATATTTATCAAAAGCAAAAAATTTATAAAAGCTGTTGCGCAATATTTACACGGAAAATCTACACCAAATTATCACTAACAATCAAAAGCTAAAAGTGAAAAACGATTTTTTGTGCTATAATTATAAGATTCTTTTTATTACGCTATGGGCCTAAATACATCTGCACAACCAGGGATCCCAGACTCGCAAGAAGAACTGGAAGTCCGCAGTGGGGGAAGTCAAGCTCAAGGCGAACTCAGTGCTGATCAATGTAAACAAATTAATGAACAAACAGAACAAGTCCCGCCAACAGACAGATTAAAAGAATTAGAACAACAATTACTATCTGCCACGCCCGGTTCACGCGAAGCTAAAAAAACCGCAGAAGCCAGAGCACAAGAAATCGCTGTTAAGGTTAATATTCCATTACCAAATATTGTTCCAACAGCAGCTCCACACCCTCAAGAACATCCTGTTCATAAAGTGGTCTCAAGGGTGGTTGGCATAACTAAAGGGAAAATTTTGGCGATCATCCCTCACCAGAGTTCTCAAGCTGAACAAATTGAAAAAGGAATTCAGCCTGGATCAGCCGAATCAAAATTTGAAGCGGAAATTAAACACAGAAAAGGCATTGCCAAGCTTAGTTCTAAATTATTACCTGGGCTTAGCTACTCAAAAGACTTAGAGGCTATTTTGAGTTCTATTGAAGCTAAATTTAGCCAATCAAAAGCCATGGCCGAGAGTAAAGAACCAAAAGAAACAGTGGATTATGCCCCTTTCATGCAAGAATTAGAACAAAAAACTATTACAACGCTCCTTGCAATTACTAAAAAATTAGAAGAAACGTTATTGCATTATATACAGTCAGCGCAAATATGCAGAGACCACTTTTGGAACATAGAAAAATTTGAAAAAGAAGAACTGGAAGCAATATTGCAAGCACAAGAGCTAAGCAATACTTTTCATAATCCCTTAATAAGCTTTGAAGCCAAAATCGCCAAATTTCACCAAAGCCTTGAGAAATCCAGACCTGTCATAAATGTTTTAGCTAATTATACTGAAAACACTGCCGGCAAGGTTCAGCATGATTTAGCTGAAAAATCTCTGCAAGAACAAAGAATTGATGGATTCACCCAACGTGATACGAAATTTAGTGCTCAAAGCACAGCCCTGACAACCTTAAACATACGCGATCCTGAGACCAGAAGCAATTTTTTGCAACAAACTGCAAATTTAGATTCTCAGTCAAAAACCTCAGCCACCCAAAAAATTGATGAAGCTTTATATGTCATTGACAATATTTTTCTTAAACCTGATGGTCTTCTTAGCGAAAGCCAAGCCAAGAGAAAAGAACTTAATCAAATCACCCAAAAATTTATCCAAAGCCGTACAGAGATGGAATCAGATTATTATCTAACTTCTAAACACTTAAAAGCTTTAGCTGATAATTTAAAAAAAATCTCCCCTTTTATCGAAATGCTAGACAGTCTCATTGAATCTACAATGACAGAAGCTGATTATTTAGAAAATGAAATTCTAGATATACCAGCGACTCAGACAGTCAAAGGTTTAAGTCATAAGCATTTTAAGGACACCATTGCCCAAGCCAGAAGTCTGACCAGTGCAGGCAGAATTGAAACGCCAGCTCACGCAATAGAAATGTTCAAAACACAAAATAAATTAAGAGAAATGGTGCAAAAAGTAACTGAATATAAATCAGTTTCTTTTGATGAACAAATAACAAGGTGTGCTAAAAACATTCTACCAGACTTAGAAGAAGCTCAATTTACCCAACTAGTGGATTTAGAAGAAAAAGCTTTTACAGCCGCACAAGTAATTTTTGAGGAGACTAAATATAATGAACTTAAATCTCAATATGAAGCCTTAGAAAAAGGTACAGAAAAACTAGCTTTCCTTCGTGATGTTTTAGCAAAATCAGTTGAAACTGAAACTAAAACAGAAAATCCTGAAATTAAAAAAATAATAACAGAAATTGATAGAATAAAAACCCTGCCAACAGATCAATTAATCGCAGAATATAGGATGCTAATGCCTGACGCTAAGCTTGATCTTACAAAACCAGACACAATTAATGCTATGGAAGGGGCTCTAACCAGAAATTATCAAGCAAAACTGGCTATTCTGCAAAAAGCGCAAAGTGAGGCTCCAAAAACAAAGGCAATAGCTGAATTCAATACGGTAAAACCTTCTTTAGATGCTATCCACAGCGGTTATGAGGCAAAAAATAAAGGAATCCTTGACCAGGTTAAAGCTCAATCAAAAGCTTTAGCCGAAGCCATCAGAAAAGTCCGATCTGAAGATAGTGATTTCAGCAAAATACGTGCTAATCATGCCGCTTTAAATCAAGCCCTCACCACATTCAGAAAATTTGCCAAAGAAGAATTATGTAGAAATGATGAGGAAATGCTAACGGCATTTGAAAATTCATTAGACAGCGCCATGACCTCCCAATCAGCTGACAAAATGGTGAATCATTATATTGAAGAGCTTTATACTTTACAAAAAACATATGGCAAGATTCCTCAGGCCAAATGGAAAACTTTGCGTGCTGGTATTATGAAATTAAGAGAAAACAGCTTTTTATTTGATAGCCAAGCTTTAATCATGGCTCATTATATTATTAACTCCTCTCCCCTCAAAGCCCCTCATATTCCTGAATTTGCTAGAATTAAAAAAATCTACTTCCTTTCTGGCGGATGGGCAAGGCTGGAAAGACAATCAAGGTATTTACATGATGGACTTATGCGTGGCAAATTAAGGAATTTAGGCGAAAATTCATCGTTCACTTATTTATTAGAAAGCAAATTAGGCATAAGATTCGGAGAAGATATAAGAGTGAAAGATGATGGTACCATATTAAACTCAGCCCAAGAAATAGAACTTGATGACCTAACAACAGAATTAGACAGAATAAATAATAAAATCACAGGCTGTGAAGAAAATCTAGGCAAAACAGAAAAAGAAAAAACCAAACAAAAGCTTTCTGCCAAACTTACAAAGTATCAAACAGAAAAAACTGAGCTGGAAAAAAGAAAAAATGAGCTAGAAACAAATATGAAAGGCACAGAAAAAGGTGCTAGACAGACTGGATACGAAGCAACGCTAAGAGAATCTGTCCTGGATTTCTATCTACATCCACAAAATTTTGTCAAAGTGACTTTAAGGAAAATACCAGGTTTAAGAAAACTACCAAGAGTTATTTCCTCTACCAGCGAAAAATTTGACAAACTACAATCACGACAAAACATTTCTGTAAAAGAGGGACTAAAAAATGTAGCTTATACTGCCAAAGATCTAGCTGAAAAAAGCATGCACGCCCCATTGCATGTAGTTAAGGGAACAAAAAAAATCATAGCCAAGGTGGCCAGCCCTTTTAACGAACAGGCTCGAATTGCTGATTCAGAAAGAAAACGACAAAAAGTAGGCAAAGAAAGTGATGCTATTAGAGCTGATTTGAGCAGTGTTTTAGGTGAAAATTTTTTCAATAATCAACCTATAAATGAAGCAGCTTAACCAAGACAATGGTATAAGAACATAATTAGCGAGTAAATCCAATTGAATTTTACAAGACACCCCCAATTAAAGCATCACTAATTACGCAATATCTGATATAATATTAAGATATTTTTTATTTATTATGTCTTACATAACCAAACATAAGGTCTTCCTTTCAGATGTTTCTTTAAGAAACAGAGTAATTCACTTTGCTGGAGCCCAACCAAGTAGTGGACCATCGGTACCTTATGATCCTGATACAGATCCGGAGTTGCAGAATTATGAAACACAAGCGGAACAGATTCATCAGGTTGCCAGACAAAGTTTGCAAGCAGTGCAGGAAAATGTGGAAAAAGAACAGCAACTAAGAAGGAGCAATCCTTATGTCGAAGCAATTTATGGTGTTGTTGATGATCGGACTCAAATACCTGGCTTAGAAGAGAGATATTTCGATCAACCGGAAACTATATTAGAGATATTAGGTTATATGAGACAGCAAAAGAGTATCGATTCCGATAAAGACGCCAGGATTTTAGGCAAAATGTTAGATCCTCAAACTCAGATATTTTATTATAATCTCTTTAAAACTTTCCCTAACGAACTACCAGACTTAAATGATCCAAATTTTAAACGTAATTTCTATGATAAATTCCCAGCCAACCAAAGACCTGATATTAGTAAAGGATACCCGAAAGCCATGATTGTGATGTATGAAAAGCTAAATGAATTTAAGAGAAAGTTAAAAGACTCTTATCACCGAATAAAAACCAATGAAGACATGTTAGAAATGGCTACAGACACTGCTAGTACTGCAAAAAATGTTTTTGAAAGATATTTTGTAAGCTTGCAGAGAGCTGGCCGGCAAATTCCTGAAAAATATTGGGCAATGGCTACTGGCATAGGATTAATCCTCGCTTGTACCAAGCAATATAGAGAGGTTGGTTTAGGGATTCTTGGCGCCTCAGTTTTAGGACAGGTGACTACCAGCGCAGAAACACCTTCTGCTGACACAAAATGTACAAAAGAATATAAACAAGTTTATAAAAAGAGAGTCCTAAGACAAGGTATAGCAGGCGACAGAGCAATTAGCATGTTACAAAATATGTCAGTTACCATCACCGGAGGAAAAAGTTTTAATCAAATTTGGGAGGCTTATACTACTGCAAAAAACAAACAATCTATTGATGAAATATATCAAAAATTTTCCAAAGAAGGACAGGTCCAGCAAAATGACATACCAAGGATAGAACATCGCTTAATTAACATCAAAAGCCAACAGGTGGCTTTCGAAGCTATGTTCGCGTTCGAAAATAGATTTAAAGATCTAATTGATGACCTAAAAAAACCATATCCATTGGCTAACGGCAATACCATTATTCCCTGGGAATATATGATCCAAATGCCATTCGGTGATGTCGTCAATGAATTAACTAGGATGTCTAGAGAAAAACAATTAGGCGAAAATGGTCAAACTGTCACAAGTTATGTCATTAATTTTATCACCAGCACATCAGCTGATATTAGTAGAAAAATCATGACAGAAGTAAATGAATTTGAAGAAGAATTTGGTGGCAACGGTGGTAAATTGTCATCAACCGCAAAGAATATTCTTAATGTGCCTGATGCTGATTTCTCAAGCGAAAGACAAACCCTACGAATGTACGGACTAGAATTTAAATTAACAAAATGGCTCAATGCAGATGGAAAAGAAATTTACGGTACAGATACGAAAAATGCCGCAGGCGGCAAATTATATTATTACGATGCCGCAGGCGTAAGACAAGAATTAACCCTCTGGTTTGAAGAATCTGGAAAAACACAAGAAAATGAGACTAAACACATCCAAGAAATAGTCAAGAACAATATCATAAGAGAGAAAAACGCCTTAACCAAAAAACCAACTGGAGTTAATCTAGCAGATCCAATTTGGGACGTAAAAAAAGAACAATGGCAAATAGACATAGATCTACCCGATTACCTGTCAACTCAAAAAACTCAAAAAAAGTTAAATTTAAGCTTTGACATCGCTTTCAATGATGTACGCGAGAATCAATCGCCATACACCATCAGATTTAACGATCCGCAAGAAAAAAACAGCAAATATAATGAACTTTTACCATATTTAGAAAGAGTTTATCTTCAACAGTTGACAGAAAACATGTCCAAAAATTTTGGGGTGAATACAGAAAATATCAAAATCAAACCTGATCAACTTTTTGGTGTTGATGGTCAATTTAAAAACATCAATTCATTATCAATAGAAATAACTTTTGATGACAAAAAAGAACCGATGTTAGCCACAGCTAATTTTGATATCAATACCAAAACCTGGAGCCTGGAAATGATGCAGGCTGATAACTATGAAAAGTACCTGCATCTGATGTTAAAAAATTTAAAATCAGAATTATACAGTGTCCCAGAAAAACTCCTGGGAATCCCTATCCCTGGATTTCTCAGATCTTATTGGACCACACATTTTGAAGGTGTTTACAGTCCAGACAGCGCCACTTGGGAAGGTTTTATTACCGCTTTGGAGAGCTATCTTTTATCTAATTTAAATTCTAAAACCACTGATTCAGCGAAAAAAGACTATTTAAACGAAATGAGTAAAAAAATAGGAGAAACTATCAGCAAAATGAAAGATTATCAGACTGGCGGGACAAGGGAAGGAGAGGCTCTGCCTCCTGATATATTTCAGGGATGGCAAGAAAATCTACAAAATCTCAATTTTAACCCGGATTATGAACTTGATGGTAAAAAATTACTCAAAAATTTAGATGATTTGAATTTCAATCAAGAAATTAAATTCAAAATTTATCTTAAATACAGAAACGACATTGAACAAGAATTAAAAGGACACGAAAACGAACCTCAGGCGCAGGAATATGCAAAATATGTAGCCCTAAAATATAACGACGTTTATCAATTTATATATTCATTCTTCAAACGCGACTATGAAGATTTCGATGCGCATAAAGAATATTTAGATTTAGGCAAACATATTCCCACCTATGAAGATTTCAAAAACCAAAATAAATGCGTAAGAAGAACTGAAAAAGATCCTGCAACAAAAGAAGAGATCGAATATGCCTATAATGCACAAATAGAAAATGCCTTAATCAACATAGAACAAGAACTATTCCAAGAAAAAGATGTACAAAGCTTACTGCAGGTACCAAGACTTTTGGTCAAAGCCTCTGCCTTACGAATCAGATCGGAATATTTAAATAAAATTAAAAAAGGAGAAACAATCGATCCCCAAGCTTACAAAGACTATTTAGAAAAACGATTATATTTCGGAAATTTCTCTTCTATTGGCAATCAAACTAGTATCGAAAAAATACTACGCTATACCTACTCTGGCGCTGAGGATATCATTAGTTACATCAAAGAGCAAGGATTAGGCGGATTGCTTGGTAAATTAGCAAATATGCTGGGGGGAGCCATTGGTGATCTGATTGGCGCTATTCTTCATGGGACAATGTACGGCATCAAAAATGCTTTTGTAAGAACTTTTGAAGGGGAAGAAGAATTCAAAACAAGCCACCCAGAGATATTACATGGCATTAGACCAATCTCAACAGACGCGCAATCTGCTTCAGGTGAAATTCCACCTGCCTCATCCGGACCTGATTTCAGACCATTACGTGTTGATCAACTTCAAGAAGATAATATCCCTTTCGTATTTGAAAAACCTGTTGATGAGAATGGAAATGTGATTTCAGATATTCATTTACAAACTTTTTATCCTGGGGAAATCTTAATTTATCAAGGTCAAAGAGTTATTAATTTAGGCAGTGTTAAACATGAAGAATATGTAGTGCAAAATGTGGAGGATAAAAGTATTTTCATAGTCCGAAAAAGAGAATTAACAAAAGCTCTTGGCAAACAACCATTAAACACATCAGCAAATGCAATGCCTGGCGATATGATGACAATCATTGAAAATGGGGAATTAATAGATGTGGAAATAACAAAAGTTGGTGAAGGAGCAAAACCATATATAAAATATCAATATTTAAATCATGCAATAGGTGAAACTCCAAAAACAGCTATTATATATTTAGGTGAACAGGCTTCAGGAATAATAGATCAAGAAGTTACCATACCTTCAGATATAACAAAAATAATGACTTTCTACGCTCATGGAACATCTATTGAATTATCAAGAACAAAAAAACAGATTCCACAAAGAAGCACAAATAATAAATGTATAGTTTATGATTACAGTTATGATTTAAATTTATCTCCAGACGAAACCACTTACGCCTTGGATCAAAGCAAAGAAAGAGAATATGATTATTTACACGTTGTTTCCTCAGCCCAACCAAATAATGGGAATATTGGCGAAATAAGGATTAATAAATCAAGCCCAAAATCAATAGAGGTAAGAGAAAAAAACATTTCTAATCAATGGAATGACTGGCATGTTATAGAGATCAACCAAATGCAAATATGGTTGGACAAGGTAAGTACATAACAAAATTAAAACATAAATTTTAATAAAAAATGCGTAAACCTAATTTAGCTAATCAAGATAAAAACTCCGCATTCACCGCACTAGAAGCAGGCTGGTTCCTTCCAGAAGATGTAGCCCCTCAAGCAGATCAAATCCATCCTGCCTACTTAGATTCACAAACAGAATTAAGAGCAACTTTAATGGAAACACTGCAAACATCTGATGATAGATTAGGCGAAGTCAGGGAAATGTCGCCTGAAATAAGAGAAAAATCATCAACAATAGTTGATCAAATATTAAAAAGACTACAACAAGCTGGATTGATAGGAACAGGATTAATGGCCGCAGCTTGCTCACCAAACAATAATATTGCCTCACAATTAATCGGCACAGCTGCTTCAAAAGGGCAGCAACATTCACCAACAGTCAGACCGGAAGATGTATTGGAACATGTAAAACAAATGACCACAGCCTACACGTATGGTATGCCTGAAGTAATGATTGGGGCGAATGTACCTTATATAGTGATTAAAATACTTGAACATTTTGGAGTTGAAATGTCATCTGTAAAATGGAAAGTCGGCGTTTATTTAGTGTCAGCTGTTGGCGTTTGTTTAGCGGCAGGACTTGCTCCTGACCAGATAGTTAATCTAATGATAGATAAACTAGGGCTAGTTTGGTTTGCATCTACAGCCGCTCTACTAAAAGAAATCGGGGAAATAGCTCATTGGGCTGAACACAGGATAAGAAGCTGGGCGCTACCTTCAGCTTTATCAGCAGTCACTGTATTTCTTGCGGCTGGTGTCCCAAATTCAGCATGGGAAATGACACAGGTAGCTTTATCAATACCAGCTGTTTTTGCCTTAGCCTATTCTGATAAATCAAAACATGGTGGTTCTACCCCGGTCCCTCCCACCACCACACCTACCACGCCTACTCTCACCACACCAGGAGGAACATTGCCTACCACTGGTGGTGACGTTGGTTCTTTTGCCAGTCCATAATAATATTATAATTTTTTATAATGTCAGAAACACAACAGCAGCCTGAGGCAGAAAATAAGAAGAAAGAACCTGTTAAAAATGAACCTGATTTAAAAATTGCCCCAACAGAATTAGAAAAAAAGATTGGCATAATTCGTGGTGTTACAACAAGATTTAGACAAATGATAAGAAGTTCAGTTGGGATTTTTTTACAGCCACAAAAAGCTCCCAAACATGTACAAAAGATCACTGATTTTATGGCCACCGCAGAATTAGCGCCTTTTGAAATGGCTGGCAAGTTACCACTCTTAAACTATGTGACAAAGGTGGCTCGTACAGGCGTCGGAGCAGCATTAAGAGCCGTACGTTTAATTTCACATGACACCTGGATTAATGAATATGATCCATATCATGTCTTCGAAGATGATGACACTCCAAAAAAAACTAATACAAATCCTCCCACCACCCAGGAAAAACCTCATAATAAAGCAGACAAAAAAGCGGCATAATATTTTTTTCATCTAAAACTTGGCATTCAATCAGGCCCAAGTATTTTTTGCTATACCCCATTAGCCGATAAATTAAATGTATAACCTGTCTGTGATTTTTTTATTTGTTCAAGTTCACTTTTAGAACTAGAAAGGACATGAGCCTCTGGAATAGAATCTGTTTTTTCAATTATCTGCTATTGACTTTTTTATATTTTTCTGTTTAAATGATTCCCTTTTAAAAAATTACAAGTTTTACACCATCACACTTTTTCCTCCATGTTTCATTCCCTTTTAAAACTCAGCTTAATTGGATTAATCTGCCTACCTCTGCTAAACCAAAGCCTAAATATTGAACCACAGGTTATTGCTGAAAATAACAACAGGCAGATAATTCTCCACCACAGCTCAACAACAGAATCAGAGGCTCAACTCAAAATTAAAAATTTAGAATTCAAAATCTCCTCCATCTCTCTCCCCTGCCCGGATGATAACTGTATTATCGATTTTGAAATCCAAAACAAAAAAGACCTAACAGATGCTGAAATCGAAACAATCATTAGTTATCAAGATCTTTTCCAAAAAACCATAGTCAAAATTCCCTACAATCTCTGGCAACCGCTAAACAAAGTAATTTTTAGTTTTGATAAGAATATTGTAAGAGGAGCGGCTAATGGGAACCAAATTAGACTCAGAATTGTAAACATTACTGATGAAGAATTTACAGCTGTTTTGATACATGAACTCGGGCATATAGCTGATCTCGGTTCTTTGCAAGGCGACACCGATTCCACCAAAAGCAATTTTCCTGACGGTAAAATCGCCACTTACGCGAATGACCCCAGCGTAAAATTTTATGCCGCCTACTGGACAAATTCGAGGCAAATTAAAGATACTGATTCTGACCAGCAAAATTTCATTTCAGGTTATAGCCGAACAGACTGCTTTGAACATTTTGCGGAAACATTTTTAACCTATGTCCTTCATTCAGATATGCTTAAATACAAAAATCCTGACCAATATAATTATTTCAAAGATAATGTTTTCAATCGTTTTGAATATGCTAATTTTTCCAAAATAAACGAATCTGATTTCAATCATTACTTCTACGACAGCACCAAACAACCATATAATTTTGAAGGATTCTTAGAGTAATAAAGCTCCGCTTGATCCGTGTCTTTCACTTTAACTTTCAGTACCATAAAATTTTCTTTTTAGGGTAAAATTATTTCTGCTAACGCATTGTTAATCAGCTTCCTAGCTTGTTCACTTTCTAAAATATGGTGAAGAATCAGTTTATTACGAAATTTACAAGACCGCATAACTTGCAAAGAAATAATTTAATGATTAAACTCTTATTAAATTCAAAATTTAATTTTCGTATATGTCAATGACAATTCCAGGAGGAAGAATAGAAGAAATTACCACACCAACACCTGATGAATCTACTCAAAATCCTGAAATTAGGCTTACAAGAAAAAACAAAAGAAATAGATTATCAGCTTTATTTAGTGCAGGACTTGCCTTGACTGCCGTAGGACAAGAAGAATGTCCTTCAAATGTTATATTAGAAGTAGAAACACAACCTTTAACTGATACAAAGGCAATACCAAGAGAAATTCAGATAATGGCTTCTATCAACGTATATAATCAAAGTGATCCTGAAGAATTAGCTATATTAGAAGAACTTTCATTTGATGATGCTAGTGCAGATCATGATGAAGGTTTAGATGGATGTTACTTATCAGATGAGAATGGAACACAAATAAGTGATGCAATTGCTCCAGATACAGATGGTTCATTAACTTTGCAAATAAATACAGGTGCAGATGCCTCTTACATATTTGGAGACGGTGAACATTCTACCTTAAATTTAGATTGCGATATTGCTCCAGGTATCACTAATGGTGGATGGTGTTATGCCCCTACCAATCTTGTTGCTTCAGATGAACATGATCACCAAAATGTAAATATTACTTATTACACTGATAAAACTTGCGTCAAGGTTGTTCCTCCACAATCTAGTTGTGAATTAGAAGTTGATTCTCTTGGCCTTCTTTGGATAACAGTAAAACCTGGGGACCCAGATTTAGTTCTTAAAAATCTACAATTCAATGCTCATGGCTGTGATGTAAATCTAAAAAATATGGAATTTACATTAAATGATAATTCTACCATTCCATATCCAGGAGGATTAGCAAATTGTGTATTAAGCGATATGTATTATTCTAATATGTCAGACACAAGAGTACCCGATACAGATGGTTCCTTGCCATTTACAATTCTAAGTACCCATCAAACAATTCCTGATGGGGATTCGATTGTATTTAGCTTAGAATGCGCTGTATTACCTAATGCACAATCCGAAACAAAATTTGGTTATTTACCAACTACAATCACTGCTACCGATTCAAATGATTCACCAGTAGCTATTACTGAGACCTCATATTATGCAGCAGATGAAGGAGAATATGTTACAGTAGTCAAATAATTATTTGCAGATAGCTTTTTATTAGAAATTACTTTAGTCTTTTTCCTGCTTTAATTTAAAATTAATGGATATTTTTGAATTAGTTTCAAATTTTCTAAAAAATATTCCAAAAGACAAAATCCCACTTATTATTCTTCTTGGTCCAACCGCTTCAGGCAAAACAGGATTGAGCGTTGAACTTGCGAAAAAATTTAATGGTGAAATTATTTCAGCTGATTCACGACAAATTTATAAGGAAATGGATATCGGGACTGCAAAAATTAAAAGATTATGATTTACTTCGAGAAGATATTTTAGAAAGTTTAGATTACGAAATTTTAAGATTTAAAAATGAAAAAATTATAAATGATATAGAAGGAACAATTCTTAAATTAGAAAAATATTTATAAAAAAATCCCCCTCTCTTAATGTAAGAGGGTTGGGGTGAGTTAATTCGTTAGAATTTTTTCAAACCAATTTCCGCTTGATCCAAAATCAAATGATCCAAAATTATTTGACTTAATTTGAATTAATTGCAAATATAATAAACTTTCTTTAAAAAAGCTTTTAAAATTTAAAATTACATTATGAGTGATGTAGAAGTAATAGGAAGTAGTTGGAAAGAAGTACGCATTGATTTAACTACTAATAATTTAGCTACAGTTGCTAAATATATAGAAGGGAATGGGCTTGTTGAATATGGGTTTATAAGAATTCAAGGTGGAGAACAGTTAAGGATTTTCGATTTTGATGATAGGCTACCTACAAGATCAGATATTATTGCTTCTTTAGAATTAATAATTAAGGAAAGTTCTTCAATCGTTATTTCAGGTAGTGGATTAACTGATCCCGGAGATTTAGGTAGTTATGTAGATGAATCTCGGGAAGAGGTTGGCTGTGGGGCGAAAACTGTTCGTGGTGGACCTATTAGTTCGCAAATGGGAAAGGCAAGAGGAAGTGTAGTTGGTGCGCTTCAAAGATCAGGGGATGAGAGGGCTGTTGATGAAGAGTTAGATGATGAAGATCGTGTCCGACAAAAAAGGAAATTGTTAGTTGCAAGTTTTAGAGTTGAAGATATTCGAAGAGGAGAAGATTTATTGAGAATGTTATGTGAAGAAGGAGAAATGGATTCATTAATAAATCAACCGGAAATTTTAAGTAGTAGGTTCAGAGCTGTTGCAAAAACATTAAAAGGTTATGATCGAATTGTTGTTGATTGTGGGGGAGGAAGAAATCAATGTTATTTTTTAAGCAGTGATGATTGGTATGATTTTTTTAATAAGTTAAATTTGATATTAAAACTTCCAATTAGGATATTGAAGCCTGAAGATGCAGTTCAATCTGCAGAAATTAGTGAAGATGGAGATTCGATTTCGTGTGAAGTTTATGCAGGTACTATATCTCAAGAAGATGCGGAGACTTTAAATACATTTTTAGATGATTTTTTAAAAAATTCTAATGATAGATATAATGCTTATGGAAGCATTCTTATTCAATTGTTAAATGAAAAAGGAATAGCAGCGTTAAATACTAGTTGGAGTAGAATAGGAGAGAAAGAAAAAGGAGGCTATAATGAAAGAGACATTGGAATAAATGGTCAAGAAGTTGCTTTGTCTAAATTAGAGCGTTTAGCATTAAAAGAAAAAGGAGATTCTGGTAGATATAACCGTATGCATGTGGAATTGAAAGATAGAGAGTTAATAAAAATTTATCTTTCATGTAATACTTCTCAAGTTGGAGGATTAAGAATAAAACTTATTAAAAAACCAAAAAACCCTGCGGAAAAATATTTAAATTCTTCTCCAGTTACGAGTGCTTTTAGAGCAGAACAAGGCGGTGGAGGAGAGGCTGAAATGCGACTAGGGGGTGTTAATGAAAGTTTGATTGGACATCAACAGGTAGAAATCACTTCTGGTGAAATTTTAGCTATTGCTAAATATATAAAAAATAACGGAAATAAGAACAAAAGAGAATTAAGAGTTAGATGTGAAAATCAGGTCATTGTTTTAGATTTTTCTAATACTAATTTGAGTACAAAAAAAATTGTTGAAAAATTAAATTATGTTGTTACTTCTAATAATAGTATTAGAATTCTTGTTTCTGATGGCGATTTAACTGATCCTGGAAATTTAGGTCGTTATATAAATGAACCTTCTGATGCCGTTGAAAAGAAAAAAACGGTATTAATAAGATTAACAAAAACTAATGGATGTTTTATAGAAAATTATATTCAAGTTCATTTACCTGAAATTGGAGTTGTTCGATTTAAGCATCCTAGTAGAAATGGTATGTCAGAAGAAATTATTATAGAAAATGGTCAAGTGATTTGGCCAGAAAGGATGCGGGTTGTTTTTGGTGAATACTATTTTGAAAATTGTTTTTCTGAAATTGATAATGTAGTTATAATTACTAGTAAATCTTCATTGCCTGATTTTGTTGAAAGTGATGATGCTTTAGTAAGTGCGACCGATAAACAAAAAAAATCAAATTTGGAGAAAGATTCAACATCACAAATAGATGCCTTAGGCCATGGAGACTCTGATCAAAAATCAGGATGTGGGGAGATAGGCGCATCTATTGAAAAATCTCCAGAGCCGATACATATTTTAAGTGAAAATATATTTCCATGTGAAATTGAAAGAATTAATAAATGGATACAGGAAGGTAATTCATTGATTTTGATAAATAAAAAAGATAAAGAAGTTCAGGTCGGTGATTGTAATGGTTTTGTTTGTGAGGGTAAGTGCTTGTATAAAAATAATAATAAGCGACGTCCTAAGTTTGTTTTTGAAAATTTTAAAGAGATTAGATTTGTGAAGAAGGGATAATTTAATTTATCGTAATTTTGAGATTGATAATTTTTCCTGTAAATTTAAGAAGCTTTTTTAAAGTTGCAGAATGAATCCAGAAGATTTGATTTCAAGTTTCTTAAAAAATATTCCAAAAGACAAAATCCCACTTATTATTCTTCTTGGTCCAACTGCTTCAGGCAAAACAGGATTGAGCGTTGAACTTGCGAAAAAATTTAATGGTGAAATTATTTCAGCTGATTCACGACAAATTTATAAGGAAATGGATATCGGGACTGCAAAAATTAAAAAAGAAGAAAGGCAAGACGTTCCGCATCATTTAATAGATGCTGTTTTACCAAATGAAAATTTTACAACTTTTGATTTCAAGAAATTAGCAGAGGAAAAGATTCTCGATATTCAGAAAAGAAATAAAATTCCATTTATTGTTGGCGGAACTGGACTTTATATTCGTGCTGTAATTGAAAATTTTACATTAGGAGCAACTCCGCCAAATTGGCAGTTAAGAAAACAACTTGAAGAAGAAGCTTCACAATATGGAAAAGAATATGTTTGGAAAAAATTAAAAGCTTTGAACGAAACAGAAGCAATGAAAATTCCTCCAAATAATTTGCGATATGTGATAAGGGGGATAGAAAAAGTGGTCAGTAGTCAGTGGTCAGTAGTCAGTAAGAACAAAAATTCCTGCTTTCAGAAAAATGATAATAAGTATCATATTTTAAAGTTTGCTATCGATTGGCCTCGTGAGGTTTTATATGACAGAATTGATAAGCGTGTTGATAAACAAATTGAAGATGGTTTGATTGAAGAAACTAAATATTTGTTATCAAAATATGATCGAAATTTACCTTCAATGAGCAGTCTTGGTTATTTACAAATTGCAAAATTTTTAAACAACGAAATGACGCTTGATGAGGCGAAAGATTTGTTAAAAAAAGAAACAAGGCATTATGCTAAAAGGCAGATGACTTGGTTTTCGAAGGAGAAGGAGGTGGTGTGGATAAATGGTTTAAATATATAAATTTTTTATATATTCAGATTATCAAATTATTCACAATCAAAAGTTTCTATAGCAGTGTGCCTACTATTAGTTGCTCCATTAGGGTATATTATAGAAGTTTGCACAAAAGCATTTGCCATAGTTCCTTCACCTGTAACGCTAATTGCAGAATTTATAGATGAAGTACCGTTTAAAGTACTTACAGAATAGTAGCCACTAAATGGATTTTCTCTAGTGTTAACAACCATATCATAACCACTTGATAATTTCCATTTACAACTCATCCATTGAGAATCATTATCTGATGTCCCGAGACTGGAACAATATTCTCCAAAAGGACCTTCCCATATTTCCCCACTATTAACATCATCTGAAACTGTTATTAATGCTTCTCGTAATCCAGATTGGATTCCATCATGTATTATATATGGCTCTGTGACTAATTCTTCCATCTGGTTTTTAAGAATTCTAGCTAAATCCCCTCCATCAGTTGACGCAAAACATTCTCCTGCACTTGTTCCTGTTTCATCACGATTACCAGCCCTAAGATCTAAATCCGGACTACAGCCTGTTAACATACTTATTAATGTTGGTACTAAAAGAGCTGATTTCATAATTTTTAAACTAATGGGATGGATAATGCTAAGATAACACTTTAAATCATTATTATTTTTTTGTCAAGATGGACGAAAATTTTATAAAAAATAAAAATCTTAATCTTTTGCATCTAATGCGAAACTTAATCTTTACTATATTTATTTTTAGAATCAAAATGTTTTTTAGAAGATATTTATTAATTCTCGTTTTATGAATCTTATAAATTCCAAAAATATTTTTGAACAAATAAAGCATGTTAATGAATATGGACAGGAATATTGGAGTGCAAGGGAGCTGATGCCAATGCTTGGTTATATTGAATGGAGAAAATTTGAAGGTGTAATTGGGAGAGCAAAAGATGCTTGCAAAAATAGTGGTAATAATATTTTAAACCATTTTGGCGATTCCGCCAAAATGGTTGCGATAGGTTCTGATACTAAAAGATCATTAAATGATTATAATTTGTCTCGTTATGCCTGTTATCTTATTGCTCAGAATGGAGATTCACGAAAAGAAGAAATTGCACTTGCTCAAACCTATTTTGCTTTACAAACGCGTAAACAAGAAATGTCAGAACAACTTATAGAAGACAGGAAAAGAGTATTACTTCGAGATGAGCTTACTAATAGAAATAAAGACCTTGCTAAAGCCGCGAAAACAGCTGGAGTAACGAAATTTGGTGTATTTCAAGATTATGGATATATGGGACTTTATGGCGGACTTAGACAAAAAGACATTCATGACAAGAAAAATCTTAAACCTAATGAAAAAATTCTTGATCACATGGGAGCTGAAGAGCTTGCCGCAAATCTTTTTCGCAGTACTCAAACAGAAGCAAAACTAAAACGTGAAAATATTATTGGCGAACAAAAATCCAACAAAACTCATTTTGAAATTGGGAAAAAAGTTAGATCTACAATTAAAGAACTTGGAAGTGAAATGCCAGAAAATTTGCCAAAAATGGAACATGTAAAAAATGCTAAAAAAAGAAACCAGGCATTATGCTAAAAGGCAGATGACTTGGTTTTCGAAGGAAAAGGATGTTAATTGGGTAAAATTATAGATTTAGATTCGTTAGAGGGAATGCTAAAATCTATATAGAAATAAGTAATTTTAAAATATTTAGAATTATTATTATGGGGAAAAGTAACTTAAGTGAAAAAAATAATTTAAAACAAGAACTTTGCGAAAAATTTGGAGTTCAGGATTTAGGAATTGATGATAATAATATTATGCGCAGTCTTATGGCTTGGTATCCAAATAAAAAATTTTATCAAATTAAATCTGCAAAATCAGGAAAAAATATTATTGCTCTTTATCCTGAAAATACATTTGTGCCTGTTTATAGTCATGATGAATGGAATAGTGATGATTATATTTTGCCATATTTAAATATAGATTTTTCAAAAAGTTTTTTTGAACAATTTCATGAATTACAAAAAATTGCTCCAGTTATAGCGCTTCTTTCAAATATGCAGGAAAATGCTGAGTTTTGTCAGGATAGTGAAGGATTGAAAAATTGTTATACGGTTTTTGATTCTCTTAATTGCAGGGATGTTCATTATTCAGTGCGGATTTACAATTCAAATTCCTGTGTTGATGTTTATTGGGTAATGGATAGTGAACTTTTGTACGATTGCGTGTATATGTTCTCATGTTATAACACAAAATATTCTTTTCATTGCAAACAAGTGTCAGATTCTTGTTTTTTGTACGATTGTAGAAATACACAAAATTCGTTTATGTGCTTTGGGCTTAGAAATCAAAAATTTTGTGTTTATAATAAACAATACACCAAATCAGAATATGAAAATTTTATAAATAATATTGATTTCACAAATTATGAAGAAATAATGAAATATAAAAAATATTTTTTAGAGGAAATTATTTCTAAAAATAGGCAAAATGTTAATTCACTTGATAATTGTGAAGATAGTGAAGGCGCATATATTAAAAATTGCAGTAAAGTTTCCAAAGCTTATGAAAGTTTTAATTTAAAAGACTCATATAATGTATTTCAATGCGGAAGTGGAAGAGATATTTTGCATGCTTTTATGTGTAATGATCGGGTTGAACTTTGTTTTCAATCTTCAGCTACTGGAATTGATGTTTATAATACAAGAAATTGTGTTTTTACTTGGCACAGCAGTGATATGCAATATTGTTATTTATGTATCAATTGTCATAGTTGTTTTGGATGTGTTGGCTTAAAACGAAAAAGTTATTGTATATTTAATAAACAATTTACAAAAGAAGAGTACTTTGAAAAATGTGATCAGCTTATTGTGCATATGAAAAGAACGGAAGAATATGATAAATTCTTTCCAATTAATCTGAGTCCTTTTAAATATGAGGATACCATTGCTTATGATTTTTTTGATTTAAGTAAAGCAAATACTTTTTATAAAGAATATGAACTTTTAAAAAATTCTGGACACGAAATTAATGAAAATTCGATTCAAATCTGTCAAATCTCTACTAAAAATTTTAAATTTATCGAACCTGAATTAAAATTTTATAAAAAACATAAAATTCCACTACCAAAAATTGATTTTGCGATGAGATATAAACAAAGGATGGAAATGATGTATTAATCTTTTGCATCTAATGCAAAACTTAATCTTTACTATATTTATTTTTAGAATCAGAATGTTTTTTAGAAGATATTTATTAATTTTCGTTTTATGAAGATTATAAATTCCAAAGTTAAAAAAGCCTCTGTTATAACTAAATTTGAAATAAATATTGCTCTTATTAGCCATATCTTATAGATTCAAGACATGAAAGAATTTCAAAAATTATTAGATTTGGTGGAAAAACTTAGAGCGCCAAATGGTTGTCCTTGGGATCGCAAGCAAACGATTGAATCTTTGGCAAAATGCGTAAAGGAAGAAGCTAATGAAGTACTCGAAGCTATTGAAAAAAAAGATTATGAAAATTTAAAAGAAGAAATTGGCGATGTGATTTTAACTTTGTCCATGATTTGTCAGATTGCAAAAGAAAACAAATTATTTGACATGCAAGATTGCTTAAAAGATGTTTCTAAAAAAATAATAAGCAGACACACCTGGGTCTTTGGCAAAGACAAAGCAGAAACAGCCGAAGAAGCATTAAAATTGTGGAAAAAGAATAAAAGGGAACTGTGAACTTAATGTCATTCCAGCGAAGGCTGGAATCCAGTAAACATCCTCTTGTTTTTTCTAACTAATTCTCCGTACAAAACAAAAAACAACACTATCGGCCAAAGTTCTCCACTGGATTCCAGACTAAATCTGGAATGACACCTTACGACAGACCAACAATCAAAATTAACCATTTAACAATTTCTTTCCTCCCTACTCAAAGCTCAAAGCCCATAGCTCACAGCTTTTCCACTCCCTCACACTTTACAAACTCTATTCATGTCTTTCTTAAATAAAAAATGGAAAATACTTAATGAAGATAAAAATTTACCTTTGATCAAAAGGCTTCTTATAAATAGAGGAATTACTAATGAGACTGAAGAAGAAAATTTTTTTTCAAATAATTATTCTTTTCATGACCCATTTCTGTTCAAAGATATGGATAAAGCTGTTGAAAGAATTGCAAAAGCAATCAAAAACAATGAAAGAATAATGATTTTTGGTGATTATGATGTTGATGGCATTTCAGGTTCAGCAATCCTAATCCATACTTTACGCAAATTGAATGCCAATGTTTCATATAGACTGCCAAGCCGCCAAAAAGATGGTTATGGCCTTCAAAATCACTTTATTGAGGAATTTAAAAATTTGAAGGTCAAATTAGTTATTACAGTGGATAACGGTATTGCCTGCAAGGAACCAATTGATCTCGCTAAATCCTTGGATATCGACGTGATTGTGACTGATCACCACGGGCTACCTGAAAATTTTCCTGATCAAGCCTATGCCATCATTCATCCCAGACAACAAGATTGCCAATATCCGTTCAAAGATTTAGCAGGGGCCGGAGTGGCTTTCAAACTGGCGCAAGCTTTATTAAAATCTCTAAAAATCAAAGAGGCGGAAGATTTTATTGAGGATTTGTTTGATTTGGCCTGCCTCGGCACCATTGCTGACTGCACATCGCTTACCCATGAAAATCGAGCGATAGTCAAAAAAGGGCTGAAAAAATTACAAAACAGCAAATGGAAAGGCCTAAATTTAATCAAAAAAAAAGCCGGCATTGAAAGCATGACTGATAATGACACTTATGTAGTTGGATTTAAAATCGGCCCTAGAATAAATGCCGCAGGGAGAATTGATAATCCTTATTATGCTTTACAAGCTTTGCTTGATGAGAATGGCAAGGCAGAAAAATTCGTCAACAAACTAGAACAATTGAATAGTCAAAGGCAACAAATCACCGATAAAGCTTTAAAATATTTGGAGGCTAATTTCGAGGATGTTCTAAAGAATGAAGATATTTGCATCCTAAATCACAAAGATTGGCCATCAGGCATTATCGGGTTACTCGCTGGTAAAATTTCAGAAAAATATGGCAAGCCAGCCTTTATCATGGAAGATCGGGGCGGGATTTTGATTGGCTCAGTCAGATGCCCTGAATATTTCGATGCTTTTGAGGCTATAACCCATACCAAACAATATTTGGAGCATTTCGGCGGACACCAACAGGCCGCAGGATATAGTATAAAAAAAGAAAATTTAGCTCAATTCACACAGGCCTTAAAAACATTTGCCAAAGAAAAAATTGCCGGTAAAGATACCAATCCGATTCTGGAAATAGACACTATTATTGACGCAAAAAATTTAAATTTAGAGACAGTCGCTTTGATCAATACCTTCGCTCCTTATGGTGTCGGGAATAAAAAACCAATGTTTATATTAGAAAATGTAAATCTGCAAAATTTAAAAAAAGTCGGGTCAGAAGGTAAACATTTAAGTCTTAATACTGTATGTCAAAATCAAGTAATCAAGAGTATTGCTTTCAGTTTTGGTCAATTTTTTGAAAAAATTACCAGCGACAAACACTATAATATCGTTTGCCATTTATCATCTAATAAATGGAACAACTACGAAAAGCTGGAACTCCAGATAATAGATTTGACTTAAAGGAAAATTTTTATTACAATAACATCTTCTCTAAATCAGAAAGGCCATTAACTTATATTTGACATATTATAAATTTTATTTTATAATATAATAATGTAAAAAATAAAACCCAAAAAACACTCTTATGACCGAAAATTCACATGACATGCAGACTAGAATCGTGGAACTTCTAAAAAAAAGCTCCAACATCTTAATCGCCCTGAGCGGTCCTGATGGTGATTCAATTGGCGCAGGATGCGCTTTGGCTTTGATTTTAAAAAAATTAAATAAAAAAGCTACTTTGATCGCGCCAGAAATCGTGTCCGAAGAATTTAAATTTTTACCAGCCGCTACTGAAATCAAAGATGAATTGTCAAATATCAATAACGATTTAATCATTGAAGTTGATACGCAAAAAAATAAAACCGCTTCTGTCAGGTATCAAATAAAAGATGAGAAATTACAGATCATTTTATCACCGCTAGAAGGCAATTTAGACGAAAAAAATATCATTTTTAAACAAGGCGACATACCTTATGATTTATTAGTAACAGTAGATACTGGCGATAGGCATCAATTAGGCAAAATGCACACCGAACACGCTAATATTTTTGATAGATTAACCGTAATCAATATCGATCATCATTCTAGTAATTCCAAATTTGGCGATATCAATTATATTATCAGTGATGCCGCTTCCACCACGGAAGTTATTTATCCAATTTTAGAAGAATTGCAAGGCAATGAAGATTTAGTGGACGCGGATATTGCCACTCTGCTTTTAGCAGGTTTAATTGCCGATACTGGTAGTTTTATTCATTCCAATACCTCGCCAAGCGCTTTCAAATTAGCTTCTAAATTGTTAGCCAAAGGCGCCAGACAGCAAGAAATTATCAAATATTTTTTCAAAACCAAACCTCTGGCCATGCTCAAATTATGGGGTGCAACTCTAAACAAACTGCAATTTGATCCGACCTATAAACTGGCTTGGTCATCAGTCACTCAAGATGATCTAATTAGTTGTCAGGCTGAACCAGATCATGCCGAAGGTATTATCGACGAACTGCTTACTAACGTTCCCACTACACTAATCGCCATGTTGCTGAAAGAAAAAGAAAAAGGCTTAATTTCAGGCAGCCTGCGATCAACTACTGATGAGGTCAATGTCAGCGATATTGCTAAAATCTTTAACGGTGGTGGACATGTGCGCGCAGCCGGATTCAAATACAAATATGAAGGAAGTTTTACCGATGCGGAAAAGGAAATTCTGGATAAAATCAGAACCAGTCTGGCCTCTCAAATGAAAATACCTCAACACGCACAGCAATCAGCTTCAGAGAAAATTCAAAAATTCTCCATCGAAATCAATGGTAATCGCTATGACTTTAGTGAGAATGACATTAAAGAAATGGTGGTTAAATTCTTAAGCTCTAAACAAGAAAATACTCAAGCTCCTGACAACAAATCTCAAAATACCAACCCGAACAATATTCCAAATCATTCTACATCAGCGCTAAAAGAACTTAAAGAAGGTGAAACTTTAAATCTAAAAAAATACTATAAATTTGACAATTAAATTCAATACTATTGAATTTAACAAGCATTAAAAACTACGGAGTATATACTTTAATCCGGATTTTTTATAGTAACTCATCTGGAATTTCAAAATTTCCGTAAACTTCCGATACATCATCATCATCATCTAGTGCGTCAATTAAATTAATTAACTTATCAGCCGTTTCTTTACTGCCAATTTTCATCAAATCTTTGGGTACTTGTTTCAGAGATGCCTTGTCCACCTGAAAACCCTGCTTTTCCAGCGCCGACTTAACATTCATAAAATTTTCTACTTTTGTATAAACAATCACAAAATCCTCCTCTATTTTGATATCATCAGCGCCAGCTTCAATAGCCATCATTTCCAGTTCATCATCTGATTTAGTTTTGCCCCCCTCAATCACGCCTTTTTTCTCAAACATCCAAGCTACACTGCCACCTGAAGCCAAATTACCGCCTTTTTTGTCCAGCAACGTGTGGATATTTGAATGTGTCCGATTCTTATTATCAGTCAAACATTCAATCATCAAAGCCACTCCGCCTGGACCATAAGCTTCATAAGTTACTTCTTCAATGATGACTGATTTATCCTCGCCACTCCCCTTTTTTATGGCTCTTTGAATATTATCGTTCGGCAAATTATCTTTTTTGGCATTATCAATCGCCAACCTTAAAGAAGCGTTCATATCAGGATCGCTTCCGTGTCTTGCCGCCATGGCAATTAGCTTGGCATGTTGACTAAAAACTTTGCCTTTTTTAGCGTCAGCTATACCTTTTTTATGCTTTATTTGTGCCCATTTACTATGACCAGACATAAAATAGAATTTAAAATTTAAATAAGAAAGACCTCACAGCCCTTTTCCCCATTACACCTTAGCTTTGACCGCTTCAGCCACTACCTTGGCGACATCCATTTCCAAAGCGTACGGAATAATTTTATCCTCAGTGGGGTAAGGAATCAAACCGGCTATTGCTTCCGCCGCCGCAATTTTCATTTCATTCGTAATTTTTCTTGCTCTAGCATCAAGAGCCCCCCGAAAAATTCCTGGAAAGGCCAAAACATTATTAATTTGATTAGGAAAATCAGATCGGCCGGTAGCCACAATTCTAGCACCGCCTTTCTTAGCTTCATCTGGTAGAATCTCCGGATTAGGATTAGAAAGTGCAAACACAATAGAATCTTTGGCCATTGTTTTCACCATTGCAGCGGTAAGCAAATCTGGCTTGGACATGCCGATAAAAATATCCGCTCCCTTAAGCACTGTCTCCAAATTTCCCGATAATTTATTTTTATTGGTGACTTTTGCATATTTAATTTTTTCATCATTTAAACTATCTCGGCCATCATAAATTGCACCTTTAGTATCGCACAAAATCACATCTTTAATGCCATAATCCAACAAAATCTTACAAACCGCGATACCAGCTGATCCTGCCCCTGACAAAACCGCCGTGCACTCCTTAAATTTTTTATTAACAATTTTCAAAGCATTAATTAACCCAGCCAAAACCACAATTGCCGTGCCATGCTGATCATCATGAAAAACCGGAATATCTAAGGCTTCAATCAATCTCCTTTCCACTTCAAAGCATCTTGGCGCCGAAATATCCTCTAAATTAATACCGCCAAAAGTAGGGGCAATTGCTTTCACTACGCGAATAATTTCTTCCGGATCTTGAGTGTCCAAACAAATCGGCACAGCATCAACATTAGCAAAACGCTTAAAAAGACAGGCTTTACCAGACATAACAGGATAACCAGCCAATCCTCCAATATTACCCAATCCTAAAACAGCCGATCCATCACTCACCACTGCCACCAGATTAGATTTTTCCGTATATTTATAAGCTAATTCTGGATTCTCAGCAATCCGCAAACATGGCTCAGCCACTCCTGGAGTATAAGCAGTAGATAAATCATCGCGGCTTTCCAAAGGCACTTTCAATTTAATCTCCAGTTTACCATGATTTTTTTCATGCATTGCCAGAGAAGCCTGTTTATAATCCATAAGTAAAATTTAATAATTTGACGATTTTTGCAATTAATTTACTAAAAAACCAGTATGCTTGTAAAGACCCCAATTTAAAAACTCACCTCCGCCCCCTACTGATTTTGTTGTAAGTCCCTTGATGGACCTTCAGTAGGTAGATTCTGTGGTGCTGGCGTTTGCTTATTGCTGTTTTGCGTTAAACCGCAAGCATTTAAATTAAAGATAATAATGCTAAAAATTATCAGGAAAGTAATTTTTTTTAACATAAATTTAGGAAAAAAATTATAACTATTTTATTATATCTCTAAAAAAAATATTTGATATTGACAAAAACACATTAAGTTCTATATATTAATTTTCCTAAAATTTAACTTACAAATTCATGACAGAATCAAATTGTACGGGATCTGATTTTATTTATCGGCTCAATGAACAATACGACAGTCAATATATGGACTCACCAGATAATGATAATAGTAACCAAGATGTTCTACCTAGTCTTCAAGGTATGCCACCTGAAAGGCTATCTAGAATAGCCAAGAAGGTAGGAGCTGAAAAAGCTAGTCCAGAAGCTATTCTAAAGGCCTATAGAGATGTACGTGCATTATGCGACAATAAACTCAATGAATTTTAGCTTTAAAAATCACTTGTTCTCCCTGTCTCAATATCTAAGATAGTATCATATTGCCTTAAATATTTCAGAGTAACATCGGCTTCCGCGCTGTAATAGTAATCCACCGGCCCCGCTCCCACACCGATCGGGTCGGTTTCGATAATCACGGCATCGACAAACAACGCCAAAGTCTCCTGCCCCTTGCCATCCACCTGAATATTCTGGTTGGCAGTGGACAAAATTTCATCAACATTAGAATCATCAATAGTGTCATCAGGGACGTACTTCAAACTGGCAATCATAGCGTTCATATCTCTCAAAAACACTTCATTTAATTTATCCTTAGCCAATCCAATATATAAAATCAAAAATTTTTGATTAGGGAGATACAAATATTGTTCTTCTGAAAACCAAGTATTGGTTTCATTAATTTTCACAAAAGTAGGAATATCACCATTCATAGTTTGTTTGCAATTATCAAGGCAATTGTTTGATAAGCTCTTAAATAGATCCGTTGAGCTTACATTATCCTGATTGCCATTCAAAACAAGCTGCATATAAGCCCCTAGGGGACTTTGGCTTAAATAATACATCTGGTTATTAGTTTTATCCTGATGCCAAATTGTAACATCATGATCATTTTTAATAATTTGAAAATCAAAAGGATATTTAACCTGGAAATTTAATCTTGCCATTTCCAGCGTTGGCCAATTCAAAGATACGTCAAAAGCGGACAGATGATTTTCTCTAATATACATAGCCCGATAAATAATTTCAAAAAGCTCACCTCGGCTTAAAGTTTTTTCAGGATGAGACAAACCATCAGCCTGAAGTTCAATCAGATTCCGATCAAAAGCGGCTGTCAAATAAGGTTGATACCATTCTTGCCCCTCTGTCGGCACTGATACGCTTACGTCAAAAGTTAAAATAATCATTTTCAAAGCCTCAGCTAAATTCACAGTGCTAGCGGGTTTGAAAGTGTTGTCATCATAACCTTTCACAATCCCCGCATTAAAAGATCTCTTGATGTAATCATAGAACCAATCTGACTCTGTCACATCACCAAAAGCCACTGCCGCCCCCGCCTCAGGTGCAACATGCGCAAGGGCACCATTACCATCCAAATCCACTGCTTCCAACATCACTTTTAAAGCTTCAGCCCTATTAATATCCTGATCAGGTCTAACTAAACCATCTTCATAACCTTTGACAATATTTTTTGCCTGCAGGTATTCAATCGCCGCTTTATTCCGGTGATCAGCAGGTAAATCAAAAAAGGCTAAAGCCTGAAAAGCATGTAACAAAGAGATTAGACCCAATAAAACTAAAAAAACTTTATGGATTTTCCCAAAGATCATTTAAAAAAAATATTAATTCAAACGTCATCAGATTACTTGATAAAAGACAGATTGACAATATTTTCATCGACAGCCATTCCTAAATAAGGTATAAAGTATCTGTTTATAATTTTATTTAAAATTATGGGTAAAATGAAAATTTTAAGCCTATCATTATTGGCTGTTTTTGTGTGTGTCAATATTGCTTTTGCCGCCACTTTTATGGCAAAAGAAAATTTCACTGTCAAAGATGAAATTCCTAATGATGCTTACTTAGCTGGACAACAAATCAATATTAACAACCAGATCAACGGCGATTTAATTGCTGTGGGCGGAGATATTTTGATCAATGCCGATGTAGCAGGAGACGTGAATATTGCCGGCGGGCAAATCTCTGTGCTTGGTAATATTGGCGATGATGCTCGCATGGCTGGTGGTAAAATTACCATTAAAAACAGTGTTCAGGGCGATGTGATCATTTTCGGTGGAGATGTCGCCATTGAAAATAGCGCGGTAATTGATGGTGATTTGATTGTTCGCGCCGGCAATATCATCATGAGTGGTTTAGTCAAAGGTAAGATGAATACGGCTAGTAGCTCTGTCATCGTTAATGGTGCTATTGAAGGCAACACAAAAATTGAGGCAGGAACAATATCTTTTGGGCAAAATGCTAAAATCGGCGGTAATTTAGAATATAGTACAAATCAAGCTCAACTTGATTTAAGCGAAACTCAGGTTGCCGGCCAGATTATTTATCATCAAAAACTAACAAAAAAAACTAACGAAAAAGAGGAGAATACTTTTAAAAGCTACATCTCAAAACTAACTGAACATCTAGGATTTTTTATTTATTCCATTTTATCAGCGATTCTGCTTCTAATCATTATTACCACTATTGATAGAAGTTTCTTCACGGAGGCGGCAAAAAAACTTAATATATCATTTAGTTCCAACATCCCAAAAGGACTATTGTATTTCATTGCCACTCCCATTGTCGGATTTTTATTTATGGTTACGATTATTGGGCTACCGATCGGGATATTTATTATTGCCGTGTATACTTTCACCATCTATCTAGCTAAGGTAGTGACGGCGATCACTTTGGCCAAATTAATTGACACCCAACATAAAATGAAATGGAGCAAAGGCTGGATCTTCTTTATCAGTTTACTACTTTTTATTGCCCTCAAAGTGATTGCTTTCTTGCCAATCATCGGCTGGATCATTAATCTGGTCATCATTTGTGCGGCTTTTGGCGCTTTAATCGAGACCAAAATGGAAAGGGTGAAGAAGGTATTATAAGACAAAGGATGGTGGACGGTATTGGGGTCGAACCAATGACCTTTCGCACGTCAAGCGAACGCTCTAGCCAACTGAGCTAACCGTCCGAGCAAAGAGATTTTACAGAAAAATCCAACAAATTCAACCTTGGATTTTCCAGTTTTCCATGTTATAAAAGTTCCGTACCTTGAAAACTACACTTTATAAATTGATTTCTACAGCTTTTTCCTTTTTTCTAAAAAAGGGCCATTAGCTCAGTTGGTCAGAGCAGTCGGCTCATAACCGATTGGTCCCTGGTTCAAGTCCAGGATGGCCCACCAAAAACCCCCGCAGTCTCTAATTGCAATAATATTGCAATTAAGTTTTTATCATTCTCACCTGCCTAGAATCTTACATTCATTTCTCCCCCACTGATCACTTAACCGCTAACCACTTCTCTCTCGCTATTCCCTTGCTATATCACATTTTTCCTGTAAAATCTTTTAGCTTTCAAAAATTCCTGTCAAATTCAAATGGAAATTAGAAATATCGCAATTATCGCACACGTTGATCATGGCAAGACCACATTAGTTGATGCTTTGCTGAAAGCTGGCGGTGCTTTTGAGGATTATCAGCATATAGAAGAAAGAGTCATGGATAGCAATGATTTGGAAAAAGAACGAGGCATTACCATTTATGCCAAGAATGCCGCGATTACCTACAAAGACACCAAAATCAATATTGTTGACACTCCGGGACATGCTGATTTCGGTTCTGAAGTGGAACGGGTTTTGCGTACAGTTGATGCTACTTTACTCTTGATTGATGCCGCTGAAGGCCCCATGCCTCAAACCAAATTCGTGTTAAAAAAATCACTGGAACTAGGACTCAAAGTCTTAGTGATAATTAACAAAATTGATAAACCTTTAGCTAGACCTGATGCCGTAATAGATGCTACTTTTGATCTATTCGCTTCCTTAGGGGCGAACGATAAGCAACTAGATTTCCCTTATATCTATGCTATTGCTAAACAAGGTATTGCCATTCGCAACCTTAATGATGAGAAAAAAGATATAACACCGTTATTAGATTTTATTTTGGAAAATGTCAAAACTGCGGAACAAAACATTGACACTCCTTTTCGCATGCAGCCTGCTTCTCTGGCATATAATAATTACCTAGGACGTATCGCTATCGGTCGAGTCTATGAAGGTCAATTAAAAAGCAACCAAAATGTGTTTATCCTTGGGCAAAATGGCGAAAAACGGCAAGCAAAAGCCTCCAAAGTCTTCACTTTTAAGGGACTTAAACAGGTGGAAGTGGAAGGAATTAGTGCTGGCGATATCGTAGCCATTGCCGGGATCCCTGATATTTATGTGGGTGAAACTATTTCTACCGATGAAAATGCTGAAGCCTTACCTGCCATCAAAATTGATCCGCCGGCTTTAGCCATGGAATTTATGGTTAATGATTCACCTTTTGCTGGCTCAGAAGGCAAGTATGTCACTAGCCGGCATATCAAAGAAAGACTAGAAAGAGAATTGGAGTCAAATGTAGGACTTAAGATAGAATTTTCTCCCAATAACGATTCAGTGAAAGTCTATGGACGTGGCGAACTACATCTAGCAGTATTAATTGAAAATATGAGGCGCGAGGGATATGAACTTCAGGTATCGCAGCCAAAAGTCATCATGCAAGAAATAAATGGCGTCAAAAATGAACCAATCGAATTTGCCATCATCAATGTTCCAGATAACATGGCTGGCAAAATCATTGAACTTATGTCCAAAAGAAAAGGCCAGTTAAAAAACATGAAATCAGAAAATAGCCATACCTCGCTAGAATTTGAAGTCCCTACCAGGGGCTTGCTTGCTTTCCATTCAGTGTTTACTTTACTGACGAGAGGTGAGGGTACTTTTTATCATGCCTTTGATCACTTTGAGCCTTACAAAGGCGAAATCGACAAAAGAACGGTGGGATCAATGATTTCAGGAGAAAACGGATCAACCATGGCTTATTCTTTATGGAAATTGCAGGAGAGAGGTCCTCTTTTTGTTCATCCAGCTACGGAAATTTACGAAGGTATGATTATTGGCGAACACAATCAAGGCACTGATATTGTGGTAAACGCCACGAAAAATAAAAAACTGACCAATATGCGAGCATCAGGCAGTGATGAGGCTTTGGCTTTGGTCACGCCGATTGAAATGACACTGGAAAAAGCCTTGGAATACATCAAGGATGATGAATATGTGGAAATCACCCCAAAAAACATCCGTTTGCGTAAAAAATTTCTCACAGAAATTGATCGAAAAAGGCAGGGAAGGCAATAAAACATCTTTTTTCCTAGCCGCTAAAATGTTATAATATTAAGATTTATATCTTAATTCTATTTTTTTATGGCCCATAAAAAAGCTTTATATGTCTCTGTCACACTGACAATTGCCATTGCGGTAATCGCTTCCTTAGTTATCAATTCCAATGTTGATGATTTTCAAGGTAGCTTAAAAAACACAGTTGCCCCAATGATTCAAAATGCCAGATTTAATTATCAGGGTAATAATTCTGGTTCTGCTACAGACGATAGTAAAAAAATCAACTTCGCTTCAGATTCAACTTTGAATAAATATGATAGTACTGCGCAGCGAATTACAGCCAATTTCTCTTATACGTTTAATGATGCCTTTGTTACTGCTAATCCTAGCGCTCAAATCAAGATCAACGCTAAAATCAATGATGCTTCATCCGGTTCATTAACTACAGAACTTGCGCAAACCACTGTGACCTTAGATACTTCTACTAATAGTGGAACATATTCTAATGGTCTATATACCGTTACTAAATATCTCAGTATTAGCCTACCATCAAACATATCATTAGCAGTAAACACAGCCTATCAAGCAGTCATCACTCTTGATCCTGATAATAATTATGTGGAAACATCTGAAACTGATAACAGTTCAACTGTTTCATTTACTTACAATATCGCGCCATCACAATATCCTGATATCATAGCAAAAAACATTAATGTAAACAAAGTGCCGCTCGCTGATGGCACTACCCCAGAACATATTACTTATGATATTTGTGTCGATAATTACAATGATGTGGCCTCTCAAGTATATAACGGCAAACAAATTACCGTTGAATTGAAAGTTAATAGTCAATTAGCTAATAATCAATACACGCTTGGTACTGATCTAGCCCAAAATAAATGCAAACATTTTGACGGCATTGTTAATTCGATGAATCCAGGAGATACTATCCAAGTTGATTTAAAAGTTGACTCTACCAATCAAGTAACTGAGTCTAACGAAAATAATAATCAGACCAGTCAATCTTTTGTTTATTAACAAAAATTAATAATTCTAAGCAAAAATAGCTGGGTAACCCCAGCTATTTTTTTATGTTTAAGATTTCAACCAAACAAATTTCCTCTTTCCCAACTGCAATAATTTTTTCTCTCCTTCTGATAAAGAAAGTTCTGTTTCAATGCTTTCTACTTTCTCTCCCTCAATCCTTACTCCCCCCCCCTCAATTGCCCTTCTCGCTTCACCTTTTGAAGCGCAAAACCCTAGTGCTACCAGAACATCAATAATTTTCAGTTTTTCATCCCCGATCCCCGACTTCTCGAGGACTGTTGAGGACAAATTTTCCATTTTCCATTCTGGAATATTATCAGGCAGTCCGCCTTTCTTAAAAATTTCATCAAATTCTTTCGCTGCCTTCATCGCTTCTTGCTCTCCATGATACAATTTAGTAATGGCAAAAGCTAATTTAGCTTTCACATTTCTTGGGTTAGCACCATTATGCAATTCTTTCTCAATTTTTTTAATTTCCGCAGTAGAAACTTCAGTCGCCAGTTCAAAATAATTAATAATCAGATCGTCAGGAATAGACATGGTTTTGCCATACATCTCTTTCGGCGTATCCAAAATCGCGATGTAATTGCCCAAAGACTTGCTCATTTTTTCTTTCCCATCAAGCCCCACCAAAATCGGCACGGTCAAAACATTTTGAGGCTTAAGTCCTAATGATTTCTGGATCGGTCTGGCACACATCATATTAAACAATTGGTCAGTGCCGCCAACTTCCACATCAGCCTTCAAAGGCACACTATCATAGCCTTGCATCAGGGGATACATAAATTCCACCAAATTTATTTCCTTATCATTCCTGATTCTTTCCTGAAACATATCTCGCTCCAACATCTGAGCCACTGTGAAATTGCCAGCTAATTTCAATACTTCCGCAAAAGTCATATTCTCCAGCCAATCAGCATTATAAACAATCTCAATTTTATTTATATCCAAAATTTTTGCTGCCTGATCCAAATATGTTTGGGCGTTTTTCATTACTTCTTCTTTCGTCAAAATTTTTCTAGTTTGAGATTTACCGGTCGGATCACCAATCTGCGCAGTAAAATTACCAATTAGCAAAACTATCTGATGTCCTGCCTCTTGAAACTGTTTCAATTTACGTAAAACCACCGCATGTCCTAAAGTCAGATCAAAACCAGTCGGATCAATACCAAGTTTAATTCTCAATTTTCTGCCACTCCACAAATCAGCAAGTAAGTCTTCTCTAACATTAATTTCTGCTACGCCCCTGCTGAGAATATCATTAACCAAAGTTGCTTTTGTCTCAAAAACTTTTCTATTAAGACTTGGTAATTTTTCGCTTAAATGATTTTTATCTAAAACATAACGATAAATTTTACCGCCCACAGTAATTTCAATAAGTTTAGCCAATTCATCCATAATCAGTTTAAGCTCATGATCAGTTTTGCCCAAAAATTCAATCCTAATTAGCGCATTTTGAGTGCATTTCTGAATTTTTTGTTTATCACTCTGTTTCCAGACCCAATTCCGGCACATCACTTCATGTCCATCAGTAAAAACAATTTCGCCCTCATTACAATTTTCATAATTTTCTTTACCAAGTTGCAAAAATTTATCAACGTTATTAGCAAATCTAATTTCGAAATCATCACCAGCCATGTTTAAATCATAAGCGCCAATCGGCACCAAATATTCCAACGAAACCGTGTTATATAAATCCACCAAAGAACTCTGGCTTCTGATCCATTGATTGTCTTTCACGATTCTATTAACCAGGGATTGAATTGAAGAGGGATATTGCTTTGAATCTATCTTGGCATTTTCCATGTTTTTTTCCCAAAAAACTAGTTCTGGAATGTTTGGCAAATCTTTTAAGGCATATTTTTTCTGAATATCTTCCTGCACCATCTGGAATTTTTCTTTAAGTTCAGGATTACTAGCGGTATTATCAAGTCCAGTAATCACCATCACCCCGACTTTCATCTCAGGAAATTTGGTTATTAGTTCCTGATTAATAGAAATTTGCATGAAAAAAAATTAACAAAACTATGAAGCCTTAACAAATATCAGCCTCATAACATCTTTATAAGTGATTAAAAGGATTAATAGCAATAAAAGAATATAACCAATCTGATGGGCAAAAGCTTCAATTTTGGCATTCGATTTTTTACCCATCACCACTTCAATCAAAATGAATAATAATCTTCCGCCATCCAAAGCTGGTATTGGCAAAATATTCAAGACGGCCAAACTCAAAGATAAAACCGCGGTCAACCTGATCAGCGAATTAAACCCTTCCTTAATTGTTAGATGAACCATTTGCGCGATTCCCACCGGACCAGACACGCCTTCAGGCACATTACCAGTAGAGAAAATAGTATAAAAAACCGAAGAGATCCCAATAAAAGTCGCTTTGGAAAGTCTTTTAATTTCCACAAACGCTTCCTTCAAAGATAAATACCATGGCAATTTAACCTCTTGAATATTTAAAATACTATAAGGTATTAAACCCTCCACTAAATCGAAATTGAAAATTCCCATCCTGAAAACTGGTTCTAACACTAAACCCAGTTTGCCATTTCCCGGGATATCAACCTCCACGATTTTTCTCGCGCCATCCAGGTCCTCAATCGTGTACTTAGCTTGTTTGCCAGCATTAGCATTATTATAATTAATCAAATCATAAGGACTAGCCATATTATGTCCATCAATCATTAAAATTTTCTGACCAGCTTCAAAACCAAAACTTTCGGCCGCGCTATCTGCCAGAACTTCACTAATCCCCACATATCCAAGCAATGGAAAATTAAGGATGACTTCTTGTTCCTCTCCATCAACCATTCTTTTTACCAACATGGTTTGAGGCAAGCCCTTAGCTAATGTATTGTAAAAATCCGAAATTTCCCAAATATTTTGTCCATCAACTTTCCAAATGACATCACCATTAACCAGTCCATAAATATTATCATCATTTAAGTTTTTTACCTGGAAATGAGGCAGATAAATCAGGGATTTATCCTGAATTTCGCCTTGTTGAATTTCAATTTGGTTGTCGGCAATCGCTTGTAAAACATCTTTTTCATCGACAAACAAGGGCTTAATACCAATAAAAAAGCCAAAAGCCAATAGGAAGAAAGCTAACAAAAAGTTCATGATCACACCGCCACAAACAATCAGAATTCTAGCTCGAGCAGATTTTGCCACAAAACTTCTTTTATTTTGACTGATCTTCTTGTCAGTCGAATCTTCACCATATAATTTCACAAATCCGCCAAACGGAATGGCGTTAATAGAATAAATCGTTTCCCCGTATTTCTTTCCAAAAATCCTAGGCGGCAAGCCAAAACCGAATTCCTCCACTTTTACTTTGGCACGCTTGGCCATGAAAAAGTGACCCCCTTCATGAATCAAAACCAACAAAGAAAAAATTAAAAAGAAAGCGATAATTGATAAAACAACAGACATTTGAAAATTTTAAATTAACTAAAAGCTTTTTTAAACCGTCATCACTTCTTGTTCTTTCTTTTTCTTCAGATCTTCAACTTTCTGATTAAATTCATCCACTCTAATTTGTAACCTGTCTTCTGCCCCTTTTAACTCATCTTCAGCAATTTCGGAATTATTTTTCATTTCTTTTAACTTGCTAATACAATCTTGCCTTGCCTGTCTAATACCTATTTTTGCATCTTCAGTCATTTTATGCACTACTTTCACCAAATCTTTTCGCCTCTCTTCTGTTAAAGGCGGAATGTTCAATAATAAACAAGCTCCCATATTAGTTGGTGTCAGTCCAATATTTGCTTCCAAAATCGCTTTTTGGATGCCATTTATTAATGATTTATCCCAAGGATCAATTTTAATACTTTTAGGGTCTGGAATGCTAATACTGGCTAAATTTTTCAAAGGCTGAGTGGCTCCATAAGCTTCCGCTTTGATAGTTTCCACTAAATTCGGACTTGCTCTTCCCACCTGCAATCTGGCAAATTCATTACTCAAAAACTGCAAACTTTTATCAAATGAAACAATAGCTTGATCAATAATTTGTTGTGAAGACATAAAATTAGTTTATAAAGTAAAAAAATTATAAAGTAATCATCGTTCCTATCTTCTGTCCAGTCGCAGCTTTCATTATGTTCCCCTCTTTATTTAAATCAAACAACAAAATCGGCAGGTTGCCATCACGGCATAAGGCTACCGAAGTTGCATCCATAAATTTTAAATCCTTGGACAGAACATCAGTGTAAGTCATCTTTTCAAATCTTTGCGCATCAGCAAATTCCATCGGATCCTTATCATAAACGCCATCAACCTTGGTAGCTTTGAGCAACACATTACAATTTAATTCCAAGGCTCTCAAAGCCGCAGCCGAATCAGTAGTAAAATATGGGTTGCCTATGCCTCCAACCAAAATCACTACTTTGCCTCTGTCCAAATGTATTCTAGCCTGCCTGACCACATAATCCTGCACTAACTGCGGCATAGAAATAGCTGAGCAAACACGAGTATCAATTCCATTAACTTCCAAAGCGTGCTGCATCGCCACTCCATTCATGATTGTCGCTAACATACCCAAATTATCAGAAGTCACTCTATCCAAGCCAGTACCGGTATTATCCCGATATCGCCAAATATTACCAGCGCCAAGAACGATAGCGACCTGCACGCCAGTTTTGACCACCTCAGCAATTTGTTTAGACAAATTATTCAAAACCTCAAAATCAATCCCCATTTGTTTATCACCCAATAATACTTCTCCCGATAACTTCAACATGATACGTTTAAATTGAGGCATATCAAAAATTTAATCTATCCCTATCTTAAAATAAGCTCTTTTTTATAGCAAGTAAAAGCTATTGATTCTTGATTAAAAACGACATTAGTTTAATATCATCTACGAAAAAAAATTAGCTATTTAATAAGTACATGAAAATTCGCAATACCTATAAATTCGATTTTCTTGAGCAAGATCTAATAAAAACATTAAAAATATTTAGAAAAAAAAGAAATTTCAAACCTGAAACATATTTAAAAAGAAAAATCGAACTACTCAACTCTTATATGAGTAAATCAAAACTTAAAGCTTGCGTTGTAGGAGTAAGTGGAGGGATTGATTCTGCAGTAACTTTGGGTCTTATTTGCCAGGCCTCAAAAATAAAACACTCCCCTATCAAAGAAATAACAGCTGCGCTTATGCCAATCATGAATTCTGATGGCGCCACAAATCAGAAAGAAGCCCTAATGAAAGGACAACAAATTGCAAAAAACTTTGGAATCAAAGCCAAAATAATAGATTTATCCTCAGTGCATAAATTATCAAAAGCCACTATAGATCAATCAATGAATATTAAAGGAAATGCGTGGGCGGCCGGACAGTTAGCGTCATACATTAGAACACCAATTTTATATTATCTAACAAGTTTATTAACTCAAAATAATTTGCCAGCCATTGTCTGTGGGACAACAAATAAAGATGAAGGATCTTATCTTGGCTATTATGGAAAAGCTTCTGATGGCATGGTTGATGTCCAACTCATATCAGACATTCATAAAAGTGAAGTTTATGAACTTGGCAACCTTCTAAATATACCAAAAAATATTACTGAAGCTGCTCCTTCGGGAGATATGTTTGACGGAAAAAATGATGAAGAAGTGTTTGGCGCACCCTACGATTTTGTAGAACTTTATTTGGAATATTTATCAATAAAAAATAAAAAAATAAAAACCACCATACAAAAAACCTGGTCAGCAAAAGCAAAAAATCAATTTAAACAGCTATCAGACAATCTTGAAGCTTTACATAATTATAATAAACATAAATATTTAGTGGCTTCACCGGCTATGCACTTAGATATTTATAAATATTCTATTCCAGAAGGGTGGTCGAGTAAAATTTATGCCTAAACAAATGACAAATTTAAACACCTCAGATCCCAATTGGTTATCAACGCCATTACAAAAAATTGTTAATAAAATTGATAATTTATCAGATAAAAACCCCTATAATAAATTCGCTATACTCCTTACGACTGGCGCATTTTGTCCTATACATGAAGGACATATAGAAATGATGGAACTGGCGAAGAAAGAACTTGAAGATCAAGGTATATGTGTTCTAGGTGGATATTTATCCCCGGCAAATGATGAGTATGTGAAATATAAATGTAAAAACACCGCCATTTCAGCTTCACATAGAATAGTTCTATGTAACCAAAAAATAGCAAAAAATGACTGGCTGATGGTTGATAAATGGGAAAGTTATTATAATGATAAAGATATATATTTTACATATGTCATAAAAAGACTAAAAAGATACATCTCAAAACATATTAAAAAAATTAGAAATATAGACCTTTATTATGTATTTGGCGCTGATAATGCTGATTTTGTTTTTGATTTCACCAAAGAAGGCAGATGTATATGTATCCAAAGACCAGGTTATGAAAATAATTTTCAAAAAATTTCCAGCAATTCATGCATTACAAAAAATATAAGAATAATTTTAAGTAAATACTCCACCTCCAGACCAAACAAATCATCAAGTAGCATGAAAATACCAGACCTTAAGGAAAGACCACTCTACCCCGACATGTCTTATTTAATTCGAGACGAAGGAAATATAACAATTGAAAACTGGACTCATAATCGCCAAATATCTGGCCTTTCCAAAGCCCGGGAAAATTTATTAAAAAATCTAAAGTTATTAATTAAAGAAATTTTTTATGATCCAAATCGCCAATATAACCTAACCATACAAACTCTTAAAGTAAATGAACAATATAAATTTTTCAAAAAAAATACAAAAAATACAAAAAACATCAGTCTGGATCTATATTGTAAGGATAAATACGTTATTGATGTTTCAAGAGAATTTGCCATCAGCGATAATCAAGAAAATGCAGAAAAAATCATACCTAGACCTAATAAAGAAAGTTTATCCAGACAAATAAAAAAAATCCCTGCAGGCAAATACGTTCTAATAGATGATGATGCAGCTTCAAGATATACGCTCTCAAAAATTCGTAAAATGTTATTGGGAAAAAATATCAAGATAAAAAGTACTTTATTATTATCCAGAATTAATAATTTAAAAAAAATAAATATATTTGATGTGATTGATTTTCGGGATTTCCTGATCGGTTCCCGAGATGGAGGTCTGGTAGTAACACTGCCAAATGGTAAAATTGTTAGATCCCCTTATACCCTGCCATATGTATCAAATATTACTAGAGCTAAAATACCACCTTCAAAAGATATGTTTTTTTCCATAAAAATTTGGGAATTAAACAAAAAATTTTTCAAAAGCCTCAATCCACCTATTCTACTCAAAGAAACTGATAAATCATTCCAGCAGCTTATGAAATACATAGGTTTCAAATCAAATACTCCCATGGAAAACATCTGTGATTGGCATCTTCAAAGGTTAAAAAATTTTAATTAGCTGATTTTCAAGGATCAATTATTTTTTAGTTTGAAAAAAATTAATTTGTTTAAAATTTAATAATCGTCAGCCGTCATTCCAGTGAAGACTGGAATCCAGTAAAGGACTTTTTCGATAGTATTGAACTTTATAATATCCAAAAGTTAGGTAAAACAAATAATATAAATCTTTCCAGTTAAGATTATCTTTTTCAATTCCTGATATTGCAGTATCAAATTCTTCTTTCTAAATTATTTGTTATTCCTACATATGAAAGTACCATTACATTTACTAGCAATAATATACACAAAATAAGTTTTATCCATAAATAATGAGTATATTTACTGGATACCAGCCGGAGTTTACCCCAATGAAGATTGAGGCTGGTATGACTTGTAGACAAAAATATCCATCATTTCTGGTCTTTTCATGAATTTTTTAAATTATTTCTTCAAACTAATTTTCGCTTGATCTAATTTTTAACTTGACATAAATGATAAATTTATTTATAATAAAAACTTCTTTTATTTTTCCACATGTCCACTCTAACGCCACCATCATTATCAATATTATTAGAGAATAATGAGTTTTGGGAGCCATTAAATCCGAAAGGTTTATTACAAAGATTAAAAAAAATAAATTCAAGTATTCCCAATCAAGACCTGCAGATGCTGATAGGTCTTATCGAAGAAAATTTAAAAGAATTCTTATCAGCTAAATCGTTGTACTGTGAATGCGATGGTATTATTTTAGATATTGATCGAGATGACTCAGACTCCACATTAATGAATAAACTAGAAACTTTTTTACATCAACTAGAAGCTAAAGTAAATGATATTAAGCCGCAAATTGAAATTGTCGGACCAGCAGCTTATGGCGATTTAATGGAACAGGTAAGAGCTATGATATTTTCGGTTATTAAGACATACGATCAACAAACGATTAGGATAGGCGGGCAAATGGTTACCATGGAAGGGCTAGATAATATATCGGTTAAAGTAAGCACTTATGATCCAGATCGGATGGAAGGGCAAGTGCTAGTACAAGCAGGACTAGTAATAGCCATGCTTGGCGAAGGCACTGTAAATATGCTGACACAGGTTACAGGTCTAGGTGCATACCTAAACAGACATTTGTTATTACCTATATCTGTAACTGAAAATCCCGGCTTACCATCATTAATGGAGCATATTATGCCAATAAGAATATCTGACCTAAATAATCCAACAAATGACTCAAAACGGAGAGCCTTAGGATTCTCAATAAAAAAGAAATTGCCATGAATTATCCACTCTGCGATATATATGAAGGCCAAGAAACACGAGTAGAACGTGATGATGGGCTTGTCGTTCCTCTCAGTTGTCTAACTTCATCTTTAAGTTGTTTTATTTCCGCTGCCTCTTGCGTTACCTGAGCCTGAAATTGTGATATTTCAATTTCCTTTTGTTTTATTTTTTCTCTAAATTCTTCTTCTTTTTTTATGGCATTTTCTTCAATTTGTTTAATTCTTTCTTTTACTTTTTTTTCTATTTCTTCATCTATATTTACTTGACGAGAAAGCTTATTTATAAAATCTTTTAATTTTTCTCTTAATTTTCTATCTGAATCAGCTGGGTAGACATCTAAGATTGCTCCATCTACATCGATATATACTGATCGTTCAACCCCCAGTATGCCGGTTTCTATACAATCTATTAACATATTATAATCTATATTATCTCCATAATGACCACGCATTGCTTTTAATTGAGCTTCTATGTCTCTCCAATATATATCATCTAATTTCTGCTCTTCTTCTTCTGAAGCGAGCTGTTTAAGTTGGCCTACAAAAAAAAGAATTTTTCTTTTCATTAACTTATCTGAATCTTTTTTGTCAATAATAAGATGCACAGGTCCAATATCTAGGACTAATGATTGTGCCACTCCTAGTTCATTATTCTCTATCATTTCTTTCATGGCTTGCAGTCCGGGATAAAGGCTGACAGGAAAAATACTTTGAACATTGTCAAGTGCAGCTAATATATCTGTCCAATATTTTTTTTCAGCTTCAATTTCTTCCATGGCTTGATCAAAATCAATTATTGTATCAAACTTATCTTTATGTAATGCTTGAAAATCAGATACGAATCTTAATAATTTGATAAGAATTGAATCAAGCGATTCACCCCTTTGAATATTAAGATTTACCGCCTTTTCAGTGTTAATTGCAAATGGAACTACCAAACCAAGCATATTCTGATCAATTAAATCTAATAATTCAGCAACTTGACTGGAAGTAGTAGTGCCTGAGAATTGTTTTTTGATGGCTATGAGTCCGGCGGTAATTGTATTCCAGACCCTCCCCCGATCTTTGTTATCACCAACCGCTTCTCTGACTTTGATTTTAGTATCAAAATCATCTTGATGTAATACCTTCATTTCTTTGATAAATTTCACTAATTTACCAATGATAGAATCATCGCTATCACCACTATTTATATTTAATTTGACTGACTCATGTTCAAAAACAAAATCGCTTTTACCAAGCTCTTTTTTATGAATTAATTCTCTTAATTCTGAAAGTCCGGAATAACAAGGGTCTTCTCTTAACAGTTGTTTCAAAAGAGTTATTTGCGCAACGATATCTCGCCAATATGTTTTTTCTTTACCCTCGATTAGGGGCTTAACTACTGTTTGTAAAGCTTCTCTTGTTACGATTGGCTCGCCGGGCGCAACAATAGCTCCCTCTAATGGCTGTACTTGCCCATCTTCTTCTCTTCCTATACCTTCTATGTCGTTATTTGAGAGGACTGTCATTGTTTAAATTTATTCTTATTAAGATCGAAAATTAGTCTAGCAAAACCAGATGTTCCGTCTAGTATGTCCTTAAAATGTTGAAGATTTATTGCACGAGCTGGATCTTTTAGGATTTCAGGAATTTTGTTAAACTTTATAAGGTCCACCTTTGCCACATTTTTGAGTGCTGGATCTTGCCTTGGCATGGCTTCATATTTATGGCCATACCTCTCAATATATGGTATTAAATCATTTAAGGCGTTAGCTATATCTGAGATAAAATCAGACGGTCGTCTAAAGGTGGCAGGCGTTAGCGCAGGAAGACTGGTATCTCGTGTCAAAGCTAAAACTTGCCGTTCATAGTCTTTATATTTACTAGTATATGTACGAGATTCTTTATAAATCGTTGCTAATGCCGCTAATCTATCATTAAAACCAACAATAAGTTGTGTGGCGGCCTCAAGCAGTTCTTCCAATGAAGCAGCCTGAGCGTCTTTTAAGGTATTAATTAAATCGGCAACATGTAGCCAGAGAACTGTCGTTTGTTTTAATTCCATTTGTTCAATCAATTGATTGGTAATTCTAACTTTTTTGCTTTCAAAATCATCATCAGGTGTAAACACAACAGGAAAAACCCTTGGCTTTTGTCCCTCACAAAACTCTACATATTTATTATAAAATTCTTCTATTTTACTTTTCAAAGGATGTTCTGTGATTTGAATATCTCTTTTATTAAAAGGGTCTAACATGGCTACTTCAGAGGGTTCCAAATGCTTTTGGGTAGTAATTTCTAATCTAGCGTTTGCAAATATATCCTTCGTAACAGAAGTTGTAAGAGACGTAAAGTCTGCATCATTGACATACACAAGCCCTTCATCTTCAGTTTGAAAAACTTCTCTTTTCCAGCCATGAAAAAATCCATGTCTATATAATATTTGAATAAGAATCTTTCTATCTGGATTGCCTAATCCAGCTCTTTTTATAAATTCCAATAATTTAGCCTCAATATAAGTTAAGAATTTTATGCGAGCGCCTTGTTTATCCTTTGCATATTTCACCTCTTTCCATTGATTAAATAAGCCTATTAAATAACCAGATTCAAATACAGAATTTTTCAAATGAACACTTTTATACTCTTTTTGAATTTCTTCAGCCGCTAAAACTAATTCAAGTAATGGCGATGTCTGATCAGTACCAATTTTTCCACCAACTTCATCAATAGATAAATCCATGCTACCATCCTTTCGTGCAAGTTTTGGTATTAAGAATCTATCATACATTTCTTGCGGGGTATAATATGGTACCTCAAAGCTACCGAACGTGAACTCTCTTCTGTAATCAGCAGGCAGCTCACTTCTGTCTTTATGATGCGCTCCTTTTTCGTTCCTCGTAACTATTACACGAAAATGAGGTGGAATTGTATACATTTGACCTGTATCTCTATGAAAAAAAAGATCACCCGGTTTAAGACCAAGTAAAAATTTTATTTCAGCTAACTGTTTTGGATCAATTCTATTATCTTCATCTATAATAAGGACTGTATCGTTTTCAATAGCCTGAATTGCTGTGCCAGGATTTCTTTTACCTTGACCTGCCGCAGAACCATAGAATGTACTGGCATAAACACCGGGACCACCTGATAACACCACTGGTTCCCTGCCATCACAAAATAATTTTGCGGCATAAATAGCTATTTGTGTTTTACCTGTCCCCGTTGGTCCTGTAAACTCAACATTATCACCATTCCTTAAACAGGATAAAATATACTTTGAAGCATCATGATTCCCACGAATCATTTTCAATCTGGATTCCGTTTCTACATATTTCTGTCTTTTTAAACCTCTGACGGTTTTGCGTGGTGTCCATTTCTTGACAATTGTAGCATCTCTTATAATTTCCTCTATTCTTAATGCTTGAGCTATTCGATAATCTTTGGCTTTTAGTTCGTCAATTGTAGTGTCAGATTGCTTTATAAGATTATATAATCTCTCTAAAACCTGCTCATCACTTCTATTATAATCTCTGCCTTCTGAAGAAACCCTATTATGGATATTTTGAATTTCCAAAGCAGCATCACTCATTAAATCCCGCAAGATTGTGACAAATTGCTGCCCTGCAAATGTTTTGTCATCAACATTTAGTTTCATTGATTTTTTTTTACCAGTTCCATCACGTTTTACAAGTTCACCTTTTTCATAAGCTGTTTTCATTTTTCTCATCCTATGATATTTTTCAATTATAATCTTAAAATAATCTTGATAGGCTTTTAATATATTTTTATTACTCAAAAGCTCCCTCAATCTACCAACAACTTCATTTATTTCCTGTTGTTTTGAATAATTAGGATCCTTACTCTCTAAATATCTTGCTATTAAATCATCGTCAAATAAATCACTAAAATCCACACCATCAGAACCAAATATTAAAGCAGGTAAATTCGCTTCCTGCACAGTATCAATCTGTTGTTTACGTCCTTTTATTTCATTTATTCTTCCAATTAACGCTCTAACCTCAAAAACATATGGCATCAAATTTTTATCAATTTGCTCTAATCCTTCTCCCTCTTCTACTAAATCCTGCCTGTCTTCACTTCTAAACCTTTGCGCTAATTGACCTGCCGTAGATAATCTAAAATGTGTATTTTCCATTTAAAGTGATTATTTTTAAAAAATCTTTATATTATATATCAGAATCTATACTTTATCAAGTATGTGATGCCACGCGGCCGCTTTCTTGCGTGGATAATCTAATAAATTTCTACAGTGATATCCTGCTTCTGTTGGATCATAAGGGTTAAAATAAGCATTTTTTACTTCTCCGCCATCATTGCCTAAACCATAAGCAATAACTATAATCCCCAATCTTCTAAGTTTGGCAAGTGCAGGTGTTAATTTATTTATATCCTTTGTTCCGCCATCAGAACTTACTTCCACTACTTCTAATATTGGTTCTATATCCTGAACATATTTTTCCAGAATAAATTCTTTCCAATCATTGAATAATTCAATTAAAGTTTTTTCACTAAAATCATAGCTAGATAAAAAATCTGTTTGATCTGATGTCAGGGCATAAGGGTCAATAATGTGCAACATCACGTTATTCAACGGATCATCCTGCAAAACCTGTAATTCATTTTGTTCAGGCACAGTTAATCTTCTTTGTTGGCTCTGGTTATATAAATCATACCATCTGACTAAATTAGTGTTTCTTGTGCCTTGCACTCTTAAATTATCTAAATGAACTTGTGCTTCAGGTGTAATTTCACGGCTATATTCTTGTTCTTCTAACTCTGCAAAAGCGTTTATCTCTCTAACAAGAAAACCTAACCTTATTTGGTCTATAGTAAGAGGGGTTTCAGCAGCTTCTTGTTGATTTTTTTGGATAATCGCTAGATTCTCATCTATAATTTCCTGATGTATAGCAATTAAGGGATCAAAATCATTTGTCCCTCCGGTAGTATTCTCTGCCATTTTCCACACCGCCGCCTGTTCAAGTTCGTTAAAGTTTGGCGATAAGGCTTTTAATTTTCTGAATTGCACCAAATTACCATTTTCATCCGCGACCGTAGGAGTCCCGAACATCCATGTCTCAGATTCAAACCTTAAATCTCTGCCTAATTGATCAGATATTTCATTTATTTCTTCCTGTTTTTCAGCAATAACATGATTTTCTAATACCTCTATCTGCTGTTGGGTTCTCATCTTATCGCCCTGTCCGTAAGAAGCCGCCATACTACCACTCCCATCCAATATTTTTCGTTTACGTACTTTTACTATTTTAAGTTCTGGTTTTTCTATGGTTTCTCTAACCATAAAAGATGGAGAAGCATCTTTACCAGCTTCTATATCGTTATCAAGCTGCTCTGGATCGATTAATATTGGATTTGGTCCATCTTCAACAGGATATCTTGGCATTTCAGCATCCACTATACTTTCAGAAATAATTCTATCATACATACTCCTCAGCTCATCAATAAGCGGCAGATTGAGAATATTATTAAGATCTTGTCTGAATTCTTTTATAAATCTAGCCAATTCTCTTATCTCTTCTATAGACAGTTGAGGATATTTATTCCTCATCTCTATTTCATTTTTATCTTTTAACTGATCTTGTTCTTGCTTTGGCGTGGATTTTGATTGGTCACTATCTTTTATAGATGTTTCTAAGTCTTCTTTCCTTTGAGTGGTATCGCCAATATTTTCTTCCATCTCTTTATACATTTTTTCAAATTCTTCATCTACATCAAAATCTTCTGCCGAATCATCTTCAGCTAACTCTTCTTGTAATGCCTCCAGTTCTTTCTGACGTTCTTCTTCTCTTGCTTCTTTATCTGCTGCTGATTCCTCAACTATTTTAGTCTCTTCGGCTTGTTTTTCTAAACTTTTTTTCCCTTTCTGGCCTTCTTTCTCCCTACCTTCCTCTTCACTTTCTTCTCCGCCTTTTCCTTCTTTGGCTTCTTCTTCATCACTTTCAACTGTTTGATCACCTTTGCCGTCCTTCCCTTCTTTTCCTTCACCTTCTTTTTCTTCACCTCCCTTACCTTCTTCTTCACTTTCTCCGCCTTTTCCTTCTTTGTCTCCTCCTTCTCCCTCCTTGCCCTCCTTTTCATCACCATCACCCTCACCTTTGCCATCTTTCCCTTCTTTTTCTCCACCTCCCTTACCTTCTTCTTCACTTTCTCCGCCTTTTCCTTCTTTGTCTCCTCCTTCTCCCTCCTTGCCCTCCTCTTCATCACCATCACCCTCACCTTTGCCATCTTTCCCTTCTTTTTCTTCGCCTCCCTTACCTTCTTCACTTTCTCCGCCTTTTCCTTCTTTATCTCCTCCTTCTCCCTCCTTGCCCTCCTCTTCATCACCATCACCTTTACCATCTTTTTTACTTTTCTCTTTGCCTCCTTTACCTGCTTTGTCCCCTTCACTTTTTCCATCTTTTCCGCTGCTTTCACTTTCACCTCCACTCTCACCACTGCTTTCACCGCTGCTTTCTTCACCGCTCTCTCCTTCTTCAGATTTATTACCAGATTGAGTATCTACACCACCATCATCCACATCCTGAGAAGGCTTTTTTTGATTGTCTTTTTTATCGGATGTCTTTTTGTCATCTTTCTTCTTGTCTGCCTTTTCTTTATCATCCTTTTTCTTATCTTTTTTATCTTTCTTGTTTCTAGGATCATTTGGATCTGGATCTGGGGTTGGATCAAATCTAACCCACTGCTTACCGTCCCAGATACTAACCCAAGCATGCCCATTTGACGAATTAATCTCAGAATTACCAGCCTGATTTACACCCATCACATGATGACCAGTCATTAATCTAGCTTCTACTCCAATTTCTCTAAGCATTGCAATCATCAAGTTCGCGGCACTATAACACTCTAAATGAGGTGATTTATCCAAATTCTGAATATAATCTGCCGCAGTTGAATTCTCTCTAAGATATGATTGAAGCTTAACGGCATTATCTAATATCTCCTTTTCATTTCTACCAAACGGATAAAAATGGTTCTTTCTTATATAATCTCTAATTTTTGTAGCTTTGGCTAACCTTTCATCACGTAACAAAGATTTTTTTATAGCTCTTGCTTCTTTGATAGCATTTTCTGATGCCTGCGAAAGCGTACCTGAATACATTTTACTCAAATCCTCACTCACAGGTCGAGCTGATTGAAAATTAGCTTCTTTATAAAAATCCACTTTCAAATGAAATGACTTACCATCTAGAATCCTAAAAGAAAAATTACCATTAGAATCTCTATATACAACTACTCTATGAGCCTCCTGTAACGAATTGATATCAATAGCATAACCATAAGGCAAAGGAATTGATAAAATATTAAGACTATTCACATCACCTTCTATCTGAAATTTAGGGCCTTCAAATTGAGGGTTAGTCTTATAAACAGATTGCTTAGCAATATCTTCCCAGGTTTTATCATCTTTATCATAATGACTTTTATGATCAACTATGCAATAACCATCTTTTTTAAAGGGTGGGAATATTTCCAGTTTATAGCCTTTTCCACTTGGATCTTTTTCAAAAGCATTTTTTCCTCCTGAATCTGGTGTCGTATATTTTTTCTTTTTTGTCGGAGAGGAAGGAGCTTGCCCACCTTGCTGATCATCTTGTCCACTTTGTTCTCCTTCCTGATCACTCCCCTGCCCTTGTTGTTCCCACGGTTCCTTCTCTTGTCCTGATTCGCTTTGATTTGAACCATCTTCACTTACTTCATCCTGCTCGGCTTCTTGAGCATCTTGCCCTGACTCACTTTGATCTCCTGCCTGGCCTTCGCTTTCTTGTGCTTGTGGCGATTGATTTTCCGCCTCTTGATGAGCTTCTTTCTCTGGTCCTATTTCTTCAATCGCTTCTTCTACTGCTTCCTCCATCCTCTCTTCTACCTTTGCATCTTCTGCTTTTGTCTTTTCCGCCCTTGCTTCCTCCTCTGCTTTCTTTTCCTCCTCTGCTTTTTTCTTCTCCTCCCTTGCTTTCTCCTCTGCTTTCTTTTCCTCCTCTGCTTTTTTCTTCTCCTCCCTTGCCTTCTCTTCTGCTTTCTTTTTCTCCTCCCTTGCTTTCTCTTCTGCTTTCTTTTCCTCCTCTGCTTTTTCTCCTATTTTTTTCTTTTTACGTGGCTTCCAGTTCTCTTTATCTTTATCCAAAAAATAACTATATTGTGGTATAATATACTGATTTATAATAAGCAACTTTTCCCCTTCACTTCTTCTGGGGTCAATAAGTTTGAGCAGCGAAGATTGAATATCTTGTAAAGCCCCTTGCACCTCTGCATCAGTTACTTCAAGGCCGATAAGACCGACTATAAATTGTATGTGAGTTGGTAAATCATCTTTTTTCACTAATTTTTCTATACCTGATCTTGATATTCTTTTTAATGATTCAAAGTATATAGTAGGAATGTTAGGATCATGCAAAGAAATATACTGAAAAAGCACACTATAAAATAATCTATATTTAGATTTTGGCTCCTCCACATAATGATCATAAACCTCAATTTCACTTGTATATTTCGGATTAGATCTGAGTTTTATTTGCAGTTCTAATGACTTAATGCTTGATATTATTTGTGCTATTGCATCATCCAATTCTTTTTTCTGAAGAATATCCCCATTAATATTGACATCTATTTTATTTCCAGTCGCTTTTACGCTAACCAACTTTTCTTGATCAGCAACGAAATGGACGTCGGCATTGGGATATACACGTTTTAATGAATTTTGGACATCAGATAAACTATGCTGCTCCGATGACTGTTCTTCAGACGGCATTATTAAATCATTAAATTTTAAATCTTAACATTATATCATATTTATAAAGCTGCTGAAATCTATATTCTTAATTATTTTCCTTATAAACTTGACAAATAACAATAAAAGATACTTCATAAGCTTTTTTTTATTAAGCAAAAAATCATGTAATAAAAACAAAAATTCCCTCTCTTAATATTACAAGAAAGGGAATTATCATTTTACATTTCAAATATATTAATCTCCTCACTCCACTATTTTTACATCTCTGGAAGAACATCAAATCGAATAGTAGAATCCTGAACATTATCTTTAATCCACGAAGTAAGTGATCCAATATCTGGAGAAGTAGTAGTTCCATGAAGATCACAAACATAAAAATAATTCCAAGTATTTACACCACTAAGATAAAATTTGCCATTAGCTGGACTTTTTAAATAAATTGGACCACCAGAATCTCCCGCACAACTACTACCAAGCTTACTGCCAGTTTTTTTGGCAATAGCCATATTAAATGTCCATCCAAATTGTTGACTAACAGGACTAAGATCTGGCCAATCCGTATCTGATGAACTCACATTTTGGACCATTGCTCCTGCTGAACGTTTTACTCCAACAGTACTAGCCGCATTAACATATCTCGTTGCTCCATAACCAATCATTACTCCTTCAGTTCGATAATCCGCCTTTGTTAAAGGTCGAGAATTTAATACTGGAAGAGTAATATTAGAAACAGGTGTTTCAAGAGTTAAAACAGCAACATCATAATATGAATAACCAGTACTGAAATAAGTAGAAAAAGCACCAGGTAAAGTTACTGGAAAATTCGTATTATATACTCCATTAGCTACACCAACATGATATTTAACTCCATTTAATTCATAAACAAAATTAATTCCGTTATTTTCTCCAAAAGGATCAAAACCCATCGTTTCAGAATAAATACAATGTCCAGCAGTTAAAACAGTTGTAGTGCCAATAAGAGTGGCTGAACATAACGAAAAATCATCTACTGATCCTCCTTTTATATATTCCAGATAACCTGCTTCTGGATAACCTGTTTCTACTACACCATTGCCAACAGCAATTACATTAAAAGGTAATGATAATATTGCTATTATCAACGTGAGATTAACAATCAACATATGTTTTTTCATATGGTTTGTATTTAAAATATAAAATGGAATTTTTTTAAAACTCCTGCTATTACTTTACATATTTATTATTAATGTTCAAGTGAATTCTTAAGTTAACTTTGAATTGTTCTATTTTACTCCAACTTCAATAATAAAAACATTACCGATATACCTAAGGCAAACCATATTAGCTGAAGAATTGATTTGGAAATTACTGTTTCTTTGTGAAGTTCAGGAATAAGGTCTGTAGATGCAATATATATAAAATTGCCAGCCGCAAATGGTATTAAAAAAGAACTTAAATTAACAAAATGAGTCCCAAAAATTAAAACAGCAATAGTCCCGATTATTGCTGTTAAAGCTGTAATAAAATTTAAGAAAATAGCTTTTTTGACTGAGAATCCGCCATGTACCAAAACTCCAAAATCACCTATTTCTTGAGGAATTTCATGTAAAATAACCGCAATTGTCGTTGCTATCCCAACAGGAATACTTACTAAATAAGCCGCTCCAATAATCAAGCCATCAATCAAATTATGAATTGCATCACCAAACAGATTCATCCACGCAAAAGGATGTTCATGTTCTTTTGTTATAGGCATATGACAATGCCGAAAGTGAATAAATTTTTCTATTATAAAAGAAATTATTATCCCTAAGATTACATAACAAGAAATAGCTATAGAGAATCCTTCACCTCCTTCTACGGCTTCAGGAATTAAGTGAATAAAGGCATCTCCAATCAAAGCCCCAGCCGAAAAACTTATTAAATAAATTAAAATTCTTCTAAGTTTATCAATTTTTATTGATAATGTAACAATGCCTATAAGCGATATTAAACTTATAATAATAACGCTTGAAAGAGCATAAATCCAAATTATATTCATTTTAATTATAATTAGTTGTTTTACATTTTTCACATAAACCTTCAAAACGGAAATCATGTGAATTTATTAATATTTTTGGAAACATTTTTGTTAATTTATTCATAAAAAATTTATCATTTATATGTATTTCTTCTGTTTTATTACATGAGCTACAAACAAATTGATGATGACAGTGTTTCACATTTGTACAGTCAAACTTCTGACAAGCAATAAATTTCCCTTCTGATGTCTCATGTATAAGATGAAGTTTTTTAAATAAATCTAAAATTCTATAAACAGAAACCACATCTATCGTTTTTATTTTTTCTGCTATTTCGTAGGCATTTTGTGAAACATTAGAGTCTCCCAACACCTCTACAACAAGCATCCGTGGACTTGTAAGTTTATAATTATTTTTTAAAAGAATTTCTTTTGCATATTCTGGATATGTCATATCTAAAATTAGTAAATGCAACAATATTGCAATTAGATATTAACATACAAAAAAATACTTGCAATAATTAATTGATTTACCCTTCCAAACAAGCATTACCTCGCACCATTTCTCCTGTATCAATCTCAATTTCAATCGTCCGACTCAAAAAATCATGAACTACCCGTCTATCATCCCAAGGGACTCTCTCTCCTCGAATTATCTGCACTTCTTCACAACCCTTGCCTGTAAGAATCACGGTATCGCCGGTTTTTGCCATCATCAAAGCCAGATGCACCGCTTCTTTGCGGGAAACAATTTTCCACAAACCCTCCCCTTCTTTACGCTTAATACCAACAGCAATGTCATTAATAATATTCATTTCTTCCTCGTCATAAGGATCATCATTAGTCAAAATAATTAAGTCAGCAAATTGATCAGCCACCTCTCCCATCAGTGGTCTCTTAGCCTTATCCCTACCACCACCCGTACATCCAAATATCAAAATTAACTTCCCCTTAGTCAAAGGTTTATACAAAGAGCAAAGCTTAGTCAAAGAATCTGTAGTATGAGCATAATCAACAATCACTGTGTAAGGCTGTCCGACTTCTATACGCTCCAATCTGCCTGGAATCGGTTCAACTTTTTCCAAAGCGCTTTTGATAATGGTTAAATTAATACCGTTAGCAATACCAACCGCCGCAGCTAACAAAGCATTCGCAATATTAAAAGTCCCCATTAAACTCCAAGTAACATCAATTTGATTATTAGGAATAGACAGCACAAATGAAGATTTATCAGCATTAAGTTGAATATTTTTAGGATGAACTGTGCCTCGATTCAAGCCATAAGTCATTTTCAAATCCGCATGATGTTCGTTAAATCTTTCAAAATATGAATCATCTTCGTTCAAAACCATCACTTTGGAAATATTAGGTTTGCGATTTAAGCCATTTAAATTTTTAAAAAGTTTTTCTTTTGCCGACACATATTCCTCCAAACTGCCATGATATTCTAAATGATCTTTTTCAATATGAGTCAAAGCCACAGTATCGAAGTTCACCCCCCAAACTCTTGATTGTGTGACAGCATGAGAAGACACCTCCAAAACCACATATTCACATCCTGCTTGATAAGCGGTTTTGAAAAATTTTTGCAAAGCAAAAGGGCTCATAGTAGTCATCTTGGAAGTATTCACCCATTTCTCATTGCCAATTTGTAAATTAATACTGGTGCTCATGGCCACTTTCTTGCCAGCTTCCTCCAAAATAGCAGTGATTAAACTACAGGAAGTTGATTTACCTTTGGTGCCGGTCACAGCAATCACATTAAAATTATTTGATGGGAAAAAATATATTAAAGCCGCCAACATGGCTTTAAACCGATGATAAAGCAATCTAATTGGACTGTCTTCTGGAATTTTATTATCAATATATGATTTAATTTGTTTCAGCATAATTTTTTTTAGACTTTTATATGATACAAGCAAAGTCAAAAAAGGAAAAGTCAATCTAGCTGATATTGCCATTCTGGCCTGCCCAGAATCTCTAGAAAGGACATTTGTAGTCAGTGGTCAGTAATCGGTAATCCGTTCAAACTGACTTCTGACTACTCACTTCCGACTACATCTTCCTTCACACTTTCACCATCCCCCTAATTTCCTCTACATCCTTCCCAATCTGCTCCACCAAATCCTTCACTGAACAAAATTTTTGTACATCGCGAATCTTTTTCAACACTTCAACTGCCACTTCCTGACCATACAAATCTCCACCATCAAAATCAATTAAATATATCTCTAAACTCTCAGGCAAATCTAAAGTCTCTCGATGACCATAATGCATAGCACCAAGGAAAGGCTGTGGGCTATGAGCTGTGGGCAAAAAAACCCTACAAGCATAAACTCCAAAATCTAAATTACTGACCACTGACTTCTGACTACTGATTGCTAAATTAATCGTTGGGAAGCCTATTTCCCGCCCTTTTCCTTGCCCTTTAATAACTTTTGCTTTAAAATGGATCATAAATTAAATAAATCTAATACCTTAATAAGTAAATATTATAGTATTTTTGGAAATTTTAAATAAATTTGACAAAAAAAGAAAAAGTAATATAATTACGACATAAATATTTTCAACTTAAATAATATATGGAAAAATTACGTCATCCGTTGTTGAAGAGAATCAGTCTACCAGTAATGGCACTTCTTGCATTAGTTGGATGTGAAATATCAGATACTACTAGAACTCAATTAGCAATCGATATGGCATCTAGACCAATAGTTACCCAACCGATTGTGCCAACCCCTTCCACATCTTTACCTGAAATAGATCCTGATAATTTAGATTTTCCTGTGGGTTTTCCTGTGGGTTTTCTTGATGGTATGCCAGGAGAAGAAATTGAAGCTGAACAACAAAATGCTAATAATAACCCTACAGAAACTACGACAACTATAGTACAAAAATAATTTAAAATCTTATCCATTCCTGTCATTCCTGTAGAAACAGGAATCTTTTTCGTATTTCGTAATTTTACATGTTCTAACAAATTCTCCACATAAAAAAAACACATCACTATCGAAGTTAGTCCTCTACTGGATACCAGCCTTCGCTGGTATGACGCTTACGACAAATTCTCCACCTTCACACTTTTTTCTAAACTTACCACTAATCACTTATCACCTTTCCCCCTACACAATCCCCACCACCTTCAAGTCCTTCTGCATCTTGATCACAGCTTCCCTTGAAGCATCAGCATAATTTTTTTCGTCAAATTTCTTATCATTTTTATAAGCAAAAGTTATCCCACGGGAGGAATTAATAATTGCCCCCAATCCATCTTCATTATAACAAGCTTTCACATCTTCCGCTGTTCCTCCTTGTGCACCATATCCAGGTACTAAAAAAATAGTATTTGGCATAATTTTACGCAGTTTTTTTGCCTGATCTGGATAAGTTGCTCCAACAACAGCTCCAATACTACTATAACCACAATCACCTATATCATCACTACCCCAAGAATCCAGCAAATGAGCTAACATTTCATACAAAGTTGCGTAATTATCAACATTTCTATCTTGCAAATCGCCAGAAGATTTATTTGAAGTTTTTACTAGTACAAATATACCTTTTGCATTCGCATGACATTCTTCAATAAATGGCTTAACTCCATCATAACCAAGATATGCATTCACAGTTATAGCATCACAAGTACAAACTTCAATTTTTTTACCAAATAAATCCACCTTTCCCAAATATGCTTTTGCATAAGCTGACGCTGTTGAATCAATATCATTTCTTTTCACATCTCCAACCACAATCAAGCCTTGAGATTTCGCATAAGCACAAGTTTCCTGATATGCCCAAATTCCAGGGAATCCAAACATTTCATAAAAAGCAATTTGCGGCTTTACACATGGTACCAAATCTTTAATTGCATCAATAATACCTTTATTAAATTCTACCAAAACTTGAGACACACATGCAAAAGTATCACCTTCTTTTTGTCTATGTTTTTCAACAATAAAATTAGGAATCAAATCTAACCTTGGATCCAAGCCAACACAAATCGAACTTTTTTTATTTTTTATTTCAGTTATTAATTTATCTGCAAAATTACCCATCATTCAAAATTTAGAATTTAAAGTTTAAAATTTGTTCCCCAATTTTCCGGATCCTTATTCCATTCTATTGCTAATTTATAATCAGCTTCGCTCAACGCCCCGCTGTTCTTGGCCACATTCATTAAAATTTCAAAATTAGTCAGAGTCTTCAAATTCAAATTTGCCTCGTTAAAGCCTTGATTGGCCTTAGGCATTTGATAAGTCATGATAGAAACTACACCAATTACTTCTGACTTACCTTCATTTCTAATTACCTTGGCGGTTTTAATTGAGCTGCCGCCAGTAGATACTAAATCTTCAACCACTAAAACTTTCGCCCCTTCCGGCAGAACACCTTCAATTTGTTTGCCCGTACCATGAGCCTTTGGTTCAGGACGGACATAAACCATTGGTAAATCCATTTCATAGGCCAAAAAAGCCGCCCAAGGAATCGCTGCTGTAGCCGTACCGGCTAAATAACTAGGATTTAAATTATTATTAACAATTAATTCTTTGAATCCTTTCACAACCTGTTTTCTTTCCTCCACAAAAGAGATCAAACGTCTATTATCACAGTAAATAGGAGATTTGATTCCAGAAGTATAAGTAAATGGTGGATTAGTCGATACTTTCACTGACTGAGTCCTAAGTAAAATTTCCGCAAAAAGTTTGGAATCCATGTATAAAAAAATTAAGACAGATAGAACTTAGCAATAAAAATGTAATTTTTCAAATTTTATATTTGACAAAAATTAATAAATAACTAAAATTATTCCCTAATCATTTACCTACATTTAAATATGACAGAATCACAAAATCCACTTACACTTGAAAAATTATATAAAGACACAACAGAAAAAAATCCTGACTTAGGTGTAATAGGTTTATACACTGATTTAGTTTATACCCTTGCAGACCAAATATGGAAAATACGAGCACAAGGTAGAAAAGTAATTACTAGTAAGGCGAATCCAAATGTATTAACAAATATCAAAAGTAAGTTTGATTTAGAAGACGTAGTAGGAGGATGGTTATATAATAAGTATAGAGAAGCTACACTAGAAGCAGATCTAGATTGTGATGATGATTAAAATATTTTTTGAGTTTATTTATCAAATAATCAACGAAATCAAAGTCATCAGTAGTCAATCAGCGTTCTAGACTAACTTCATCCACAGCAAATCAAACATTTTTTTATGCAAATCAGCTATTTCTTTTGAAGTAATTAAAAGCGCCATTTTTTCCTGCCATGAAGCAATCATAACTTTGTCATCATAAACATTTAATTCAGGTGAAAAAGAATATTTTTCTTTTGGGATAAATCTAATTTCACGCATTTCTTTTTTATCATATTTTTTTCGTTCTTTTGAAAGTTTATTGTCAGGACATATAGCATAACTAAAAATCCCAGCCTCTTTTCTTCTTTTATAATATTCTGGAAAAAAATTAGGGAGTCCCTTATGCATTTCTTCAACATTTGCATAAGCTCGAATTGATTCAGAAGATGTCAGAGTATCTTCATAAACCTGCCTCATTCCTTTTTCCCCTTCAAAAAATTTTACTTTTGGTTTAGTACTCATAGGATTTTCCAAGGATTTCAAGGCGGGAATAATTGTTAAAATTTCCAATTTTTCTTTCTCAATTTTTCTCACAAATTCATTCTTTTCACGATCAAGATAATTCATCAAATTATTCGGATCCAAAACCTGAAAATATGTTGCAACTCCCCTATCGATTTTGCTAGCCAAACCTTTTTTAATAAGACTCTCAAAAATATCATACAAAGTTGTTCTATTTAAACCTGTACTTTTTGCAATAACTGAAATTGGCTGTGAACCAAGATGCAAAGAAGCTAGATAAACTTTTACCTCTTTTTCAGACAGACCGATTTTTAGAAGAAATTTTTGAAGCATTTTTAAGCAATGAATTATTAATTTTCCTTATTTATCAAATTCACTACTACTTTTACCATTAAATCTTTTTCTTTTGATTTACTCTCCGCAATCATAAGAGTTAAAGCAACCAAAG
>MFXK01000023.1 GCA_001788835.1 Candidatus Peregrinibacteria bacterium RIFOXYB2_FULL_33_20
ACTTGTTTATAAATAAGATTCTAATTTTTTAATAACTTTATTTATATCATTTAAAATATCTTCATTCCTAAATCTTATAATTTTATAACCTAAATTATTAAGGATATATCTTCTTAAAGAGTCATATTCTTTTTGATTATCATGAATTGTACCATCAATTTCTATAATTAGTTTGCTAAGTTCTCTAACTGTAGCTTTCAGATCTGGTCTATTATTCATATGTATTTATTCGTAAGAAATCCCCCTCTCTTCAAAGAGAGGGACGGGGTGAGTTTTCAAAAGAATATTCTTTATTTCTGGCTTTTTCATGAATTTCTTCAAACTAGAAATCAGATGATCCTTCGAAGTGATCATAAAATTTTCCTGCCGCTCCAATCATGGCCGCATTATCCGTGCAAAAAGTGATGTTATGGGGATAACGAATTTTAAAATTTTTATTTTTGGTTCTTTCTAATAAAAATTTACGAAGTCTTAAATTAGCGGATACTCCCCCAGTTAAGTGAATTTCTTTAGCTCGATATTTTTCAGCCGCTTTTAAAAGTTTAGTGATCAGAATATCACAAACCGTTTCCTGGAAACTTGCTGCTAGATCTGCCTGTAACTGGGCTGTGAGCTGTGAGCTATGAGCTGTGAGATCTTTAATTTTATATAAAACAGATGTTTTGAGCCCTGAAAAACTAAAATTAAAATCTTTACTTTTTGACATAGATTTCGGGAAATCAAAAGCGTATTTATTTCCTTTCCCAGCCACTTTTTGAATTGAAGGCCCGCCCGGATAATCAAGCCCGATCATTCTGGCCACTTTATCAAAAGCCTCACCAGCCGCATCATCCAGAGTTTTGCCAATAATTTCAATATTCTGATAGTTTTTCATCAAAATAATATCGTTATGCCCACCAGACACACTCAAAACAACAATCGGAAATTCAAAATCATCCATATCTAATTTTATGTTTTTCTTTTTTCCCCCAATCGTTGTCGAGGGCAAGCTTTTTTCTTTTTTTTCAACCAGCCAATTCGCAAACACATGTCCATAAATATGGTTAACCATGATTAACTTTTTGCCATAAACCCAGGCCAAAGCTTGAGCGGTATTAAGTCCCACCAAAAGGCAACCAATTAATCCTGGCTTCTCTGTCACGGCAATAACTTCAATATCATTCATAGTCACTTTCGCTTCAGCCAAAGCTTTATCAACAACGGGAATGATATTTTTCAAATGTTCTCTAGCCGCCACTTCCGGAATAACTCCCCCTGTTTTGCGATGCAAACCAATCTGAGAAGAAATAATGTTTGATAAAACCATTCGGCCATCCTGCAAAACCGCGGCACAAGTTTCATCACACGAAGTTTCAATTGCCAAAATAAGCATAAGCAACAACTAAATCTTTAGATATTCCCTTAGTCGCTTCATCCCCTCTTCCAATTCTTCCATCTTTGACGCATAACTCATACGCACAAAATTATCACATGATGGACCGAAAGCTGATCCTGGAGTTAAAGCCAATCCTGTTTTAGCTAAAAGATCTAAACAAAATTCGTCAGAATTGTTAATTTTTTCATTATAATAATATCCAACATTAATGAAAGCATAAAAAGATCCATCCATAGGTGCAAAACTAAAATTTGCTATTTTTTTCATTTCTTTTTCCAAAAAATCACGTCTGATTTTGAAAGCATCACGCATTCCATGCACGCATTTCAAATCACCATTCAGCCCCTCAATCGCGGCTTTTTGGGCGATAATATTGGGATTAGAAGTTGTATGACTTTGCAAATTATCCATTAATTTAATAATAACCGCATTAGCGCCCACAAAACCCAACCGCCAACCTGTCATAGAAAAAGTTTTTGACACCGCATTCACTGTCAGAGTTAAATCACAAATTTCTTTGGACAACGAAGCAATAGATAAAGGTTTATGATTGGTAAAATATAAAAACTCATAAACTTCATCGGAAACCACATAAAAATTATGTTTAATTGCTAACTGCGCAATTTTTTGAATTTCCTGATTATCAACCACAGTTCCCGTTGGATTAGATGGACTACAGAGCACCAAAGCTTTAGTCCTTGGACTAATAGCTTTCTCAACCAAATCAGCTGTTAATTTGAAATTATTTGGAATAGTATTAATGACCACTGGCAAACCATCAGCTAATTTAATTTGTTCCACATAACTAACCCAAAAAGGTTCAGGTAAAATCACTTCATCACCAGGATTCAAAATCGCTTGAAAAATATTATATAAAGCTTGTTTCCCTCCAGCTGTAGCCATTATTTCGTTTATTTGATATTCAATATTATTATCTCGTTTAAACTTTCGCACTATCGCCTCTTTCAATTCATACAAACCGCCAGTATCAGTATATTTATTAAAACCATCATCAATTGCTTTTTTAGCCGCTAATTTGATATGCTCAGGCACATCAAAATCAGGCTCACCGATAGTCAAAGAAACAATACTCTTGCCCTGCCTTTTCAATTCCTGTGCCTTGGCCTTCATGGCAAAAGTAGCGGAAGCCGTAATTTTGGATAACTTTTGAGACAACATAGTGTAAAACAATTCCTTACTTACCATTAACAGCGATTCTTTTATCCTCCCAATCTTTAATCTTGTCTTCAAAACTCAAAGTATAACCAATTTCATCAACATTTTTCATCATACAAAATTTCCTAAACTGATCAATTGAAAAAGCAAAACCGCCTAATCCTGCGATTCGCACTTGCTGATTCTTCAAATCAATTTCCACCACCAAACTCGGATCAGCCTCAACTGAATCTAAAAGTTTCAAAATAATTTCTTCTGACAAAACAATTGGCAAAAGACCTAATTTTAAACAATTATTCTTAAAAATATCCGCAAACGAAATCGCCAAAATCACTCTAAAACCATTGTCATATAAAGCCCAAGGCGCATGTTCTCGCGATGAACCGCAACCAAAATTATGTTGGGCTATTAAAATTCTGGCTCCTTCAAATTCTGGATTATTAAGAACAAAATTTTTATTCAACTGTCCAGCTTCATCATATTTCCAATCATAGAACAAACCTTCAGCCACATCATCTCTAGACACTGCTTTCAAGTATCTAGCTGGAATAATTTGGTCAGTATCAACGTTATTTTGCCTTAAAGGAACGCAGGTAGATTTTAAAAAAAGCATATTAATGCCCTAATAAATAAAGAAAAAAATATTTAATAATATCTAATCCTATCAAAGCCACTACTGGTGAAAAATCAAACATCCCAATACGCGGCGTAATCTTCTTGGCAAGATTCAACACCGGATCAGTAACATCAGCTAACAATTGAGACAAACCGCTCGATATGGAAATCCTAAACCAAGACAGAATAATCCTAGCCACAATAGCAAATTTGATAATTTCAAAAAGAATACTAACAAAAACCAATATAAAATCCTTTGATATCATTTATCCAAAATAAAATTACAAAATAATTTTTGATATCTCTCTTCATATGCGTCATGACTTACAGCATATTCACAAACTCTAGGCAGACTTAAATGAAGGATAACAACATCAAAAATCGGCGTAAATAAGTATAAACACAATGCGACTAAAAACAAGATATTAATTGCAATAGAAATAAGCAAGGATATTTTCAAAGTACACATTTTATGAATGCCTAGACTTTCTCACTCTTATATAAATATCAGTTAAAATTAAGGTCGTCAACAAGATAAATAAAGTTGAGGGACCAGATTCTGGATTGTCTTTAACTCCCTGCGCTTGAAAATCAACCGGTTGAATATTATCGAGTTGACTATCATCTATCGCATTAATATCCTCAGCGCTTCCATGTAGAACTTCAGTTGAGCCGTTTGATCCAGAAGCGACAGTAGTAGTCATAGCGCTAACCATTTGACTCGGCATTTGGCTCTCTAAATCAACAGAATCAATAGCCGTAATCTGGAAATAATAAGTAGCATTATTGCTTAAATTTGGGATATACCACTTGGTCGAACTATCAAAAGTATTAACAATATTATTTAAATTTTGCGGGTCAGTGCCATAATAGATACGATAATTTTTAATGAATTTATTTTCATCACTAATACTTGAGACCTCCCAACTTAAAGTGATTTTATCAGCTTCCACACTGGTCACTTCTAAGCCAGTAACTTGACTTGGATAGATCAAAGGGATTTGATCGGTAATTTGGGTAGTATCAGTATCTGCATCAGAAATTATAGCTGTTGTATCTTGATTATCTATAAGATCAGTGTCTGTACTATCGTTATCTATAGAAGATGTCGTTTGTGATTCTTGCACTTGAAAACTAGCTGCTTCCGGATAAATCGCTTCAGCACCCAGCTCATTAACCAAAACCGCATCCAGCATATAATCACCTGATGTGACTGGAGCTTGCAATTTACCGCTATACTTACCGGTATGTTCAGCATCCTCTGCTAAATCAACAATTTTATCATCAATAATCACTGACACCTGTGCCAAATTTGGCTTGCTTAATAAGGTTACAAAAATTTGACTATTAGGCATGATGCTAGGAGGCTCAATGGAGATTTGTTCAACTTGAGCCGCATCGGTATCAACTTTTAAATTAACACTGTCTGACTGCGCCACAATATTGCCGCTCTTATCCAAATTAGCTACATATACGGTATAAAGACCAGTTTCAAGATTAGTAATGGTTTTATTAAAATTACCTTTTTGATCAGTCGTCACTTTATCCCATAAATCATTATTGCCATAAATTTGTAAATTAGCATTAGCAGGTCCTATACCGCTGAAAGTAATGCTATCATTATAAGTGCCAGCCTTAGGCGTGGTTAAATCAATTTTTAAAACTATTGATGAATTTTGGCTATCAACACCGCTGTTAGTATTATCAGCATTTTTATTATCAATAACATTAAATTCCACACTATTTCTCAAATCATAATTATCCACATCATTAACTGTAACAGTTTGCTTGCCAGCAGTGTAAAACTTAAAAGCTAAATTAAAAGTATGAGTGCCTAAATCTTCTTCTTTAAATTTGTATGGATCCTTAGGAATCACTGCTGATTCATCGGTAGTGGAGAACAAAATACTACCGATATAATTCAAAACCGTATTATCACTTTGATCGTTTACTGTCACCGTAAGATTCACCGCTTCACCAACTTTTACATCATTTTCTAATCCTTCTATCTTAAATTTTGTTGGACTACCATAATCCTGAGCGGCTTTCACTAAATCAAAAAGACTAGCATAACCAAAGTACCCGCCTGTTTCTATCTGAGAGGCTACATTATTAGCCTGATCCTCAATAAAAACGATGTCTATCCTTTCGTCCAAAACAGCATTTTGTTGCGGATCAAAGATAGAAATTGTAGATTTTCCAGCCTTAACAGAGCTAATATTCGCCTCCAGAACCCCATTATCATTAGTTGCATAATCAATTAAATCTATTTTATCTTCTTTCTTACTAGAAATTAAAGTCAACGAATAGCCAGAGACAGGATTATTATTAACATCTTTTAAATTTACTTTTACTGTTATCGAATCTTTAGCGTTAGCTAGAGCAATTTTCGAACCTTCAATTTCCAATTGAGAATTTTTATAATCAGGTTCGCCACTATAAACCTGAAATCCGCAAGTTAAATATTTATTATAAGCAATATCCTGATAAGAAGCTTCATATCGGCCTGATTGTTTCAAATGAAAAGCATCAATATCTGAATAGATATAGCCATTTTCATCTGTGGTTTCCAAAAAAACTACTTTGTTTTGATCTGGTTTGGTAATGGTAATCAGTCCATTTTCATTACCATCTGATTTGATTTCCAAAAAAGTATTCAATCCTGAAATTGTATCATAACAACTCATTTTAGCATTACTGGCATAAGCATAAGGCAAAGATGCTATAAACAAGATAAGACCTATAAATACAAATTTTGCGATTTTAAAATTTTTCATGGTGTTTGATTTAATTCAATTCTATATATTATACTTGATTTATCCTAAATATAGTAGTTAATATTCTAAACTACTCAATATTTATTCACTTTTTGCAAGTAATTTCCTCATCAAAAAGGCCTATAAAAATTTTATAGGCCTTTTGTAACTACACATTATTTCTATGTCTACATCATACCCTCAGTATCTCCAGTACCATCCCCATAAGCATCTATTAGATTATCCTGATTCAATAAGAATTGATATATAGCTATGGCAACTTCTGATCTGGTTAAATATGAATCTGGATATAAATATCCACTATTTCGATAAGGAAATAAATTTAACTTCTCTGCTATACCAGCATATGAATAGAACCATGAATCTTGAGGAACATCTTTATATGTATTCGTTAAATTATTTGGCAATCCAAAAGTCAAAGATAACATTTTCAAGAATTCTGCTGTGTTAACGTTATTTGCAGGCTTAAATGTACCATCAGCATATCCGCCTATTATTCCTAATGAAGCCGCTCTTTCCACATATTTTGCATACCATTCACTTGGAATAACATCTGAAAATATACTATAACTAACATCATAAACACTATAACCACGTGCTAAAAGTAAAAATTTAGCAGTTTCCGCTCTATTAACATCATTCTTAGGCCTAAATGTCCCATCAGAATAACCTCCAATTACTCCCCTTCTATTAAGTTCATTAGCCGCCACACCTTCAAGAGTGGATGTGCTTACATCTGAGAATACATTTTCATCACTTGAATAATAAGTTTTAACTGCATCTTCATATTCTACAGTTGATGCTGGAGTTGTAGTCGTTGTAGTTGTCGTAGTTGGTGTTGTAGTAGTTGTCGGAGTAGTTGTTGTAGATGAAGAGTTATTTGAAGCAATTACTTGTATTATATTGGAAGTATAGCTTTTGTTGGCCGTATCATAATAAGTAATACTTACATTACTAGTTGTTGCATTTAACACAGAACATTTAAATGTGAAACTATCAAAGTCAGGATAACTGGCACATGCTAGAGCATTAGAATCCCAATTCCAATTCCAGGCATAATTTCCGGCAGGACTAATACTTGCATAGAAATATACGATATCACCTACTGTCTGATAAATCTTCCCATTGCTCTCAGTAGCATTACTAGAAGTTAATTTTGCAACTGGAGTAGTTGTCGCTACATCTGTCCCCAAAGTAACTTCATAACAGTTATCATTTTCATTACTTTCACTTACAACATTTGTTGGATCTACACACGCTTTAACAGTATGCTTACCTGTTAAGGTTTGAGGTTGTAATATACTTGATCCATCAACTTTCAAGAAATTCTTATTTGCTGTTGATAAAGTTGCCCATGAATATGTCCATTTAAGTACATTATCAATATATACATATGTATAACCATTTGCGGTGGAAGGAACTGATTCATCGCCATAATTTACAAGCTGAATTGTCAGGTAATTCATTGAACCTTCTAACCAAACACTAAGTACTTCTAAATTTGGTCCTAATGTTTCAACCACTGTATCCGTTACTGGATCTGTACCCAAAGTAACCTCTTTTATGTTATCACTTTCATCTGATTCTGTTACCAATCCTGTTGCATCTACATATACCTTGATCTTATGTTTGCCTGTCAAAACTTGTGGTTGCATTGTTG
>MFXK01000024.1 GCA_001788835.1 Candidatus Peregrinibacteria bacterium RIFOXYB2_FULL_33_20
CAACAGTTGTGGCTTTGACAAATCAAACAAGTCCAGGTGGTACAGCAGGGGATGGAGCTAATGGTTATTTCGGGGGACAAGCTGATGGTGATGAAGGAGTGCAAAATACAGAACAAGATACAGTTCAAGATACTAATATAAATGAAAATCCTATCACCGAAACAGAGCCTCAAATTGAAAAAGAAGTTTTATTAGATTTATATATAGATTCTGTTACACAAGTTAACTCTGGATTTAGGGTCAAAATTTGTGCTGATGGAGATGAGGCAACTGATGTTGAATTTTTGGTGAAAATTGGAGAAATTTCTCAAAATCTTCGTTATGGCGGTTCAATTTTTAATGGGCAATGTAAAGAATTAGCGACATGGGAACTTAGTGCTTATAATATAACTGAAAATAATGAGTATTCTGTATATGCAAAAGTAGATCCGAATAATTTAATGGAAGAAATAAATGAAAACAATAATGAATTTAACGGTAAAGTAACAGTGGCTTTTTATTCAGAAAATTCTCAAGATACCCAATCAGATCAGACTAAAGACACATCTACAACTACTGATGATACTTCTCAGTTGACCGAGTCTTCTCAAGATTCTTCAAATATTAGCAGCATAGAAGCTGGCTTAAATACTGATCAATCTGCTGACAACAGTTCTGTCCCTGCAGAAACCGCAGCAGGAAGTTCAGCTGTGGACGCTCAGGTGGAAGTTGAAAATAATCTTGTAGTAGAAGGCATTCCGCTTAATGTACCTACTGAACACGCTTCAGCTGAAGATAGTCTTAATGATGATAAACTCTCTACCACAAATGGAAATTCCAATAATTCGATTTTAGTGAAAACTACCGTGAGTTTAGTCCCTACTCAAAGAACCATTGCTGATGTGGAAAATTGCAGTGTTCAATATTATGGATCAGGTAAGGATTATCAAGATATTTTGAAAGTATATAATATTTCTGATAAAGATTCGGTGTATTTAGATATAGATGAAGATGGATTAACCGCTAAAGAAGAATGTCGTTATGGCACTAATCCTTTTATGGCTGATACAGATAATGATGGCTTATCTGATGGCGAGGAAGTTGATAATTACAAAACTAATCCTTTGGTGGTAGACACAGATAATGATAAATATGCTGATGGTTTAGAAATAAAATATAATACTGATCCGCTTGACCCTTCTAGTTATCCTGATATTTGTCAGATGACGGAATTATATAGTCTGGATTCTGATAATGACGGTTTGCCAAATTCGGTAGAATGTGAAATTGCTACTGACCCTGAGAGTGCTGATTCTGATAATGATGGTTTGTCTGATGGTTCTGAGTTTTTGGATTATCATAGCAATCCTTTGAAACTGGATGCGGAGGTTAAATTACAACTTACTTTTCCTCGTTACGATGCGAAATTAGCTACCGCCCAACCTTTCTTCCAGGGGGTGGCAAAAAGTGGCGAAGAGGTAACGATTCTTTTGCAACGTGATTTAAATGGGGAAAATATTGAATTAGGGGCAGTCGTTGCGGGTGAGGGCAATAAATTTATTTTTGAATCAGCGGATAAATTAATAGACGGTACTTACTATGTTTATATTAAGACCAAAAATGAACGATCTTTACCAGTCAGATTTATAATCGACAGCAATTTTAGTTTAGACACGGATTTCCAACCGAAGACACTGGGAGGCGAAACAATTACTCAAGAAGTTTTAGATGGATTAAAAACTTTGGAGATCAATGAAGCTTTGCCTAATTTTACCGGTAAATTGAAAGTTGGCGAGAATCCTAATGTACATGTGCAATTAGTTTGGCATAGTATTGTGAGTGGAGCGATTGCTATTCAGATGGGAGATAATATTTCTTCACGGCCAACTCATATTTTAGATTTTGGTCCACATGATTTGTTCGTTTCCGTAATTGATGCTTATGGTAATCAAAGTTCTTATATCAAAGTACCATTTAACGTGGTTGGAGATAGTCTATTAGCAAATTTCCATAGTAATAGTTTGTCAATTTATTTATTGGTTTTAGCCTTAGCAAGTTTTGTGGGCATTAGTTATTACATACATTTCCGATACCAATACCCTCATGCCATTGTATTAAGCAGTCAGGATATTGTAACTAGTGTTGCTGATGGTTTTCACGATAAGCTGATGAGAAAGTTTGATTTTAAAGAATAATGTCGGACATGGTACTTAAATTTTCGATTAAAGCATTATTGTAGTTTTGGATACGTCGATCCAGACAAAATGTTTGAGTCTCTCGATTTTGAATTTTAGAGAAACTGTTAATAATATTTTTGATTTCCAAAGTGACTCTGGGGATAGCAAATTCCAGGAAGGTATTTTTGAATTTGGCTGAACTTATTTTGTTGACTGGATTTTTCATATAATCAAACGGTAAGTTGTAAATTATCAATACTACTTGGGCTTTCAGTTTTTTATTATGTTTGAAAAGGAAGGAATGCAGATTTTCGTATTTTAGGATCAAAATCCGATTTGAGGAGGTATTTTGGGCCCAAAGTTCCTGGATTTTGCCGATACTGCCGTTGACTTGTTGAGCAAGAATTGCCGTGTTTTCTTTATCGATTTGATCAAATAATAATGTATATAGATTATTAGAATTCCTTTCCGAACTACTGATAAATATATAATCAGTGTCGTTTTGATTATTGATTATGCTTAAAATTTGTTCGATATCGGATAAGAAAATTTGATTTTTTTCTGTTTTTTTGTCTTTATCATTAATGTTAATTTTTGTATCTAAAAAATGTTGAATATAGCAATTTTCTGATAGGCTTAAAGGGAATTCATTATGTGTTTCTATTTCGCTAAAATAATTATTTAATAAGCTGATTTTTTGTGGGAAATTTTTGGGGTAAAATTTTAAAAAAACCTCAGATTTTTCAGTTTTGTTTAAAGTAAAAACATAGTTATCAAAATCAATATTTAAAATTAGATCCAAAAGCGTGGTAATTTTTAGCGGTAGAGAATAAATCTTTTTAAAATTTTCTATCATTTTTTTAATTTGTTGCCAGCTAATATCATTTAGTTGTTTAGGGATAATTTCTTGTTCTGATTTTTCTGTGCCGAACAACTTTTCGTAAAAAATTCCTAATAAACCAAATAAAATAGTTAGATTGTTATTGAGATTAGCGCTGTTTTTGCCAGTTGCTAGCAGGTTGTTTAAATAAATAGATTGGTTAACGTTGGATAGCAGGTGTTTGATGAACAGGTCAGGATTGCAAATTCTTAGAGATTTCATTTTGTTAAAATTAACAGGATTCGCCTTTATTAATTCATAAAGAAATTCATGTGTAATCATGATTGCTAGGTTTTTTTGTGTTTGTCGCCAAAATTTGGTTTGCAATAAAGAATAAAAGTCGTGGCTGACTGTTTGCCACAAGTTTTTTTCTTCGTTAAACAATTTAACTATTTTTTTGGAGATTAAATCTGGATTATCAGGGCTATAGCTTTTTTGAAATTTATCGATAACCAGGATCATTTTTAAACAAAAAATTGTTTCCAGTGGTGATAGTACTTCTTGTTTTAATAAAATGATAAATTTATCGATATCTAAATAATAAGAGGGTTGAAAAATAACAGGTTGATTACCAATAAAATTCTTATTGAGAGCTTGGCACTCAATATCTAAGACATCACTTTCAGTGGCTTGTTGTTTTGTCGTAGTTTTTTGATTAGGAAAAAATGTTTGAAAATCATTATCGCTGGATTGGAGACTTTTATTCTGCCAAAATAGAAATTCCTCTGCCCATACGCATTGGCCTTTTTTTAGGATATGATTGATCTGTGGCCAGACATTATCGGCAATGTCTCGGATCTGTTCTTGTAGAATTTTGAGTAATTCAATGCAGGCCAGCACATCATCCAAAGCGCGATGAGCATTTTCATGCGTAATATGAAATTTATGTCCTAGGACTTCTAAGTTGTAACTTTCTTCGCTAGGTAAAATAATTTTTGCTAGTTCATAAGTATCTAATTGAATATTGTTGAAATTAAAGCCATGATAATTTAAAAAATTTATATCAAATTCGATAAAATGCCCGACAACCGGCAAATCACCAATAAATTCTTTAATTTTATTTTTAACTTCTCCAATTTTTGGCGCTTTATATAAATCCTCACTTTTTATTCCAGTAAGGTGTGTAATTTCTTCTGGGACGTCTCTTTCAGGATTAATTAGGGTTTGATAAGTATCAATAATTTTATTATCATCAAATTTAACCAAAGCAATTTCAATCACTTTTTCATTCTCAGGATTTAGGCCCGTAGCTTCAATGTCAAGGCAGATGAATTGGCGATTTGCGATATGCGATTTGCGACTTGCGACTTGCGAAGGGCTTTCATTTTGATCGAAGATGGAGAGTTGTTGAGGCATATGCGAAAATATTTGATCAAAAACACTTTACAGTTTTTTAGAAAAAGTAGCGAATGGAGATTTAATAAAGTTTTTTGACAATTATCATATTTTTGATAATATGTAAACTTAAAAAATTATGAATCATGAGTAAACGTATAGCATTGGTATTGTGTCAAACTTCAGATTCAGATTCTCAAAGGATATGGACACCTCCATTAACAACACCTCTTTTAGCAGAAATATTGCAAGCTAGAGGTTGGATTGTTAGCTTATTTGATTCAAGATTGTTAATTAATCCAAATAATACAAATGAACAAAATGTATCTAATTTAGCAAATGCTGTACTAGAAGCATTGCCTGACGTAGTTGGATTTTCTTTTTTATCTCCAAATGCACAATTTAGCGAACAAGTTGCATTTGCAATTTGTAATCAAAACCCTAAATTGCCAATTATAGCTGGCGGAGCTCATTGTTCTTCAGCACCATATTTATACACTAGACCATATAACGTAATTGTACGAGGTGAAGCTGATGATATAATTGTAGAAATTGCTGATAAACTTATTAAAGATGGAATGCCTAACCGTCAGCTAATAATTCAATCGCCTGTACCAAATTTACAAGATAGTCCAATCGTTGTTGGTGCTAATTGGTTTCCTTATAATGATATCTATGAAGGAGCAGAATATAGGACTGGTTATGTTCAGCTTGGACGAGGTTGCCCATTTAGTTGTTCATTTTGTAATTCTTCAAATGGACAAAGAACAAGAGCTAGACCAACTGAGGTGATCTTGAAGGAAGTAGAATTATTAAAGGATAAATTTGGTGTAAAATATATTGGATTTATAGATTCAATTGCAACCAGTGTCCCATTTTTTGATACAACTTTTGAATCTATAAGTGATATATTTGCAGGTAATACAATTTCGCTTAATTCAACATTTGTGAGATTTACCGAATTAGTTGCTCAAGTTGTTGCTGATTTCAATGGTGATGTAACTATATGGTTCGGTTTAGAAACAGGTAGTGAAAGAATTGGGAGACAAGAGTTGAAAGGGAAATGGAACAAACAAGCTACTTTTAAAGCTATCAATCTGTGTAAAAAATATGGAATTAAAATAGGCTTAAATTGCATATTTGGTTTTGCTGATGAAAATGATGATGATCGAAGACAAACAATAGAATTACTCAGAGAACTACAACCTGATTACCCTAACCCAAATATATTAAATCCAATACCTGGGACACTTATCTATAATAGATATCTGCAAACAGGTTTACTTCGTGATCCCTTAGATTTATCTATATGGGACGCAAAACGAATTAGAGAAACAGGAGAAGGACCTATAAATGATTTAGATTATCAAAAAGTTTATGATGCTTACGAAGAAGTAGAAAATTTAAAGAATAATTAATGTTAACTATTCAAACATATTTTTGTCATAGACCCGTATTTCATAATGGGAAATGTATGTAATGGTTGATTGTTAATAATTGAATGTAAACAGGCATTGCTAAAACTATGCCCAACAATAGCCATTTGCTTAAATGATTTATTTTTTAATTTGTCCCAGCTTGTTTTAATTCTTTTAAAAAATGATTGATAATTTTCTCCTTCTGGGAATGAAATTTTTTCTAATTGTCCTGTTTCCCAAAAATTATAATAATTTTTTAAATCTTCAGGAAAATTATTTTCGATATCTTCAATTCTAAGATTATCCCATAAACCAAAATCAATTTCTTTTAAATTTGGCTCAATAATATTTTTAATATTATGGTTTAAAAATTGACTGATAAAATCTGTCCTTTTGAGACCTGTTGTAATGCAAATATCAATTTTGATATTATTAAGAAATTTAGCAATTTCTTTTGACTGCACAATCCCTTTATTTGAAAGTTCGCAATCACATTTTTTACCACGGAAACTTTTTTGGAAATTTTTTTCAACTTCACCATGTCTTATGATATAAATTATTTTCATTTAATAAATATGAAAATTAGATAAATAACCACTTCAGATATTTGTTGTGTTGCACCTAAGCAGTCGCCTGTAGCTCCTTGAATCTTATGATGATAATAAAAACCACTAGCAATGCCGATTATACTAGTAGCCAATATTAGATATAAAGCGTTATATCCTAGTATTAGGATAACGCTTCCAATACTAAATATACTTGATATTATAACTATCCACCACGGCATATTATTTATACTTTCAACAAAAAATTTACTTGGACTGGTACTTTTATATGGATAGCGTAAAAACAACATCATTGGTAATATAATCCATCTTGATAGGATTTGAGCTGTACATACTATAGCTCCTAAATAAGTAGATTCTATATTAGATAAAGTAGTAAATTTAAGAAAAAATATTGCAACAATAGCCAAAGTTCCAAAAGTACCTATTCTACTATCTTTCATAACTCGTAATATATCTTTTTTTTTGAATTGTGAACCAAAGGCATCGAAAGCATCTGCCAAACCATCTTCATGCAAACCTCCTGTGATATACATTAACAAACAAAGAAGAAGAACAATAAGAATATTTTTTGGTAGAAATTCTAAATTAACTTTGATAAATATCCATGCGACAAAACCAATTAAGGCTCCAATTAATGGGAAGTAAGCTATTGCATATTTTAGTTGTTTCATATCGTCATTTTGACTTGGAAAAAATAACTTTGGGATAGGTATTTTTGTAAAAAAAACCAATGATATTACAAAGTGTTTATATAGATTTTTGATCAATTTTTGCACTTTCGAATGATGCCATGTCACTCATCATTTTGCAAGCCAAATCAAAAATATATACTGCTAAAACCGCGCCAGTTCCTTCTCCTAATCGCATATCAAGATCAAGAAAATCATCAATTCCAATATACTTAATCAACTCTTTATGTGCTCTTTCAACACCTTTATGAGAAGCAAATAAGTATTCTTTGATATTTGGATTTAATAAACATGCTAAAGCGGCACTACTTAAAGATATATATCCATCAAGAATACAAGGAATCTTATATTTTGCGGCCCCAATACATACACCGGTCATTCCTGCAATTTCTAAACCACCAATTTTAGTAAGAATATCAATTGCATCAGTTGAACAAGGCTGATTTTTTCTGATACTTCTATTAATTATATCAGCTTTGTGTTTTCTTTGCTCTTCAGTGATCCCAGTACCATAACAAGTAAGAGCTAAAGGTTTTATATTGGTTAATACGGATGTTATTGCGGTTGTAGATGTGGTGTTCCCAATCCCCATTTCTCCAATGCTTAATAATTGAATTCCATCATTTGCCGCTTTATATGCCATTTCAATCCCAATTTCTATAGCATCTTTCACTTCCTGAGTTGTTAACGCAGGTCCATGCAAAAAATTACGAGTTCCTTTCCGGATTTTTTTATTAATTAAACAGTTATTTTTTTCAAATTCAAAATTTACCCCAATATCAATAATATGTAGTTCAATATTTTGCATACTCGAAAATACATTGATAGCGGCCCCACCATTAAGAAAATTTTGCACCATTTGTGCTGTGACAGATTGTGGATAAGCACTAACAGATTCTGCGGTAATTCCATGATCTCCTGCAAAAATTAGATGACGTTTGTTAGTAATTTGAGGATTAAGTGTTTCTTGAATTAATCCAAGCCTTAAAGCAATATTTTCAATTTTGCCAAGACTACCTATTGGTTTAGTTAAATTGTCAATTTTACTTAATAATTTTCCCTTTAATGTTTGATCAGGAATATTAATTTGTTTAATGACATCTTGAAAATCCATAAGGAATTAATAATTTTAATTAAAAAAAATTTAGAAAATAATACAAACTTTCTATATATAAACATATGATCTCAGAGATTTGATGTAATTTCAATATATGTAATAAATTTTAAAATTTTATACATTTTGTTTTTCTAAGTTGTGAAAAATAACCTCTTTGAGGAATAAAATGATTTTACTTTTTTTAAGATATGGGGCATTATATTTCTGTAAGTTGTGAAAAATAACACTTTTGAGAAATAAAATGACATTTTTAGAATTAAAATTCGCTTTAAGTAAGTTTTTAGTTTTTTCTTTAAATGATATTAGGAAGATTGATAGTGCTTTTGACAGAAGAAGACTGGTTGAATGGCAAGAAAAAGGATATATAAAAAAAGTTATAAAAAAATATTATATATTTTCCGATATAGGACTTAACGAATATAGTCTTTTTGTAATAGCAAATAAAATTTATAGTCCGTCATATATTTCATTTGAACAAGCATTGTCATGTTATAATTTAATTCCAGAAGGTGTTTTTGTGATAACTTCCGCAACAAGCAAAAAAACAGCCGAATTTTTTACTACAGTTGCTAATTTTAGTTATAATTCTTTGAAAGAGACGTTGATGTTTGGATATTGCGTGAAATATGACAGAAATAATCTTCCGTATAATATGGCTGACATTGAAAAAACAGTTTTAGATTATTTTTATATTCATAGTAATTTAAAAACTGAAGATGATTTTTTTGAAATGAGATTTAATGCTGAAGAGTTTTTGTCTCAATTTGATGAAGAGAAGTTTTTCAGATATTTAAATGTTTTTAAAAATAAAGAGTTAGAAAAACGTATGCAAAAATTTTTAATTTTTTTAAAAAATGCTTAATTTAAATGAAATAATTTCACAATTTTCTCCTTATTTACACGATCAAAAACGAAATATTTTAAGAGAGTATTTGCAGTATAAAATTTTAGAGATAATTTTTGATTCTAAATATGCAAATAAGTTATCTTTTTTAGGAGGTACTGCGCTTAGGATTGTTTATAACAATAGCAGATTTTCTGATGATTTAGACTTTGATAATTTTAATTTAACAAAAGATGATTTCGCGAATTTATCATTGATTATTAAAGAGAGACTGCATAAAGAAGGATTTGAAGTTGACGTGCGAAATGTTTTTAAAAGTGCTTTTAGAACTTATATTAAAATTCCTGATATACTTTTTCAAAATCAAATATCGCCTTATAAAAATGAAGTTTTGTTAATTCAAGTTGACACAGTACCGCATTATTATGATTACAAAGTAGATCGAAAATTATTAAATAAATTTGGTGTATTTACTGAAATTAATGTTACACCGTTACCAATCCTGCTTGCTCAAAAGATTTATGCCGCTTTCCAGAGAAAAAGAACTCAGGGAAGAGATTTTTATGATATTGTCTTTTTAATGTCTTTCAATGTAGATCCTGATTTTAATTATTTGAAAAAAGCTATTGATGTGAAAAATAAAGTTGAATTAAAAAAATATATTTTACGAAATTCCAAAAATTTAGATTTTACAAAATTGGCATTTGATTTTGAATATTTTCTTTTTAAAAGAAATGACACAAAAAGAGTCTTATTATTTAAAGAATATATAAAAAGTGTGTTGTGATAAAAAAATTGTAATTGAAATTAATTTAAATCAGGATTGGTTCTAAATCCTTTATGATAAAAAGGGCGTTTATTTGTTTTTAAATTCCACGGCCTTACACCTAAGATTAATGAGGCAATTTTAAGTTGATAATATTTAGATTCCAGTTCTAAATTAGTGCCATTTATGCCTAGTATAATGATCGGTATTTGGGCGCTAAAATGATTATTCAATCCATATTCATTTAAATTCTTTTCATCTGGATTCGACAAGTCTAATTCTTTTCCGTTGATTTTTATTTTTAAATCTTGAGGGATTTTTATTTGAAATAATGATTCTAATAATGTTACTAATATTGTCCTAGTATTTTGAATAACTAAAATTGATTCTTCTGATATTTCTGATTCTTCTGTTGCTAAAATACAATCTAGACCTAAATAATCTATTAGTATCCCAAATTTTTTTAATCTTTCAAAATCAGATGTTTGTTCTCTCATTTTGTAAATTGGTTATTTTACAAGAGAGTAAATTTAAATCATTTTTATGAACTTGTCAAAAAGATAATTTGTATCAGTTGGGCCGGGAGAGGCTTCAGGATGGAATTGAACTGACATGAAAGGAAATTTTTTGTGTCTAATGCCTTCAACGGTGCCATCATTAGCGTTTTCAAACCAAACAGACCAGTTGTTTGGAAGAGTTTTTGGATCAACAACGAACCCATGGTTTTGAACTGTTAGGTAACATTTGCCTGTTTCGAGATCTATACATGGCTGATTTTGTCCTCTGTGCCCATATTTCATTTTGTACGTTTTAGCGCCAGCCGCAATGGCCATAAGCTGATTACCCAAACATATACCAAAAGTAGGCAGTTTCATTGCAAAAGCTTTTTGGATATTTTGATGTATTGGAGTCAAAAGTTCTGGATCGCCAGGTCCATTTGCTATAAAAAGTCCATCAAATTTTTCTTTTGTTGAGAAAACATCATAGTCCCATGGAAATACCGTCAAACTTATATTCCTTTCTAAAAAGCTTCTTATTATGTTGTTTTTTGCTCCTGTATGAACAAAAGCAACATGTTTTTTGCCTGCTTTATAATGTATTGGTTCTTTAATTGATACGTCTGCAACAAGATTTCTTTTATTTGGATCTACGAAATTACATTTACTTTTATCAGATTTTACAATTTTGCCTAAAGTAGAACCATTCTCTCTTAAATATTGTGTTAAAGTTCGTGTGTCTATCCCAGTTAAAGCAGGAATATTATACTCTTTTAACCACTCTGAGAGAGATTTTTTTGCCTGATAGTGGCTATAATTATGTGAGTATTCAGTTACAATTAGCCCTACAATATGTGGTTTCTCACTTTCAAAGTTATCAGATAGATTTGTTTTTTTATTTATTATCTCTTCAGGGACTCCATAATTACCAATTAATGGGTATGTCAAAACTAAAATCTGACCTTCAAACGATGGATCAGTAAATGTTTCAGGATACCCAACCATGCCTGTAGAAAATACAACTTCACCCGCAACTTCGCTGTTAGCACCAAAATTTTCACCTTCAATTTTCGTGCCGTCTTTTAGAATTAGTTGCATAAAGAAAATTTTAAATTCTTAATTTTGAATTAAAGAACTTTGTCGAAAATGAGTATAAAGAAAATCCATCTTCGTCGCAAGGACTACGATGGATAAGAAGAAACAAGGGGAAAGTGAAAAAACGGATCAAAGAACAAATTTTTTGCATAACCTTAAATTTGCTTTTGAACTATTTTCCATTGACTGCGCTACATTATTTAGAGTGTAAATAATTTCCCCCATCATTTGCACGAGTTTATTAAGCTGTTGATCTGGGTTTTCTGTTTGTGCGTCTTCGTAAGCAACCTTTTGTTTACTGATTTCAGCTATACCTCGTTGAAGCATAACCAAAGTTACCAGTTCGTTCATCGCACTTTTGTTGATATTTTTTTGGACGAAAGGAGACTTGAACTGTAAAAGCATAAATATACTTATAATGACTTTGGCGATCTTTGCGGTGATAGTTTGAAGTTGTGGTGAAAGGAATTGGAGAGCACGCTGTATCTCCATTTCATTATCAACAACTTGCTTAGTTAAAGCGTACTGCTTTGAACGTAAGCGTTGTGCAAGTTCTAGCAAAGAAGAATGCCTTGCGAGTTCTTTTTGAAGCATTTCTGGTGTAATTTGATCATCTTTACTGTAGACAACTTCAACTTCATCATCATTGACGGCAAGGCGTATTTTTCGCCTAGTTAATTCAGTCTGGATGGCAATTGTTAATCTGTCAGAGCATGACTCCACTTTGATAATTGGTTCTTCAGTAATTACACGAATTGCTTTCTGTAGTAATGTTTCTTGAGTAGGCATTGGAGGGAGATTAAGGTGAAAATTGTTTGCCAATTTAAAGAAATTATTAAAACATAAAGTTTTACCATATGTCAATAGTATTATAATGATCCTTTACCATTTTATCCTCTCAAAAATAGTAAATGATCAGAAAATAAAAGTTGCTAAATTTTAAGTTTTTGATGTATCTTGAAATCCCGTTTTAAACATTATGAATATTGAACAACTAAAACAGGCTTTGAAATTTGGGATACCTTTTGTTGTGCTTGATACTGAAACAACAGGGCTTAAACCAGGTGGTATAATTGAAATCGCGGCACAGAAATTTCGAGGACAGGATGTTGTAGCTGAATTTCATTTTATAGTTAATCCAGAATGTTTTATTGAACAAGGAGCCTCTTTTACAAATGGGCTTACACATAAGATAGTGCAAGAACAGGGGAAAGCAGTAAGCGAAATAATTCCTGCTTTTGTTAATTTTTGTGGGACATCGACATTGGTTGGACATAATATTGGATTTGATTTGAAATTTATTAATCATCATTTGCGAAATTTGAATATGGCAGAACTCAAAAATCCTTATGTAGATACTTTGGAATTGGCAAAAAAATATATGTCTCTTGGCACCTCAAATAACAAATTAGGCACAATAGCATCTCATTTTGGTATTGATATTTCTGGCGCTCATCGAGCTATGAAAGATGTTGATATAACTAGACAAGTTTTTGTGAAAATGCTGAATTTATAGTCATTAAGGTAAGCATGTTAACTGGATTTCAGTTTTCGCTTAGTTTTTTCAATTCATCAATGATGTAGGAATTAACAGTGAACATTTGATTGGATTCGCTGGTAGTTACAAAATAATTACCGTTTTTATCCATTTTGCCGACATTGATGGTGATTGTTTTGTTGGTGGTGACAATGTTAATGGCAAAAGGTTCAGCTTCTTTTGTTGTGTCTTCTTCAACTTTTTCGCCAGCGTCAATGAAGCCGTTGGCATTCAAAGGGTTAAATTTATTATTGGCAGCGGTCAAATCTGTAATTTGTTGTCCGGCGATGGTAAGGCTTTTTATGAGGGAGGGATCAATTTTGATAATAGTTTTGTCTCGTAAATCATCCGCGGTTTTTAGCAATTTATTTCCTAAATTTTCATTGACCAAAAACACCTTATTATCACCGCTTAGTTTTACGAATTGAGAATTATAACTGGGACCGGGTTTACCAATGTAAATATCCGCCAAGGGGCTGTCATTTTTGGAAAGTTTTAAATGAGCGGCGTTGATATCATCAAGCCCGTAAGTTTTGAGATTATTAGCATTTTTGGATACAACTTCAGATGATTTGAGTTCTTGCACGCTGGTCAGGAAATTATTCATTAAATCCTGATCAGCCAGATAATTATTTAAATTTTTGAGTACCCACTGGTTATTGTTTTTATCGATTTCTATCAAATCTTTACCAGGTATATAGATCACGATTTTGTTGACTGTGTCTTTGGCAAAAGTTGGAAAAAGGTTTTGTTGAGAAGAAATTTTTCCGCCAAAAACGGAGAAGCCATAGTCAGCGAGCAAGAATATCACCAAAACAAGAGCGGTAATGAATAGATATATATTATATTTGACAGCAGTTTTCATAAATGAGAGCTAATAATTTTGTTGTAATTTTCTTCTTTTTTTAGCTCTAACTAGCCCGAAAGCAATTAGTAAAAGAGAGCTTAAGAAAGTGCCAAGAATTTTAATTGGCAGATAATAATTTTCTGAAATTGGCGTTAAAGGATTATCAGAAAAAGTCTTGGACCTGATAGCAATTAAATCAGGATCAAGCGTAATAAAATCAACAGCATTTAGCATGAAATTTAAATTCTGGGGGTAGCGACTGACAAAAGAATCAGTAACAAAATCAGAATCAGCAATGATAATTAGTTGATCGTTGACCATAACACCGATATCAAATTGTTTCGGATCATTTAAAATAAATTTTTGTTGGGGATCTAAGTTGAAATTGCCAACTTGATGATCAGCGTAATCAGAAGTTCGTAGGAGTTTGGTAATTTTAATGTCTTCTTTGTTTTCAATTGTTAAACTGCTCGTCCAGGGTATTATTACTGAACTTAGACCGCTGACAATCGGATTTTGTTTATCGAAATTATCATTAATTAGTTTAACAAAAAAAGGATAAGGCAATAAGAAATTCATGGTTCCTTGCGAGAAGGAAGCGTTTTCGTGATATTTGTCATATAAAATATCGTTATTTACTGATAGTCCGTAATTTTTCAAAAAATCATTGATTGAATTCATGTCTAAGACCGTTGTTTGCAGGCCTTGCCCAATGTCAAGGCTGTCAACCAAAAGGATCATTTTTCCGCCTTTTTTCAAATAATCACTGATTTTGTTAAAATCATCAGTACTCATTTTGTCTTTTGGACCGCTGATGATCAAAGTATCAGTGTCGATTGGGTCATTATTAGCTAGATTGATTGTTTTGATTTGATAGTTTTTTTCTAAACTTTGAGCTAGAGCTTGAAGATCATTATTAGAGCCGTGTTCTTGATGCCCAGTTAAAAAACCAATCGATTTGTTGTCATTATCAATGACTTTTTTCAATTTACTGGTCAGATCGTACTCGAAATTGCCTAAATCTTGAATGAAGGGAATACTTTCCGTTTGTCCGGCATAAAACACCGCCAAGCCAAAATAACCATTTTGCACCTGATATTTATCTTTTTCCAGGATTTCCATTTGGATTTGCGGGATGCCCACGCTTCCCGCTTCTTGCATGGTATTGGTGTCGGCAGAAGGATCAAGGTAAGAGACTTTGATATTGCCTTTACTGAAAGCCTGATATTCAGAAAGCAGATCTTTTACATATTGAAGTGAGCTATTTAAATTTGGCGGTAATTTATCAGAAACATAAATTTTGATATTAACAATATCGTCTAATTTGTTAATTATATTTTCACTGGCTGAGGAAATTTTGTATTTATTTTCTTTGGTTAAATCAATTCTGGCAAAATGACTAATAGAGATTAAATTTATCAGTATTAAGATGCCTAGCAAAATCCAGCCTCTAATAACTAAATGTTTATTGTGTTGGAAGTGGTGAGAAAAATCCATTGAAAAAATTTTAAATTTTTAGTTTGCTTTCCATTTGGCAATGCTTCTGACGTTTAAATACAGGAAAAGTCCAATTATCGACAAATAATATATTATATCCCTGGTATCCAAAACGCCGCGAATAATTGAATCAAAATGCTTAGATAAGCCTAAATATTGGACAACAGGCACTAGAGTTTGTGGCACAAAATAGGTAACGATATCTTCCCCTAAAATAAACAGGAAAAAAGATAAAGCAATCGCCACAATGAAAGAAATTATTTGATTTTTGGTGAAACTGGAGACATAAAGCCCAATAGCTAAGTATGAAGCTCCCAAAAAAATTGTCCCAAGATAACTGGACACAATCACACCTAAATCAGCATTGCCTAAAGATAATACCAAAATGGGGATAGGAAAGCTTAAAGCAATCATAATGATTAAAAAACTGAGACTACCTAAAAATTTGCCAATTACTACATCATAATCTTTTACTGGCAAAGTCATCAAAATTTCAATAGTGCCTAGTTTTTTTTCTTCCGACCAAAGCCTCATTGTGATTGCCGGAATGATAAATAAAAATATCCAAGGAATGATAGAAAAATAAGTTCTCATGCTAGCCTGTCCATCAATGAAAAAAGTGCGGAAGAATAACCAGCTGCTCATGACCAAAAAGACACTGATGAAAATATAAGCAACTGGTGAGTTGAAATAGGTGAGTAGCTCTTTCCGAATTATGGCTGAAATGGTTTTCATTGAAGAGATTATAAATGGTTGTAGTCGGTGGTCGGTGGTCGGTGGTCGGTGGTCGGTGGTCGGTGGTCGGTGGTCGGTAATCAGTTAGCTACAGTCTTACTGACTACTGACTACTCCCTTCTGACTACACATCCTCCCCTCTGACTACTCACTTCTGATTGCTGATTACTCCTTAGTCACTTCCGTGAATACATCTTCCAGGGTAATTTCTCGTTTATAGATTTCCAGCAAATCAGTACTTTTGCTTCGTCCGAACATTTCCATGATTATTTTTCTTAAATCTAAATCAGAATCAATAAAAATTTCAAAAGCGTATTCGTTTTTATCAGCCAAACCTTTGGCTTCAATAGCATTGATTCCCTTTACTTTTTCCAGAATGGATTTAATGTCTGTTTCTTTGCCTTTGGCGATAATATGTAGAGAAACTTTATTTTTTGCTTTACTTTCCAATTCTTCAGGACTGCCTTCTGCCACGATTTTGCCTTTATTGATAATGATAACGCGATTACAGGTGGCTTCCACTTCCGGTAAAATATGAGAAGACAGTAAAACGGTTTTTTTACTGCCGATGTTTTTAATCAAATTTTTAATTTCTATTCTTTGATTAGGATCAAGACCAGTTGTTGGTTCGTCCAAAATCAAAATTTCCGGATCATTTATCAGTGCTTGAGCTAAGCCGACTCTTTGTTTGTAGCCTTTTGATAATTCGGCGATGTCGGAATAAATTTTATCTTCTAAACCGCAAGAATAGACAATGCCTTTGATGCGGGTTTTGGCCTCCTTATAATCTAATTGGTGGAGGGAAGCGATAAATGCTAAATATTCCCAAACATTCATTTCCGTGTATAAGGGACAACTTTCCGGTAGATAGCCGATTTTGCGCCTGACTGCCAAATTGTTTTCGTAACAATCATGTCCGGCGACTTTGGCTTCGCCGCTGGTGGCTGGCATATAGCAGGTCAGGATTTTCATGGTGGTGGTTTTGCCAGCACCATTTGGGCCAAGAAAACCGACAACTTCCCCTTTATCGACATGGAAATTTAGATTGTCGATTGCGACTATGTCTCGATATTTTTTGCTTAAATTTTTTACTTCAATAGCCGCCACTTAAGTAAATTTAAAATTTTAATATCTTAATTCTAGGAGCATGAATTGAAAGTTCAAGTTGTTTTTTTGAAAAATTTGTTTCGTTAACATACTATTTCAATTACTTTTGGCATTATTTCAATTTTAAGTTGCTGACCTTCGAAGACTTTGCCGTCGACCTGGAATGTTTCTTGGTAGGCTGATTTTATGATGATTCTTTGACCTGTGAAAGCCTGTTTTTTATCGATTTTGATAATACTCCAGGGAAAACGCGGATTGAAGGCGATAACATTCAGGATTCCATCGTCTGGTTTGATTTTGTGTTTTAACAGGATTTGTGCGAATTTAAGTTCGCTAAAAGGCAGAGCGTTAAAAACCATAATTGATTTAGCAGTGATTTGAATTTCTTGGTCATTAATAGTTAAGTTAAAGGTTTCTGAAGGGTGGGTGAAAAAATGTTTAAAAAATCCAATGACATACGAAATTAAACCAAATTTTTGTTTGATAGCTCTGGTGGCATGTTTGAGAATGCGAACATCAAATCCGCACCCAGCCCCGGTAAATCCATAAAAGTTTTGATTGATTTTCATGGCATCAATTTTAGTGATTTTTCGATTTAAACCAATGTCAATCGCTTTTTTAACGCTAAATAAAGGCAAATGCTGACTTAAGGCTAGTAAATTTGCGCAACCTTTGGGGATTATGGCAAGGGGGGTGCTGATTTGATGCTGAAGGCAGAAGTTGGCTACCGAAGCGAAAGTACCGTCTCCGCCCACCACAAAAATTCGATGAAATTGATGGTTCAGGAGTTCTTGCAGATCTTGATGAAAACCTGGTTTGGTCTCAATCCAGGTCAGTATAAAACCTTTATCAGTCAGAATTTTTTTGATTTTTGTTCGCAAATCACCAAGTATTCTTGCGCCTGAAACAGGATTATAGACAACGGCAATTTTGGACATGAAATGTTTTTGAGTAGCGATTTGAGTATAACGCCTCGTTTAAAAATATTGTAGTTGTTTATTTCTATTGCAATATTATTGCAATAAGTTTTTTGGGTAATTTTGAGGTGTTTTATTGATTTTTTTTTATAATTTAAAAAGTATGATAAATTGTGGCTATGGAGAAAATTTTTTCAGTTATCATTCCAACTTTTAACCGGGCGGAGATTTTACTCAAAACCCTGGATTCTTTGCGTAAACAAACTTTCCCTAAGGATCAATTTGAGGTCATTATTGTTGATGATGGTAGTACTGATGATACAGCCATAAGGATTCAAAAATATATTCAGGATCATAAATCTTTGAATTTAAAATATTTTAAGCAAAAAAATGCTGGTCAGGGACTGGCAAGAAATTTAGGGATTTCCAAATCTAGCGGCAAAATTATAGTTTTTATCGGGGATGATATCATTATGGATGAGGTGTTTTTATCAGAGCATTGGAAGACTCATCAAGAACACAAATCTGGCAATGCGGCTGTTTTGGGTAAAATTGAATGGCATAAAGATCTGCAAATCAGTCCTTTTATGAGTTGGCTAACCAATGGATCTTCAGTTTTTGGTAAATTCGGCGGGCATCAGTTTGCGTTTGAAAAACTGGAGGGTAAAAAAGAAGCCGATTTTAATTTTTTCTACACTTCCAATATTTCTTTGAAAAGAGAGATGCTGGAAGATAAAGATGATCAGTTTGATCCTAATTTTGGTGCTTATGGTTGGGAAGATATTGAACTTGGCTATCGTTTGCATAAACAATATGGCCTAAAAATTTTTTATAACCCAAAAGCCATTGGGTATCATTATCATTATTTGGATGAGAAATCTTTAAAAAACAGAATGTTTGCGATAGGAAAATCCGCTCATATTATTGATGCTAAGCATCCGGAATTGAAAAAAGTTCCTGGTTTATGGAAAAAAACCATTTTTGTAATTTTGGGTTCTTTGCCGTCGTTGGTTTTAATTTGGCTGGCCAACAAAATGTTGAAAAATAAATTTATAGCTTTTTGGTATTATGCTTTGTCAAAGAGGTATTTTATAAAAGGGGTGAGAAGAGGAAGCTGTCCCAAAACAACCGCAAGCAACATCTGTCCAGAATAAATGTCATAAAAATAATGGTCCAGATTGGCAATTATAAATATAAATAACAAAAGCGATAACGCCCAGAAATTATTTTGTTGATATAGTTTCCTGACTGCGACTATGAATATTACCAGGACCAAAATACCTGCCAACACTCCCAATTCATTGCTCAACAATAAAAATGAATTATGAACAGGCTGAAATTGCCATGGTTCCAAAGCTTGGTCACTAAATTCCTGCATTTTGGGTACAAAATTCCCTATCCCCACCCCAAAAATGTATTTTTTTATCATCTCAAGGCTGATATTTAATTGTTCCACTCTCTCCGTAATCGTTGCTAAATCACGAAAAGCAAATCTTTCCTGAATAATCTGAAAATTTTTAACAAACAAGACTGATCCCGCTAATAATAATCCACACAACAAAATCTTCCAGCTAAAATACCATTTGCTAATAGGTTTTACGATTACCCTCCCCCCTGCTTCCCCATCTATTTTTTTCCTTAAAAGCGTATATATTATTAAACTTATTGATAACGCTATCATCGCTGATCTGCTCATGCTCAAGATAAGGCCTAGAAAAAACCATGCCATTAATAGTAAGGACCAAAATTTATGTTCGCGCCAAAACTGCATTACAAAAAAAACCGCTACCGCACAAGACCCTCCAAAAATATTCGGATGAGGAAAAGTGCCATAACTCCGGATAAGTTTTTCTTGTAAAAAATCCAGCTTGGCCACTCCGGTCATTGCTGGATTGAGCAAACTTTCTCCCAGGACCCTTAACCCGATAGATCCTTGCGTGGTAAATTGTAATAAACCGATTAAAACCTGAATTGCTATAGTGATCAAATATACTGCCCGTTTTTCATTTTTACTTAAAATATTACTATTCAAAACTAACATCACTAATAATATTTCAAACAAACGTGATAATTTAAGAACTCCAAAAAAATCTATTCTTACAAGCAGACTTTGCACAACCACTATCAAGATTAAGAACACAATTAAATTGAAAAGCACATTCTGCCGATCAAAATTCAAAAAGAGTTCTTCCTTTATCCACAAAATTCCAAATAAAATCAAAATCACACCAAAAATCACATCATTAATATATAGGCTGAAAGTCAAATACGGACTAAATCCCCCCAAAAAAGGCTTTTGATAAATAATATCGCTAATCTGGAAAGGCAATAAAAACAGAAACATCATTAACGCCAGTTTTAGCACTTTTTTGGCCTCAATTAAATATACAAAATTATTCTGCAACTTTAAAAGTTTTATTTTTTAAAATGTCATTAATTTGGTTTTGAGCTTCCAACATAGCATCAAGCGGTTTTAAACTATTATCCACTACTGAACTGATGGCTTTCAAAAAAATTTCTTGATATCTGGCTTCATCAGTCACATCAAAAGTCTTGCTGTAACCGATCTGTTTTGAGAACACTCCATAAATCGGATCAGTAGATTGGCTATCGATAAGATCTCGTCTGGCGCTGGGTTTACGCGTCTCTTTATTATATTGAGTTTGACTGTCTTTAGTCGATAGGAAACCAATCAAATCCCAAGCTAGTTGCGGATATTGTGTAGTTCTGGAAACAACCGGGGCAAAATAATTAGCTAACGTTACTTGTCCCTCGCCTTTAGACGGATCGAACACTTGTGGAATTGCTGTTACGACAATGTCTTTTTTGTTAATAGTCTTAAGGCCTTTTTTGGATTGTAATTCAATTTGATCTAGTAAATCATTATAAAGATAAGAATATCCTACTATCATTGATACTTTACCATTTACAAAAGGGATCATTTCCTTTTCCGCGCTGTTGGGATTAGCCATATATTTATTCCAAGAATATTGCTTGTTGCTTTGAATACCGAAACTAGTGTAAAGATCCAAAGCATCCCTGCCTGGAAAATAAGCCTGTCCCATAGAGGTCACGCCTTGCTGAGTCGCAAATACTGCTTGAGCTCCGCCTTCTGCATAAAATTTGGTAGCTCCTTGTAACAGTAACATTTCCAAAATATCATAAGCTCTAGCAATATTATCTGCCCGCCCAAAGGCTAAACCAGTCCTGGCAAATCTCTCAAAACTATTATCTTCTTTAGTCAATTTATACACTTGATCTTCAATTTGCGACCAAGTTTGCGCTGGTCCATTGTCGGAAGGAAGAATTTCCTCGAAATGAGCTTTGTTATAATACAAAGCTAAATTATCAATATAAAGCGGCATGCAGTATAATCTGGTAACGCCGTCATCACCTGACAACAAACAATCATTCGCCGCTACTCCCACGAAAGTTTGTTTAAAGGCATCAAGAGAAACCGCATTGCTGTCTGCTGGCGTCAATTTTTTGTAATTATTTTTAAGGCTAGAATTTTGGAGGAAAAAGATATCAGGCCCTTCTCCTTCCGCCATTTCGTTCACAATTAGATCCATATATTTCTGTGGATCTTCAAATTTGCGATATTCAATCTTGAGCCCTTTATATTTAGCTTTAAATTCCGCAAAAATAGGATCAAAAACCTTGGAATCATCAAAAACATTCCAAACCTGAAGCGTGATGTTTGGCTGAGTTTGTGTTGTGGCTGTTTTTTTACAACTTACCGAAACTATCGCTAATAAAATGACCAACGCTAGAATTAAAATAAATTTCCAATTAATTTTTTTGATCATGATGATTTTTTAAAATTTACAATGCGTATTTTAGATTAAAAAAAAATAAATCTCAAACAACAAATTCCAAATTTTTTTAAACATAGGTATTGCGGAGAAAATTATGAAATATTTAAAGAAAATTTATTTTACTATATGGTTAGCACAGTTTTTTTGCTAAAATATAATAGAATGGTTAATTCATACAAAAAATAAAAAAGTTAAAAATAAATGATACAGAATATCTTAAATTTTATTGGGGATTTGCATTGGCTAGTTTGGGTGGCGCTAGGATTATTGGCGCTAGGATTAGGATTATATGCTTTTCGACAGTATTGCAATTTCAAGAGATCAATGAATATGATTTTTTTGCAGATTAAGATTCCTAGAATTGAAGATGAAAAAGAAGCGCAAAAGGAGAAAGACCGTTACGCCTCAAGCCAGGATTTCAAGGAAGTGGTGGGGATCATGGATCATTTTTTTGATAATTTATATACTGTTTTTCATCATGATTTTGAATATATTTTTTTTGGGCAGGAATTTATGTCTTTTGAAATTGCGGTAGTGGACGGCATTACTAATTTTTATATTGTTTGTCCCAGACAACTTGAAAATTTGATTGAAAAACAAATTACCACTTTTTACTCTGATGCCTTGATTGAACGAGTTGATGATTACAATATTTTTAAACCTTATTGTAAAGTAAAAGGTTATTATATGAGATTTACGCAGAGTCCATGGTTGCCATTTAAATCTTATCAATTTACTCATAGCGATCCCTTGAGCACGATTACTAACGTTTTTTCAAAATTTGGTAAAGATGAAGGGGGGGCGATCCAAATTATGGTCAGACCTGTACCTGATGGCTGGCAGGATAAAGGTAGAGAATATGCAGGTGAACTTTTTGGCAAAGGTAAAGAACAAAAAAAATTTCATGGCATTACCAAGAAAATTTTAGGACCAATTTGGACATTATGGAATATTTTGTTTATAGGGCCGGAGAAAATGGATTCAATTGAAAATTTTGATCAAGAGAAGAACATGACTCGTACTACCCCTGGTATTGATGAAAAAGTTAAAGCTATAGAAAATAAGTGTCGAAAAGTAGGTTATGAAACTATTATTAGGATTGTTGCCTCAGCCCCGACTTATCATCAGGCAAAGGAGCATTTGACAAATATCAAAAGTGCTTTTGCTCAATTTGCTTCGGTTGATAATAATTCTTTGGCTCATACTAAGTGGTGCTCGACAAAGCATTTAGTGTTTAATTTTATTTATAGACATTTAAAACGTAATTGGCTACAAAGAATTTTTCAGCGCAAAATGATCTGTTCGTCAGAAGAACTGGCATCACTTTATCACTTTCCAAGCATTAGATATAACAAAGCGCCAAATATTAATTGGCTTAGATATAAAATTGCTCCGGCTCCAGAAAACGTTCCAGATTCAGGATTATTACTTGGGCATAATATATTTAGAGGGACTAAGCAGCCAATATATATGAAAAATGAAGATAGATTTAGGCATTTCTATGTTATTGGACAAACTGGTACTGGTAAATCGTCAATTTTTCAAACCATGATCAGACAAGATTTACGAGAGGGCAGGGGATTGGCCATTATTGATCCACACGGTTCGCTGGTTGAAGATATTATGCCTTTTATTCCAAGATCCAGAGCTGATGATGTGATTTATTTCAATCCGGCTGATCTGGAAAGGCCGGTAGGTTGGAATTTGTTGGATGTGGAAACTGATGATGAAAAAGAAATGGTGGCTTTGGATTTGATGAATATCATGATTAAGTTGTTTAATGAGGAAATATTTGGTCCGCGTATCCAGGATTATTTTCGTAATGGTGTTTTGACCTTAATGGCCCCTGATGAAAAAGAAGAAAGAGGAACATTGATTGATATCGTGAGATTATTTACAGATGATGCTTATGAGAAACATATGGTTTCCAAATTGAAAAATCCGGTCGTCAAAAGTTTCTGGACTAATCAGATGGCCAAAACCGGGCAACGTGAAAAACAAGAAATGATTCCATATTTTGCGGCGAAATTTGGCCAGTTTATTACTAACAAAATGATGAGGAATATACTTGGACAAACACATTCAGCTTTTGATGTGCCTAAAGCCATGCAGAACGGCAAAATTTTGTTAATTAATCTGGCGAAGGGTTTAACCGGTGATATCAATGCCAAGCTTCTTGGTATGCTTGTGGTTAGTAGGATTCAAAATGCAGCTTTGGCCCGCGAAAGAATACCAAAAAACGAAAGAAAAGATTTTTTCTTATATATAGATGAATTTCAGAATTTTATTACGCCATCAATTGAAAGTATTTTGTCAGAAGCTCGTAAGTATAGACTTAGTTTAAATCTTGCGCATCAGTACATTAAACAGCTGGAAGGCGATAAACCTAACGCTCCCTCACCGGTAAAAGAAGCGGTGTTTGGTAACGTTGGTACTATGATGTGTTATAAAATAGGTGCTCAGGATGCGGAATTTATGGCTAAGGAAATGGCTCCTGTCTTTTCCGAACAAGATTTGATTAATATTGACAAGTTCAAAGCCGTCATGAAGTTAAGCATTGATACCCAGCCAAGCCGTCCTTTCAGTATTATTCCTCTGAATCCATATACTGAAGCTGGTGATAAGCAAGCGGCAGATGCCTTTAAGCAATTATCAAGGCTTAAATATGGGCGTGATGTGGAATTCGTTGATCGTGAAATTTGTCGAAGAATTGGAGTGGCGGCCTGATAACTTTTTTTGCCACAAATAGCTTGTTTTTGCAATGCTAATTCAGTTTAGGAGCGTATTTTTGTGTTATAATAATAAGATTTAAAGAAATTTTTAATTTTTAAATTTTGAATTTAGCAACAAATAAAATTAGATTTAAAATGGTTAATATAATATTAATATTATTTCTGTTTTTTGCTTTTTCAGATTTTGTTTATGCTTCGTATCAATCTACGTTTGTGGTGACATCTTATTATTCTCCAGTTCCAAATCAGGATAGATATGTTACCGGTTCTTATGAAGGTGATCGGCGTTTGAATGGTAATGGCACGAACGGAGCATCAGGGGCTCAGGTTTTTGCAGGATTTATTGCTGCGCCTTCTTCATTTTCTTTTGGCACCAAGATTTTTATACCAGGATTCGGCACTGGAGAAGTGCAAGATAGAGGCGGAGCGATCAAAAATAATCGGATTGATTTATGGATGGGGTTTGGCGACGAAGGTTTGAATCGGGCTTTGGCCTGGGGAAGAAGAACGGTGGTTGGTACGGTTTATGATGAGCAGGAGAGTGAAAATACTAAGTTAGAGGTATTTTTTGATCTTAATCAGGATGTGAACTTATATGTTAATCAAATTTTGGAGGCGCTAGCTTCTTCATATAATAGTTATGGCGTATCTGCTTCTGTCAATTTAAAGTCGTTTACAACAGATTTAGGGCTGAATGACAGTGGATCAAGTGTAAAATTTTTGCAGGAAACTTTGAAAAATTTTGCTTATTTAAAAGCAGATATGATTTCAGGTACTTTGGATCAAAACACCAGAATGGCCGTGATTAGCTATCAGATTGGTAAAGGCATTATCGATAATGAGACCTCTTTTGGCGCAGGCTATGTTGGTCCGCAGACTAGAAAAAGTTTAGAAACAGATTTGCATTTATTTAAAACCGGTAAATATAAAAAACCGATCAACTATTTAGAAGAAATTAAAAAATATCAGGATTTAGATGAGGATCCAGAATACATTCTCAATGAACTTAAAAAAGGTGTCAGTGGAGCAGAGGTGGTTTTGTTACAAGAACAACTTTCCACCTTAGGCTATTTAAGAATTGGGGAGGCAACCGGATATTTTGGCGAAGTGACCGAACACGCTTTGAAAAAATTTCAATTAAAAACTGGATTGATTGCTAGTCTTAATAGTTTTGGGGCAGGCATCGTTGGCCCTAATACCAAGTTGTTTTTGAATAATCTAGTGGGACAGAGAATTGAAACAAAGGGGATGATTGCTGTAAAAAGGAAAGAAGAAGAGGAATTGTTGATTTTGGCTAGCAAGACAGATGATAGTGATGATAACAGTAACGATTATGAGAAAATAACGACGCAAGGATCAATAGTTATGGCTGAAAATCAGACTCAAGCGGAACAATCAGTCATTATTGCGGATAATATTTTAAGCTCTGAACTAGATTTTGGTGATAATAATGAAGAGGTGCAAAAACTGCAGGAACTTTTGAAAAAACTAGGTTATTTTAAAGCGACTTTCATTTCCACTTATTACGGGGAAAATACTAAGCAAGCAGTGTTAGCTTTTCAGCTTGATAAAGGTATAGTGGTTGATCCTGATGATCAAGGAGCAGGCAGAGTAGGACCTAAGACGCTGGAAGTTTTGAATGGGGGATTGTTATAAATCATTTTATGGCCTTAGACTTGACAACATTAATTAACAGTTGTATTATGTATATGCTTAATTAATAATTTAATTTTTATGGAGCCAATAGTTTGGGAAACTCATGATTATGATAAGGAATTACCAGATTTGAGCGATGCTGAAAGAGATATAGTCCGATCATATGATGCTCAGGGGGCAAGATTAGAGCCGGAAGGTAAAACTAGAGTTAATTTAACCGAATCTGATATTGTAGTTGCAGAACCTGGTCTGCAAGTTGCTAGAATGGAGAGTAGAGATGATCTAATTCAGCTTTTAAGGAGTCAAAAATTGACGCAAAGTGGCTTGAATGAGAAACAAATAGTTCCAGCAAAAATTGCAGAATTTGCCAGTTTTGTTAGACAACAAGGATTTTCACGCCTTAAAGATGATGCTCGAGTAACTGACAGCCATCAATTAATATTACCAGAAGCGGCATTAGAAAAAATTTTAGCATGTATGGTATATGAAGGAGAAAACAATGACACAATCTCTTCCCCTAGAAGGGAATTGTTAATTGAGATCGTAGACGATTCAGATAGACATTCATTTGCCCTTTTTAATGCAGAAACAGGTCAATTAATTCGTAAAGATGGGAGAGTGGACGTAGAACAGTTATTGCCTGAAATTATTTTAATATCTAGCCAACAATCAGAATTATGCCGACAGTTAGCTGAAACAAGACTGCAATCACTGCATGCTGTATAATGCTTGAGACTTTAATTTCCGGATCACTTAGACAGGATAGGTAAACCAGGATGACACTGACGAAATTACCAATACAATTGTAGCCAAGATAATTCCTATGATTGTTAGCCATGAGATGATGTTGCCAATTGGTTTGTTTACATTTTCCCCCATAATTTCCTTGTTGTTTATAATTTTCATCACAAATATCAGGATTATTGGCAGTAAAATTCCGTTAATGTTTTGAGATAAAATCATGATTTTGATAAGTGGAGCGTGTGGAATTAAAACTAAAATTGCTGGGATTAATATTGAAATTATAATGATTGTGTAAAAAGTTTTTCCTTCCTCCCAATTTGTATTGAATCCATATTCCCAGCCAAAAGCTTCACATAGGGCATAGGCGGTTGCAACTGGCAAAATAAAAGCTCCAAGCATTGATGCGCTGAATAATCCAAATGCAAATAATAATTGGGCAAAATTGCCAGCAAGAGGTTTGAGAGCCATTGCGGCATCTTTTGCGTCTGTGATGTGTACGCCGCTTTTATATAATACTGTAGCCGTTGAGATGATTATAAAAAAACTTACAATATCTGTAAGAAAAGCACCTATAAACACTTCTGCTTTTTCTGCTTTATAGTGTTTGATTCCAAGTCCTTTATCAACAACATAGGATTGTATGAAAAATTGTCCCCACGGTGTGATTGTGGTACCAATTAAGGCTATCATTGTGAACAGAAAAGTTGGCGTCCATTCAATGTATGGAGTAAATAAATGTTTCACTGCTTCTCCAAAATCAGGCTTAATAATAAAACCATTAATAATGTAAACAATATAAAATGCTGAAAATAAAAGGAAGATTTTTTGAGTAGTTTTAAAAGAACCTTTGTAAAGGATAAAAAATATTATAATAGATGCAATTGGTACAACTAAATATTTACTGATTCCAAAAATTTCAAATGATGAAGCAATACCTGCAAATTCAGCAGTAATTGTGCCTAAATTTGCAAACATCATTGTTATCATGGCGAATACAGTCCATCCAAGGCTAAAATTTTCTCTAATAACTCCTCCAAGGCCCTGTCTGGTAATAAGTCCAATTCTTACCCCCATTTCCTGTGTTATTGCCAGAGAAAATGTAATCAAAAATAAAACCCATAGCATTTTTAATCCAAAATGTGCTCCGACAATAGAATAAGTACTTATACCTCCAGCATCATTATCAGCATTAGCCGCTATAATTCCAGGACCAATAACACTTAAAAAGAAGATAAGTTTTGGTATAAATTTGTTATATGTTTTTTTCTCCGCCATTAATTTAAAATTCAAAATTTAGAATTTAAAATTTCTTAAGCACTTGGTAAAAGTCTTCTCATTATGTCATCTACAGTTATGATTCCTAGCATTCTTTTTTCTTCATCCAAAACAGCAATGGAAAATAAATTATATTTTGTCATGGTTTCAGCTAAATCAGTTAAATTATCATTAACTCCTGCGGTCGGCATAAGATTTCCATGTTTCATTATTTTTTTAATTTTTCTGATTTTATCTGCAACAATTAAATTTCTTAAAGATATAACGCCCATAAATTTCCCATCGTCATCTAAAACATATACAAACTGGATAGAATTAAATTGAGGGGAAAGTTTTTTAATTTTTTCAATGAGTTCATCAACGCTTTCCTCTGCAGAAGCTTTTACAAATTCAGTTGTCATCAAACCACCCGCTGTATCTTCATCGTATTCTAAGATTTTTTTTATTTTTTTAACTTTTGCTTCAGCTGGTAATTTATTAATTATTTTATTTGCTTCATGTGACGGTAAAAGCTGAATTAAGTCTACAAGTTCATCAATAGGCATTTTTGACATCAAAGTTGCGGCTCTTTCTGATCCAAGAGTTTTAATAAGCAGTGTTTTAACTTCCGGCTGGATTTCTTCAAGCACTCTAGCGGCAATATCTTTATCTAATGATTGTAATAATAAACTTCCTCTTCGTAAATTTAATTTTTCAATAATATTCGCAATATCCGCAGGGTGCATTTTGGTCAGATTTTTTACTCCTATATCTAATTTGAGTCTGTTCTCAACGATATGGACATTTTTCCATTCAACAAGTTCAGGTTTGATTTCGATAAAGTTTAATCCTAAGCGTCGCAGAAGAGCAAAACTACTTATATCAATTCCAACTAAATACATTGCTTGTTTTATTTTACTGAATTGTAAATCATTAACCCTTACAACTCTTACCCCCTCCAAATCTACAATTTGTTTGTCTAATACAGATTTTTTTAAATATGCATATTTAGTTGCGTCTGGTAAATCCTGTTTTAGTTTATTTATTCCATCAAAAAGAATTATTTGTCTGCCCCATCTTTCAATTGCATTTGCCGGTACAAAATAAATTTCTTTTTTTAATGATTTCATTAAAAGCCCCATTACTTCAGGAAAATCATCATTTTCATTGCTTGTCGGAATTTCAACTATTACATCTTTTATTTTACCAATTACTTTATCTTCATCATCAATTATTTTTTTACCCAGTAATGTGCTAAAAAAGAGCATAAGGGTAACTTAAAGTGTGACTATATCATATACACCTTTTAAAAGTTAAATTTCAAATATATAAAATAAAAACCACAATATTACAAAATTTTTAACATTATTAGTCAAGTTAACTTCAAGTTTAGGCCATGATAGATATTTAGAATAGATGGCTTTTAATGTATTTTTTCTTTGTTGTTTCAAATTTAAAAATCAAATTTTATGGAAACAGTAATGGACAAAATCGTTGCACTTTGCAAAAGAAGGGGATTTATATTTCCTGGTTCTGAGATATATGGTGGGCTGGCGAATACTTGGGATTATGGTCCTTATGGAGTATTATTGAAAAATAATATCAAATTAGCATGGTGGAAGGCTTTCGTCCAAGAACGTGATGATATGGTTGGTTTAGATGCCGCAATTTTGATGAATCCGAAGACTTGGGAGGCTTCAGGACATGTGGCAAGTTTTTCTGATCCTTTGATGGATTGTAAAAAATGTAAAGAAAGAGTTAGAGGGGATAAATTAATTGAAGAAAAATTTGGAGTTGAAGCTGTAGCTGGGAAATCATTAAAAGAAATAGGTGAAATTATTGAAAAAAATAAAATTCCATGTCCAAAATGTAAAGCTTGTGATTTTACTGAGGCCAGAAGTTTCAATCTTATGTTTAAAACTCATCAGGGAGTTGTGGAAGGTGAAGGAAGTGATGTTTATTTGAGACCTGAAACAGCACAGGGAATTTTTGTTAATTTTAAAAATGTTGTTGATACCTGCAGAGTTCGTGTGCCTTTTGGAATTGCACAGATTGGTAAGGCTTTCCGAAATGAGATAACTCCAGGGAATTTTACTTTTCGGACACGCGAATTTGAACAAATGGAAATTGAATTTTTTATTAAACCTGGAACTGAAAAAGAATGGTTTGAAAAATGGTGTATTGAATCAATGAATTGGTTTGTAAATTTAGGCATTTCTAAGGATAAACTTAGATTTCGAGAACATCAGAAAGATGAACTTAGCCATTACTCAACAATGACAAAGGATATTGAATTTAAATTTCCTTTTGGCAAGGCACAGAAGAAAGATAAATTTGATGTGGAAAATTTAGAAACATGGGGAGAATTGGAGGGTATTGCTTACCGTGGATGTTTCGATTTATCACAACATGCGAAATTTTCAGGGCAAAAATTAGAATATCGCGATCCTCAAACAAATGAAGTATATGTTCCACATGTTATTGAACCTTCATTTGGAGCTGATAGAACAGTTTTAGCTTTTTTGATCAATGCTTATAATGAAGAAATTTTAGAAAATAATGAAAGTCGTATTGTTATGAAATTTCATCCAAGAATTGCTCCGATTAAGGTTGCTATTTTCCCTCTTTCCAATAAATTAAGCGAACCAGCTCGAAAAATTTATAATGATTTGAAAAAATATTTTATGTGTGAATACGACGAAAGTGGATCAATTGGTAAGAGGTATCGAAGACATGATGAAATTGGAACTCCTTATTGCGTCACAATAGATTTTGAAACTGAAGCTGATCAATCTGTCACAGTAAGAGATAGGGATTCTATGCAACAAGATCGAGTTCCTCTTGCTCAATTGCCAGATTGGCTGCTGCAGAATTTGCAATAGTCTTTTGGCAATATTCAAGTAGCATTAAGGAAATTGCTTCAAGCGGTCCCCAAACGCTGGTGATTAATGTCAGATTTTGGTGCGCATTATTTTGTTGTTTGTAATATCCAAAGAATTGGTCAATCATGCTAATGGCGGTGGCTGAAGATGGATGTCCGCCAAAAAGCCCACCCAAGGGACATATTCTTAATTTTTCTAATTGAGTTACATCTTTATCGCACATATTTATAAAGTTTTGCATTTGATCAGCTAAATTATCCCCAGCTATTTTCCCGAGCGGATTTAGAAATAAAGCCACTAATATTGAGAAAGCATTGTGAATCGAAATAGCCATTTTATGAGCTTCATCATTTGTTAGATCAGTTGATTCTTTTAATTTGTTGTAGGCTATTTGAATAGTTTTGTCAGATTTAATAGTTTTTCCGTCGTTTACTCCGTGATATCTATCTGCAATGCTGTAAATATTTCTTTCCGTAACCATTCCTCGTATTTTTAACGCATGTTTAGTTGTTTGCTGATCCTCTAGGATAATTGCTCCAGCGCCGTTAGCATTGAAACAGCAATGTGATTTTTTGAATATTTTATGATTGTCCATAACTCTGTCATCTTGAATCTTTGCCAGAATTTTTTTGAAGTTATTTTGATCAGTATCAGATGGATCGAACCATTCATTCTCTTTGTTCTGAGGATTCAAAGCTTGAGGATTCTTGAAAGCCATTAATCTGGAATAAGCGGCCGCATAATCTAAATGTTTTTTTAATAGTTCATCAGGGATATTTAAGTTTCGGCCTAAATTAATTATCATACCCTCTATGACTTTGCTCATGGTGTTGCTTTCTTCACTAGAGCGTAAAGAATCAGGAATGACAGTATCAGCCAAGCTATAACTTGGGTTTTTAAAACCATTCATAATTTCTCCGCCTCCAAATACTACGGCTTCGTCTGCTGTCACATATTGACAGGCTTCTTGAATGGCAGGCTGGCCATTGGATTTTACTCGAGTAACTATAAATTTTGCTTGTCTTAAGCTTTCTTTTGTTTCTTCAGGTATGGAGAGATTATTTTCAGTTAAAGCCAGAATTTTTTGTCTGACTCTCCAAGCTATTTGGTTTAATTTTGCTGCACAAAAAAGTTCAGTATTATCTAATTCCAGTTTGATTCGTTGAATTTTGTCATCTTCTATCGGTTCATTTCCCCTAATGCCCAATGATTGGTTGACTTCAGAAGCTTCTCTTAATCGGTCAAAATATAGTTGATTGGCAATAACCACCGTGGAGATTTTCAGTGGATTTTGATCTTTTAGTCTGTTGTTGAGGTTTTTTCGGATGGCAGAAATAATTTGTTCTGCGAGCATATCCGTTAAATTCAAATTTGAAGCTTCTTTATCCTGAAGTGTCCTTTGAGCATGACTGGAAGCAGTGATATAAACTGTCTGTTTGGTATGCTCGATAGTCATATAAAAAAATATTTTTAGACCATACTATTGCAGACAATGAGAATTGAGTCAAAAGATAATATTTTTAATAATGCCAACCTAAATATATAAATAGAACCCCTGCCAAAATTTTCACTAGCACAAAGAATCTTACTTCATTAGTTTGCATTTTATTTAAAAATTTCATGATTTTTTTATGAACGATCAGCTCAGGCATCCAGGTAAAGCTAATGCCGACAAAAAACAATAAGGCTCCAATAATCGGGAAAATTATATAAACGCCATCTACATAAAATTCCCACATTAAAACTAGTAGAGATCCTAATAGCACCGCCCAAACACCAACAATTCTCATTAAATTTTCATTGCCTAGATATGAAATTATTATTTTTTGAAATTTAGCTGGATATATAAGACCAGGCAGACGGCAGATAATAATTAAGATACCAATGAGCACAGGAAGCATTTGAGGGAAAGACATAGGGGGAATTTAGTTTGTAAAATGGGAAAAGACCACCGACTACTACTTTCACTATTCTATTCCAGATTTTGAAAATTAGAAATATTTTTTTTGATTTTTTGATTGGAAATGCTAATTTATATAAAAAGTAATTTGCTTTATACTTTTTCCTTTTAACTCTTTTCTTTTCACTAAATATTATGAAAATTTCCATTATTGGAGCTGGATTCGTTGGTTCAACAACAGCTTATAGGCTTGTTGAACGAAAAATGTGTCATGAACTTGTTTTGTTTGATGTGAATGAAGGCATTGCCAAAGGTAAAGCTTTAGATTTAAGACAAGCGGCTCCATTTCTGTCATCTGATGTCGTTATTTTTGGTACTAGTGATTATAAGCAAATGGCTAATTCCAATATTGTAATTATTACCGCCGGATCACCAAGATTGCCCGGGATGAGCCGTGATGATTTGTTGGTCAAAAATGCTTCCATTATGAAAAGTATTGTTCCTCAGATTGTTAAATACGCACCAAATTGTATTATAATTTGCGTGACTAATCCTTTGGATATTATTACTTATTTGGTCTATAAACTGTCAGGATTTGATTCATCTAGAGTGATTGGCATGGCCGGATTATTAGATAGCGTGAGATTCAAAGCGTTTTTGGCGGAAAAACTGAACGTATCTGCTTCTCAAATTCAAACGATGGTTTTGGGTACTCATGGCGACACCATGATTCCGTTGATTAATCATACTTTTGTGGCTGGCATTCCTTTGAAAGATTTAATGTCAAAAAAAGATATTGAGGCAAGTGTCGATAGGACAAGACATGCCGGCGCAGAAATTGTGGCTCATCTAAAAACTGGCAGTGCTTATTTTGCGCCGGCTGGATCAATTTTTGAAATGGTGCAAGCAATTGTTCGTAACCAAAGACGAATTGTACCTGCTTCAGCTTATTTACAAGGAGAATATGGATTTAAAAATGTTTATTTAGGCGTACCGGTGAAACTAGGGGCAAATGGTTTAGAGGAAATTGTGGAAATCAATTTGAGCGATTCTGAACGTAAGGCTTTAACAAAAGCTTATGCACATGTACAGGGAATGATAAAAGCGCTAGTCCACAATCGCATTTAGCAGATTTCTCATTTCGGTGTATTTTTCCTCTTCACCCGTTTCTTTGGTGATTAGTTTTAGCTTTACAGAGTCGCCGATGTTGATTTTTGGGGGGAGCTTTTCCGTAGGCCATCTGAATTCGATATTGCAGGCAGACTTAAGAATCGCAAACTGATCATTGATTTCTTCGACTTTGGCATCAATTGTGTAGAGCTGCGGTTTTTCGTAATTGTGTAAACCCATGAAAAAAATTTTGAATTTTGAATTTTGAATTCTAAATTATGGTAAATTTTATTTAAAAAAATTTAATTTTTTACAAATCCTTTAATTCAAAATTAAGAATTAAGAATTTAAAATTTCTAAAATATTCCTTTAATAGTAGCGATAAGCGGAGCAATGATAAGGGCGACGGTATTAATTACTTTGATTAAAGCATTTAAAGCTGGTCCGGCAGTGTCTTTGAAAGGATCACCAACGGTATCGCCAGTCACTGCTGCTTTGTGGGCAGCTGAACCTTTACCACCATGTTCGCCGCCTTCAATATATTTTTTGGCATTATCCCAGGCACCACCCGTATTGGACATGAAAACAGCAAGACCAAATCCGCTTACGATAACTCCAACAAGAAGTCCAGCAAGTGCTAGAGGTCCAAATATGAAGCCAACAAGAATTGGAGTTAAAACAGCAATAATTCCAGGAACTATCATTTGTTTAAGTGCCGCTTTTGTAACAATATCAACACAAGCTGCATAATCAGGTTTAGCTTTGCCTTCCATAATTCCAGCAATTTCTCTGAACTGTCTTCTTACTTCTTCAACAATAGTATTTGCCGCTTTGCCAACTGAAGTCATGCAAACTGAAGAGAAAATAAAAGGAAGTACTGATCCAATAAAAAGTCCAACCAATACTGCAGGGTTAGTTAAATCAAATGAAAATCCAGTTGTAACATACTTAACTAATTCTTCTTTATAAGCCTGCATAAGAACAACTGCTGCAAGTGCCGCAGAACCAATTGCGAATCCTTTTGTTACAGCTTTTGTTGTGTTTCCAACTGCATCAAGAGCATCAGTGATTTTACGTACACTTTCTGGAAGTTCAGCCATTTCAGCAATACCTCCTGCGTTATCAGTGATCGGTCCGTAACTATCAAGTGTAACAATCATTCCCGCCATAGACAACATTGATACACTGGCTATTGCTATACCATACACTCCATTTTCAAGCATTGATCTTTCTCCAAATATATAAGCAAAAATAATAGCTAAAACAATTATTGCTAAAATAGGTACTACGCTTAACATACCCTCTCCAAGTCCGATAATTATATTTGTTCCTGCTCCAGTTTCAGATGCTTTTGCAATTCTTCTTACAGGTCCGAATTGTGTTGAAGTGTAGTACTCTGTAGCCATAAATATTAATCCAGTAACAGCAAGTCCAATCAAAGTTGCTAAGAAAATATAAAGATCTCCACTAAATAAATATTTTACAGCAAAGAAAAATCCTATTGCAGATAATAAAGCGTTTACCGTAATACCTTTATAAAGAGCTTTCATTATATTTTGATTTTTTCCAACTTTGATGAAAAAAGTTGCAATGATAGAAGCAATGATAGAAATAGCTCCTATTATTAAAGGAAGTACTACAGCATTTTCTCCAACCTGTTCGTTTAAACTAACTCCAATAAGCATTGCCGCAATTGAAGTTACAATATAAGTTTCAAATAAATCAGCGGCCATACCAGCACAATCACCAACATTGTCACCAACGTTGTCAGCAATAACTGCAGGATTTCTTGGATCATCTTCAGGGATTCCAGCTTCAACTTTACCAACCAAATCAGCTCCAACATCAGCGGCTTTGGTATAAATACCTCCAGCAACTCTTGCGAATAGACAAACTAGTGAAGCCCCAAATCCTAATCCAACTAAAATTTGCATTGTTGTTTCAACAGGTATTCCAAGTTTTTTTGTGTATATATAATAAAGTCCAGAAAGTCCAAGCAGTCCAAGTCCTGCAATGCTAAGTCCGCTTACGCTACCTCCTTTTACAGCTATAGAAAGTGCTTCCTGTAAACTTTCTTTTGCTCCATGAGTTGTTCTTACATTTGATTTAACCGCAGTTCTCATACCTATATATCCTGCAAGAGCAGAAAGTATTGCTCCAACTAAAAATGATATTGCTGTTAAATAGCCAATATTGAACTTACCTTTACTGCCAAGGCTAAATCCTATAATTAAAAAGATAATTATAGCAAAAATAGCTATTGTCTTATATTCACGATGGATAAAAGCCATTGCTCCTTCTTCAATAGCCGCGGCAATTTCTTGCATTTTTTGGGTGCCGCTATTTTTTTTTAGAATTTGAGTTATCAAAAATATGGCATAAGCAAGTGATAATAAACTTAATATGATAGCAATGACTGGAATAGACATGGGAGAAGTTTAGAATATAGAATATGGAATGTAGAATGTAGGAAAGTGTGAAAGAAGATGTAGTCAGTGGTCAGTTCGAAACTACTGACTACCGACTACTGATTACTTACTCTCAGTTCTCAGTTCTAATTTCAAAGACAGATGACATTTTAGGGATTTTGTTCTATTTTGGGAAATGTAAGTATTGAAGAATGCTTGCGTTTTTGCTTTTATGGTAGTAAAATATTATCTTACAACATAAATTTTTAAATATGTTTAAATTTACTAAAAAGGAACAAGAACTTTTGGAGCCAAGTAAAGATTCGAGAGTTTCTCAAGATAGAGTTTTACTAGGTGGAGTACAACGAAATCTTTTACAAAATGGAAGAGATGTTTTAAATCCATTTGATCCTAAATTTGATAGATTAGTAATTAACCCATCCAGAGGACCAGTAGATGTTATGACAGAAGCAGTTAGAGATAAACTTTCCTCAGCCATTTCTCCTGAATTATGGAAACTTCCAGAAGACTCAAGACTGAATAACTATATGGAACAGTTTGATCAAGTGGCTAGTAATCAAGCATGTAAATTGGATTTGAATTCATTAATTAATTCTGCCACAGACAAGGAATTACAAATATCTAAATTAAAGGGAAAAGGTCGTGATGATTTAATTAACGCGACTGACGAGGAAAAGAAAAATGTGGCTAAATATGTAATTGCTACAAGACTTCTAAATGATGAGGTTGATGTAGGACCAAAAAATAACAGAACTAAAAAGAAGAAAATAGAGGTAGCACAAAGTCTAGAAAAAAAAGGCAGATTTATTGGAATACTAGATGGAAAAGCGTTATTTGCAGATGATGGTCCTTCGTTTGCTCCAGGTACTGAAAATATGACATGTGAAAAAGCTAATACTTTTGTTGATGAACAAGGACTAGAAATGTTCCCACATAATAAAGCAGATAAATGTGATTGGATAAGTTTAAAGAAAGAAAATAGCGATGAATTTTTATCAGATGCAGAAATTTTAAAGAAATTATTAGAATCAAAATTGTTTAGTAAAGAGGTTTTGTTAGCTATGCAAGCTACTGGCAAGCCTATCATTGAATGCTTGAAAGATGGAGAATGGAATGGAACCTGGTT
>MFXK01000025.1 GCA_001788835.1 Candidatus Peregrinibacteria bacterium RIFOXYB2_FULL_33_20
AGCTTGGTATGCTAAATATGTTTTGAAAGCATATGCTCAGGCTGTAATACAAGGATATCAAGAACAGGATGGAGTATATTTCAAACCTGATAAAGCTATTACCAGAGCTGAAACTGCAAAAGTGGCTGTATCAATTAATGAACTTTTGAAGTAAATAGTTGAGATGTTTCGAATTAAGCGCGGACTGGATAAAATTCAGTCCGCGCTTTTTATTATCAAATATTTTGCCAAAAAACTTTTTTTAAATTTTTCAAATTTACAATTAATAATATTCTCTCTAATATTTTCCATTAAATTGATTAAAAAATGAAGATTATGTAAAGTCATAAGTCTTATACCAAGAATCTCTTTTTCAATAAAAAGATGTCTAATATAACTTAAACTAAAATTTTTACAGGCATAACAGCTACAATTATCGTCAATAGGGGAGTTAAGATTTTTAAATTTTTCATTTCTTACATTGATTCTTCCATATTCTGTCCAGCAAGTACCATGTCTGGCAAATCTTGTAGGCAAAACACAGTCAAACATATCAATACCTCTCTCCACCCCCTCAAGCAGATCTTCTGGAGTGCCAACACCCATTAAATAATGAGGTTTGTCTTGAGGTAAATAAGGCTGAATTAGATCTAAAACATGATACATTGTATTTTTATCCTCACCTACGCTTAACCCTCCGATAGCTATACCAGCAGTATTTAAATCTGAAATAAATTTTGTAGATTCAATCCTAAGATCATCAAACGTAACTCCTTGTATTATAGGAAAAAGAGCTCCAATCTCACTATTATTTTTCGCAAGTCTGGCATGTTCTGTTAAACATCTTTTTGCCCAATCATGAGTACGTTTCATTGCAGATTTGGCATAACTTTTACTTGAATCTCCTGGGGCGCATTCATCAAAAGCCATCATAATATCTGAACCTAAGTCAGATTGAATTTCTATTGCTTTTTCAGGCGTAAGGAAATGACTAGAGCCATCAATATGTGAATAAAATTCAACACCTTCTTTTGTTATTTTTGGGGCTTTTAAAACTAAAGCTCTATCTTGTCCTTGCCCTAAAGAAAAAACCTGAAATCCGCCAGAATCAGTTAAAATTGGTTTATTCCAGTTCATCCATTTATGAAGACCCCCCATTTTTTTTATTAGTTTTTCTCCTGGACGTAAATGTAAATGATAGGTATTGCCTAAAAGAACCTGCACATTTAAAGATTTTAAATCATCTGGATCAAGACTTTTTACAGTTGCTTTTGTACCGCATGGCATAAAAACAGGAGTTTTGATCTCACCACTAGACGTTTTAATTAATCCTGCACGCGCATTTTTTTCATTAGCAATTATTTGGAAATCAAACATTTTTGGAAATTATAACAACATCAATTTACATTGAAGCTTTCAATTTTCATAGAATTTATTTAAGATATTTTTGATTTTAATTTTAATTTAGTTTATGAAAAAAAATACTACTTTATATAAAATTTTTGTAACAATTGTTGTTGTTATATTAATTTTATTAGTACTTGCACCTGCAGTCAGTGTTTTAACAACAAAAAAATACCAAGCTGATCAACAGCCTAGTCAAACCGAACAAACCCAACCTGTTGTTCAAGACAATAATGGCTTAACAATTAAAGATGTAACACTAACACCAGCTGGGGAGGAGAAAAAGAACTAAAAACGGTAATCAGTGGTCAGTGATCGGTAGTCTGTTTTTCACAACAAACCCTTAGCCTTATAGATAATATCCACAACCTGGCCTCTATTTAATGATTTTGACGGGTCGAAATTTTCATCAACTAATTTATTTTGTTCTGCATAATCAAGAAATTTTTGATACCATTCGCTATTTGTATTTTCATTTTGAATATCTGCAAAAGCAGTTAAGAAAATTTTCAAATATTCAGCGCCGTTAACAGTATTTTCCAACTTAACAGTACCATCAGGATAACCTTGAATCATGCCTTCTTCCATAGCTTTCGCCAATAATCCCGCATACCATTCTTTATCGTTTGCATCAGGTAAATCAAAATTAGGATCAGCAATTGGATTTAAGTCCAAAGTTCGTAAAATAAAAGCAACCGCTTCAACTCTTTTTACATCATTTTCAGGTCTAAATGTACCGTCTGGATAACCTGTCGTAATGCCATTTACAAAAGCATATTCAATCGCTTTATACTCTTTCGAAGATTTATTTACATCTTTGAACTCAAATTTATTTATTTCCAGCGATCCTTTTATCAAATGTATAGGATCATGAGCATAAAATGTTATTAATCCAGTATTTTTTTCACTTGGAGTGAAATTAATTTTTGCACAACCCTGTTCAAAATTCTGTCTTTTTATTTTATTTTTTGAAAACGTCCCTTCGCCCTGCTCTAATTCAATAAATATTTCATTTGTTGGTGTCCTTTCAGTTAGCTCTCCATTGCCATCAATAGCACAAATTTTCAATTCCTGTTCTTTATTTGGATAATAATCTGTTGTTGAAATCTGCAAAGATTTAACATCATTTATATTATTAATTTCTTCTGTATCAGTAGTTTCGATTATATCATTTGTATTTTGATCATTTTGTTGATTTGTATTATCTATTACAATGTCTATTGTTTGAGTGTCATTCTTAATTTCATTATTCGTGGTTTCTGTGTCTATAGTGTCTGTATTTGTAAGTGTAATAGTTTCTTGATTATTTGTATTATTATTCTGTTTATCCGCCAAAATATATGGTGCATCAACTAGATTATTTTGAATAAAATCCATTGGATCAATTGTATATTTTTTCAAATTTTCTAGTCCAAGACCAGCATTTACAGCTTCAACAAATCCAAGACCAGCATCACTTGCTTCTTTAGTGGAAAAAGGCCAATACGGATGCCATGGAGCATCTGCTCTATCTATTTGAAGATGAAGGTGTGGAGTTGTTGCAAAACCTTTATCGCCAACACCACCGATTTGCTGGCCAATTTTGACGACATCACCTTCTGAGACAGTTCGAAAATCCATATGCAGATAACATGCATATAAATCCTGTACATTATTTTCATACTTTACATTTGGAATTTTGATACAAACAGTTCCATCACTATCTTTTACTTTTTCTACAATTCCATTACTGATGCTAAAAACAGGAGCATCTTTAACATTTCTTATATCCATACCTGGATGGCTTCCAACATAAGGATCATCCAAATTATATGGAAAAGCCCAAGGAACAAGATAGGTATTCCAATATTCCGATGAATCAGCATCGGTCTTGCCTAAACTTTTGATATAAGTATTCCTATCAAATGGGAACATCGATTTTTTAATATCATTTATATTATAATTAGCTTCTACAGTGTTTAAATCTGTCTTCCAATCTTTATAATTCATTTCTGACCATTTGTAAGTTGTATCAAATGGATAAACAGCACCATTAAATACAACAGTTTCTTCAAAAGACCCCAACAAATTAACCTGCATGCTTTTTTGGTTAAAAGTCACAGCAGTCATTGATATTACAAATAAAACAAAGATAATAAACCAATGTTTATGATGGTGAGACTTAAATTTCATTTTTTATTTTTATTTTTGTATTCCTATTATTTTACCATTTTTTCTTTAATTTAACAAAAATTTCTGATATAATTATAAGATTTAATCAATTATATGTCTCAACCAGAACTACAACAATCAACCCTTGATCAAGCATGTACACTACTTAATGGCTTTGAGCCTAGATATGGGAACGACAATCTTGATTCTCAAATAAAAATAGCTGATTTAGCTTATTTCCTTGAAGAAATATTATTGTTATTCCCTGATACAGAGGTGAGAGATTTAACTAATCAATTCAAACAAGGAATTAAAGGGGCTAATAACTGGAATCATCCAATGTCATTAGATGAACCTGTAGCACGTGAACTTAGTTTAAATATTGCTAAATTAATTATCGGATATAACCTTGAGCATTTTCATTCTATAGTAAGAGAATTAGACAGAATTGTAAAAGAAACAACAACAAAAGATAGAGGAGTAGATACAACTACTGTAAAAGATAGAATAACTCCACTTATTAAATTAATTAATCGTGCTTTAGCCGCAAGAAGTATTTTATTGCCTAGAAAAAAGAATATGGGGGAAGAAATAATGGAAAAACTAGCAGGATCTAAAATTAATATAAGCAAGCAGGTCAAGTCATTACGTCAACTAACAAGATCAAATGATGTAGACACCTCAGAAAGAGCAGAAGCTCTTCAAAATAGATTAGCTTTAATTACTGCTAAATTAGTTGATTCTCATCATAAATATATAGAACCAGAAATATTAGGTCTTTTAATAGTAGATGAAGTAAATCATAAGGAATCCCATTCTTCTGAGGCTGAATTACTAGATTTTTATGAAGATCAAATTACTTATTTTGAAGGGCTTGTAGAAAGGAATGAAGCTAAAAAAGCAATAGAAGAAGTCGCAAAACAAGCTGAATTGGAAAAATTAAAAACAGAAGCTAGGCAGGTGGTAATAAACATTAGAACATTAGTTCGGGAATTAGAGTGTTTAACTGGACAAGCACCTGATAGCACTACACCTGAAGAACATCCAAGAACTCTCTCCGTAAAAGATATGAGAGCTCAAGCAGAAGAAGCAGTCTTCAATTATTGTAAGGCACAACAATTAATTGAAACTTGTATTGCAGAATTAGAAAGACAGCCAGTTCCAGGGTTTTTGACAAGTCAAACTACTGCTATCAATACTGCTTTAGATATAATTGATGAAGCAATGGAAATGTTTAAATCATTACTGCCGGAATCATTATATGATGCAATAAATGCTCATTTTGAAAGGAAAAATAAAAGAAAAGGAGGAAAATCACTTGAAATTAATCTGTTTGATGTTGACCTCAAAAAAGATAATGTTCATCTTAACTGGCATCCTCTAAATGAATTAAATTTATCAGTTAAATTACTTAGCGACAGAGAAATAGATACAGATCCAAATAGCATCCTTTCAGCTTGCAAAAGACAAAAAGCCGATCTTGAGATTGATAAAAGACACCTTAAAGAGGAGTTAAGTATTGCAGAAAAAATAAAACAAGAAAATACTGGAAAAACTATGAAACTTTCACAAGCATTAGTGAATTTACGAGATCATTTATCTGATACTTTAAAAACTGTAAAAAAAGCGGAGATATATACTGAAACTGCTAGAGCGGTGACAAGAGATGTGAAGTCAATTTATGAAACAAGATCTTAAATTTTTCCTTTGAGAATTGTTCTGCATGTTTCGCGATTTTTTGATAATCATAATTATTTTCATTGAGCATTAGCCTGGAAAGACCATCTTCAATGCTTTCCAAGGTGTTGTGTCCAAAAAATTCTCCGGTTTTGTTGGAAATAACAGTTTCAAGTAAACCGCCTTTGGCATAAGCCAACACAGGTTTACCGCAAGCCATTGCTTCCACTGGACTAATACCAAAATCTTCCTCGCCAGGAAAAATGAAAGCACGACAGTTCTGCAGATATTCAGCTACTATTTCATCAGGTTTAAAGCCTAAAAATTCAATATTAGAGGCGGAAATTGATTCCAAATAAGTTTTTTGCGGGCCATCGCCAATGATAACTAATTTCCGGCCAATTTTGTTAAATAAATTAATAGCCAGTTCAATATTTTTGTATGGAGTTAATGTTGAGACTATTAGAAAATAATTTTCATGTTCTTTTTGTGGCTTAAATCGTTGCAAGTCAATTGGTGGATAAATAATTTGTGAATCCCGATGATAGTATTTTTTTATTCTTTCCTGAACATTTTTTGAATTTGCAATATAAATTTCAGCTCTTTTACTAGCATAAAAATCCCAAATCCGTAGTTTGTTTGTAATATACTTAATACCAATATTGGTGATAAAATTTTTCTTTTGTTCGACAAGATATTCACTATGCCAATCCCATAATGACCGCATAGGGGAGTGAGAATATACAATATGTTTAGTCTTTAAATTAGTTACAATTCCATGAGCAAAAGCTGAGCTTGAACTAATTACAAGATCATATTCAGAAAAATCCCATTTTTCTACTTCTGTTGTAAGAAAAGGAAGAAAATATTTAATCCTATTTTTAAAAAAATTTGGAAATTTTTGAATGCTTGAAAATCTTATTTTTTTTTGGGGGAAAACCTTGCCAACTTTTGTTTCATCATACAACAAAGTATAAATTGGAGCAGAAGGGAAGATTTCAGATAAAGTTTGCAAAACCCTTTCCGCCCCCCCCAAACGATTCAAAAAGTCATGTACTAAAGCAACTTTCAAATTTTTCAAATTAAAAATTATTTTGATCTTGCCAGCATTCTATCATTTAAATTATCAAGTCTGAAATCATGAGCATTTAAAGACTTTTCCATCTCTATAATATCATTATTGATTATTTCTAAACTTTCAAATAATCTCTCAAAAGTATATTTACAATCTTTAGTAGTAGGATAATCCTCAAATTTAAGCATAATTCTATCTTCAAGTCCTTTTAGATCATCTTTTGTGGCAAATACTTTCAAATCTTCTTTAGTTGGGAGATCTTTTAGTCTCTCATCAAATAGCCTATTAAATGTTAATTCCAGAATTTTGATAAACTGTTTTTCTGTCATAGGAAAAAATTAGAGAATATAAACTTATTCTCTTATAAGATAGTATTCTGGATTTTTGATGGAAGAAAGTTAAAAAAATGGATAAATTAGATGATTTTTGAAAAATTTATGTTTTAATATTGAAAACTCACCCTAAATCCCTCTCTTCAAAGAGAGGGACTTTTTTTACCCCCTCTCTTTCAAGAGAGCGGGGGCAGGGGGGTGAGTTTAAAATTCCAAGTAAAGTAAATAAAGTCAGAACCGTAGATGAATCTTCAAAATTGTGTAGAAATATTGAAGCAGTTGCAAGCCCAATCAAACTTAGTGCTATAAATAAATTTTCATTTAAATATTCTTTTTGTTTCAGAGAATTTTTTAAATTTTGAAATATTATCTGTCCTAAAATAATCATAAATAAAATCATTCCAATTATTCCTAACTCAACAGCAAGCTGAAGATACCAATTTTCGGTTATTATTGCTTTATTATTTTCATTTTCAAATCTATATGAAGCAGGTCCAGCCATTCCAAGACCAATGCCAAAAGAATTTTCTTTAATAATTCGTATGGCATTTTGCATAAGTTCAAAATGTTGTGAAGTTGATTCTGGCTTCAAAATACTGTTTTGGAATTTTGTAAATTTTACTAATGGGAATAAAATTAATAAAAAAATGATAATTATTGATAAAAATATAGTAAAAAATTTCTTCAAATTAATTTTAAATTCATATTTTTTATAAATATAAATTATAAGCAAAATTAAAATTTCCGTAACAAAAGCAATCCATGCACTTCGAGAAAAAGTTAGGACCAAACTAATCAAAGCTAAAAATCCAATTGAAAACCAAAATTTAGATTTTTTCTCCAAAAATTTCCAAATTATCAAAGGTAAAACGACAATCAAATATGCTCCATACTGATTCGGCCCTGCAAATGTGCCTGATAATCGACAAAAGTCTGAATTTTCGATTTTTTGACAAAATGCAAGCGCCTGATTTGGATACCATGTGCTCCAGTCATTACGAAAACCAATAAGAATTAAATTTTCTGGTCTAATAACAAAAATTATCAATCCTAATAAAATTGCAATTGCAGATGAAAATAAAGCTATATTAATTAATTTATAAATTTCTTTTTTATTGAATGTATTTAAACTAAAAATTAAAAAAGTAATTAAAAAGAAAAAATCATATCTAAACCCCCAAACCCATTGAGAAATTCCAAAGGCTGGTTTTGCATAACAATAGGAAAGGAAGGCGAGAAAAGCAAATCCTCCAATTGTCATTCCTGTGAAAACAGGAATCTTCTTGTTTAAAAAATTAAGATTCCTGTCGGAGTTTACCCCATACTTCGATATGGGGCAGGAATGACAGACGGTCAAAATTCCTATCAAAACAATCAAAATTTCTTTCCATGAGCTTAAAGATAAACTCAAAATTTTAAATTGTTGCAAATTAAGTCCGTAATTCAAAAAAGTTACAACAATAGCATGAAAGGGAAGTAATGCTAGTAATACAATTGATGATCTGGATATTATTTTTTCAAGCAAAATTTAAAATTTATTTTTTTACTTGAGTGCTATTAACTAATTTAGCAATTCTTGATTTTTTTCTGTCAGCATTTTTTTTATGAATAATGCGTTTTTTGGCAGCGGTGTCGATCACTTTATAAGCAGTTTGAAGACTTTTTTGAGCTTCTTCAGTTTTTTTCTCTTTAACCGCATCAATAACACTGCGAATTGAAGCTTTCAGTTTGCGTCTGACTTCATAGTTTCTTTTTTGATGCTTTTCAGCTTGTCGGACTTTTTTGATAGCTGATTTAATAATTGGCATGTTGTGAAAAGTGAATAAATAAACCCTCGAAAAGCTACGAGATCGGATGAAGTATAGAGTATTAACTATTTACTATCAATAAAATTTCAAATTATAGTTAATCCATTTTGAAAACTTCTGTTTTTTGGATCAAAAGAAACAAAAATTAATTTTATCGCCCAAGCAGGTAAAGGTATACGGTCAGAAACATATCCTAAATATGGCCCTTTATCTGTATTATATACAGAAAATTCAAATGTTACTGTTTTTCTTTGAGTGTGGAAATTATTACACACTAACCGTAATTTTTTATCTCTAAAAAAGAACAGCGTGGCTTGATGATCTTGTTGCTTACATAAATTTACAGCAGTACATAAATCGCCTTTTTCTCTTGTGTCCAAAAAAACCTCATAAATACCAGGATTTATTTCTCCTTCTTTTGATTTTAAAAGTCCGTTCTGAATTAAGGCAAAATTTGATACCTGAATTTGGCCAATTCTCATAGGATCGATGGTCGCGTCTTTTAGTTTTAGAGGCTCAGCCATCATTACATCTTGAGTTAATATTGAATTATGGTCAAAACTATACGCTCTTAAAGCATTGTCATCTTGTAATAATAGTTCTCCTAAAACTTGTCTTATAGCTTCTTTTTCTAAATCAATCAAACGCCCTCCGCCTATGATGTCCAATTGAGTATTATCTGCAGTTAATACCTCAAGCTGCGTTAACTTATCATGGGCAAAGTTTATAACTACTTTTAGTAGATAACTTTCAGATGGTGTTAATCTATTTAAAGCCTTTCTATCATTTTCAGTAATAGGAAATGGCAAATATTCCACTACACTAACTAATTTCGAATCCATATTGTTTTTTTAAAATAGGTTAAATCATAATTTATTGTTTTTAATTGTCAATAAAATCGGATGATCCATAAAATCGTCCTGCTTGACAAATTTTAAAAAATGATTATACTTCAAAAGTGTATTTGTTAAAAATTTGTTAAATGCGAAATTTCTCTGACTTGTCAGGATTATTATTAATTGGGACTTTGGTAGCTGGCGGGCTTCATACCTGCGATACCAAAACATCAGATTCAGATAATCAGCAGGGGACAATAGTAACAACAAATACTCCTAAAAGAGAAGACGAGGAGACTTGTATTCAAGTGAATCATGCTAATATTAGAGGTTTAGAGGGAGCTTTAATTTCTGATGTTTCAGTTTGTGTGAAAGTAAGAGGTGATCTTAATGGAGTATTGTCATTTCGTGATTCAGATACTGGTTTACCTATCTGTGATTTTTATGGGGGGAGTAAAGTAATAGAAGGTGGCGATTTTGGGATTAAATTACCTAGAAATGGAGGGTTAAGAAATTTAGGAGTGAATAGAGGACAAAATAGAATAGCTGAGAAATGTTTAGAAGCAGCAATAGTGGCAGGAAGTAAAAATAATGCCCCTGATGTATTACGAAATAATGTTGCATCTTTAGGGGTTTTGAAGTCAAAAATTGCTATAGCAGAAAATAGAGGTCCATGTAGTTAATATTTTCGATTAACTTTGCACAAGATACATTGTACAAAGTGTGTTTAATCCGTGATTTCCCTCTTCTTAGGATTTTTTTGCCAACCAGAACGATAGATCATCCATTGTTAGTCAATATCTCTGCGTTATTTTTGATTTAAGGCGTTTTTTGGAGCTGAGAGATGCTTTGATACCTTTTTATAAAACTGTTTGATTTAGATTTTTGATAGTTTTAAAATTAACATAGTTTTATAGATATTTAGATGGAATACTGAAATTATTGATTAATTTGACAAGATGCCTAAAAAATCAAAATTTACGATAAAAAATATCAAAATTCCCGGTTGTCCAGGCATTTATAAAATGATTGATAAAGAGGGAAGAGTTTTGTATATAGGCAAAGCCAAAAATCTCAAAAAACGAGTTTCATCATATTTTCGACAAAGTAAAGATAAAGGTGTGCGCATCAATAAAATGATTCAACAAATCACTGATATTCAATTTATTACGGTTGATTCAGAATTAGAAGCCATTTTGCTAGAAACTAATTTAATTAAAGAATTAAGACCTAAATACAATATTTTAATGAGAGATGATAAAAACTTTGTTTATATCAAAATCAATCAAAATGAGGACTTCCCCACCCTGGAAATTGTTCGAAAAGTACAAAAAGACGGTGCTAAATATTTCGGGCCAAAAACTGCCAAATGGAAGGTGGAAAAGACGTTTGATTTACTTCATAAAATTTTCCTTTTCCGAAATTGTCAGTTGGGCATTTTTTGGCGAGGTGATCATCAGATAGATATTACCAACAAGGTCATTAAATATCCGTGCTTGGAATACCATATTAAGAGGTGTTGTGCCCCATGTATAGGACTAATCAATAAAGAAGAGTACAAAAAAATGATTAATTCTATTATTGATTTTTTGAACGGCAAATATGAGGATGTTTTGGAAAAATTGAAGGAAGATATGATGCAAGCAGCGGCAGAAAAGAAATTTGAAATTGCGGCAAAGTTGCGTGATCAATTACTAGCTGTTCAGGATATTATGCAAAAACAAAAAATTTCTTCTCCAGATCAGATAAATCAAGATTTGATTAGTTTTGTCGTCAAAAATGCAAAAATATTTTTTAATTTATTTATGGTTCGTGATGGCAAATTGATCAATCAGGAAAATTTTATTTTTGAAACAACAGTTTTAACGAAAGATTCTGGACTAGGTGGAATGACAATTGATGCTGAAATTTACGAAGCTTTTATTGAGCAATATTATGTTACTGCGGCAGATATACCAAATGAAATTTTGATTTCAGAAGATCTTGAAGAAAAAGATCTCATGGAAGAGTGGCTATCTAATATCAAAAATTCAAAAGTTAAAATTACCATCCCGCAAAAGGGTAAAAAAAATAAGTTATTGGAATTATCACAGAGAAATGCGGAAAATTTTGCCACCCAAAATCAAGCTAAATTTGAATTAGAAAAAACCAGAACTGTTGATGCGATGGAATTTTTGAAAAATATTTTGACTGAGAATGGATTGAAAATTGAACGGTCTCTAAATCGTATTGAATGCTATGATATTTCTCATCTAGCCGGTACGCATACAGTCGGATCAATGGTGGTTTTCGAGAAAGGCAGAGCCAAAAATTTTGATTATCGGCATTTTCAACTTAAAACTCTAAAAAAAGGTGAGATTGATGATTTTAAATCTATGGCAGAAGTTTTGGAAAGAAGGCTTAAATATTTAAGTAATCAGTGGTTAACAATCAGTCAACACTCTGCAGAAGCTTTACCTCAGAGGATAGATGGTCAGTATAAAGTACGAAAAGCGAAAAAAGATGATTTAAAAGATATCTTTAAATTAAGAAAAGCTTGGGGGCGCCAAAATGACTGGATTAAGTCACCAGAAGGTTTTTTTGTTTTGGAGATGGAAAACAAAACAGGAAAAAAAATTATTGGTGTTATTGCTCTTCTTGAAAAAGATAAAACTCACTTTGAAATTACCTCTTTTTTAATTAATAAGAAATATAAGGATAAATCATTGGAAGATTTGCTGCTTAAAAGGATTCTAGAAGAATGTCCACAGTCAAAAGTTTATGTCCTCTGCGTGGAGGATGCCAAAGATTATTATCTTAAAAAAGGCTTTGAAGAATTAAACATTATGCCAAAAGTTTTTGAAGGCGGTGCGCAGATTTGTAAGAAAGAATATAATGGAAACTGCCTTGCTTTAATTTATGACAAATATAAACACGCCAAAGACCAGGATTCTTCTTTCAGCTCCAAACCTGATTTAATTGTGATTGATGGTGGTAAAGGCCAACTTAGTAGCGCCCATCACGCCATGAAAAATTTAAATATAGATATTCCGATGATTGCCCTCGCCAAGAAAGAAGAGGAAATATTTTTCTTATGTCATTCCCATGAAAACGGGAATCTTAAACTTTCAAAAGACTCCCCTGCTTTGCAATTACTGCAAAGGATCAGAGATGAAGCTCATCGTTTCGCTATTACTTTTAATAAACATAAAAGAATTAAAGCCATGACTCATTCTGTACTTGATGAAATTCCTGGTATTGGACAAGAAATCAAAATGCAATTATTGCAAAATTTCGGATCAATTGATGGAATCAAAAAAGCTGATTTTCAAGATTTAAGAGCTATAATCGGCGAAAATAAAGCCATAGTTTTGCAGGAATATTTGTTAGCAAAAAATTAAATAACAATAATCATGGGCTAATTACAAGCTGTTTAGTGAAAAATGTCCTTAGACCATGGTATAATGAATGAGACAATTTTTTATATATTTTTATAAATTTAATTTCATGCAACATTTACATAGTATGTTTGGAGGCAATCAAGGCCTACAACAAAACGCTTTCCAGCAAAGCCCAAAAGCTTCATATCTAATTCCGACAGTGATTGAAAAAAGCCATGAAGGTGAAAGAGCTTATGATATTTATTCTAGATTGTTAAAAGATAGGGTGATATTTTTGGGTACAGCTATTGATTCATCGGTAGCGAACGTCATTGTGGCGCAAATGCTTTTCTTGGAGAAAGAGAATCCTAAAAAAGACATTATTATGTACATCAATTCTCCGGGAGGACACGTTACCGCCGGTTTGGCTATATATGACACGATGCAGTACCTTTCTTGCGACGTGGTTACCATTTGCGTAGGCATGGCGGCTTCCATGGGTGCAGTGCTTTTAACTGGCGGCACTAAAGGCAAAAGATATGTTTTGCCATACAGTGAAGTTATGATTCATCAGCCCCTTGGCGGAGCGGAAGGTCAAGCCAGCGATATCAAAATTGCGGCTGATCATATTGGAAAAACCAAAGATACTTTGAATCATATTATTGCCAAACATAGCGGACAGGATTTGAAAAAAGTGGAGAAAGATACGGATAGAGATAATTTTATGAGTGCGGAACAAGCTCTTAAATATGGTTTGGTAGATAAGATTATTGAGAAAAATGTTACTAAGAACTGAGAAAATTCGTTTTGCGTCAGGTGTTTTGAGTTAGCGTATAAGCGCAAACCGAACCACGCATGTCGCATATCTCTAGTAGCTTCCCACATATTTTTTTACTCGCACTAACTTTTTTTGTGATTCTGCTGGATCAATGTTTGTTTTATTTATGTTTTGAGGTGCTTGCGCTTCAATTCTTTGCCAATTAAGAACGGTTTGTGGCAATAAATAATTGCCAACTTCATAAATTTTGTCCTGATTTCCAATTACTGCCTGACCAGGTGCTGTTTCCAAAATATTAGCCTGTAAAGATTTATTAATGTTATTTACAGAATAAAGTGAAGCAGTGAAGCTAAATATTGTTAAAGCCATCATAATGCCAGTGATTTTGGAGATGGATAAAGCCATTTGGTTGGGGGGGAGTTTTAGAAATTTATCTTTTAATTATATCAAATTTTTGATATAATTAAAAGAATTTTTTAAAAAATTAATACATAATTATATCTACAAATGTTTACCCCATCAGAAAATCCAAGAGAAATGTCTCCAAATGATGCTTTAGATAGATTACAACAGATGAGTGTCCAAAGAGTTTATGAACGTCCAGATATCGAATCAGACATAACCAAATTCGGCATAAATAAATTAGAATCAGCTTTATTGGTTAACGATAAAGGTATTGACATTAAAATCGCCCAACAAGGGACTGAAAATCCCCGTAATGTTAATCTGGTGTTATTCTTAAAAAATACAAATACTGGTGTTTATACTATAGCAAGATTAACGACACAAAATTCGTGGTTCAAAAACGAACAATTAAGACAAGCGGCTATATCGTCATTAATAGATGCAGGATTAACAAATTTCCGATCAGGCAATAATTTAAAACAAGTTAAAAAAGATAAAGAAAATGATTTAGAGGCTCCTGTTGATTTAAATGTTCAAAAATCGAACCAACCGCCAAGTATGAGGCAATCAGGAAGAACTTTTAAAAGAGGTCATCCGAATACCGAAACTTATACTGACTCTGATGGAGAAGAAATTGTCATTGATTATAACACTTTAAGAAATAAAGTTCTTATAAAAGGAAAAGATGGAGAGGGAAGACCGACAATTCAATGGGAAATAAATAAAGACCAAGTTGCAGAAGCTAAAAAAGTATTACATTTAGAACAAGATCAAGGATATCAAAATAGAGATAACGTCTAAACATGAAACATTTCTGCATGCAGATTTTCCGGATTGAAGTTTGACTTGAGAAACATTTCTTTGATTTCATTGACCATCGCCCCGCTACCGCATAAATAAACGGCGGTGTTGTTTCTATCGTATTTATTCACATCCAAATGACTGGTAATGCGTCCGTGCCAGCCTGAATAATTTTCTTTGGCGCGGGAAACGGTAATGTGAAATTGGAAATTTGGATAAGTTTTAGCAAAATTTTCCAACATATCTTGATAAAAAATGTCTTCTTCATATCTGACACCAAAGAATAATTCGATTATCCTATGATTCGTTGCTGTTTTGTCCATTGTTTGAAAAATTTGTTTTGTCATGGCAATAAATGGCGCCAAACCAGTGCCGGTAGCTATAAACAGTAAGTTTTTATGATCTCCCTCGTGTAAAACAAATCTTCCCAAAGGCCCCTGAAAAGTAACGAAGTCCCCTACTTTCATCTTTTTTAAATAAGCGCTGGCAAAACCACCCTCAATGAATTTGATTATAAAAATTAATTTATTTTTTTCATATTCCGGTGAAGCAATTGAATAAGCTCTTTTTTGCAGAAAACCCTTCTCAGTTGGGATTTGTAACATCACGAATTGTCCGGTCTGGAAAATAATTTCTTTTGGTTCAATTAATTCGAATATGAATTCATATACGTCATGAGTTAAGGTTTTTTTCGAGATTAAATGGACTTGGAATAGATTCATGTTGTGAATTGTTAATTGTTGGTGCTGATAGTAATGATTGGGAAGAGAGATTCCGGTCAAGTCGGAATGGCCTTATTGTGCACAACCAAAATCACATTAAAAGAATTGCAGTAAAATTACAAGAAATGTAAGATAAAGTTAAGAAATTTAAAATTTTTCTCTTTAATTGTCAGTTTCTAGTTCTATACCTATGAAATTTGTTATTAAGTTTTTACTCGCATTTTCGATTATAAATATATTATTTAGTTTTACTGCCTTTTGTGCCGGCACCACTTTATTACCTCAGCCAGTTTATAACACCGGGGACCAAAGCAACGAAGAATATTGCCTTGAAACCATGAAAAGATTTAATAGTAGTGATCCCACGCTAGAAGAAAGATTTAATAAATTCAGTGAAGATCAAAAACAAACTTTTCTTTCCTGCGCTATTACTACTGGGGAAATCCATTTATGGATGCTCCCGTATTATATAGTGTACTGGATTGAATTTATGATCCAAATGTCGGGAATTCTGGCGGTGTTGATGTTTGTGGTGGGCGGGATATTTTATATTCTTGGCGGTGGAATGCTTGAATCTATTTCCAAAGATAAAGGCAAGAAATACATGACTTGGGCTCTAACTGGAATGGCTTTATGTTTCTTAGCTTGGGTTATTGTGAATATTGTTTTAAATTTTTTGAGCCAATGAAAATAATTATTAATTGTTGGTTCTAAATTTTAAATTAAATTAAGAATGAAAAATTATTTTAAAAATCTTGTATCGTTTGGCTTGAAAAATTTTGCCAATTTAAAAAATGAAATCGCCAAAAAACATCAAGAAGAATTAAACAAAAGTGAAAAAATTACCAAACCTGTTTCAAAAAGCAATAAAAACCAGCATATAATGATTGAATTTTCACTATTAAGTGTGTTCAAAGCTACAATTCTGGTGCTGATTATTATCGCTTTTTCAAAATTTATTAGTGAAATTAATACCATTATTGTTCTTCTTTTTATTTCCTTATTATTATCATCCATTCTTGATCCAACCGTTAATGCTCTGCAAAAAAAAGGTTTACCCAGGGGCTTAGGAATGATTTTTATTTATTTTTTAGCGTTATTGATGCTGACAGCCTTCATTTCCACTTTGATACCGCTGATTGCCAGTCAGTTAAGTGAGTTAGCATCAAGATTAACAATTATTTATCATCATATCACCAATAATGGATTCAGCGACATCCCTTTCTACGAACAATTAAAACCTTATCTTGAGCCATATATCAGCAATTTGCTGACCATTGGGAATCAAGACTTGATCATCACTAATCTGCAAGGCGCTATTAATAATATCGCCTCCAAACTAAGTTATACTGCCGGTAATGTTTTTTCTTTGTTAATTATGTTTTTTGATGGACTGCTTAATTTAGTTTTAGTGTTGGTTTTAACTTTTTTTATGACGGTAGAGGAAAAAGGTATTGAAAATTTCATTAAATCATTATTCCCCACCAAATATGGCGAGTACATTGTGCAAAAGAGCAATGACGTCAAGGTCAAAACAGGCATGTGGCTGAGAGGACAAATATTGCTGTCTTTGATTATGGGCACTGTAGTTTTTATTGGTTTATCAATAATTGGGGTGGAGTTTGCTTTAACTTTAGGTTTTATTGAAGTATTGGCGGAATTTGTACCGATAATCGGGCCATTTATCACTGCTTGCGCCGCGGCTTTGATTGCTTTGAATGAAGGCGGTTGGCATTTCTTTGGTGTGATTATCTTCTTTATTTGTTTGCATTTAACGGAAGTCAATTTGATATTGCCCTTTTTGATGGGAAAAGTTGTAAATTTGAATCCAATTGCTATTATTACTGCCGCGTTTATAGGATTTCATTTTTTGGGAATTCCTGGGCTTTTATTGGCTATTCCTGCTGCTACTGTAGTCAATATTTTCGTTAAAGATTATATTGAAAGCCAGAAGTAATAAATAATTTTTCACACTTTAAAATGCAGTTTCATTATTTAGCTATCAATCAAGAAAATCAACAGTTAAATGGTAATATTCATGCTGATGATGAACAGGCCGCCAGGAAAGAACTAAATAAATTAGGCTTTTCTGTTTTATCGGTAAAACTTGTTAACGATGAGGAAACGTCTGTTCACAATGAACAGTTTGATCATTTACTTAAATTTAAATTTTCCGCTATTGATAGCACTGGTAAAAAAATTATTGGCACTATTTCCTCAAAGGATAGTAAACATGCCTATGTGAGATTAATTCAAGAATATCATTTCAAGGTAGAGTCAATGATTAACGTTAATACCCCAAATAATTATGAAAATTTAACCGAATTAGCGCAATTCTATGAATCTATGTCAGCGCAGAACAAACAACCCGCCAAAGATAACAATATTAATCCTGAAGAAAATAAATTATCATCGATGCAAGCCAGCTTCATAAAAGAAATTGATAACATTCTGCATTCTACTGATGACATTTATGGCAAATACAATCGCAATTTAAGCATGGAAGGCCGCAAAAAAATTTCTGAATCAAAAGAAACCCTTATGCGTATTAAAGGTAGTTATAACTTAGATTACGTTAAACAAGTGGCTCAATCATTGCTGAACATCTTGGTAGATCAAAATAATTTTGAACATGATGCCGAGAGTAAAGACATTCAAAATAAAATTGCTTTAGAAAGCCAAAAAATGTTGCTTAAAATTAATCAATTAAGTACTTCCAATACTGCTATTAATGACATATCTTCTAGTTTCTCCAGTTTCATGCAGCATAAAGATAATAAACAAGAAACACCATCAAAAATCATCAAAAACAAAGAAGCGGCTACTTTGGCGGAAAATTTGCGACAAAACTGGCAGGAAATTAAAAATGATCTAGTCCTGTGGTTTAGAAGTTCCGCGCAAAATCGAGCAATTTTACAAAATGATATTAAAGAATTATTCAAAAAACGTAAAAATTTGAAAAAAAATTGGGCTTCTTCGCCGAAAATCACGCCACAATCAATAAATAGGACTAAAAATGAAGTTAGTATAGAAGCTGGACATAATTTATGGCTGGAAATTTATTACTTTTCCGGATGGCTGACTTTATTTTATCTGATATATTATTTTGTATCTTATTATATTTGGACAAAGACAATTAATTTCAGCGTTGAGATGACTAAATTTATTGCTGATCCCTATGCGCCTTCATTAATTAGAAACGTTACCTTACTATTATTTTCAGTCCACTGTTTTATGAGCATTCAAAAAAATTGCTTATTAGCCAATAAGAAGCATTTATGGATTGGAGCCTTAAGTGGTAGCGTTTTTACTCTTTTATTAATAAGCAATTTCTAAATGTATCCAATATTAATAGAAATAGGCCCATTTGCTTTATCTTCCTTATATTTTTTTGGCATAATTGGCATTATCCTTGCTACTAAAGTGTTTTTACACATGGCACAGAAACGCAAACTTAAGCTTAATCTTTTTTTCGAATATCCATTAAGACTGATTTTATGGCCGATTATTATTGGAAAAGCTATAGCTTTAATGCCTGATATTTTTACGTTAGATATATTTTATTTTTGGGATCAACGCTATTCTTTTTGGGCGGCGTTAATTACTTTTGTACTTTTAATATTTCTGTTGTTGCATAAAAAGAAAGAATCATTTTTACCCTGGGCTGACGCTTTATCAATCCCCTTTTTAATTGAATTGATATTTGGAAATATTGGTAAATATTTAGATGGTGCTGGTTATGGACAGCCTACGGCTTTGCCTTGGGGAGTAACTTTTGAAAATATTAGCGTTTCTTATACAGTACCTATTCATCCTACACAGATTTATCAATTAATTTATGTGTTATTAATCTTGTTCTCCAGCATATATATATCCAAAAAATATCAATATTTAAATAGAGATGGTGACCTGTTTTTTTATTGCACTTTTGCTTATTCCGCCTGCCGATTTATTGAAGAATTTTTTAGGGGTGATAATGTGTTGATGATTGGATCATTACGCCTAAATCAAGTTATTGCTTTATTAATAGCCATTTTCATTGCTATTTTCTTTTTTACAAAAAATAAAAACAAATTATCTATATGGTAAACATTTTAGTAACGATCTTAAATGCGTTGCAGAATCAAAATATCTATACCTTGCTTTGCTACACAGCGTTAGTTTATTTAATATTAGTTTTTATAGCAGTAATTTTTTGGACAGTCAGAGATGTGTGTAATCGATCACAAAGCATATTATTTAAGTCCTTCAGTATTCTACTGGTGTTGTTTTTTAATATCTTCGGATTCCTGATATATATCATTATCAGACCGCAAAAGACTTTAAACGAATTAGCCTTAGAACAAAGTGAACTGGAAATTTTAAAAAAATACAAAAAACATCGCCAGCTTAAGAAAAAGCTTTAATGAATTTTATTCTATTTTCAAAATTTTATATTCGATGACTCCTCGAGGCGTGTTAGCTTTGACTTTTTCACCAGCAGGGACACTAAGTAAAACTTTGCCCACTGGAGATTCATTAGAGATCATACCCTTCAAAGGATCAGCTTCTGTGGACCCTACAATAGTATATTTTTCGTCTCTTTTGAAAGTGATATTATTCAAATGAACAGTTGATCCTAACTCAACCACATTGGCATGAGCATGTGCGGCGCTAATAATTTGAGCTTTTTCAAGAATTTGTTGTAATTCAGCAATTCTCATTACCACAAAAGCTTGTTCATTTTTTGCTTCATCATATTCAGCATTTTCAGATAAATCTCCATAAGAAATTGCATTTTGTAATTTTTTAGCAATTTCTTCTCGTTTTGTAGTTTGTAAATAATCCAATTCATCTTGGATTTTTTTTAAACCTTCTTTTGTCAATAAAACAGCTGGCTGTTCGGCTATAGGAGAGACTACGGTGGTTTTTGTAGAGATCTCTTTTTTCGGTTCTTCCTTTGAGATTTTTGAGGTTTTTTCTAAATCTTTTTTGACAATTTTAACTTCTTTTTTTAGATCTTTTGGTGCTTTGGTAGGTTCTTTTTTAATCATTTTAACTTGGGTTTTTTTTGTAACGGTCTTATTTTTTGGCATAATTTATATTTTATGAATAATTTAGTATATGTAGGAGAATTAATAAGGTCTGATTTTGACACTTCTGGGATGTTGCCTTAATTTTTCTAATACTTTTGCTTCAATTTGTCTGATACGTTCGCGTGTTACTCCAAATTCCGTGCCAACCTCTTCCAAAGTGTGTCCAACACCGTCTTTTAGTCCAAAGCGTAATTCAATGATTTTTCTTTCTCTAGGCGTTAAATATTGAAGCATTTCCTGTATATATTCTTTTAGAAGCCTCAAATTAGTTTCATCTACGGGACTGCTGGCAGTATCTTCAATAAAATCACTTAACTTACTATCTTCTTCTGAGCCAACTGGCGCTTCCAAAGAAATAATGTCCTGGGAAATTTTCAAAATATGCCTAACCTTTTTGATATCCATATCCATTTCCGCCGCTAACTCTTCCACTAACGGCTCTCTGCCAAGTTCTTGCACTAATTGCCTATGACTATGAGTGAGCTTATTGATGGTCTCCACCATGTGTACCGGAATCCTGATCGTTCTAGCCTGATCTGCAATAGCTCTTGTAATTGCCTGTCTTATCCACCAGGTCGCGTAAGTGGAAAATTTAAATCCTCTGTCAGGGTCGAATTTTTCTACCGCCCTAAATAGACCAATATTACCTTCCTGAATCAAATCCAAAAAAGACAATCCCCGTCCAATATATTTTTTACAAATACTAACCACTAACCGCAAATTCGCTTCTGCTAATTTTCGTTTAGCGGACTGATCACCCTGCCTAATTTTTTTAGCCAACATTGTTTCTTCCTTGGCGGTAAGTAAAGGCACTGTACCGATTTCTATCAAGTATTGCCTAATTGAATCAGAGGTTACTTCGTGAAAATTCATTTCCGCACTTTCTTTTTTTTCTTTACCTTCTTTCTTTTTAGAAGTTTTAGCGTTTTTCTCGGGTTTTTCATTTGATTTCACTTTTTTGGTGTCCCAAATCAGAGAAGCCCTTTCGCTGGAATCTATTACATCCACGCCAATCTGATCTAATAAATCATACAATTCATCCAGAATTTCGACATCAAATTCTTTTTCAGGAAAAGCCACCAAAATTTCCTGTTGCGTGACAAATCTCTGGGTAATGCCTTTTTTGATTAACCCCCTGACTTTTTCAGGAAACTTTGCTAAGACTTCTTCAGGTGGCAGGGTGATAAACTTGCGAGTTTTTTTGGCCATAGATTAATCTTTCTTAAGAAATTTTAATTTATAATACTCTAACGCCTCAGGTGAGGAAAAATCTTTAGTTGATTTGATATCTAATCGTTCTTTAAAATTTATTCTATCTTTTAATTTAGAGATAGCGTCATTAAAAATTTTCTCTTTCTGACTATTTGTGAAGTTATCACCAAATTTAAGCTGTAATACTTTTATATATTGGGTTTGCTCTCTATCTAAAAAAGAAAAATTTATAATTTGATGGACAGGAGCCCCAGAATTATAGTACTCTATAATTTTATTGTAAATGCCTTTTGAAATATCGTTTAGATCTAAATTTGGGATTTTTTTTATTATCTCCAAAAAATCAGGTATTTTGGCGGAAAAAAGTTCGCAAAAAGCCAAAATATATCCAAAAGCTTCATCATTAGCTTTGGTATTTAAAACCACATTTTGATCGTCAATTTTGTGGTGATGATATCTCATCGATTGAGAAAAACTATCTACTTTACCTGTCAAATGTTTTTTGGACATACGCAAAATCAAGGCTGATTTAGTGACAATTGATTCTTTTTCCCAGGGATCTTTTATACCGGCAATAATTGGTATTATCTTGTCCTGAGCTAGCTTGTTTCCTTTCATATTACTTAAATCAAATTCCTGCTGAATACTTTGTAAATAAAAATCAATGTAAAGGGTTTTAGTCTTAATAAGCTCTACAAAATTAGACTTGTTTTTTACCGCATACTCTCCTGGATCCTTGACTCCAGGCACTGTCACGATAAAAATATTAAAATCAAAATTTTGCGCTAAGCTAATTGCTCGATAAACAGCATTTTGACCAGCCACATCACTATCAAAGCAAAGTACCAAATTATTAGTTAATCTTTTAAGTATTTTTAGCTGATTATCGGTTAAGGCTGTACCACTGGTGGCAACGACATTTTTGACGCCGGCCTGATAACTAGCAATTAAATCCATGTAACCTTCCACCAGAACCACCTCATTTTTTAATTTGATTTCATTTTTGACTAAATTCAAGCCATACAAAATTTTCCCTTTATAATATATATCTGTTTCCGGTGAATTTAAATATTTAGGTTCCTGATCTTTCGATAAAGCCCGACCACCAAAAGCCACAATTTTGGCATTAATGTCTGTAATGGGAAACATTAACCTTAATCTAAATTTGTCATAGACATTATTACTTTGTGTATCTTTGGCGCTAATTAAACCGCTATCAATTAAATCTTTTTTTTGAAAATTTCTACTAATCAAGAAATCATACAAAGCCTCAAATGAATCTGGAGCGAAACCCAAAGAAAAAAACTTAATAAATTCATCTTCTATTCCTCTGCTTCGCACATAATTTAATACTTTCTGACCTTTCTCCGTATCCCACAGTTGTTGGATATAAAATTTTTCTGCTTCCTCATGAATTTTATATAAAACTTCTTTTTTATCTTTAGTTATGTAAGCACTTTTTACCTGATTAAATTCCGCACTATGGACATCAACTCCTGCTTTATCGCCCAAAATTTTGATCGCTTCTTTAAAATCACAGCTTTCTATTTCCTGAATAAAACCAAAAATATCGCCACCCTTTTGACAGCCAAAACACCAAGCAATTTGTTTTTCCGGAGAAACAATGAAACTAGCGGTTTTTTCTTGATGAAAAGGACATAATCCCTTCAAATTTCTACCGGCAGGTTTAAGTTGAACATATTGAGAGACTAACTGTTCAATGGTTAAATGAGATTTAATTTTTTCTAGAATATCCATGAGGAAATTTTAAATTACTTTTTTTGTAAACCCATGCTCCGAATCCAATCATGGCTAGAATCATTAAAAAAATTGCTAGTAATTTTTGACTTGAATTTTGGGTAAATAAGGCTATTGCCCCAAAACTGGCGCAAATCAAATATAAAACCAGCAAAGTTTGCCGCTCAGATAATCCTGCCTTCAGGAATCGATGATGAATATGGGTCAAATCACCTTTGAAAGGAGATTTTTTATCTATAAAAATTCGCCTGAAAATTATCCAGACAAAATCCAGCAAGGGGAAGCCAAAAACTAAAGCTGTGGTAGCAATTTTCGCGCCAGAAAATACTGCTAATACAGCCAGCATAAATCCCAAAAACATACTACCGGTATCTCCCATCAAAATTTTGGCTGGATAAAAATCAAACATCGCAAAAGCCAGGCAACAGGAAGCTAAAATAATACTTAAATAGGCTGTAACCGTTTGATCAACAATATTAAAATTTCTGGTACTTAAAACAAAAATAACCAGCGCCGCGATCACCGTGATCCCGCTTGGCAAACCGTTTACTCCATCCATCCAGTTCATAGCATTCATCATTATAACCATCCAAAACATGACAAACAAATCCGCTAACAACAAAATTTCTAAATTTTTGTTAAATATCATAAAAGGAATTTTAATCTGATTCAACAAAATTGCGCCACCAAAAGGATTGGAAATTTCAAATATTTTAAGGCCTGCTAAAATTACGATAATAGCTACTAAAAATTGCGTAGCTAATCTCAAATACCATTTCAGATTCAAAAAATCATCCAAAAAGCTAATAATCACCAAAAGCAAAGAAGCGATAAATACCGTAATTAATTTAAAATCAAATTTTATAAAAAAATAAGCGCAGAACCAAAAACTTGAAAAAATCACGAGTCCTCCATAGTAAGGGATAGGCTTCCTTTTTAGTCCGTATTTCCATGGCCTGTCCAGTAAATTTAGTTTGGGAAAAATTTTCCAAGCTAACCATGTCGCTACAAAACAAAGTAAAAAAGAAATTAATGATAGCCAAAGAAATTTTTCCATTATACAAAATTTTTATATACTTTTAATGAATTATGATCTTTTTTCAAAATCGACACCAGTTTTGACTCAAAAAATCCAGCTATTAATGTAGCATTTAATGTAAATCTATCAAGAATTTCTTTACCAACTTTGATCCTATCAAATTCTACCTTATTTAAATCGATTTTTAAAAATATTTTTTGAACCATTTCGTCAATTGATATTACCTGTTCTCCAGAAACACTGGGTTGCAACGTAGTGTTTCGGACTATTTCTTCTAGCTTTTCTAAAGTCACGGCCTGATTTATGGTAAAAATTCCAATCTTTGTTCTTCTTAAATTACTCATCACTGCTCCACACCCTAATTTTTGTCCAATATCGTGAATTAGAGAACGAATATAAGTACCGGAGGAGCAGTGGACAGTAAATAAAGAATATGGAATAGAGCATATAGGATGTGGAATATCAAAATTTAGAAGATTTGGGAATTTTTTTATAAATGATTCCATGTTCCATATCCCATATTCTATGCTCTCTATTTTAAAGATCTTCACTATCCTGCTTTTCATTTGAATCTCCTCCCCTGCCCTTACTCTGTCTGAAGCTCGTTTGCCATTAATTTTTAAGGCGGAAAATTTCGGCGGAATCTGCTCAATTTTTCCTTCAAAACTTTGTAAAATATGTAATAAATTTTCCATCGTTACATTTTCCAATTTTAACTTTTCATTTTTAATTTTGCCAGTAATATCATATGTATCACTTTCCATTCCCAAAATCATCTCTGCTTCATAGACTTTATCCAAACCAATCAAAAATTCCAAAAGTTTCAAAGCTTGCTTGCCAACGGCCACTAAAAGCAAGCCAGTAGCAATTTTATCCAAAGTGCCGGCATGACCAATTGATTTTTCGTTCAAGATTTTCCTTAACTTAAAAATCACATCAAATGAAGTGAGTCCTTTTGGTTTATTGATTAATAGAAAACAATTCACAATTTATATTTAAATATGTGTACAGTATTTTTTATAGCATTAAATTCATATTTTTGATATAATTTTATGAAATTATAAATTTTAAATTTTAGTTATGGGGAAAAATAATAAAAAAGAGGTCATTTCTTGGTTGAATAAATTTTTACGATATACTGATTATATCAGCGCTTCTCAATTATATTTGCAAGATAATTTTTTTCTGGAAAATAAATTAACTTTTGATCATATCAAAAATCGTATTTTAGGTCATTGGGGGACAGTACCAGGTTTAAATGTAATTTACGCTCATTTAAATTATTTAATTTACAAGCATGAATGTGAAATTTTGTTTATTTGTGGGCCAGGGCATGGAGCTCCAGCAGTGCTTGCAAATCTTTTTATTGAAGGAACTTTAGAGAAATTTTATCCAGAATTAACTCTGAATAAAAAAGGGACAAACGATTTAATCAAAAGATTCAGTTGGCCAGGTGGTTTTCCTAGCCATGTCACCCCCTTATTACCAGGTTCGATTCTGGAGGGTGGAGAATTAGGCTATAGTTTATCCACTTCTTATGGAGCGGCTTTTGACAATCCTGATTTGATAGTGGCTTGTGTAGTAGGAGATGGCGAAGCGGAAAGCGGGCCAATGGCGGCTTCATGGCATGCTAATAAATTTTTGAATCCCAAAACTAGCGGTGCTGTATTGCCGATCTTGCATGTTAATGGCTACAAAATCTCGAACCCTACCATTTACGGTACGATGGATGATAACGAATTGAAAAATTTATTTATTGGTTATGGTTATGAACCAATTTTCGTGGAAGACAATGACACAATCCATGATGACATGATAGCGGCATTAGAAAATGCTTATCAAAAAATTCGAAATATTCAAAAACTAGCCAGAACAGAGAATAAAATGATTAAATCTAAGTGGCCTATGATTATTTTCCGTAGTTTAAAAGGACAAACTGGTGTCAAGACCTATCATGATAAAAAAATTGAAGGCACTTATCGATCGCACGGTATTCCTTTAGCTAACCCTAAAACTGATAAAGAACAATTAACTTTGGTTGAAACGTGGTTGAAAAGTTATAAGTTTACGGAACTTATTGATGAAAATGGATCGCCATTTCCTGAAGTTACCACTTATTTGCCAAAAAACAAACTAAGAATGGGCTTAAATCCGCATGCCTTAGGTGGAAACATCAGAAAAGAATTAAATTTACCAGATCTTAAAGATTATGAAATTAAACCTCTAAATAGAGGTGAGACTATTGCTGGAAATACTAGTATTGGGGCCCAATATTTACGAGATATTTTTAAGTTAAATGCGAAAGCAGCTAATTTCAGGTTTTTTTGTCCTGATGAAACTGAATCAAACAAAATGGAGGCGATGTTTGAAGCTACCAAAAGAGGCTATGTCTGGCCAATTAAAAGTTATGATGACAATATTTCCACCGACGGCCGAGTTACTGAAATGTTGAGTGAACATACTTTGCAAGGAATGTACGAAGGATATTTATTGACTGGCAGACATGGTTTTTTTGCTACTTATGAAGCATTTGCCCCTATCGTCTCTAGCATGGTTGATCAATACGCCAAATTTCTTAAACAGGCTATGAGAGTTGATTTTCGACCGCCAGTTTCTTCTATGAATTTTATTTTAACTAGTCTTGGCTGGAGGCAAGATCATAATGGATTTTCACATCAAAATCCAAGTTTTATTAGTAATGTTTTAGAAAAACATGGTGAATTTTGCAGTGTCTATCTGCCCGCTGACGCCAATATGTTGATTTTAGTTTTGGAGGATTGTTTGAAACGCACCAATGCCATTAATGTCATCGTATCTTCTAAACAGCCTATAGCACAATGGTTGACCCTTAATGAGGCTCGTCAACAAATGAAAGAAGGTATCATGGCCTGGGATTTTATTGACCCAGAAGGGACTAAAAACCCAGATATTATTATGTCTTCAGCTGGTGATCATATTACTGAGGAAACTTTAGCCGCCATCTGTTTGTTGAAACATTATATTCCTGAACTCAAAATTAGATATGTAAATGTTTCTGAATTAACCGCTCTTGGCGTTGGTGATGAATGTCATTCCCTTGGCCTTTGTGAAATAAATGGGAAAAATTTTTATAAATATTTTACGGAAGACAAGCCGATTATTTTTAGCTTCCACGGTTATCCTGCCACTATACACAAACTCACCTGGGGGCATGAAGTTTCACATCGTATGAGCATACATGGATACCTAGAAGAAGGCACCACTACCACTCCTTTTGATTTATTAGTTGATAATAAAATTAGTCGATACCATTTAGCAATTGATGCGATTCAACGAACAATCGATATTAATCCCTACGTCAAAGCCAAAGCTAATGAATTAATCACCTTATTTGAACAAAAAATTAAAAACCATGAAGCTTACATTGTGAAATATGGGAAAGACAGCAAGGAAATCGAGTGTTTCAAATTCCACAACAAATAAAATTTATTCTTTATCCTTGGTAGGAGCGCCAGTAGTAGGTTGATCTTTTGAAGCTTCTGTAGGAGTAGCGCCTTCAACAGTTGTAGTGGCCGCTGTTGTTTCCTCTGCTTTAATTTCTTCTTCGGCTTTTGGCTTAGTAGCAGTCACAATTACATCGTCCAATGAATCTAAAATTTCTATTACAGGATTCACAACAATATCTCTAAGGTGAATGCTGGTATGAAAATCTTTAACAGGAGTTACATCAACTTCGATTTCGTGAATAAGATCTTTTGGCAAGCATTTTATATTGACTTCTTTTTTCTGATATTCCAAAGTACCGCCAAACTCTGTTACCGCCGCGGCCTTACCAACAAAAATGAATGGCACTACTGCGTGAATTGGTTTATTCATATCCACCATTACTAAATCAACGTGTTCAATTGTTCCATTTACTGGGTGATATTGCACATCTTGCACCATTACATCTAATTGATCAGCAAAATCTTCTGTTTGAAGTTTTAATACAGTGCTATAACCAGCGTTTTTAAAAATTTTACGAAATTCTTGATAATCAATTTGTATAGGCATAGCGTTTTTTTTGTTGCCATAACAAATGCAAGGAATAAGTGATTTAGCTCTTAAATATTTTGCTTTCACAGCAAGATCACGTTTTTTGGCAGTAAGAGTAAGGGTTGACATTGTAAAAGTTTTAAATTTTAGATTTTCAGATTCAAAAGAGTTTAAAGTCTCCAAAAAAAGTTTAAGGAAGCAGTAAACTCAAAAGCAAAAGGAATTTTATGGTAATAGGCTTAAAAATGCAAGAATTTTTTTTAGAGTTAGATCAGGCAATGCTTTTCTAGGAGGTATTATTATTCATACCTCAACGCTTCAATCGGATTTAATTTTGCCGCTCTTCTGGCCGGGTAATAACCAAATACTATGCCAATGCCAGCAGATACGCCAAAAGCTAAAAGAACTGAAGATAGTGATACAACGGTAGTGACACTAAATAGTTTACCAACTAAAATTGAGATGCCCCAACCTAATATTATTCCAAATAAACCTCCTAGAAAAGTTAACATAATAGATTCCACTAAAAATTGTTTGGATATGTCGCTTTTTGTTGCTCCAATTGCTTTACGTAAACCAATTTCCCTGGTTCTTTCGGTCACGCTGGTCAGCATCATGTTCATGATGCCAATTCCTCCCACTAGCAAAGAAATACTGGCAATGGCTCCTAATAAGATAGTAAAAGTACCAGTGACTGAAGAAGCAGTGGAAACAATATCAGCCTGATTCATGGTACTAAAATCAGCCAAAGCAGGGTCTTTTATTTTATGTCGTTTTAAAAGAATATTAGTCACCTCTGTTTGTACTTGAGTCATGGAGTTAGAATCCTGAACTTGAATGTTAATAGTACTCAGATAACTATTGCCAATTAAAAAGCGTTGAGCGGTAGATAATGGTATAAATACACGATCATCTTGATCGCCAAAACCTGTACCTCCTTTTGACGCGGTAATGCCAATTACTGTAAAAAGTATGCCGTTAATTTTAATTTGCTTGCCAACTGCTTCAGCGCCTTCACCAAATAAGTCATCTCTGGTAGTTGTCCCCAAGACCGCTACCTTGGAAAAATTACGATTTTGTTCGTTAGTAAAAAAATAACCGCTATCAATTTCTAGATTACGAACACTAGTATAATTATTTGTTGTTCCTATAACCTGAGTGTTAGTGTTTTTATCTTTAGCGGTAATTTGATAACGAGAATCAACTTCAGGAGCCACTGCTCTGACGCCATTAACATCTGATTGTATGACTTCACTGTCTTCTAAAGTTAAACTTTGAGCACTACCTCTGCCACTACTCACTGGTCCGCTTACACCTCGACTCTGGCCTGGCATTACCAAAATCAGATTAGATCCAATGGATTCGATACTGGTTTGAATAGATTGTTGAGCGCCTTGTCCGATAGATATCATGCCAATCACCGAACCTATGCCAATAACAATACCAAGCATAGTTAGTCCTGATCTAACTTTGTTGGCAGTAATGGCTGTATACGTTTCATGTAGTAGGTCTTTGATGTTCATAAGAGAAAGCTAAGAGTTAAGAGCTGAGAGTGTTGTCTTCCAAAATATTTCCATCTCTAATTGTTATTATTCTGTCAGCATGTTGTGCTATTTCTTGATCATGTGTAATTAAAATAATTGTGTGTCCTTTTTCTTTATTTAGCCTAGAAAAAGTTGCTAATACAATCTCTCCTGTTTTCGTGTCTAAATTGCCAGTCGGTTCATCTGCCAGTATTAAACTAGGATCATTGACTAATGCTCTAGCAATGGCTACTCTTTGCATTTGCCCGCCGGAAATTTGGTTGGATAGGTTAAGCCATCTATCTTCGTCTAAACCAGCCGCTAACAAAGCTTTTTTTGCCTTTTCCAGTCTTTCATTTTCAGGAATATTAGCATATATAAGAGGTAGCATAACATTTCTAAGCACAGTTGTCCTAGGCAGTAAATTAAAAGCCTGAAATACAAAACCGATTTTGTTTTTACGAATATGAGCAAGTTTGTCTTCAGATAACTGAGACACATCTTCTCCACCTAATAAATATTGCCCGCTGGTTGGGCTATCCAAAGCTCCTAAAATATGCATTAGCGTAGATTTACCAGAACCAGATGGCCCAGTAATAGCCACAAATTCTCCTTCATTGATAGTAAATGATACATTTTTCAGAACCTGGGTTTCAAGGTTAGCAGTTTTATAAATCTTATTAATATTTAGACATTGAATCATGATTAATTATTTAATTGATAGAGACATATTATAATGCGTCTGTACTGACATTTAAAATTTTATTGAGCCCTGAAATTACCGCCGCCTTCTCCACGCAATAAATTTAAAGGCGAAGCGGAACTTGGCGTATTTGTTAGACTTGTAGTAACAATTCTTAAAACTATCGAATCCCCTTCTTTTAAACCGCTGGTGATTTCCGTATTATTATCATCAGCGAGCCCTGTTTCTACTGTTTGACGTTGAGGTCTTTCGTTAGAAGTCACTTCGTCAGTTATTTTGTCAATTTTTTTATAAACACTGTAATCAGTTAAAGTTTGGATAAATTGATCGTTATTAGTTGATTTAATTGCTTCTGTTGGTACTAGCAAAATATTTTCTTTAGAATCAATAATAATTTGAACTGTAGCGCTCATGCCCGGCTTAATACGTTCATCTTGCCCATTCAGTGAAATTTTAACATTGTAGCTAACTACTCCCTGACTAACGGTACCAATGGTATCAATTTCCGCTACCTGTCCATCAATAGTTAGCCCATCAATAGCGTCTAATGATAAGATAGCTTTTTGTCCTACTTTAACTTTCGCCGCATCAACTTCATTGAGAGAAATTTGAGCCATTTGATTTTCCGTCAATAAAGTAGCTATGGCAGTTGAAGATGACACTACATCACCTTGTTGTACGCTAAGATTAGTAATTATCCCATCAAAATTAGCTTTAATATAATATTGTAGCAAATTATTTTTGGCGTCAGCTAAATCGCTAGTTCTTTGTTGGATAGTCAGCTTTTGTGATTTAATGTCCAAAGGATCAGTGCCGTTTTTTAGTTCATCGAGATTAGCTTGAGCTTGTGCCAATTTCTCTTTAGCGCTGGCAATATCATCATTACTGGCTCCATTTTTAAGGTCTTCTATGGCGTTTTTTTTCTCACCTAGTGTTTCCTGAGCCGTATCAATAGCATTTTGAGCCTTGGCTAAATTAATCGGCAAATCCTGTTTGATGGTATCAATGGTGTCCTTATCACTTTGTAAAGTATTGATCATGCCGTTAATGGTAGAAATATCGCTTTGTATTATAGAATACATGGCATCAATAACACTTGATATTGAGTACTGTTTGTAGTTTTTTAATTCAATGGCATCAAACATATTTTTGACGTCCTCTAAAGTTTTGGAAATTATTTTAACTGTATTTAAAGTTTCAGAAATTAATTGATATTTAGTGTCATTATCACTAGTAGTGTTGGCATTCTGAAAATCAAGCACATTTGCATCATAGAGTGCTGTAGCCGCGCCATAATCATTATTGAAATTTATTATGTAAATAGAATTATCGCCTAATATCAATTCATAATCTCCTATATATTCACCTGGTTTAGCATCTGTACCTCGCACATTTTTCAAATCATTCATTAATTGCGGTAATTGTAAAAAAGTATTAGATACAGCGGTATAGCCATAATCATAAGAATTTTGTAAATCTAAGATGGCATTAGATTGGATTTGGTTGTAATTATTTTTAGCATCTTCCAGGTCCCTAGTAGCTTGCTCCATCGTATTTTCTGCGGCTGTAATATCATTTTGATCAGCCGGAGCTAACAAGGTATTTAAAGCCCGTTGCTCATTATTAACCGCGTTTTCAGCCTGAATCAAAGAACTCTGGCTGGGTGGTTGCGTCATTTTACTAAGCGCTATTTGAGCGTTAGATAAACTGATTTCATTATCACTAATTTGTTTCTCGGCATCTTTACTGTCTATTTTCCCAATAATATCACCAGCTTTAACTTTATCACCATTTTTTATTGATAAATGTTGAAGTCGTCCTGACTGTTCGGGTTTAATATCGATTTGATTAGTCGGTATCACTTGACCTGTGCCTGAAACAGAAATTTCTATATTGCCAATAGTAACTTTAGTAATTTCATAATGAGGAATAGTAACTGTTGGAAATATTTTACCATAACTGTAATATCCAGTTGATAGCAAGATAATCCCAATAAAAACACTGTGTATTTTATGCGTGACAATTAAATGTTTTAAATATTTCAATTTTTCCATATACTTAATAAGTAGGCATTAATAGCATTTTTACTCTAACAGAGTCATCTGAAGATAACATGTTACTTAAGTGAAGATTAAGTGAAGATTTTTCACAATTTGGAATTTACATAATATAATGATCTTGTTGAATTTCTCTAAAAAACACATGTCCAAAAAACACATATTACTGGCGGATGATAGTGAAGCGATTGCTGAAAGTCTGATCGCTTATTTGAATAAAGAAGGCTTTGAGGTTAGTTATGTAAAAAATGGTTTAGATGCTGTACATGATTTCAAATCCAAAAAATTCGATTTAGTTATTTTAGATTGGATGATGCCTGGGATGTCCGGCCCAGAAATAATTAAAGAAATTCGAAAATCATCAGAAGTGCCAATCTTAATGATCAGTGCTAGATCTGACGAGTCGGATGTCGTTATCGGTCTTGATTTTGGGGCGGATGAATATATTACTAAACCGTTCGGTCCAAGAGAGCTGATAGCAAGAGTAAAAGCAATGTTTAGAAGAATAGATAATTTAAATAATAAAAATTCATATGTGGTTATCAGGAATTTGAAAATTTCTTTTACGCAAAGAGAGATTATAAAGAATAATCAAGAAGTCAGCTTAACACCAATAGAGTTTAACATTTTAGAATGCTTAGTGGAACAAGAAGGTAAAGTCATATCCAGAGATTATCTAATGGAACATGCTTTGGATTATACCAATGCTTGGAAGGATAGAACTTTGGATACTCATATAAAAAATTTACGAAAAAAACTGGAAGATAATCACGAGAGTCCTCAATTAATCAAAACTGTCAGGGGAGTAGGCTTTAAATTTATTAATTAAAACAATAACCATGAAACTTAGAACAAAATTAGGAATCAGTTATCTTCTTTTAGTAGTGATAGTGGTGACTTTTTGGTTTGTGTTTTTACATTTTCAAACTCAAAATGCTTTTAATAATTTTATTGAAAGAAGAAAAGAGATGTTAATAGAAAATATTGATAATCAGCATTTTATTGAAGAACAAAGACGGTTTTTGATGGATAGCGAACACTTCCCGCCAAAAGCTCCGGAAAGAATTTTTATGGATAATATTAATAATTCATTTTTAATCGCTATGTCGTTTGGTTTTATAATAGCGATTTTATTATCCTATGTGGCTGTTCGTTTCTTTTCCAAAAGGATTGATAATATTACTAACTCAATGAAAGAATATGAAAAAACAGGCAAACCAATTAAAATTAGCGATAAAAACGATGATGAAATTTATGAATTAGAAAGAGCTTACAACGCTTTAATTTATAAAATTGACAAGCAAGAAAACATTCGCAAGCGGTTTTTTACTGATCTGTCTCATGAACTACAAACTCCAATTACCGCCATTTATGGTTATTTACAAGGACTTAGTGATGGAATTTTCAAACCAACTAAGAAATTTATTCAAAAACCAATTTCTGAAATTGAAAGAGTCCAGAATATGCTTAAAGAAATGATTGCCTTAGTAAAACTGGAAGCCACTGAATTGAAAATTCATAAAGATATGGTTGATCTAAGACCCATGACCTTAGATGTCATTGAAACTTTTTCTAATATCATCAAAGATAAAAATATCCATTACAAAATTGAAGGCGATTTAAAAGTCGAAGTCGATAAGCAAAAATTCAAGCAAGTATTAATTAATTTGATCAAAAATGCCGTGCAATATGGCGATGAAAAATCGCAAATCACTATATTCATGGATGACAAAAATGATGGTAAATATTGGCAAATAAAAAATCAAAATAAAAGTTTCGACGTGAAAAATTTAGAATTTTTATTTGATAGATTTTTTCGTACTGATCAAGTCAGATCACATCTGAAATCATATAACAATCTAGGCATAGGATTAAATATCGTGAAAAAAATTATTGAAGCTCATAATTTTATGATAACTGCTGAATTTGAAGCGCCGTTTTTTATCATCACTGTTAAAATGTGAAATTTTAACTGCAAAACTACAAAAACGAGAGATATATGCTGATGTTTTTAGCTTTGGAATCAACAGCTTCAAGGTAGAATTGATATTCATTAGGCGCAAATTTAGTCAAATACCCTTTAATAGTTTGTTTTTGGGAGGCGGAAATTAAATATTTTGTCCATTGTCCCCTTTCGTCAACAAGATAAATATATAAGTTCCCACTTCCTGAAGTGATATCCAAAGAAACCAATGGAGTACTTGGCGCAGTTGATTTGTTTAATTTGATATAATTGGCATATGTGCCATTTAAACTTTTAATAGAAAGTTGATAATTACCAGATATACCCAATCCATAACTTAAATTATACGTTTCTGATTTTCCGCTTATGTATCCACTAGCGCTAGGCATAGCGGTATTTTCACCCTCATTCTCTGCAATTGCTTCTGTGGGAGACTTTTCCACTTCTTTGATAGGATTATTATTGACATCAAAAGTTTCTAACCTATTGGTCCATTCTGGGACATAGTTAATTTGATTATTAGATAAAAAAACATGCTTTAACGGACCTATATTTTTTAACGCCTCAATGTTACTGATTTTATTAGTATTCAAAGATAACGTTTCTAGAGCAGTTAAGTTCTGCAGGTCAGTGATTTGATTAATATTATTGGCATCCAAATTTAATAAAATGAGCGAATGAAGATTATCTAAATTTTCTATTTTGGTAATTCCTGGAGAGTTTTGATTCTCTAGATGTAGACTGGTTAAATTAACCAAAGAATCAAGACCAGTGATTACAGTTAGATTATTAGCAGTTAGAACTAATTCCTTCAGATTAATTAAATTTTCTAAATTTTCAATTTTTGATATCTGATTATTAGATAAATAAAGGCTTTCTAAAACAGAAGCATTATCTAAGTCTTGCAGTCTGTGAATTTGATTAGAAGATAAATCAAGGTAGCGTAAGGCAAAAAAAGCAGAAATACCTGACATGGAATCCAAATTGCTATTATTTATACGTAATTCAACTATGTGGTTATTCTCAATGCTGATATAATTATCGGCTAAAGGCATATATTCGTCTATAAAAACTGTCATATTCTTATTATCAATTTTAGCGCTATTAACAATTGCTAATATTGATTCTTGCTCTTTTGAATCCAGCTTGATCTTATTCTTAATAAGATCATTAATGTCAGCTTTACCACAACCAAAAAACAATAAGGCAACAATACTGATAGCAATAATCCGTTTGGACATAATAATAAATTTAGAAATCAGGCTTTTTTAATGTACTATGATTTTCTAAAATGCACCACTAATAGCAAAATAACTGTACAATTAATCCAGCCAACTTTCTTGCCAAATGCGCGTTAATCAATTAAATTTAACTATAATCTAATAGATTTACATGAAAAAAATTTTACTGCTTGAAGACGAAGAGGCTCTAGGACGCATTTATAAAAAAAGATTAGATATGGCTGGCTATGAAACTTTGTGGACAAGAACCGCAGAAGAAACTGAAAAAGTAATTCCCAATTTTCCAGCAGATGTAATCTTGATTGACCACGCTATCAAAGGCCATGAAAAATCAGGTTTAGATATAGTGCCAAACTTAAGAAAGCACATACCAAATGCAAAATTAATTGTTTTATCGAATTATGACAAAAGCAACTTACAGGAAGAAATTAAAGGTTTAAATATAGATGATTTTCTACTCAAAATTGAGACACCTCCCAGTCAGCTAGTTAAATATTTGGACAAAATGTTTGTAACGTCCTAAATCAAAGTCACCATCATTCTGCAGTTATTGTCGCTATAAGTGCTAAAAAATTCCTACGGATAGCTAATTGATCTAATCCAATTTCTCCTAATTCTCCAAGCCTAGCACCAACTGTTAAACTATCTCTAAGTCGATAAAGCATTACGGTTCCTAAATCCTCTGAACTCCTTAAATTAACTTCACTATGTCTATTCAACAAATCACGAAGCCAATCTCGAGTATCATCTGAAGTAATACCTTCTCTATCTAGTTTAGCCTGTACCGCTTCTGGGAATTGAGGATCTGCTATTTCATTATGTCCAATTAACGCGTTTATAGCGTTTACAGCTTGGTCTCTTGTGACATTAAGCTCAGATAAGGTGTGCGTAATTATTGCTTGGATATCTTCATCGGTTGGCAAGGTAAAACTAACAGTATTTCCTTCTCGTCCTCCTCTTTCGATTATCCAAAGACTAGCTGATTTACCTTTTAAATAATACAGCAAACTTTCCGCTATGGTACCTTTTGTATGTATAGGATCCCTAATTAAATCCTGCTTTGAAATATCGCCAAATGTATCTCGTGCTTGTCCATCTAAGGCAACTGCCAAATAACTACTAAAATAAGTGCTGAAAGGCAATGCCTGGTTCTGATAATATCGCAATGCCGCTAAAAATGCTGTATCTTCTCCGTTAGCCTCCTCATTACGATCTCTGCCCATAATTAATCGACATAATTCTTCTGATTGTCTTTTTATCATAGCTTGTGCTGCTTGTGATTCAGGCGATTGTTCTCTTTTAAATGCCATAGGATCTTTTGTTTTAAGTTCATCACGTTCAGCTTGAAAAGATTTCATTTTTTGTATAACTTCAATGGTAGATACTGTTTGAACTTCTGGTCCAGAAGAAAGTTTCATGTTTTTTTAATTTAAAAAATAATAAATACATTTAATAAGTGCGGTTTTTAATTATACAATGTAATTTTACATCTGACAAGAGAATAAAATCGGATCATCTGATTTTTAGTTTGAAGAAATTCATAAAAAAGCCAGAAAAGAAGAATATTCTTTTGAAAACTCACCCCGTCCCTCTACTATAAGGAAGTAAAAGAAATAATGTATATTAAGTAAGGACTTTCGAGTAGTGGTGATCAACCATCCCTTTCACTTTTAAGTGACGAAGAGAGACTTTCACCACTACATATTGAAACTCTTGGTCAATTAACTTGTTTCCCTGCTAATGGGACTATAAATAAGTAGGATACCAATTGAGTTTCAGAAAGTTTTTCTATTTTTTTATTTTTTAAACATATGATAGAAAAAACTTATGTTGGAATAGATGTTTCAAAAGCCAAATTGGATATTGCTATTAGAAGGGAAGGGTTGAGGAAAATAGCTACATTTATAAATTCTCAGGAAGGTATAGAAGAATGTAGAAAATGGCTTAGTGATAACAATGCTAAAGAAGCTATCATTGTAGTTGAATCAACTGGATCATTGCATTGGCTTGTTTGTTTATTATTAACAGATTATGGATATGATGTCCGTTTAATTAATCCACTCATAACAAAAAAATATCAAAAATCATCTATTCGTGATGCAAAAAATGATAAAATAGATGCTATAAGATTAGCTGAAATAGGAAGAATAGAAGAAAATTTACCTCAATTTTTTGATTCTCGTGAAACATTAAAAATAAAAAGATATGAATCTCTTTTAGCTAAACTGGTACATGCAAAACAACAAATAAAAAGAGCGTATGAAGATGCTATAGAGGCTAGTACAATTATTGATGTTTCATTAAATTTAGATTGTATTCTGGAATGTATAGAATTATTAGATACAGCCATTGATGTTTTAAAAAAAATGATTACAGATACAGCAGATGATTTAGCTAAAGAAATATCACAAATTAAAGGTGTTTCCATATTTCAGGCAACAGTATTAAGTACTGCAATTAAAGGAAGATCTTTTGAGAATAGAGATCAAATGATTGCGTTTTTTGGATTAGATATAAGAGTTAGGCAAAGTGGTACATGGGAAGGGAAAGGATGTTTATCTAAAAGAGGAAATCCATTTTATAGAAAAATATTATTTCAGATTGGATGGAGTTTATGGAGACACAATGAAGAATACAAAGCTTATTATGATTCAATTCATGGAAGAGGAAAGCATTATTATACTTGCATATTGGCCACTGCTCGAAAGTTCTTACGTTATTTCTTTAGAGTTTATAAATTTTCCCTTGTTAATTCCTTATAACTTGTCTCTCTTCAAAGAGAGGGGGATTTCTTACGAATAAATACATATGGATAATAGACCAGATCTGAAAGCTACA
>MFXK01000026.1 GCA_001788835.1 Candidatus Peregrinibacteria bacterium RIFOXYB2_FULL_33_20
CTGGAATGACCTTAAGACAAATAATATCCATCATTTCTGGTCTTTTCATGAATTTTTAAAATTATTTCTTCAAACCAAAAATCAGATGATCCCTAAAAAAACCTAATTATTCCCTCTCCCCCTCCAGCACTGCCACATTCTCAATATGATAGGTATGTGGAAACATATCAACTGGCTGAATTTTAATTAATTTAAAACCATTTTCACAAAAAATCTTCAAATCTCGTGCTAATGTAGATGGATTACAAGAAACATAGATGAGTTTAAAGCCCTGGGAATTATGAACTGGATTATTTTTTTCTTTCTCAACTCTCAGCCCGCCTTCCATAATTCTCTCAGTTCTAATTTTCAAAATATTTTCCATCGCTTTTGGACTTAAACCTGCTCGCGGCGGATCAACTACAATAACATCAGGCTTATCTTGGAGAGAAGACAATAAAACTCCCGCATCGCCACATAAAAACTCAATATTACCAGCCTGATTCAATATTGCGTTAGCTTTCGCGTCATTTATTGCTTCCTCTACTATTTCCAGTCCGTAAACTCTCCGGCAAAATTTACTCAGCACAATACCAATAGTTCCAGTGCCACAATATAAATCATAAACTATTTCCTCACCCTTCAAATCAGCAAATTCTAAAACTTTTGAGTATAACCTTTGCGCCTGCCTGCTATTAGGTTGAAAAAAGGATTTTGGTGAAATTTTAAATCGATATTCGATATTCGATATTCCATGTTCCACATTCCCCACACTCATCTCCTCCTCTATCCATTCTTTTCCCCATAACAATTTTTCTTCATAACTTGTTTCCTGTCCTCTTTTTGCGGAAATTTTCGTTAAATAGATTGAACAAATTTTCCGATCAACACTTCTCATTAATTCCACAAACATCTTTTCATATTTGAAATTTTCCGCCACTACCAAATTAACCATAACCTCATTCCTAAATTTCCCTTCACGAATCACTAAATTACGAAGCAAACCCTGATTATCTTTCATCCTAAAAAAATTCAATTGCCAATCCTGGGCAAATTTTCTCACTGCCCCAAGAATTTGATTTGACAATGCTGATTGCAAATAACAACACTCAATATCCACCACATCAAATATTCTACCTGACTCATGCAATCCCAAAGCAAATTTTCTTTCCAAGGTATCGCCAAAAGTGAACTCCATTTTATTGCGATAGAACCATGGTTCCTCACAACCAATAATATTCTCCACATAATCTTCCGCGTTCTGAAAAAATCCTATATGTCCCAAAGCTTCCACCACCTGCGATTGTTTAAATTCCAACTGTTTCTGATAATCAAGAAATTGCCAGCTACAACCGCCGCACACCCCAAAATGCCTACATTTTGATTTAATTCGCAAGGATGAAGGTTTTATCATCTTTTCTAATTTTGCCTCAGCGTAATTTTTTTTTATTTTTTTCAAAGTCACCTGCACCAAATCTCCAGGCACGACCTTATCTACAAAAACTTTTAAATTTTCATAAACACCAATACCACTTCCACCAAACATCAATTTATCAATTTTCAACTCAATAATTTGTCCTTTTCTAAACGGCATTGATAAAAAAATAATTAAAATATAAAATTTTGCCAGTACCAACAAATGGCAATCTGCCTATATAAATTAAATTTCTCATTTTCCACATGTTAAACCATAAACTAAAACTCTTGTTTTTGACAATCTTTTTTATAATTACTTTAATTCCAAGCATAGCTTTTGCTCAAACCGATCAGGAAAAAAACTTTGATTTCATTATTTTCACCACCGACAAAGATGAATATAGTTGGTATGAAACTATAACCGCCACCATTTTGGTCACCAATACTTTTGATAATGTAATGACCATTCAATTTTCAGGCACCTGTTTTATTAACGCCATTATTACTGGCAATAATGTTAAATATGACGATCCCAGAAAAGTCTGTATGGATGAAGATAGTACGATTAAATTAAAACCGAAGGAATATAAATATTTTCAGTATACTATTAATTTAAGTGATTTAGCCGCTATCCAGGAAGGACAATATGATTTGAATGTCTACTTTAAACCTGTTATTTACCTAAACGGCGCTAGATATTCTGAAGATCCAATTCAGTTCATCAAACCATTTGATTTTAAAGGTAATATCGAAATTAAGGTATCTTTACTTAAAGAGCCAAAAATTTTTGAACCCAACGAAAATATCAAACTTAAGTGGCAACTGGTAAACAATAGCGATCGTTCCTATTCCTCGTCAATTTATCAATGCGGTAACTTAGTGGATATTTACGACTATTATTCCAAAAAACTAATCTTCACCACGCCAATTATGGATTGTACTAATGATAATGAATCTACCATCAAGGTCGCCAACAATGCCCAGACCACTGCTCAGACAATCATTGCTTATGACCCATCTCAGTATGGACAATTGATGCCTGGACAATATGTGTTGGTTTATAAACTCAATGAAAGCACTTTGAGTCCTTTCAGTCATTTTAGCGATGTATTTGAAATCAAAGGTCAAGAGAATATATTTACCGACACTCAAAACCACTGGGCGGAAAATTTCATCCGTAACCTATATAACGCCAAAATCATTAATGGCTATAGCGACGGCAGTTTCAAGCCAGATCAAACCATCAGCAAAGCTGAATTAATCAAAATTATTTTAAACAGTCTGAATAAAAAGATTCTAAAACTAAAAGATATTGTAAATCACCATTTTATAGATATACACGAAAACGACTGGTTTTTCCCTTATATTGAGACCGCTGCCAACCTGAACATGCTTAACTTAGACACTAAAACCCTGGCACCAAACCAAAATATCTTACGTAAAGAAGCCTTTGAAATTCTGGTTAAAGGATTGACGACCAAAAATCAAGATAGCTCATTCTATAATATCTTCAGCGATGTTCAAGCTGAAGATATTCCTGTTTTCATGACTTTATATAATTTAGGCATCATCCAGGGCTATAACGCCACCTTAGAAGCAAAACCAAATAATACGTTAACCAGGGCCGAAACTGCTAAAATCGCGGCCAAAGCTATAGAAGTGTCTCAAAAAGACATAGATGCTAACAATAAAAATGCCCTACTGAGATATTACAAATTTGCTACAGAATTATCCAATAGCCAGGAATATGATATTATTATCTGCGAAGATGGGAAATCAGGCTTTTTTACATTTGACCCAAACTCCCATGATGGCGGGCTTTACTTCGAAACAAAACTTAATCTTGAAGATATCACTGCAAAATTATTAGCTTCTCTCTATCAAAATAATTTTTTTGACCACCAAGGAAATTATGATTTATGCGCTAATAATGATTGTCAAAATTCCTACAATGAAGGTTTGGAATATTTCTATTCTAATCTTACCTCATTTATCAAAATAAATAGCGCTGACAATATTGATTCCACTTTATATCCACAAAAATTTAATGATCTCAGTCAATACTTAATTAATTATTTTTTAACTTTAAATCACGATCTGAAGCTAATTGAGGCCAAAAAAACTGGTAAATTTTTTGATGATAATTTCTGCCTGTAAACTCTTCTTTCAACCTATAATTTAAAATTTCTTAAGTGTTCAAAATCACCTTAATTGTTGTCGGAAAAATAAAAAAAGATTATGAAAACCTAGAGAAAGAATTCACAAAAAGGATAAAATCCTTTGCTGATCTACAAACAATTGAAATTCCAGAAGGCAAAACCAATGACAAAGAAAGAAACAAAGTTATTGAAGGCGAACGAATATTAACATCTCTCCCTAACGGTGATAACGCACCAATTTTCATCACTCTTGATGAACACGGACAAGAATTAAATTCTATTGCCTTCGCCAATCTTTTAAACAATGAAAAAAATTTTGGTAAAGGAAAAATCCTTTTTGTAATTGGTGGACCTTATGGCTTATCATCATCAATCTTAAATCAAGCCAAAATGAAATTATCACTATCAAAAATGACCTTCACCCACCAAATGGCGCGTCTCTTTTTTCTAGAGCAATTATATCGAGCTTTCACGATCATCGAGAAAAAAACTTATCATTATTAAGAAAATGTTTGATAAATTAATAGATAAATAATATAATAATTTTGTTGTATATTTTTTTTATTCTTAAATATGGTCAAAAAATCTAAAAAGCCTGTTAACAAGGCTGTTTCAAAAGGTAAAAGTTCAACTAAAAAGCCAGTTAAAAAAGTCATCAAGAAATCAACAAAGAAGGCCAGTCCTAAAACTACTAAGAAAAGTATCCAAAAAAAGAAGAAATAATTACCATTATTAATTCATTTTCGAACCCTGTCATATCATAATGACAGGGTTTTTTTATAAGTTCTATTGCGCTTGCAGGGAAATTGCCCTAAAATCATGAAGCTTTTTAAAAGGTAGCACAAAAAAGGGAACCTTCATAAAGAAGCTTTTTATTACCTAATTTCCCTTTGAAAAAATATCAATTATGAGTAATCAAACTACAACATCCACTGTCATGGATGAATTATTATCAAACTATCAAATGCCCACTGATTTAGAGGTAGGGCAATTAGTTGAAGGCACTGTTATTAATAAAAAGAAAAATTGTATCTTGATAGAAATTGATGGCATTACGACCGGCATGATCAGCGGCAAAGAGACAAAAGACAATACTAATACCGCAAAAAAAGCTAAAGTTGGCGATAAGTTAACAGCCGTAGTGATAGAAAAAGAAAATGATGATGGCTTCGTAATTTTATCTTTACGTGAATCAGGTCAACAGAAATCATGGGAAAACCTGGTTAAAATGTGTGCAAACAAGGAGGTCGTGAAAATCAAAGCAAAAGAGGCAAACAAAGGCGGATTACTGGTTGATTTTGATGGCATCACTGGCTTCCTGCCTGTATCACAATTAGCTCCACTACATTATCCTAGAGTTGATGACGCCGATGCCAGCAAAATTCTACAAAAACTACAAAGATTAGTGAATGTAGAATTCAATGCCAGAATTATTGCGATTGACAAGGACACCAATAAACTAATTTTCTCAGAAAAAGAATTATATAAAGAATTAAAAGACAAAGAACTTAAAAAACTCAAAATTGGACAAAAAATCAATGGCAAAATTAGTGGTATTGTCAAATTTGGTATATTTGTCACTTTCAATGATGGCTTAGAAGGACTAGTGCACATTTCAGAAATCGAGTGGGGTCATGTTGCTAATCCTGAGAACTATGGTGTAGTGGGGAAAGATCTTGAAGCTTTAGTGATTGGTATTGATGGAGAAAAAATTTCCTTAAGTATTAAACAATTATCCAAAGATCCTTGGGTTGAAGCTGCCAAAAACATCAAGATGGGACAAGTCATTAAAGGAAAAATCAACAGATTAAGTGATTTCGGGGCATTCTTAAGCATTGATGATCAGATTAATGGTTTAATCCATGTTTCAGAAATGTTTGATAAAGACGGCAAGCCTGCCAAGAAACCTGAAGATGCCGTTAAGATCGGTGATGAGCTTGAAACGCGTGTCATTGCCATTGATAGTAAAGAGCATCGTATTGGTTTAAGTATGAAATTAAAAGAAGAAAAAAAAGAAAGCGAAACAAAAGCTAACAAGGAAAAAGAGGCAAAAAATGATAAAAAAGAAGAAAAAAAGTCTAAGAAAGAAACAAAAAAAGAATAAGGTCAACGCAATTATCGTAAAAAAAGCCTGTTAATTGAATAATAGGCTTTTTTTTGATATAATATATAGAAATTTTGAATTCTTAATTTTGAATTTTGAATTAAGAAACACCAATTTAAAATTACCGCATTGCAATATAAAATCCCACAAGACGTACAGTTAGAGGACAAAATTATCGGTCCAATTACCATGAAACAGCTAGGAATATGTGCTATTGGCGGAACAATTGACTATGGTTTATATATGTCTTTGTCAAAGACTTATTATTGGGAGGTGTGGATACTGCCAGTGGCTTTCATCGCCCTCTTGACTATAGCCATTGCTTTTATAAAAATTATTAATTTAACATTCACCAAATTTGTCCTTCTTCTCGTTGAATACAATGTAAAACCTAAAAAAAGATTCTGGGTGAAGGGAGAAGGGATAATTTATCCCTCTTTAATTCAACCCACAAATAAAGACAAAGAAAAAATTGAGAATAAAATTAATAAAAAAATTAAAAAAGACAAAACCAACCTAGATTCAATAAATAAAATTTCAAAAATTTTAGATTCCTATTCAAAAAAATAATTTTTTACCGCATGCCTACCAATCCTCAAACTCAAAAGGAAAAAGATTCTGTCAAAAATGCTCATGCCCACATTGGGCAGAGCACTGTTTTACACCTACCAATTGCCGAAATAAGAGATGATGTCATTATTTTAAAAAATGGAGGCATCAGGGCTGTTTTGGAAACTTCTACTATTAATTTCAATCTCAAATCAGAAGAAGAACAAAACTCTATTATCTATAGTTATCAACATTTCCTAAATACTTTAGAATTTCCTATTCAAATATTAATTCGCTCCCGCAAGCTAAACATTGATGAATATATTAATAAAATGAGAGAAAAAGCCAAGACTCAATCAAACCCATTATTAAAGAAACAAACTATTGAATATGCGGATTATATTCAGAAACTAATTGAATATGCAGACATTATGGAAAAATCATTCTATATCATTGTCCCTTTCAATCCCCTTAGAGCAAACAACACCAATATATTTTCAGAATTTTTAGCAAGATTAAAAACTAAAGATAATGTGGCAGAAATCAGAAAAAGACAAATTGAATTTGAACAATTACATAAAGGTTTAATCCAGCGAGTTAATCTCATAAAAGCTGGTCTACAAAATTGTGGATTAACATCTGAACAATTAAAAACCACTGATTTAATCAAACTTTTATATAATGTATATAATCCAATCAGTTCTAGATATCAAAACATCAATAATCTAGAAGATTTTAGTTTAGAGATGAAAATATAAAAAGCATTGTCTTGGCGATGACCTACTCTCCCACCCCTCCTTAATTTACAAATTATTTTTATAAACTAAGGAGGGGTAGTACCATTGGCGCTGGTAGGCTTAACTTCTGTGTTCGGAATGAGAACAGGTGTACCACTACCGCCATAATCGCCAAGACAATGCTTTTTAAAAGTAAATTATTTATATTAAATGCTAGTTAACTTAAAACCTTAAGAGTAGATTTTATTACAAAATTTACTCTTAAGACTTACTCTGGTAATCAAGGAAAATTCAATCGCCTATTAGTATTGCTTGGCTACATCCTTCACAGGACTTATACCGGCAACCTATCAACCTGGTCATCTCCCAGGAGGCTAATGGGGAAATTTATCTTAGGTGAGGTTTCCCGCTTAGATGCCTTCAGCGGTTATCCTGCCCGAACTTGGCTACCCTGCGATGCTGTTGACACAACAACAGGTACACCAGAGGTTCGTCCATCCCGGTCCTCTCGTACTAGGGATAGATTCCTTCAAATTTCCGCGTGGTCATGGAGGATAAAGGCCGAACTGTCTCACGACGTTCTGAACCCAGCTCGCGTACCGCTTTAATGGGCGAACAGC
>MFXK01000027.1 GCA_001788835.1 Candidatus Peregrinibacteria bacterium RIFOXYB2_FULL_33_20
TTTGATACTGCAATATCAGGAATTGAAAAAGAGAAACAAATTAAACATTTATATTATTTGTTTTAACTAATCCTCCATATAAAATATAAAAAACACTATCGATGTTACTCCTCTACTGGATTCCTGCCTTCGCAGGAATGACGGTTGACGATAAATTAAAATTTCTTCAAACCATTTTCCGCTTGATCCGTTAATTAATACTTCGGTTTTAGAGCAAGATCACATTTTTGATTTATAGTGATTTTTTTGCTATAATTAATTAATAATTTAAATCTATGGTTAAAAGAATAATTGATAGAGGAGAAGACAAAGAATTCGGACAAGATGATGTTGATAAGGTAGCTGCAATATTAATCAGTGCCGCAAAAATTGGTATAAGACCAAATGCAGAAGCACTTGCAGAGTTAAGGCTGGTTTTGAGTGTTGTTGAGGGTGCTAAATCAGTAGATGGAGAAAATAACGCGGAAATTGGATTAACAGGGGTTAGAAATGGAAGGAAAGAAATAGAAGGAGTGATTGGTTTAAAAAAAATGGCCATTAATGAATATGAAGGGACTGATGATCAGGATGATGCTTTTGTTGGTGAGGAATTAGTAAGGCTCATCGAAGAACAAAGGATTTTGGAAGAGCAAATAAAATTAGAAATCGATACTTATATGAATGAGCCAGTTAAATCAAGACTGAGTCCTAATCATCTGAACTCTGCTTCCAATAGTTTAATTGCTTTAAAATTAATGCTGGGGAAAGTTGAGATGGCTTCAATAGAAATTCTTCAAAAAATAGTGCATATAATAAATGATGCTAAATTTGATGATACAGGTAATATAACAGGGCTAAATCAGATATTACAACTAACAAGAACTATGCCTGAAATGAGGCAAATGAGGCAAGCAATAGCTCAAAGGCTTTTGGCATTAAAACGAAATGAAAATAAAAGTGTATATGATGATGTTTATATGAGATTGGATTATTATGCTAGGGATCAAGGGTTAACAACGTTTAATCGAGAAAAGAATATTAAAGCGAGGCTTAGACAAATTATAAACAATCCTCAAATAGATAATATTGGATGATAATTTGGCGTTATTGGCGAGTTTTTATTTGGCTTGACTTTTCTTTGATTACGTTTGATAATGGTAATCTGAGTTTTTAATATTTTTACCTATATGAACGAGAAGGCAAGTTTTTACGAAATAATACCTTATTATGACCCTGAGACATTGGTAAAATTGTTAGGGGCTGGGCAGGAAGAGGTTTACCAGGGAGCAGATAGGAATTTAATTGATTTTATTAGATTAATTATAAAAGGGGTATTGTTTCCAGAATTTTTAAGCACTTATGCCCCATTGATCAGTGACAGAAATGATAGGAGATTGATGTGGCAAGCTTTTCAGGCCGGTGATCATCCAAAACAGTCTGCCTTTGAAATGGCAATAATTAATAAACTTAAGGAGATTGAAGGCTTCGTTGAATTAATAGGGTTATATGTTGTGCAGCCTTATCTTGATAAGTTAGCTGTAGAAGATTTTGAAGATGTAGACACAGATGATGATGGCATTTCGCAAAAGGATATGGAACAAAGGTTTCATGAGGTTTGGCAAAATGTAGCAGAATTACATGAGGAGATATGTATCTATATCAGTGAAGTATTTCCTGGGGCTATTGAGTATTGTCAGACATGAAATGAGATGATTTATAGGAGTGCCTTGAGTTTATTCATTGAAAGGAACTCTGGCAGATTAATATTAAAAACTTTACTGATTTCTTTAGTGAAGTTTTGGTATGGCAGGCGATATTTTTGTTTATCATCTAATTTCTCAGCGAGAGTATTTAATGGAATGAATAATTGTACTAAAAAGCTGGCATGATTTGCTCCAATGGCATCTTTTAAATTTTTGGCGGGATCGGTTAAATCAACATTAGCAGAAACAGCTTTTATTAATATGTATCTGACAACGTCAATAGGAATTGGTCTTAATTTGTTATAATCTTCGCCATCAATTATTCCTTTTTCCGCAAAAAGCCTTAATTGGGCAATTTTAAAATCATATAAAACATTAAGCTTGTTTTCAGAAATATCGGCTAAACCATTGATAAATTGATCAGCATTAAATTTGTCATGAATATCAGTAAGTTTGGGGTTTTTTGGAGTATCGCCAATTAAGGCAATTTCGGCTTTGGTCTTGGCTGTTTTTTCCGCTTCATCCTTAGTTTCAGTTTCATTTGCTTTTGACTGCCTTTCATATAAATATGAGCGGGACTGGAATAAATCTGCTAATGTTTGTTTTGTTAATTCTTCAGGTGCTGGCTGATTATCTTTAAATTTTATCTTAAAATCTTCACTAATTAACTTTAATATTGGGAATAAAATCTGCGTAACGCCATTGTTTTTCCCTAATACCATTTCAATATTTTGATCATTGACTGGCATTTGATAAGCATTTACAAAATCTTTGGCTGGGACAAGGCATAATATCTTGGCCATGGCCGGTGTTAAATCTATTGTTTGTGGTGGATTTAAATTGGTTAAAGATAAAGTATTTCCCTGCAAATATTTGCTAACATCATTTATTAATTGAACTTGGTCTTGATTTTCATATTCCTCGAAATCAATGAAGCTGTCATGGCTGGCGTCAGTAAACGCTTCATTCAAATTATCATTTTCTGTGGGAGTCTTGACGGCTAAGCTGTCCATGAAATCAACCACTGAGAAACTGTATTCAGGATAGTATAGGTTAATTTGGTTTAAATATGTTTGTTGCAAAGCATTTAAATATTCATGATTAGAAAGATTTGCAGATGAAAATCCTACTGCAATCAAATGTTTTTTGAATGCTTTTGAATCAATACTGTGATGGTAGTTCATGATTTCGTGCATCTCATTTTGATCTCCCAAAAAATCAGATATTTTTAAATTTGCTGGTAATGTTTCAGGCTTTACCTGATCATCAAAACTAAGAGTGGAAAGATTCTGTCCTAAATTTTTCTCTCTTTCTTTTTGAGCTTTTTCTGATAGCATTAATTTGCTGTTGGTGTTAATCAATAATGATAGAAATAAATTTTCCAGAATTTCGTCTTTTGGATATTTTTTGATAGAGGGATTTATGTTTGCAAATTGATTTCTGATATCTTTGAAATGTTTACCTAAAATCCTTTTATTGAGCATGTCTTTAGTTAATTTGTTTTTATTAGGATCATTTAGGAAAGCTTGATATTGACTAGGACTATTGAAAAATTGTTTAGGATCGCGTTTTTTGCCACCAGTGAATTCAGCGACCGTGATTTGAGAACTAAATATTTCGTAAGCCCAGGGCTGAATATCATCGCATAAGCAATATTTGGCTCGGGCATAGTTTTTTCTATCTTTGATAGATACTCGGTCTGGTTGGCTATAAGCAACCATTTCGTCAATTGTGCCTCGGGAGATTCTTGATTTGAAATCACCCCAAATCAGCATGACATCATTTAAAGCCTTGAAAAATAATTCATAGCGAGATGGCGGATATTTAGAAAAATTATATTTTTTATTGCTGCTAGCTAGGGCGATTAATTCTTCCGTTGCTCTTTTTTCCTCGCCAGTTTTAGGATCGACATCAATGAGGTCACCTGGCTGTTTATTGTTGTCTTTGACAGGCGGATTTTCAACTTTAGTTAAATTTCCAGTGGCATTATAATATTTGGCTTCGATAATATGATTGGCTGAATCTTTTTTGTATATAGCAACTTGTTGAGGTTTGTTGTTGTTATTTGGATCAGGATTTTTGGAAACAAGGAGATATTTTTCAGTCTTACCATTTTGATCGATAGTTATTTCTTGAGTTTTGACAGGCTGATTGATCGGAGTAAAAGGATCATTAGTAGTGTTTATTGTTGGGAAATTTTGCTGAAATGTTTCTTGAGAGGGGACAGGGTCTAAAATAGCGGCGACTTCAGATTCAATTAAATTTTTAGAAATATCATATGTAGAGCAAGGTCTGCCATTATCATCAAGTTCGACCAGTCTGAGCATGTCTTTACCTCTATGACCTTCATATTCGTAAGCTTCAAAAGTTTTAATTTGAGAGTTTTTTGAAAGTTGAATGCCGATTATTTTTTCCCCATTTTTTTTGGTTTTTATTCCTTCTCTTAATGCGGTCCATTCATTGGAATTTGTTGCTTTTGGTGTTTGAGAAGTTGTTTCTGGTGAAGCCACTGGAGCAGATGGCGTTGTTGGGGATTGAGCTGTAAAAGTTTGATAGGCTTTTGCTATAGATAATGATTGGGAAGGTTCGGAAGATCCAGCGGGAGAGACGGGGGCTGAATTTGTTGTTATAGGAGAAAATGTGGGTGCGGGGGGTTGTATTGGAGACATAGTCATGGCAGTTGGCTGAGATTGTTCTGATTTTAGTTTGACTTGGACACCCTTGACGCTGATTTGAGAAATATTAACTAAAGAAATTGATGGACGTCCGATTTTTGTCTGAAAATATTCTTGCAAGTCAGGAGTTAAATTTTGACCAGCTAAGGCTTCCAATTGTGGATTTATAAATCTAGCAAGCATTCCTTCGTTAGTGATAGATCGTAATATTAAATCGCCATTGGCATCAATGTACAAAAAAGCTTCCATGGGCAGATTGGGAATCATTCTGTGGTTTACATTCGCAGTAAAGTTGATTTTGATTTGATTGCCAATAAAACTGATTTGTAAATTTTCTATTGTTGTACTGCTTAAATCAATTGTCTGTTCCCCAATAAGTGGGAGTTCAAATTTAATTTCTTGCCCTTTTAAATATTCTTTTACTAATTTAGGTAAAGCCTGGCCTAAAATATCTGTTACCTGTTCTGGAGTAATTTCTGCATTTGCTTCACCTGAGTTACTTAAAGCTGTTTGGATCTCTGTAATTAAGGCTTTTTCATCTGCAGCTTGAATTGTTTTATCTGTTGAACGTTCTAGTTCTGTGGGCTCTGACGGTGGTATCTCTTGTGCTGGTGGAGCTTCTGTTGGTTGAATCTCTTCAAACACAAAACGGCATTCCCCTGCAAATATTTTTTTGGCAATTAAGTTTTGAAACTGATGATTTAGTATTTTTTTGAACACGGTGTTTTTTATAAAATAAAGATTTTTGTAATACGACGTATGACAGTGGTATTAAGCTGTGGCCTGATCATGATTCTGTTTTTCCAGAATGCATAGCATTTCATTGATAGGATTGCTTTCGCCAATGGAGAAATGCCATGGCTCGTTGCGAATATTGGCTTGAAATCCGTATTTTAACAAACAAATTTTCGCTAATTCGTAATTTTCACCTAATCCTGCGTGATTGATATCCAAGGCTTGGCCGATTTCGTGGAAGGAATGTCCAGTTGGAGCTGCCAGGCTAGGATTCATTTTACTTTGTTGTTCATTGGTCCTAAAACTTGAGTTAACGATAATATGTTTTCCAGTTTGTTTGAAAAAATCATTATCAGCTAATTGTAAAGCTAGTAAAACAGATTTTTTGGCTATGACTTTTACCCCACCGATTTCTTTTGTTTCGATTGGTTCTTTGAGAATTCTTGATTTATCGATGTTGGTAAAATTTGCACCGGTCCATTCTGGATCTTGCAGATCGTCAATTTCTGAAATTTTTGAAGTATCAATTGTGAAAATTGAACCATTCACCATGGCATTTACATCTTCACCAATGAATATTTTTTTACCATTTTTTAATTGATGGGCGCCACCTTGGATCTTGTCATGCACTAAAGTAGTAAAATCATTTTGAGATAATGAATTGTCAGCGATTAAGGTCAAAACATCAGCTTTTTTGGCACCTATTGTCTTTTTTCCCAGCAATTCCAGGTATCCAATATAAGCAATTAAGTCTTTGTCTTCGGCATTTAAACAAGTTTCGTTTGGCAAATTTCCGCCAAAAGTTTTTTCATAATTTTTCATACCCAAGTCAAGACATTGTTGGTATTTGGATTCAGTGCTACCTGTATCATCGCCATCATCATGTAACTGGAAAATGGTTTTACTCCAGCCACCAGCAGGATCATGGTTGGCAATGCCAAACCTTAAATTACCCTCGTGGCTGCCAATCGCAATAACAGTTTTGCAAATTCTACCGTTGGCATGATGATCTTCATCCAACCTGATTAATAATTCCGCACCGTAGGAATTACCGAATATACTTCTGGTGACAGCATAAGTTTCTTGAGAACTTAGAGCTGATAATGTTTTTCGTTTAATACCTCGTAAAATGGCTAAATCATTTTCATTGCTAGCTTGCTTAATGGCTAAGGTTGATGGTTGTAATTCCCCAGCTCTATCTAAGTTAAATCTATCAGTCCTTTTGCCTTTATTCTGGAAATTTTTTTTAAATTGTTTTATGGTATTAGTAATTTGTTTTGTGGCGGTGTCTTGGTTTTTAATTAAATGTTTTTGCCTATCCGCCATCCCATCATATCGTTTTAATATTTTTGCTTGAACATTTGGGGCTGATTGGCAGTTAGAAAGGAAATAAATGGCAAAAATTGGATTAATATAACCACTCTCTTTTTCAAAAGCATCAAGAGTTTTCTGTCCTTCTGGAAGGCTAATTCCATAATTTTCAAGAAGTTTATGGTCCCAACCTTCTATGTGTTCAAATTTGTCCTGGATAATTTGAATTTTTCGAATTAACAGATAAAGTCTGGCTTCGAAACCAATTTTTTCTTGATTATCAATTAATCCGGCGAAAGGCTGAGTTGGATCTTTGGTGTTTTCAATATAAAGTGAAAGTAAGAAATGCGGATCAATATTATTTAAATAGGCGGTTTCAAAAAGTTTGGTAATGAGTTTTTCTTGAGCTGATTTTTCGCCTGCCATTTCTGTGTCCAAGTCGGGCTGTATTGTGATGTCTTTGAGTGTGGTGCGACTCCTGGAGTCTGGCTTTTTAAGATTTTGCATTAATTGGGTGGCTGAATTTTGAGCTTTATTTTTGAGGCCTTGGATTCGAGCTGTAATGCTGGGTTCTTCTTTCTCAAAAATTATTTTATATCCACTTAATATTTTTATATATCCATGTTCGTCGAAAAAAGAACCAGTGATTCCTTGTCTGAAACCTTTTCTGGTGCGACCCGTTTTGTCAATGACGGTGACTTCTCTGACATCAGGTTGAAGAGTGCATAAGCCAATTTTTTTTTCAGCAAACTTATTTCCGGCAAAATCTACTTCATATACCTTTCTATTATCAACAGTATTTATTTCGGTGGCATAAACATCGAACAGTAATCCTGGCTGTAGATTGTTTAATTTAAGAAGCAAGTCAGGAGGAAGATTACCTTTGATAGCTTCTTTATTTTCTAAAACAGTTTTTATCAAAAGTTGTTTTTGTTCCGTTGAAGTTAAGCGTTGATAAGTGTCCCGTTCTAGCTGATCAAGTTTTTCTTCTACGCCAAGAACCTGCTGTAAAGCCTCTCTAATGTTATCCTGAGATGGTTCTTTATTGTCATTTTTTGGTTCTTGTAGTTGTTCTGTGGGAGCCATAGGGAAAGTGTGAAAAGGGGAGGTTTTGCGATATGCGATTTATGCACAATGCAAGTCGAATATCATTTCTATATTACATAAACATTGCCGCATTCTTGTTCAACCCTTGATTCAATTTGTCTTAATTCGGTAATCAAGTGTTTCATCTGGTAAGTCATAGAGGAATCTGATTTCCATAAATTATGGATTTCTCGTAAGCGGAACATGATGACTTGGGTGTTCATATCCACTTTTACAGTTTGCTGAGGATTGAGTTTTTCATAAATTTCTAAATTTAATAAAGTATTTTGATTCATGAGATTGATTTTTTTGCTTTCAACCATTTTCATGATAATTCCCAAATATTGCTGGTCAGTCAGATCTCCTCCGTCTGGATCAAGAGGCGGAGTATTCATTTTTTGCTGTAAATTATCACTTATGGGAGCGTCATTGGTAGCTTCATCATATAAATCATGAAGCGGGGTATAAGTTTTATCATAGACTCTGATTTGATCTGAATTTAAATTCTGCAAATTATTTTGTCTGATTTGTGAATTTTGAATTTGTTGAGGAAGCATGAGTGAAAGAACATGGAATGTAGGATGTAAAATTCTTGTTTTTACAAGAATGACAGCAATAATCCTAATATTTTAGCACAAAAAAGAGCTTTTAGCTTTTGGCTTTTGGTTTTTAGGGTAAATTAAAATAGATTTTTTTGGGAAACATGGTCTGACCATACAATGTGTGTTTTAATCTTTTTTTAAAAAAAACTTGCAGGTTTTTAAAAATGTATTATATTAACTGCTCTTCGTTTTTTAAAAAATGCCTGTTAGATCCGAAATAAATAGTGTGACTTATGGTGTAGATTTTTCTAGAGTAGCTACTCAAAGGAATTTTGATGAATTATTTGCTGCGAGTGCTGAAGCGATTAATAGATATTTGTTTGGTATAGATTTGAAAGATACAAGAGATCCTACTTTTGAAACATATTTGCATCATGGTGTGGAAAGAATTAGATGTGAGATTTCCATTGTTTTACAAGATTTTTTATTTAAAGGAGATTTAAATAGTAGAAAGATACCTATTGGATTAGAAAGAGCGTTAAACGATTATTATAGGGCTAATGGTTTTAGTAAAATGGAAATATTTTCAAGTAAATTTGATGGCGATTCTAGAAGTGTTATTTTTAGAATTCGATTGGTTGGTAGTATTGATGAAATTAGAGATAACATAGGAAAAGTAATACCTTTCCATTTTAAATATGCAGGATGGAAAACACAGGCTAGCACTGTTAATCCTAATATTTTAGAAATTTCAGATTATAAGAAATAGATTATCTTTATTTGATATTTTTTTTCTCTTGTTTAGAATAATACTTGAGATTTAATTTTTTTATATTCAAAAAGAATCAGGCAAAATTCGAATTGAGAAATTGAGAGAGGAAATTAATAGACTTAATTTTCAGTATTTTGTGTTGGATAAGTCTGAGGTGAGCGAGTTTGTGCGTGATGCTTTGAAAAAAGAATTAATTGAATTGGAAAAATTATATCCTGAATTGGTGACGGCTGATTCTCCCACGCAAAGAGTGGGGGCAATTTTATCTGGTAAATTTGCAAGTGTCCTCCATAAAACCAGGAAATGGAGCCTGCAGGATGTTTTTTCGCAAGGTGATTTGCAAGGCTTTCAGGAAAGAATTGCCAAATTGGTAGAGGATCAGGTTATAAATTTTGTTTGTGAACTGAAAATTGATGGACTGAATATCACGGTTTGGTATGAAAAAGGAGTTTTTGTGAAAGCTTTGACTAGAGGTGATGGTGAGTTTGGCGAAGATATTACTCACACTGTGAAAACTATTGAAGCTGTGCCTTTGAAATTGAATGAAGTCTGTGATTTGGAAGTGTCAGGTGAAGTTTATATTTCCAAGAAAGTATTTGAGAAAATTAATGAAGAAAGAGGGAAAAATGAGGAAGAATTATTTGCTAATCCAAGGAATGCGGCAGCTGGAAGCGTGAGGCAGCTTGATCCAAATATTACGGCTTCAAGAAAATTGGAAGTTTTTTTCTATCAAATCGGGGACACTAATTCCAAAATTTTGGCAGGGTCAAACACTCAATGTGAATTTTTGGAAAATTTGAAAAAGTTGGGGCTTCGCGTGAATCCATATTCTGCATTTTGTGAAAATATTGGGGAAGTTGTGGCTTTTTGTCAAAATTGGCAGGAAAAAAGAGAAAATTTACCTTATGAAATTGACGGAATAGTGGTGAAAGTCAATTCTTTTGATCAGCAAAAATCAATGGGATATACTGCCAAATTTCCCAGATGGGCGGCGGCTTATAAATTTCCGCCTGAACAGGCGGTTTCAGTGGTTGAGGACATTATTGTGCAGGTCGGCAGAACGGGAGCTTTGACACCTGTGGCTATTTTGCGGCCGGTATTTCTAGCTGGGTCGACAATTTCTAGAGCCACCTTGCATAATGAAGATGAGTTGAAAGCCAAAGATATCAAAATAGGGGATAGTGTGATTATTCAGAAAGCTGGAGATGTTATTCCTGAAGTTGTGAGTGTTTTACAAAATTTAAGAACTGGCCAGGAAAAAGATTTTATTTTTCCCAAAAAATGTCCAATTTGCGGACATGAAGTAGTGCGTCCGGAAGATGAAGCTGTAGCTAGATGTTCAAATCCAGTGTGTTTTGCCAAAGAGAGAGAAACACTAATCCATTTCACGTCGAAAGGAGCGATGGATATTGATTGGCTGGGGGAAAAAATTATTGATAGTTTAATTGAAGCTGGTTTGATTCAAGATAGTGCTGATTTTTATTTTTTAACGGTGGATGATTTTTTGGGTTTGCCTTTGTTTAAAATTAAAAAAGCGGAAAATGTTTTTAACTCAATTCAGAAATCTAAAATTAATAAATTAGAAAATTTTTTATTTGCTTTGGGTATTCGCCATTTGGGGGAACAAATGTCTTATGAAATCGCGAAATTTGTGGCATTGAAATTTAAAGGTAATATTAAGAAAATTACTGAGGTTGTTGATGTTCAGGCACAGCCAACTTTGTTTGGGATGGGAATCGAGTGTAAAGAAAAGAGTGTAAAGAAAAAAGTGGATGGAGTATTTATTAGTCCAATTGATTTATATGATTTTTTTGTCAAATTATCTGAAGAAGATTTATTGCAGATTGAAGGCGTTGGTGAAAAAGTAATGCAATCAATTTGCCAGTGGTTTAAGTATAACAAAAATAAAACACTTTTAAGTAAATTTGAATCTGCTGGTTTAAATTTTATTTTACCTGAAGTGAAACAAATTCAAAATAATTTTTTCCTAAATAAAACTTTTGTGATGACTGGCACCTTATCCATGCCGCGCGAGAGAGTTAAAGAACAGATCGTGTCTTTGGGCGGTAAAGTTCAGGATAGCGTTAGTAAAAATTTAGATTATTTGATAGTTGGAGCTAATCCTGGATCCAAGGTCGAAAAAGCTAAAAAATTAGAAGTAAAAATTCTGAATGAATCTGAACTTTTAGAACAGTTAAATCTTATATAAAATTTTATGAATATTAGTCGGCAATCCAGTAAAAAAGAATCAGTAGCTTTGAGTTCAGTTTTTGCCAGTTTAGGATTGACCCTGATCAAAGTTATTGTTGGTGTATTGACTGGTAGCATGGGTATTATTTCTGAGGCTGCGCATTCTGCTCTGGATTTTGGCGCGGCTTTGTTGACTTATTTTGCCGTGAAAGTCGGCGATAAACCTGCAGATAAAAATCATCCTTACGGACACGGCAAAATTGAAAGCGTTTCCGCTTTGATTGAAACCGGATTGTTATTTTTAACTAGTGTTTTCATAATCTATGAAGCCATAAAAAGATTGATTTTTCATCAAGTGGAAATAGAAGTGACCTGGTATTCTTTTGTGGTGATTATGATTGCGATTCTGGTGGATTTTTCGCGCTCCAGGGCTTTGAAAAAAGTGGCCGATGAAACTAGAAGTCATGCTTTGGAGGCTGATGCCTTGCATTTTAGTTCTGATATTTTAAGCTCAATTGTTGTTTTATGTGGTTTGGTTTTTGTGTTAATCGGGGTTGAATGGGCTGATGCAATTGCCGCCATTGGAGTATCATTATTTGTTGGTTATGCCGGTTATCAACTTGGAAGACGAACAATTGATGTTTTGATTGATACTGCACCGGAAGGATTGGCGGGAAAAATCGTTGATTTGTCTCAACAAGTCGATGGGGTAATTTCAGTTGAAAATATCCGTGTTCGCAGTGTTGGCTCTTATTTTGTTGTGGATATGACAGTAAATGTCAGCCGAAAGTTATCTTTGGAAAAAGTTCACCAAATTACGGAAAATGTGGAAAAAAATATTAAAAATTTTATGTTGGAGGCAGACGTTACCGTTAAAACCAAACCTGTTACTTTGAGTAATGAAAGTATGATTGAGCGAGTACATATTATTGCTTTAAATAATGGTTTGGAAGTTCATGACATTGCTTATTATTCTCAAAAGAAGAAAAAATATTTAAGTTTTGATTTGGAAGTTGATGGTAAATTGAAAAATAAAGAAGCGCATGCGATTGCTGATCAATTGGAACGTGAAATAAAAAATGAATTAGGGGATGATCTGGAAATTACCACCCATATTGAACCTTTTAAAGCGGAAGCTATTAATGGCAAGTTAGTTAATGGGCTGGCTTATCTGGATAAAGAAAAAATTATTTTAAAGGTTGCCAAAAAGATGCCATTAATGAAAAACGTTCATGATATTAGAATCCTTAAAAACAATAATAAATTATTCATTTCTTTACATTGTTTGTTTGATAATCTGCCACTTGAAGCTGTACATAATGAAGCCAGCCATTTTGAATATTTAATCAAAGAACAAATGTCAAACGTAGAAAGAGTGGTGGTGCATAGCGAACCTTTTCCGCTTGTTCCAAAATTTGACAGACAGGAATAAAAAATGTATTATGTTATATAAAATTACATTTTTATTCACTAATTTATAATATTATGGCAATCACTCCTGATGGTAGAGTCATAGACTTTACATCTGACTTTACTCCGCCTACTCCATTAGATTTTCACGAATATGGATTAGATGAAACTCCTTCAGCAGATATTAAAGCAGGCTTAACTGTGCTTTTACGCTTCTTAAGCTCTTCAGTACCTGAGGATCGTTCGTTTGATGAGAAAACTTTATTTACTGTTTTGAATTTAGGTGAATTATTGAGAGCAGCGGATTTATATAATATTCAAAGTATCCAAGAAATGATTGGAGGAATGGACACTGTGGATAGTCTGTCCGAAATAATAGAAGCTCGTAGAAAGGAAACTGCGTTAGAAATGTTAAAAATATTAAAACCATTTGGGACAATACCTCCAGGGCTTGAGGATGAAAAATAATCTTAATATAATATTCTATTAAATAAATATTATAACTATGCGAAGTAACTTAGAAGAGCCAGTTGCAAAAGAAATGCCGGAATTCATTGAACTAGAAGGCAATCCCGATGAAAGCCTTCAGGCATTTACAGAGAGGGTGTATCCTGTCATGCGTGAAATGGCCTCTCCTGGTGGCAAAGCAAAGACTGTAGTCCTATATTGCAATGGACGTGAGGCTTTTATATCTTATGATGAGATACATAGTTATACCCGCACAGCAGCAGATGTTGAAGGGATGCTGACAGCTGGGACTCTGGTATCATTAAAAACCAGTATTATAGCTAATGAACTGATTGTTAAATTACAATCTTTAGATTTCGATAATATCAATGATGTTTTTGATTGGTTAATAACTTTTGAGAGTAAAGTCCCGTTTCATTGCTTTGATGTTGGGTCGATTATAAGTGTTTTTGCAGCCCATGGTTTCTTTTCAGGCATGAATTGTGGGGAAGCTTATAATGCGAAAGATCCTCACAACCGCGCCCAATATATTGTAGGACAAGCTTTACAAACACTTGAAACAGGAGGAGTCATAATGCAACCTATAACAGGTTTTATAAAAAGATGGCGAAATGAATGTTCAGCAGGTGATAAAAATCAAAGCAAAGGCGGAAAGAATGATTTAGCTGAAGAGAGGAAAGACCTCCGTAGGCTATTAGTTCCCTGAACCCATTAAGGTGGTAATTTTTTATTATCTGTTTTGTCAAAAAAAATGGATCATCTGATTTTTAGTTTGAAGAAAATCATGAAAAAGCCAGAAATGAAGAATATTCTTTTGAAAACTCACCCCGTCCCTCTCTTTCAAGCTTGTCCTCGACTCCGATCGGGGAAGAGGGATTTAGGGTGAGTTTTTAAAGGATATCTATATTTTTCCAAACAAAAAATCAGATGATCCAAAAAAATCTTATTGCAATATTAAATTGTATGGTCCGCAATTAGCTCTATAAAAAAAAACTAATTTATGTTAAAATATAAAGATTGTTGATTGTTAAGAAACATTAATTTCTATGAATACGGATATTAAATTGGAAAATTTACAAAGGCCATTACTGCAGGTCGTTCCTTTTCAGAAGTTATGGAAAGTTTTTATTCCGGCCATAGTTATATTTGTTTTAACTTTTATTTCAGTATTTTTTTCTGCCGGCACTGAGAATGGAATGTCTGAGGCGGATCATTTTAGTTTGAAGTTTTTGAAGGGTAATTCATTGTTTTCGCAAACATCAGATAATGCGCAAGTAACTAAAATCACAAATTTAAATAATTTGATCAATAATCAAGTCCTATCAACTGATGCGAATACAACCGTGATGTTGTTAATTGATGATTATGGCAGTCTTACCCTGAGCGAAAATAGCAAAATCAAAATTGCGCAAAATAATCTGGCGCAAAATCAGTTAAGCTTGCAATTATTGCAGGGTAAGGTCTGGGTTAACAATAATTACCTCCCGGTTTCGATTAATTTGCAAACTAAATCATCTTTATATTCAATTCAACAGGCGATTGTATCAATTGAGGTTGGTGAACTGAATGAAGTGGCATTGGGTATTGATCATGCGGTGGCTGGTCAATTTAATAATACAAATAATCATTTTACCCTTACTCCAGGGAAAGAGATTAATATTGTAAATAATGAAATTAGCGAAATTAAATATTTGAATTTGTCAGACGAAAGTTTGGGAACTTCAATCAGAAGCAACTTACAGCAGGATACGGTTTTGAGACAGAGTTACGATAGCTATACCAAAAATGTTTTAAATCTACTGCCCTATTCAGTGATAGATCAAATTGCTTATAAAATAAATAATTATAAAAGAGTTTTATCAGTCTTGCCATTTTCTAATAAATCGTATGTTTTGAATAGCTCTAAATATTTTTTGGCTAAATCAGTGCATGATAATAATCCTGATGAGTTAATTAGTTTTTTGCAGGCTAATAGCAATTTGGTCAGTGATCTGGTGCTGGCGATTGCTCATAATTATGGCGCTTATTTCTATTCTGTGTTGCCGGGGGATGATCTTTATCAAATGAAATCACAGTTGATAGATTTGGAAACCAGTTTGAACGATGCTGGCCCTCAATCAATTTATAAAAAATTTGATAAAGAAAAAGATCGGCTTTTTGCCATTATGGATTTGTTGAAAAAAGGACAATCAACTTTGGCTATTAGCACTTTTGTTGAATATCAAAGCGACATGAATGATATTTTGTCCACTAATAACGTTACGCCTGATGATCGTTATTTATCGATATTGATTTTTCATAAACAGATTCTTGATGATCTTTATTATAATTATTTCTATTTTTATAAAAATAATTTACTGGATATATATTTAAATTTGAGTAATCGAGTTTGGGATATTGTGAAAAAAACTGAAGTTAAAGAAAGTTATGCTGAAGATTTGATAGCTAATGATTTGCGTATTGTAAATAATTTGATTGCTGTGATCAAAAATAAGATTGTTAAAGGCGATGAGATGACGAATTTTGCTGATCGGATTTTGCTTCATAGTAAATTTTTATTAGACGATCCTGATTTTGAATATGATCAGAATAACCAAGTGCATGTCTATTTTTCTCAACAAATTTTGCAGTTACAGAGTTTGGTGGATTTTATCAAATCTTTAGATTTCAAAACTTCCAATGCTAGTTTTGATGATGCTTACCAGGAATTTTTATCCAAGCAGCAAGATTTGTCACAATTAAATCAGTATTTAAATATTGATGCCAAACCCAATACAGGGAGCAAAAGGATTAACCCTGCCACCATTATTCAAAATGTTTATAATGAATTCAAGGATGCTGGTCTGGAGATCCAGGGCTTGGAATCTTTAAATGATAAAGAATTTAGATTGTTTAGTTTCGAAAAAAGTATTTATCAAGGCATTCCTTTCTATGGAAAATATGATTACGAAACCAAGGTGGTTTATGATTTATTTGTAGATGATCAAGTGGTAGCAACTGGCATATCGCTTAAAGATTTGCCTGATAGTTTGGTGAAAATCAGGCTTGGGAATTCAGATACAGAAAATGATGATATGCAGAGTATTTCCGATCAAAACACCATTGAGACTGGCCATGCGTCAGCGAATGGTAAGGTTTCAACATCGGCACCAAAAGTGAAAAAATGAAAGGTTGTCATCTGTTGGTTATCGGTAAAGCTTTACAAATTTGAGAAATTTTATAAACTTAAGTTTATGAAGATTTCTGACATTTTAACATTGGCGAAAAAGCAAAATAAAATTTTGGAAGCAGAACTTTTGTTGGGATTTTTGTTGAATCAGAATCGGGTTTTCGTTTTTGCTAATCATGGTCTAGAAATTGATGAAAATATTTACAAAAAATTTCAAAAATTATGGCTGAAAATTTCGGATAACTATCCACTTGCCTACATCACCAAATTAAAAGAATTTTATGGCCGGGAATTTTATGTGGATGAGAGAGTGTTGATACCTAGGCCTGAAACGGAATGTTTGGTGGAGGAGGTTATGAAAGCTATGGGTTGTCAACTGTTAGCTGTTAGTCAAAAAGTTAAGGTGATTGATATTGGTGCTGGCAGCGGCTGTATTGGCATTTCTGTAGCGCTGGAATTAATGGAAAAATTTGGAATAAAAAAAGAAAATTTGAAAGTAATTTTATCTGATATTTCAAGAGAGGCGTTGGAGGTAGCCAAGATAAATGTGGATAAATTTGGATTAAAAGATATAACTAAAATTAGAGAAGGGGATTTGCTTTCCCCTGTTATGACTGTCTGCTCTTCTGTCATTCCTGCGGAGGCAGGAATCTTAGATCCTTACGAAAGAAAAGATTCCTGTGAAAACAGGAATGACATGAAAATTTTAGTAGCAAATCTTCCATATATTGGTTCTAAAAAATATAATTTTGTTCAAAATGGTGTGAAAAAACATGAACCCGGTTTAGCATTATTTAGTGGTGATGATGGTTTAGATTCATATCGAAAACTATTCGAACAAATAAAATGTTCAAAAATTAAGTTTAATCTGATGGCTTATGAATTTGGCGATTCCCAGAAAGAGGCTTTTGAAGCTTTGATAAAAGTGAATTTATCTGAATGCCAATTTAGTTTTTATAAAGATTTGGCAGGTTTGTGGAGGGGAGTGATAGCGTGAGAAGTTTATTCAAATAGTTTTTCATGAACTTGTCAATACTTTGTGGTATTATAAATAATATATTTTATTTAGATGATTTGATATAAATATTAAGCTTAAATTGTTTTTTATAAATGCTAGAAAAACTGCAAAAAATCGAAACTGAATTTGAGGAGATTGAAAAACAAATCTGTGATCCAGTGGTCATAAACAATCAGTCTCAATACATGAAACTCATGAAAAGGCGCAAAGAAACTGAAAAATTAGTGGCTTTGTTTCGAAATTTGAAGAAAATTGATAAGCAAATCAAAGAAGCGCAGGAAATTTTGGCTACGGAAAAAGATAAGGAATTGATTGAATTGGCAAGATCAGAATTAGGAGAAGCCAAGCATAAAAAAGAACAGCTGGATGAACAGCTCAAGATTGAACTTTTGCCAAAAGATCCTGATGATGGGAAAAATTGTATTATTGAAATGAGGCCAGGCACAGGCGGTGATGAGTCTTGTTTGTTTACCGAGGAATTGAGTCGATGTTATGTGAAGTTTTTGGAGACTAAGAGATATAAAGTAGAGATAATTAACAGAACAGAAGCTGATCATGGCTTGAAAGAATTTATATTTCGAGTAGTGGGCGAGGGCGCTTACGGATTGATGAAGTATGAAGGGGGAGTGCATCGTGTGCAGAGAGTGCCGGTAACGGAAAGTCAGGGCCGAATTCATACTTCCGCAATATCAGTGGTGGTGATGCCGGAAGTAGAAGAAGTGGATATCAAAATTGAAGAAAAGGATTTGCGTATTGATGTTTTCCGATCAGGCGGTCATGGCGGACAATCAGTCAATACCACTGATTCTGCAGTGCGCGTGACTCATTTGCCGAGTGGCTTGGTAGTTATTTGTCAGGATGAGAAATCCCAGTTAAAGAATAAAGCCAAGGCTTTGTCAGTGTTAAGAGCTAGGCTTTATGCCATTGAACAGGAAAAAAGACAAAAAGAGTTAGGGGAAATTCGTTTGTCAATTGGTAATGGAGACCGCAGTGACAAGATTCGCACTTATAATTTTCCGCAAGATAGAGTTACTGATCATAGAATTCACAAAAGCTGGAATAATATTTTTGGAGTAATGGATGGGAACATTCAGGATATCGTTGATTCATTGCAAATTGAAGAACAAGCGAAGAAACTGGCGGCGAATATATAGATGACTGTGAATTTTTGATTGTCAGTTATGAACTAGATCAGCTTATTTGATTTGCAGAAAAAATGGCGAAACTATAAAATTTTGACAAAAAATATTTTAAATGTTTTAATGTTGACTTAAATTAGCTGGCTAATTTTTGTAAAAATTATATAAATGAAATTTCCACCCTCTTTTTCATGGCATGAAACAAGTCAGGAAGATGGCAAAAAATATGATCCAGAACTTGTCTTTCAGGCAGGGCTTAAGCATCATGGCATATCAAATACAGCCTTTCCCATTGCTCATAGGAGTACTATGCAGCCTTATAAAGTCCCTAATGACGATATTGAATCTGTTGCTGTTCAAGTATGGGACGGCGTTTCAGAAATGTCTTTATATGTACATATACCTTTTTGTGAACAAAGATGTCGGTTTTGTGAATATACAGTGGTAAAAAATGATAGATCGTATCCACAAGAGACAATGTATTTTGATGCTTTGGGAAGAGAATTTGTCATGTATGGGAATCTAATAGTTCCAAAAGATAAAAAAATAGTTGGTTTTGATATTGGAGGAGGAACTCCATCGTTCGTAGACGTTAGACATATAAAACAAGTTATTGATTCTGCTGTTGGATGTTTTGGGCTATCTAGTGATATTGATATTTCCATTGAAACCACTCCAAAAATTGCGGCCTTAGATTTTAAAAAAATGCAAGAGTTACATGATATGGGAATAAGACGTATTAGCATGGGGATTCAAACGGTTAATCCAGCTTTATTAGCGGATGTGGGACGTATAGCAACTTCAGCACAGTGGAATATTGAGGCTGCGGAACATATTTATAGAGCGGGATTTGAAAGATTTAATGTTGATTTGATGTATGGTTTTGCTAGACAGAGCTTGGAAAGCGTAGAAGCCACCATTCGTCATGCTATTGCCTTAGATCCGCACTATATTACTCTTTATAGAATGAGATATAAAGGCACACTTTTGAAAAGTGATGCTGAAAATGTAAGTTTAGAGGATGTAAATAGACAGGTTACTTTGATGAAAACTATATTAAAAGAGGGGGGGGTATACAGGCAAATATGGAAAAAACACTTTTAGTAGAGTGGAAGGTGAAAATGGCTTAAGCAATTATTTAAATGCACGTGTTGTTGATGGAATCCCATATTTAGGACTTGGTTTAGGGGCTCAAACATTTTCGCTGAGATCACTTTCCTATAATGTCGGTGCTGATAGTAAAGAATTAAAAAGTTATGTTGATAAAAATCAACATGGAGTGTTGCCAATTCAGGATATACATCATCTTTCAAAAGAAGCTGCTATGGCGAAAATGATTTCAGTAGCTTTTTATTCAGGCGGAATTAATCTGGAAAGTTTTAGAAGAAATTTTGGGATTACATTTCAGGAAGCTTTTTCAGAAGAGGTTAAATATGTAATTGAAAATGAATTAATGGAGTTTACGTTAGGGGATCTACAATTAACTGAAAAAGGTGAGCAATATTATAATGGAATAATTGCTCTTTTTTATTCAGGTTCTGTAAAAAAACATCTCATAGAATTAAATCACAAATAACTATGGAAAATGAAAGATATGATTTTGGTAACATTCTTTTTTCTGGACCATGTAATGCAAAATGCCCAGAATGTATCGGGAAATTACTGGAAGAGACAAAAAAGCAACTAAATAATTTGCAAATCTATCCATTATTGAATATAGAGCCTTTTGTAGCACTTCTAAAAAAACAGGGTGTACGAGAAGTGATTTTTACTGGAACAAACACCGATCCTCAATTATATGGATATGAGGAACAGCTTATTGCTGATCTTCGTCGGGAATTGGGAGATAATGTTTTGTTATCTTTACATACCAATGGCAGATTAGCAGTAAAAAGAAGAAGCACTTTTAATCAATATGATAAAGCAACTATTTCCATCCCATCGTTTACTCCTGAAGTTTATAAGGCCATGATGGGAGTGTCTCCAAACTTTGACTTGTCTCAGATATTAAATTTAGCAAAAATGCCTATAAAAATTTCTAGATTAACAAGTTTAACTAATAGAGAAGATTGTGCGGCTTTTTTGAGACATTGTTTGACTTTGGGTATAAAAAGAGTGGCATTTAGAAAACTGTTTGGTGAAGTGCTTGAATGGGAGGATTTAGTCGATATCAATGGACTTGGTATGCAAAAGATAAGAAATTTTCATGGCAATTCTGTATATAACTACAAAGACATGGAAGTAACTTTATGGGATTTTTCAGCTACTGGCTGCAGATCTATCAGCTTATTTAGTGATGGTCATATTAGTGATCATTATTTATTAATTGATGCCATGAAACAATAATTTAAAAAATTAAAACTTTGGAAAAAAGGATTAACACCATGATGCTAAATAACGATTACTATGCAATAAGACACGCTTTAGCCAAAAACAGGGAAGATCGTGTGTTATCTTCTACTGAAAAAACAGGGATATCTCACCCTTTAACACCTGAAGGAAGAGTTCAAATGCATAAAGTTGCAAAAGAGAGTGGTATAGAATTTGATCGTATTATTACTTCTTCTATTTTGAGAACAAGACAATCAGCAGAAATTATTCAAGAATACTGTGGGGGGATTATTATGACGGATGAGCGATTAATAGAGCATCAGGTAGGTGCTTTTGATGGCAGATCAATCGATGAATGGGCCAATTATTGGAAAGAAAATGATGTCAGATATTGCGCCTCAATACAAGTTGAAACATGGACAGCCGTTCGCGAAAGAGTGGGGGCTTTATTAATAGAGTCCAATTTTCTTTATAAGGGTGAAAATATACTTTTTGTTTCTCACGAACTGCCGATAAGCATGTTACTTGATTTTATTAACGGGATTAAGCGAGAAACACATCCCAGAATATATATACCTTATAGCCAATTTATCCATTTAAATTCTGTTAGTCCTTGATGTTATGGATATCTATTTTCAATTATGAGTCTATTGCTAGTGGTCTTTTATATAATGCCCTCCCAGACTGATAGGACGAGCCATGGCTGATTTGGTGATTAATTCAGCGGTGATTAATAAATTTTCGGTTTCCAGTAGCATTTCATTTAAACCCTTAGTGTTGGCGGGCAGATTGGATTTAAGCTGATTTATTGATTCTAGAGCTTCTGCCATTTCTGCCATTTTTCTTAGGATGCCGACCTTTTCCCACATTAAATTTTTGAGGTTTTTTTGCATAGCTATTAGCTTGTTTTCTAATTTTTTATTTAGTTTAAGGTATTCTGATTTATTTTTTTTGATTTGGATTTTTGTAATGTTAGTTCTATCAGCATTTTTTTGGGCTAAATTTTTAATGATAGCATCGGAAAATACCAAGGCTTCCACTAATGAATTTGACGCTAGTCTATTGGCCCCATGTACGCCAGTGCAAGCTACTTCGCCAAAAGCATATAAATTTTTAACGCCGGTTTCACTCTTTAAATTTACTTTAATTCCGCCACAAGAATAATGAGCCGCTGGAGTAATAGGAATTAAATCTTTGGTTAAATCAAAGCCATAGTCTTTGAGCCAGTCATAGATTTTTGGAAAGCGCAGTTTTACTTCATTGGGATCTTTGTGAGTAATATCCAAGTAAATAGGGCTTTTTTTGCTTTCTTCATAAATATTGATAGCTACAATATCTCGAGGTGCTAATTCCGCTAATTTATGTCTTTTCAACATAAATCTCTCTCCTTTATTGTTTTTTAAATAAGCGCCTTCTCCACGCACTGCTTCGGAAATCAAGAATTTCGCTTCACCCCAATAATTAAAAGCTGTCGGATGGAACTGAATAAATTCAAGATCTTGAAATTTTAGTCCTGCTCTATAGCCCATAGCTAAACCATCGCCGGTGGAGATTTTGGGATTAGTGGTGTGCAGATAAACTTGGCCGCAGCCGCCTGTAGCTAATATCGTATAGTCCGCGTATAAGTCCATGATTTTTTGATTTTTGATGGCGGTAGCGCCTAAGCAGGATTTTTGGTCATTATTCAAAATCAGTTCGCAGGCAAAACAATTTTCCCAGATTTTAATATTTTTATTTTTTTTCACATTGGCTAATAAGGCTAATTCTATTTCCTGTCCAGTATAATCTCCCACAAAGGCAATCCTTCTCTCGCTGTGTCCGCCTTCTCTGGTTAATAACAATTCGCCGTCATGGCTGGCAAATTTAACGCCATAATTAATGAGGTTTTTAATGGCTGATGGCGCATTTTTCACCATGAATTTCACCGCTTTTTGGTCATTGTGGTAGGAACCGGCGATCAGGGTATCTTTTATGTGTTTATCAAAGCTATCATATTTATCCAAGACGCCGGCAATGCCTCCTTGCGCATAATTGGTGCTGGTATCAATGGCATGTTTTTTGGTAATTATTAAAACCTGTCCTAATTTAGAGGCATTTAAAGCGAAATTCAAACCAGCGATTCCGGAGCCGATAACTAAGAAAGTGGGCATGGGTAAGAAATTTAAAAATTCTAATTCTCAATAGTTTGAAACCAGTCATCAAATCTAGTTTTTTTGAGTTTTTTAAATAAAGCTTTGCCGGTTTTGGTTTGCAGGTATTTTTCAGTATTCGTCAGCCATTTCATACAAGTTTTGTAGCCAAGATCATAATATTCTTTTGCCTGGAGGCAGGTTTCAAGATGATCTGCGTCTCTGGCACATTTGCTTTCTAATGTTTTTTGTTCTTCAAATTCATGGAAAAGTTTATAAAAAGTTTGGCCAGTATTTGTTGGTAGACCTTTAATCTGATCGCGAAAAGCCTGATTTTCTGCCAAAGCAGGTTTAAGGTATTTTTTATTGATATTATTAAAATCACCAATGCGAATTTCGGCGTTATCATGAATTATAATCATCATGGCTGTTTTATAGGCATCAGCTTTTTCTTCACTGGCAATTACAAAAGCGATTTGGCTGGCTCTGGCAATATGTTCCGCTAGACTATCAGGATTCTGGACACCTGCGAACATCGTACCGCAGTGTTTTATTTTTTTTAACATGCCCAATTCAAAGAAAAAATTTAGCATGATTTAAAATTTATTAAGCAAAAACAACCTAATTTTAGGTCTAAAAAAAAAATCTAGCAACTTATAAATTTTACGCTTAAAAAACCGTATATTTTTTGCGGATATACGGTTTTTTAGTTTAAGTTTTTTGTGTTGGAGACCTTTATTTTCTTTTAAATCTTTCAAATTCGATTAGTAATGGCGAGGCAATGAAAATTGATGAATAGGCACCAACTGTTATACCGATAATTAATGATAAGACAAAAAACTGGATTGAATCGCTTCCCAAAAAATACATAGCAATCAAAGGAATTACGGTTGATAGGGAAGTATTGATAGATCTATGAAGAGTTTCGTTGATTGAAGTGTCGGTTAGAGCTAGCAGATCAGTTGAGGTTTTGTGAATTTTGAGATTTTCTCTTAACCTGTCAAATACCACTATGGTGTCATGCACAGAGAAACCAGCAAGAGTCAGTAAGGCTGTAATAAATAAGGTGTCAATTTCCGCCGCAGGCAGAAAATGTCCGATAATTACATATATTCCAACTAGACAAGCAAGGTCATGTGCAAGAGCAATTATAGCCGCAATGCCAAATTTCCAGGCACTGATTTGTTTTGGAACTTTCCTGAAGGCAAAGGCAATATAACTCATTATCGCAATTAGAGCTATAGTTAGAGAAGTTAAAGCTTTTTTCTTAAGAGTTGCGCCTACTGTTGGACCTATAGTTGTGAATCTTAATTCTTCAATAGTTCCGAAATCAGTTTTTAATTTAGTAAGTAGTTTTTGGTGCACTTCTTCTTCAATTGATTTATGTCTTATTATGAAAGTATTTTCACCTGACGCAATAATTTGAGGGTTAACGCTTAGGTCAATTTTTTTAGTTTCATCGCTAAGATCTTTATTGTATTCATCATCAAATTTTTTCAATTCTTCTTGTATTTGTATGTTAGTAACAGTATTCGGGAATTTTATTTCTAACAATGTTCCTCCTTTGAAATCCATTCCATAGTTGAAGCCCCAGATTGCAAGACCTATAAGTCCAGGTAAGATTGACGCCACTGAAAGGCCATAAAAGAATTTTCTGTATTTCATTATTTTAAGATCTGGTTTCTTATATTCTTTACCAGCCCTAGGTCCGCCAAATAACCAAGGGTATTCTTTGAGCGGTGTGTATTTTAAGCCTTGTAAGAAAACGTAAGAAATAGAAATTGCGGTGAACATGGAAACGACCACACCAGCCGCCAAGTTGAAAGCAAAACCTCTGATGATTGATGAACCGAAAACAATTAAGATGGCACAGATAATGAGAGTGGTAAAATTACTATCTCTAATACTTGGCCAGGCTCTGTTGAAACCAGCAACAATTGCCATAGAATAAGTAGAGCCATTACGCATCTCTTCTTTCATGCGTTCAAAAATAAGGATGTTCGCGTCAACTGCCATGCCCACCGACAACACGATACCAGCAAAGCCGGCTAAGGTCAGAGTAATAGAGGTGGAAAATAAGAAAGCGAGGAAGAAAAACGCAAAAGTAGCAATGACAAATGAGGCTAATTTTTCCAGTCCATTTTCTTCGCTTTGGACAATCTTGATAATAATGAAAACATAAATGACCGCCGCAATTAAAGTGCTGGCAATCATAGGTATGGACATCTTGATCAGGAAAGCCAAGATAATTGCATATATTGTTAAGGCAATGTTAGCAATGAGGCCTGGAAGTCTGTAATATAAAATCATAAATAATGCTAACACAATAATACCAATAAGACCGGCTTTGAAACTTGCATTTAAGGCCTGCTCTCCAATACTAGCACCAAGCGTATATTGCCCGCTCAAAGTGATTGGAGCGGGAATAGCGCCGGTCATCAAATCCCTGGCTAATTTATTGGCTTCATCCACACTGAAGTTACCTGTAATCTGGGCTTGTCCGCCGCTGATTTTTTGTTGCACATTTGGTGCTGAAATTAATTCTCCGCCAACAAATATTGCTAATGGTTTATTTATATTTTCTTCGGTTAATTTTTCGAAAATTTTCGCCCCTTCGTCATTGAATTTAATGCTGACATAAGGAACATATAAATTATTGAAAGCCACACTGGCTGATTCAAAATATTCGCCATTAAGTTCAGTATCTTGCCATGGATCAGGTAGAGTGGAGAAGAAAATTTCTTGTAATTTGTAGGCTTCTTCTGATTTGGTTTCTGTGTATTCTGGAGTAACTTTATCAGCTTTGATAAGATGAAAACCAAATTTTGTTTCCACTGGTTTTTGTGAAATTTCATTGTTGTTTTGTAAATCCAAAGCGCCGGCAATAAAATCAGGATCATACTGGCTGTCTTTGTTGACTTCCTGATCCAAAATTCCGCCTTTATCTTTATTGCTTAAATCGTCAGAATATTCATTAACTAAGGTGCTGAAATCCTCGCCTGCTTGTAATTTTGTTAGCACTTCCTTAGCAAGTTTCTGGGCTTCTTCTTTTGATCTGGTAACAGTGAGAGCAGCACGTTCAGCACCTTTGTATGAAATTAAGAGGTGGCTGACTTTAATTGATTTATCATGCTTAATTTCTCGATCTTGCGTTTTTTTATCCACTAATTGCAAAACAAAGAAACCAGTTTGATCTTTTAGTCCGCTGGAATCCAAAAATTTGCCATTATTACCTTCTACAATTTCAGAGAAAATTTTCCCCACTGGTAGTTTAGCTAACACGTTTTGGATGGTTGGCACTAGTTGATCTTGATATACATAATCTTTGTTTTCAATGTATTGCACTTTTTGTGGATTGGCTGATTGTAACTCAGGACCTATCTGAGATATAGCTGTGCCGTTTTTTATCTTTTTTAAAGTATCATTAGCAGCCACTCTGACAACTTCAATTTCCGAAGCGTCTGAGGTGTTTTTTTGCGTTTTGAATTCTAACTGAATTACTTTGCCAACAGTGGCCTTGGCTTTTTCAATATCTTTTATACCAGCTAATTCTACTACAATATATTTTTCGCCGCCGAAATCAGAAACATATATATAAGGTTCATTTACACCTAAGCCATTAACACGTTTTGTAATGACCTCTTTTACGCCTTCGATGATTTTTTGTCTTTGACTGGGATCAACTTTGTTTAAATCTATTTTATAGGTAAGCTGCGTTCCGCCCTGCAAATCTAAGCCTAAATTATATTTCATCTCCTTAAGCGATTGTGGCAAATTAGGGATAACTTTTTGTTGATATTCGCTTGGCAGATCAAGGAATCCTAGACCTATAGCAAATATTACAATAATAAGAATCTTAATTAAGATATTACGTTTCATAGGGAGTTAGTTAGAAAGAAAAAAGTGGAAAGAAAAAAGTGGTTATAAATACTTTTTTCTTTTTTCTTTTTCCTTTATGCTCTCTTGTAATCATCCTCAATTCTCACCACGTCATCAAGTTCAGGTGTAGACACTTCAAAAATTTCACTATCTTCAAGTGCTTCAAGGCGGTGGATAGTTTTTGGCAGTAAATCAATTTTGTCTCCCGGCGTTAAAATAAGTTCTTGCAAAGATTGTTGATTATCTCCTACGGTTAATTTAACTTGGCCTTTTAAGACATACTGCGTTTCGCACTTAATTTTATGATATTGCAGAGATAAACGATGTTTTTTTTTGATTTTTAAAATTTTTCCGGCATATTTATTAGTATGTGCGAACCATATTTCTGATCCCCATGGTTTTTCTTTAATTTGAATATCTGTAAGATAAATTTGATTTATGTCCGTCATAAATAATAAAAATTTACTACATTCTTATAGCACGGAAAAATACGAAATGAAAATAAAAAATTCTAAAATGAGTTGTAAGATAAATTTATTCTTGTTTTTTAGCGGATTTCTAATACAATAATTTAGCGCCCAGGTGGTGAAATTGGTAGACACGCTAGTCTTAGGAACTAGTGCTTCACGGCTTGAGGGTTCGATTCCCTCCCTGGGCACCACCACCTTTGCTTTTAAATTTGAGAATTGCCTGATACATGATCCATGAGATATGGCTTTAAAATTGAATTTAGCAAGCATTAAAAGCTACGGAGCATATACTTTAATCCAGATTTTTTAAAGCGTAGTAGTATAAAAATTTTACAGTGAATGTTTTTTAACATATATTTAGGATAAACAATTAACATTTATTATAATAATGCCAAATATCATTAAAAAATTTACAACTAATAAAATGAAAAATTCAAAATTGGAACAGCATACAGTTCTAGTTGATATCCCCAAATATTTTATTTTGATATCTCTGACTGTGCTTTTGATTTTATTTTTTTGGATGATGGTGCCGTTTTTGCCTTCATTGATAATCGCTTCAGTTATTACAACAGGATTTTATCCACTGTATTTAAAATTTTTAAAAATTATTAAAAGGCCAACTTTAGCGGCGATAATTTTTAGTTTGTTATTATTGATAGTGATAATTACACCGATTACCTGGTTCATTTCTTATATCACTTCCGAATCAATTAATACCTATCTGTTATTAGAGTCAAAAGTATCAGAACTTATTAATTCTGATTTTACTTTGATTCCGAAAATTTTGAGAGATAGTTTTTTGGGTAGTTATATCGATAAATACAGTCAGTATGTGACAATCAATCCTAATGAATTAATTCAATATGCCAGCAAGTTAGTGCAAAATGTCAGTCAGTTTTTGATTGATAAAACAGCAGGATTAGCCAAGCAAATTTCCATTTTAGCCTTGTACGTTTTTGTGTTGTTAATCTCCACTTTTTTCTTTTTTAGAGATGGAGATAAAATTGTTCATGGGATTAAGGATTTGATTCCCCTGCCAAGACAATATAGAGATATTTTGGTGAGTAAATTGCATGAAATTAGCCAAGGGGTGCTTTATGGTGTATTTGGATCGGCAATTGCTCAAGGTTTTCTTGGTGGTGTGGGTTTTGCGGTAGTTGGAATTCAAAGTGCGGCTTTCTGGGGAACGGTCATGGCTTTTTTCTCGATCGTTCCATATATTGGCTCAACCGTTATCTGGCTGCCAGCCGTGCTATATCTGTTTTATTCTGGACATGCTATTGCCGGTATTTTTTTGTTGTGTTGGTCTATGTTTTTGGTGGGAACGGTGGATAATTTTCTCAAACCTTATCTGATCGGCGGAACAGCGCATATTCATCCTTTGCTTTCTTTTATAGCCATTTTCGGCGGTATCTTTGCTTTTGGCATGGTGGGATTGATTATTGCTCCTTATATTCTATCTTTGGTCTTAACTTTCTTACATATATATAAGTTGGAATATAAGAAGATATTGGGGGAGTAGGGGGGTTAAAGTCCGCATTTTTCTCTTACCTCTTTTATAGTTTGTTCAGCGACTTTTCTTGCTTTTAAAGCTCCTTTTTTTAAAACTTCTTCAACATAATTTTTATTGTTTTCAAGTTTTTTTCTTTTTTCGCGTGCATCTTGGAAATATTCTAGGATTTTTTCAAAAAGGGTTGTTTTGGCATGACCGTAGCCATATCCGCCTTTTAAATAATTTTCTCGCATTAATTTAATTTCGCTTTCTGTTGCTAGAAGTTTGTAGAGCTTGAAAACATTGCAGGTGTCAGGATTTTTTGGTGATTCCAAAGGTGTTGAATCAGTTTTGATAGTCATAACTTGCGATTTTAAGACTTTTTCTTCAGCAAACATTTCGATTGTATTGCCGTAACTTTTACTCATTTTTTCTCCATCAGTTCCTGGAACAACAGCAACAGATTTTTCAATTAAAGGTTCTGGAAGAGGAAAAGTTTCTCCCCAAGTTTGATTAAATTTTTCTGCAATGTCACGACTCATTTCAATGTGTTGTTTCTGGTCTTGTCCGACTGGCACAAGATTTGGTTTGTAAATAAGAATATCCGCGGCCTGTAAAATCGGATAAATGAAAAGTCCGGCTGACATTTCTTTTTTGCCTTTTTCTTTGGCATCTTTCCAGGCATGAGCTCTTTCAAGAAATCCCATGTGTGTTATACAGTTAAAAATCCAGCATAATTCAGTGTGTTCTGGCACATCGCTTTGTTTGAAAAAGGCAGTGTTATCATTGTCGATTCCAAGAGCTATGTAGTCCATTGCCAGATTGAGAGTCATTTCTTCAAGTTTTTTTTTGTCTTTTACAGTAGTTAAAGCATGATAATTGGCAAGAAAATAAAAACATTCATTTTGTTCATTTTTTGTTCTTTCGATATGTTGTCTCATTGCTCCAAGATAATTACCTAGATGAGCAATGCCTGATGGTTGCATGCCTGAGAGGATACGCATGGGCGAGTGGGAGTAAAAGTATAGAGGAGGGAAAGTATGAAAGAGGATGAAGTCAGAAGTGAGTAACCAGAAGTCAGTTCGAACCGACTACTGACAACAACATTTAAAGCTGAAAATGTAGAATATGAAATAACTTTATTATAAATCTTGTTATTAAGCAAAGTTTTGTGAAAAGGTCTATTTTGTTTTTTTGACTATATTGATTGAAACAAGTAAAAGTATAATGTTTATTTTTTGTATTTTTTAATTTTCAATTTTTTATGAAGAAAATTTTATCTGTTGCTCTTTTATCACTTTTGGTTGTAATTTTGGTTGCCTGCAAGGCTTCTGAAAAAGACAGAGTTATCAGTGCCACTGTTGATTCTGCTTGTTTAGCAAAAACAGTAATGGATCAATTTAATCCATCTACTTTGCAGGATAGGGTGTCAAAAATGAATTTAGAAGAAATTGGAAAATTAAAGGCTGAAATTGATGCAAAACAAAAAGAATTAGAAACGCAAATTGAAGAAATTTATAAAAAATATGATTTTGAAACAAAAGAAGCTTTTGAAACTGCGGCAGGGAAATACGAAAATGATTCTGCTGTAAAAAATGAAGTTAAAGAAAAAGCTTTATCTCAATGCAATGTTGATTTAGACAAATTAGGACAATTCTAAAAAACCCCTCTGTCCTTCGGACATCTCCCCTTGTCAAGGGAGAAAGAAATGATTTATATATTTATCGGATCGACATCAATCCTCCATTTTTCTGAGAATTCCAGAGAGTGGAGGATTTTTTTTAGTTCGGAATTTTCACCTTTTAGCCAGATATTATAATGATATTTCCCAAACATTTTGGGATGAAGAGGGGGAGCTATGTAATTTTGAATTTTGAATTTTGAATTTTGAATTTTGGTACCTAAATTTGAAAATAAATTTTCTGCAGTGGTTTTGCATTTTTGTTGATTAGGATCAGTGTAGGTTAATTTAATAAGTGAAGAGAATGGAGGGTAATGTAAATTTTCACGATCTTTGATTTCCTTTTTATAAAAACTTTCATAATCATGTTTTGAAGCGCAGGTAATTGCAAAATTATTTGGATTATATGTTTGAATCACAACTTCACCATTATTAATTGATCTTCCGGCCCTGCCTGAAACTTGAGTCAAAAGCTGAAATGTCTTTTCCTCAGCCCGAAAATCAGGCATATCAAGACCCATGTCAGCAAGAATAATTCCAACTAAAGTTACTTTTGGCAGATCCAGACCTTTTGAAATCATTTGAGTGCCAACTAATATATCTGCCTTGTGTTCTTTGAATAAATTGTAAATTTGTTCAAAAGAATTTTTTTTGGAAACAGTGTCGCTATCAGCTCTGAGTATTTTGGCATTTGGGAAAAGTTTTTGTATCTCGGTTTCAACTTTTTGCGTGCCAATGCCGATATATTTAATTCTGGTAGATTTGCATGAAGGGCAGGTGAGGGGATTTGGGGTGACGTAACCGCAGTAGTGACATTGAAGGAAATTTTGAATTTTGAATTTTGAATTTTGAATTTCATGATAAGTAAGTGGTATTTCGCAGGTTTTGCATTTACAGGTATATCCACAATCCCTACAAATAACTGAGGATGAAGAACCTCTGCGGTTTAAAAACAAAATTATTTGTTCATGGCGATTTAGTTTTTCCGCAATTTTTTCTTGTAAAAGATTGGAAAAGATAGAGAAATTTTTAGCTCTAAGTTCGTTTCTAAGATCAACAATTGCAGTTTTTGGCATTTTCAAATCATTAATTCTGGTTTTTAGTTTAATTAGTTGAATTTCATTTTTTTCTGCTAAGAAATAATTTTCAATTGAAGGGGTTGCTGAGCCCAAAATTAATTTTAAATCTGGATAAAGTGTTAACATCTCAAAAGCAACAAATCTGGCATCATATTTCGGTGAATTTTCTTGTTTATAAGTCCATGAATGTTCTTCATCAATAATTAAATATTTTAAATTTTGAAATGGGCAAAATAAAGCCGATCTTGATCCAATGATAATTTTTGCGTCATCATGAAGTATTCTCATCCATTGCTGGCATTTTTCTAGTTCTCCTAATTTCGAATGCAAAACAGCGATTCCATCACCAAATTCTTTTTGGAAATAAGCCAAAAATTGAGGAGTTAAAGCAATTTCAGGAACTAAGATTAATGTTTGTTGATTGTTAGCATAGGCTTCTTTTGCGAGTTGCAAATAAATTTCAGTTTTGCCTGAGCCTGTGACACCATGAATTAAAAAAGTTTTTTTGTTTGAATTTTGTATTGTATCAACAGCATTTTTTTGATCAGTAGAAAGGTTGAAATTGTTTTTTTTGTCATGATAATTTTTATTTGAATTTAAAGCTTTGCCTTCAATTAATTCTATAAAATTTAGATCAACTAATCTTTTGATATGTTGTGTAGAAAATTTATATGTTTTTTTAATTTCATTTTCAGAGATTTTTTCATTGGTAATAAATAAATTTAAAAGAGCAGATATTTTTTTTGATTTTTTTTGATTTTTGGCAATAAATTTTGTAATTTCATCTTTATTTACAATTAATTCGTAAAAATTTTCTTTTTGCATTTTAAATTTGCCATCCCAAATTTTATCAGGCAAAAATAGAGATAAAACTTTGTATAGATCAGCAAAATAATAGTTTGAAATAAAATGAGCTGTTTTGATTTTCTCTTTTGAAATTATAGGTTCTGAATAAATAATTTGTTCAATATCTTTTATTCGATGTTTAGAATTTTCATCAAGTTCTTTTTGAATGTCTAAAACAAGACCTGCATATTTTTTATTTCTTAAAGGCACTTTGACAATTGATCCAACATGAATTTGGTCACGCAAATGTTCTGGTACGAAGTAGGTGAGCGTACCGAGTCTTTGGCTTGTGTTGGAGTTGAGGAGGAGGGAGGCGTACAAGGGGAGGAAATTCTAAATTCTAAATTTTGAATTTTGAATTGAAGGGAAAAGTATTTCATTAAAAATCCATGGGTAAGATAGCATAGATTGGGAGGATTGACAGGTGGGTTTTATTAAATTATTTTAAAATCAATCTTGCTTTTTGTCAAATTTTTTGGTAAATATTTACCTAATAATAAATTTTATTTTTATTATGTTAGGGAAATTACAAAAAAGATACGATTTATATGTAGCAAGATCAGTGTTAAAAGACGCAATAGATCCAAATGATCCTTTGTATGATCGACTTTTACATGATAAAGGAGAGATAGCTGAATTAATAAGATTAAGGCGAGAATGTGCTAAATTTTTAAAATCTTCTGGAGAACCTTTAAATAAAAAATCAATTTGTCGTCAAATTGTTGCTGATCTTTTTCCAAGAAAAGATGAATTGAATTTTAATGTTCAGACAGATTTTGCAATAACAGCGTATAAACAGATGTTAGAGAAACCAGTAACAAGATATAGAATCTTGAGCCGTACGCCTGTGACAGCAGATCAACCTGCAATTGTTTTAGAACGTTTTCTGTCTATTAATAACTCGCAATATGTAGCATTAGAAGAGGCATTGGTTTTAACTTGGGAAGGATGGGATAGATTATCTGCTTTTTTAAAAGTAGTTGCGTCAGGACAAGAAGTTCCTAGTCAAATTCATGCTATAAATAATCGTTTTATTCCTTTGCAAGGAAAAATATTTATTTTTGGAGAAGGTTTTATTGTAGAAGATCGTACAATTGTCATTGGGCAAGGATGGTTGCCATTTGTAGAAAATCCACAATCAATACACCTTACATTCTTTTTTAGATTGACGAGAAATGATGATACTATTTCGCAATTTTTGAATCAAATGCAAGAGAATGAGAAGAATTTACGATTTAAATATACTAAAGAAATGTTAGAAGCTTTGGAGAAAGTTTTAAGTATGGAAAATGATCATATTATGAAAAATTTACAATGGATAGATCGTCAAATAGAAATGATTGAAAAAAGTTTTACATGGTTAGATGAAAATAGAATTAGTACAGTTATTGCGTTAAGGCCATGGTTAGAACAATTAAAAAAGAAATTGGCTAGAATTAAGTTTATTTGAATTTATAAATATTTCTTTTTCAACTTGCTCATTTGATATTGATTTAAATTTAAAAATTTAAGTTTTTTTCATTTCGATTTTTATTATCAAAATTTTCTTTCGTTTCGAAATAATGAAAATAAAGAAAATAAAAAATTATTTGATTAATTTAGAGATTTTAGATATTCATGAAAATCGGTTGCAATTTTTTGTAAATAATCTTGCCCTTCAACATTTTGTCTCATATATTCAGGAAGACTTCCAAGACCATATCTACCTCCTAATATTGCCGTAACAATTGAAGCTATAGAATCTACATCCCCTCCTAATTGTACAGCGCTAATTAATCCTAAAAAGGTATTTGGTGAATGTTTCAAAATATAAAGGGCGGAAACTGCTGTAAGCATAGCATCAGCAAAAAGTCCATTTTCTCCGCGACTAAATTTTATAGGAACAGTTTGACCATCAATGAAAATGGTAGGAGGACTGGGATCTCTATATTTGGTTAAAAATTGTAACTGATTTTTAGTTAAATTTAATGGGGTTGGTAGTTCATCTGTCTGTCTAAGCATCTCAATGGTTTCTTGATCAGTATTTTCTATATATTTTAAACAATATTCAATTAGTTTTCGTGGGTCTCCTCTCTCCACTACTAAAAATCTTGTTGCTCTGGCTATCAAAATGCTTGCAGCAATTGATTTAGGATGAGGATGAGTTAAGTTAGCATTGATTGTAGCAATTTTATTGATTTCTTCCTCTGGAAGAAAACCAATTGGGGTTGCTCTCATAGGGGCCGCATTGCCAGGATATAATTTAATTCTTTGCCTTTCTCTTATTTCATCAATTGCTTTATTACCTTTAAAATAACTAAGGATATAGCCATGTCCACGATCACCTTTGCTTTGGCAATCTTGCTCGTATTCTTTTAGCCAACATTGCATTATTAAATCTTCAATTGACGCAGTGGATGATTCTCTTTTTATTAGAGCTTTTATAAGGCCAATGGTCATTTGAGTATCATCAGTATAATCCCATACTCTATATTTAGGATCTCTAAAAGCTTGGACATCATGATTTGTTCTTAAATCTACAAAGTGAGTAAAATCGATATTATCAGCTATCCATTCTCGGGCATAATTTTCTAAACCAGCTCCATAGCTATCCCCAATTGCACATCCAAGCAACGTATTTATTAATATGGTTTTTGAAATCCCCACAGGATATTCTACAGTAGTGTTATCTGATGATATTTGAGTGGCTAATAATTGGGTCCTAAATATTTTTATAACTCTTGCCAATGCTTGATTGGGAGCTTGATTTAAGATTTCATCGCTTAAATTATTAAGTCTAAATTGGTGATCTATTCGATCTAACATTGCTGGCATTTAAATATTTAATTCTTATTTTAAATTTTCATCTTCCCATTTTGTAATTCTTTCCCTTACTGATTGTTCAAACTCTCCAATTGGTATTTCTTCCCCCTTTTTATCTAAAAGTTTAAATCTAAATCCTTTCTTATTGTCATTGGGAGCAAGTTTTCTAACACGTCTAGTTCCATAAAAGAAATCATTGAAACTTTCTCCAATAAGTATACATTTCCACATTAAAGGGTCTTGGCTGGCGGTGTATTTGTGATAATCTAATACTGTCTTCATCAGGTGAGCGTCTTGATAACATTTCCTATTACCCATTGACGTTGTAATGGCAAAATCGCTTAGACTAGTTAAATTTTCTATATCTTGCCATCCATTAGTTTTTACTTCCTGAACAAACCAGGCTTTAAGTTGACGATAAAGGTCATGTGGTAGTTTGTAGCAATCTTTTTCAGGCATTGACGTTGCTAAAAATTGTGCACCATTCTTACTAGGTGTTGATAAATGTTTAAAAACACGAAATATGTCTGAAAATCGATGATATCTTGATCGTTGTGTTGGATCAAGCTGTTTTTGATCTGGAATTTTTGTTTCTGGAGAGTATTTTTTCATAAATGCGATAATTGCATTAAAGAATTCTACGGTAATTGACATAATTAAATCATCTGGATAGACCAATAAATCAGGTACTTTATTAAAGTTGCTTATTGCCAAACGATCATCGTTAAGCCATCTCTTTGCAAACCGATGATGTAGTTTGTCAGCGCTATCGTAAAGGCATTCCTCATCTCCTGTATCTACTAGAGGCTGACCTATATTATATTCCCGATTCTCTTCCTCCCTATCAGCATATCCACCCCATACAGCGAATAACTTACCTAAAGGGACTTTGGAGTCGACATCAGCTCCTTGTATTTGTTCTCTTGTTCTCAATCTTTGATCGGCGACTGTTGCGGCAGGTTCAACATCAGGAGGAGTGAATGGAGTGAGAATACCATCTGTCTTTGATGGGGGAGTCTCGTTATTAATAACAACAGTATCTGGAGATGTTGATTTTTTTGTTGGCATAAAATAAATTTTAAATAAGAAATTAATTTAACTTATTATTATGGATTTAGTCAAATTTTTGTTTTAGCTCATAAAAAAACGGATCATCTGATTTTTGGTTTGAAGAAAATCATGAAAAGACCAGAAATGAAGAATATTCTTTTGAAAACTCACCCCGTCCCTACTATAAGGAAGTAAAAGAAATAATGTATATTAAGTAAGGACTTTCGAGTAGTGGTGATCAACCATCCCTTTCACTTTTAAGTGACGAAGAGAGACTTTCACCACTACATATTGAAACTCTTGGTCAATTAACTTGTTTCCCTGCTAATGGGACTATAAATAAGTAGGATACCAATTGAGTTTCAGAAAGTTTTAAGTATGGAAAATGATCATATTATGAAAAATTTACAATGGATAGATCGTCAAATAGAAATGATTGAAAAAAATTTTACATGGTTAGATGAAAATGGAATTAGTACAGTTATTGCGTTAAGGCCATGGTTAGAACAATTAAAAAAGAAATTGGTTAAAATTAAGCCTACTTGAATTTATAAAAAATTAATTAAAACTATTCGATAATTTAGTTTAAATGAGATGAATGTAGTGATAGATACTTAGATTTTTTGTGGGGTTTTTAATAATGTAAGAAATTCATCAACGGATGGAGAAAGAGGGGGAGTAAGAGGAGGTAGATCGTTGTCATCGGTTTCTTCTTCGCCACCATTTGCACTTTGAGCATCTTTGTTGCCGTCGTTGTTAGGCAGTGATTCTTGTAAAATTTGGTTTAATGAGTCACGAGTCAGCGTTTCTAATGTTTCGATACTTAGCCCAGCTTTAGACATAATATATTCTAAACTAATTGTCATAAGACGATAGTCTGGTAGCCAAATAATCTGCTGTAAACCAAATGGCTCTCCTATTAAATATCTTCTAAATAAGAGTTGTACTGCTTCTATTGTATGATTTTTAAATGAAGCTTCTATTAATTTATTTAGTTCTTCATGCTCGCTTTCAGGGCTAAAATAAAAGAGATAGTCAGCAGCGTGTCTGGTGGCTATTGGTCTCCATGTGAATTGGTTTTCAGCTAGTGCCCTTTTTAATGCGTCACAATTATTTTTAATAATTGTAGCATATTCTCCATCTACACCTGTTACAGGTTTTACTCCTTCTAGTAATTGTATAGTTGGGGTAGCATGATATACATCATCAAATAAAGGATCAAAATCTTCAATAGTATGAATATTTTCAAACTTAACAACGTGTCCATTTAAAAGGGACCTGTCAAAAACGACGAAATCTCCCTCTTTTTGGGCGTTAAACATTTCTCTAATCAAATAAGTGGCTATTTCTAATCGTTTTTGAGAATTGACAGTTTCTAGTCTCTTAAGTTCTTCATACAAAGGGGTTTCTAACCTTTTTACTTCTGCAATAATATTTGGAGATAACCCTAACCTACCATCGGTCCCTATTCTCGGAATAGGGAGACCAACAATTCTACCTGGATCTTCAGGATTATTTGTTAAATCTCGTAGCCCTTTTAAACGTTTAAAAAAATCCTCCCTACTTCTAATATATAGTCTGTACTCATCTCTAGGATTCTTTACCTTTTTTCTATAAAATTTTAATAAAACTGTTGCAATCATGAATTCTTTAACTTCAGTAGATAAGACTGGGTCATCTTGCGGTATATATTGCGATATAAATTTTTCTAATGAGGTTATAGTTACTTGTAGATTTTCTTGATCGAAAGCTCGTGTGCGCCAAACAGCATATGAACTATCATCTTCTTGAAAAGAAGCAATTACATTTCTCGCAAATAATAGTTTATTATCGGTTGTTTCAGAATGTGTAGGAGCTTCGGAAAGTGACATAAATTAAAGAAGAAATATTAATTGTTTTTTAAAATAAATGAGAAAATTAATTTAACTTATTATTATGGATTTAGTCAATGGGGAAAATAGGATCAAGCGGAAAATGGTTTGAAGAAATTTTAATTTATCGTCAGTCGTCATTCCAGATTTAGTCTGGAATCCAGCGTGCCACTCCGAAGTAAAACGTAGGCTGGTAGAGGATTAACGTTGATAGTGTTTTTTATATTTTATATGGAGGATTAGTTAGCACAAATAATATAAATGTTTAATTTGTTTCTCTTTTTCAATTCCTGATATTGCAGTATCAAATTCTTCTTTCTAAATTATTTGTCATTCCTAC
>MFXK01000028.1 GCA_001788835.1 Candidatus Peregrinibacteria bacterium RIFOXYB2_FULL_33_20
TTTTACAATCCCATAAATCCTCGCATTCAAAACAATTAGTAGCATTTTTACAGTTAAATAAATAATCTCCACTTACATTTTCATTTTGAACTCCGTGATAAAATTTTTGTGGAAACTGCAGAGTAAATTCTTGAAATTGAGCGGTTAATTGCTTAAGAAAATGTCTATTTTTCAAACAAGCCATCGCCTCTTCATACTTTTCTTTTGGCATTGGTTTATTTAAAATATGATACTCTTTCTGTCTTAAATTCACACACATAAAACAATGCTTAAGTCCCGTACAATTAAGAAGAAAAGCACTATCATTACAAGTCTCAGAATTTTCCACAAAATAACAATTAAAACAATTCTGAATATCACAACAATTATAGCAAAGTTCAGATTTCCTAGCTCTATATGACTCCATAACATCATTGCACTTATTAATGCTATAACTATACAGACAATCTCTAGATTCATCAGAATCAAATATCATATAACAATTTTTGTTTTTTCCAGAATGATTTGTATACTCTGAATTTTCATCAAATTCATAAGCTGTAAAAAGTGCTGGTTTTGGTACCTTAAGTGATAATTCATTAAATTGTTCGAAAAAGGACATGTTAAAATTAAAATCCATTCCATATTTCAAAGCGTCCCATTTATCACTATACCAATAATCTTGTTTATACACTTTATGAACAGAACTTGGATGATAATTCGAAATTATTTTTTCTCCTGTTGCATCGCATTTTCGTTCATATAAATTTAACTGATTAATTCTTGCCAATCTTCTTATTTTTCTACACCTCAAACAGTGAGTTGGCGCGGGTACGCTAATTTTTTCATAAAATTTTAAATCCAAATCAGTTATTTCGAAACTTTGAGAACAGTTTTTGCAAATTTTTTGCATAATTATTTTTTTAAAATTTAAGAACCAATTCTATCATAAATAATTTCATCTGTCAAGAGTACGTGACTATATTTTAAGTATATATTGTAAAATGGCTTAAAATCAAGTAAAATATTTATGTCAATATACCCTGACAATATAAAATGGATTATATAAAAAAAGTTTTATTAGATGCTGGACTTGAAGATTTAGAAATAGAAGTTTATTTGAATCTTTTAAAAATAGGGGAAGCGCCTGTAAGTACAATAGCTCGCAAAATAGGATCAAAAAGAACTAATATATATAATGTTACAGAAAAATTAAGTCAAAAGGGGTTTTTGAGTGAAATTAACAAATCAAATGTCAAATATTTCAGCGCCATGGATCCAAAAAAGATCCTTTATTCACAAAAACAACAAAAAGATATAGTAGAAAGAAACATACATAATTTAGAAGAGATTTTGCCCCAACTTGAAAGTCTTAAGGATCCTTATGCACTTAAACCTAGAGTTAGCTTCTATCAGGGGAAAGAAGCAATTGGAAGTTTACTTATTCAAACGCTGGAAGAGCCTTTTGATGCGTATTTTAATCCGGATGAAGCTTATAATCTTTTTCCGAAATCAATTGAGGATTTTCAAAAACACTCAGCAGAAAAAAATCTTTTTATAAGAGAGCTTCTCACTTATGGACGTTTAAGTAAAAAATATATAAAAGAAGTAAAAAATCCAAATCATAAATGTAAAATTTTACCAAAAAGATATAATTTTTTTACTGATAATTTCATTTTTCATGACAAAATAATATTCATTTCATACAGAACTTTAATTGCTGTAGTTATTGAAAATGAAGATATCGCCCTTACCCAAAAACAAGCTTTTGAAATTATGTGGAATAGTTGTATTTAATAAATGGTCTCCAAATAACATTTCTCACAATACACTATCTCTTTTCTCTCAAGTGGATAAGTAGTTTGAATTTCAGTATTACATTTCATGCAGTTCCTTGTCCAAAGTTTTCTAGGATTTCGCATAGATAATCTTTGTCTATGTCTACAATCTGGACAGTTTTTTGGAATTGGCAGTTTTAGGCTGCGATAAAATTTTAATTCTTGTTTTATTATTTTGTAGTATTTATTGCATGATTCACAATTTAAAATTTGATTAATGATTTCATCTTTGACGGAATCAATATTATCAGGAATTTCAATTTTCGGGCCAAAATATTCGCTATTTTTTTCTTCATCTTTCCATTTATAGTTTTTTGACAATGCTTGTTCTTTGGTCGTTGGAAAATATTCCTGGGCTACTGTTTCATTGTAACCAAAGGGAGAAATTGATGATGGAAAAAATTCACCCCATTCAGAATCCTCCCATTTCAAATCCCCTAAATCCCCTTTAACAAGGGGACTTTCCGATCGCCCCCTTGTTAAAGGGGGGTGGGGAGATTTCATTGCCTCAATAATTTTTGGTACTAATTGTTCATATTCTTTTTTTGAATATTGTTTATTTAAGATGCAATATTTTTTATGATTCAGACCAATACAACCAAAACAATCACTAACATTGTTAATGCAAAAATAACAATAAAGTAAATTACTTACATTATTCCAGCATGATGCTGAGAATTGAACATTATAAAAATTGTTTCCGCAAAGATGATTTTCATATCCTAATTCTCCAGTTTGCCCCCACGCATAACAATCATGACAATTTTTGCTCTCATGAAGCCATGTGCAATTTTTGCATTCTTCTGAATAATTACAATCAAAACAATTTGTAAGATTTTTTGAAAAGGAAATATGGTCGCCACTAACATTTTCATTATTTATGCCCTGATAATATTTGTGTGGAATAATTTTTTGTAAATCCAAGAATTTCTGTTTTGCAATAATTAACCACTGTGGATTTTTTAGAAGCTGATCGATTATGTCTATATATTCTTGTTTTGAATATTGCTGGTTTAAGAAACAATATGATTTGTTTTTCATCCCAACACAACAGAAACAGTTAGAACATTTTTTGCAGTCATATAGAAAATAGCTGTCAGTGCAATTGTTACAATATTGAGATAAAAAAACTTTATAGCAGAAATAACAGTCTACACATTCATAACAAAGCTCGCTATCAAATATAAAAAGACTATCCAAAACATTTTTGCATCTGTGAAGGTAGGTACAGTAATAACAATCTTCTGATTTTAAGGCCGCAAAAATTAAATATGAATTTTTGTTATAAGAAGTTAAATTAGTATAATCACAATTTTCATTTCCTGCTTGTAAATTAACTGACATTACAGGGACTTTTAGCATTAACTCGCTAAATTGTTCAAAAAAACTTTTATTAAAATCATAATTTCTGCCAAAAACTATTGGATCGTATTTATCGCTCCAGATACATTTCTGGCAATAAACTTGAAAAGGTTTATCTGGTGAATAAATTGATATTATTTGTTGTTTACAAAGATCACATTTTCTTTTATATAAAACGCGTTCATTCCTAAAGGCAAGTTTTCTTTGTTGTCTGCATTCATAACAAAGAGTTGGTTGGGGAATTAAATATTTTTTGTCATTAAAAACAGGAGATACTTTTTCATAGAATTTTAAATCCTCATCAGTAATTTCAAAATTTTGTTGGCAATTTTTACAAATTTTTTGCATTTTTTAAAATTATTAACTAAGGTGTCATTTTCCTCTTAAAAATATTTTTATCAACAATTCTAATTATTATTTTTATAAAAATGTTTACAGCGCTTATTTAAATTGCTAAAATTCCTGTAGATCATTTTCTACAACAATATGATTTATGATGATTTAATTTCGCTTGGCTTAACTAAAGAAGAGATCAAAGTATATTTGGCAACTTTGGAACTTGGCGGGGGATTTGTAAGTGTTATTGCGAGTAAGGCTAAAGTTCATAGGGTTACATGCTATAACACGCTTTCAAATTTAATTAAAAAAGGACTTTTGTCATTTACCAAGCATAAAAATATAAGATTTTATTCTCCTGAACCTCCGCAAGTTCTTTTGAATGATTTTGAAGATAAACATGAAATAGCTAAGAAAGTACTACCTGAACTTATATCTTTGCAAAATAAATCAGCTTTTAAGCCAAAAATTAGATATTATGAAGAGAAAAAAAACATGAAATTAATTTTTGAAGATATGAATGAAGCTAAAACTGAAATTCTTGGATATACGAATTTAACTGCATTAACAGAACTTTTTGGAGATGAGCTTAAAAGATTTGCTGATAATCTTATTAATAAAAAAATTAAAGCCAGATTTTTAACGCCTTTTGATGATGAAAATATAAAAATTATTAAAAATTTATTTAAAAACGCAATTGATAATAATGTCGCAGAAATTTTGTGTGTTGATAAAAATCAATTTGATTTCAAAAGTGGCGTATTTTTCTATGACAACAAAACCGCAATTATTTCTTATGACAAAAATGAACTTCTGGGTGTAATTATAGAAAGTTCGGTGAACACAGAAACGCAAAAAGCCATATTTAATCTTGCCTGGCTTGGAGCAACAAGTTTTGTGGCTAAATAACAAAAAAGTTTTTTTTAAAAAACTTATTTTAAAAATAAAAAAACATGTTATAATTATCTCTGACTTTTAATTTTAAGCGTATTTAATGAGTGAACATAACAATAGTCATGGCGTTAAGGTAATGTTGATAAAAATTCCACCTGAAAATAACACCGCCGTTAAATTTGAACAATTAATTGAAAATTTACATGAATCAGCACATGGCGAAATAATAGGCTGGGAAATTGTGTCTTATAACCAGCACATTTATTTCTATGTGAGAGTGGAAGCGAAGATTAAAGAATTGGTGGAGGGACAAATATATGCCACTTATCCTTACGCTGAGATCGAAATTGTTGATGATTACGCTTATTTGAATGAAGATAGGGTGAAGAGATTTAAAGCGGCAGAATTGCTTTTAACCAGAAGTGATATCTATCCGATTAAGACTTTTGAACATTTTGATGGAGATAGTTTGTCTGGTATTGGGGCGATTTTGACAAAACTTGAGGAAGGGGAGGAGGCTTGGATACAAATTATTGCTAGAGCGGAAGCTGATGATTGGAAGTTGAATTTTATTCGTGGATTGAAGATGAGATTTATTGGTATTCCTAATTTATTTCGTTTAAAAAATTATTTTAAATTAAAAGGTCGGGCTGGTTTGAAAGAAGAAGATAAAGGTCATTTTGTGAAAAAAGCCGATCAGCACGCTTTTCGCACCCAAATCAGAATTGGATTTTTGGCCAAAAAGATGGAGGAGGCGAATCATAAATTACATGCTTTGACTCACGCTTTTAGTCAGTTTAATACTTTGGATCAAAATGCTTTTAAACAAATTGATGTTAATTCTAAAAAATTTGTAGAAGCATATGCTAAACTGCGATTTCAAGGGGCGAACTATCTTTTATCTACCGAAGAATTATCTACTCTTTATCATTTGCCTAATCCTGATGCGGTGCCAAATTTAGTTTATGTAACTTCCCGTAAAGGCGAACCGCCTAGAGATCTCCCCAAAGAAGGTGGTCCTGATAAAATATCGTTTTTTGGCATTACCAATTTTCACAATCAAAATATGAAATTTGGAATTTACAGGAAAGATCGTCGAAGACATTTGTATACAGTGGGTAAGAGTGGATCTGGCAAATCAAAATTGTTGGAGTTGTTGATGTTGGCGGATATTGCCGCTAATAAAGGCATCGGGGTTTTGGATCCTCACGGAGATTTGGTTGACAATATTCTTAGATATATTCCGCCGGAGAGAAAAAATGATGTGATTTTATTTGACCCGACTGATACTGAATATCCAATTGCTTTTAATCCCCTAGAGCAGGTAACGTCTGAGTTTAGGGTGAGAGTGACGCTTGGATTCATTGAGATTTTTAAAAAATTGTTTGGAACTAATTGGTCTCCAAGGTTGGAACATGTGCTTAGATACACAACCTTAGCTTTGTTGGATTCGCCGAATACTACAGTTTTGAGTATTCTGAAAATGCTGACTGACAAAAATTATCGCCAGAAAATTGTTGCTAGAATTGATGATTCGGTAGTTAAAAATTTCTGGGTAAATGAATTTGCCGGTTGGAGTGAAAAATTTGATAATGAAGCGATTACGCCACTTTTGAATAAAGTTGGACAATTCGTGTCCACTAATTTGATTCGTAATATTATCGGGCAACCAACCAACAAAATTAATATCAGGAATATTATGGACACTAATAAAATATTACTAATGAAAGTGCCAAAAGGAATTTTAGGGGAAGAAAATGCTCAATTATTAGGTTCTTTGATTATCACCAAAGTGTACCAAGCGGCGATGAGCAGGGCGGATACTTTTGAAGAAGATAGAATTGACTGGTATTTCTATGTGGATGAGTTTCAAAACTTTGCAACTGATACTTTTGATGAAATTTTATCAGAAGCGAGAAAATACAGACTGAATTTGACTTTGGCTCATCAGTTTATGGGTCAGCTTTCTGATAAAATTAGAAAAACGGTTTTTGGCAATGTGGGATCTTTGATAAGTTTCAGAGTGGGGGCTGATGATGCCCAAGTGCTTGCCAATGAATATAATCCTAGATTTAAAGAAAGAGATATCATTAATTTGGGTGTTAGGGAAATGTATTTAAAATTATCTGTAAATGGTGAAATTAGAGATGCTTTTTCGGCTGTTACCATGTCGATGCCTAAGCCAGAAAATGATATTTCGCATGAAATTAGAAATTTATCACGAGAAAAATATTGTCTACCACGGTCTGAAGTTGAAAAAACCTTGAAAGCCTGGGATGAAGGAGCGTTGGATAATAAGGAACAGGATGTTAACCCCAATGATTTGGGGGAACCAGAGTTTACAGCACCGATCATATAGGGGAAATTTTGAATTCTAAATTTTGAATTTTGAATTAAGGGAAAGAAAAAGTGTGAAAGTGTGAAGGAGGGGAGGAAAGAGGATGTAGTCAGAAGTGAGTAATCAGTAGTCAGTTAGCTACACTATTACCGATTACTGACCACTGACTACCTATTACTATTCTCAGCTCTTAGTTCTTAGTTCTTAGCTCTAACAATGCTTATTCTCAGTATCATAATCGCTATAATACTTGCTCTGATTCCAGTTATAATCTGGGGGTATTTATTTTATATTAAAGAACCTGAGCCAAAGAGACTTATTCTGAAAGTTTTTTTAGGTGGGATGATATCAGTTATACCAATTATTCTTTATAAAGCATCATGGCAGTATTATCCGAATTTAAATGTGTTTTTGTATGTAGATAATTTTAAGCATCATTTTATCGGCATTGGAGATATTTTTAGCATACCTGTTAGCGTTATATTTACGTTTATGTTTGTGGGGGTGGTTGAAGAATATATGAAACATTTTATCGTTAAATTTACAGATAAAAATAATTTAAAAAATATTGATGATGTAATGGAGTTAAGTATTATTGCGGCACTTGGATTTGCTTTTGTTGAAAATATTTTGTATTTTTTATTAATCTGGCAGAAGCAGGGTGTTCAGAATTTAATAATTGCTTTTATATTTAGATCAATATTCTCTACATTTGCGCATATTTTATTTTCAGGCATATATGGGTATTTTTATGGCATAGCACGGTTTGCTTCTCCAATTTATAAAGAAAATCTTATTAAAAACAGATCGAGATTTATTGCTGTCATGCATAAAATTATACACTTAAAAAGTGAAACAATTTTTAAAGAAGAAAAAATTGTTGAAGGACTTATGTTTTCGATGCTACTGCACGCATTATTTAATATAGTGCTTGAATTAGATTTTACCATTTTAGTTGTTCCATTCCTTATTATTGGATATATTTATCTTTCATATCTTTTTAGTAAAAAAGAGGATCATAAGGAGTATGGGAGGGTGGTGGGGGAACAATGAAAAATTGAAAATGAAAAATTACTAAACGAGTCATTCCAGATTTAGTCTGGAATCCAGTGGAGGACTAACTTAGACAGGGCTGTATCTTGTTTTACATGGAGAATTTGTTAGAAAAATAAGATGACGCTATTTCATGATTGGATTTATTTGTATGTAAAGTTCATGCCATAAATAATTAGTATGTTTACTGGATTCCAGCCTTCGCTGGAATGACAAACGCACAACGCAAGTCGCATGTCTTTCTTAAATTCTATTTACTTTGTGTCAAAGAGTATTTAGTTTTAAGCTAATATAATTAACTATACATTTTCTCTATGTTTAATAAGTTTTTTGCCCATAAAATATTTATTATTATTTTATTGTCTTTTTTGATTTTTTCTCTATTTTCTTGTACTCCAAAACAAAATGAAAGTTTTCAGTATGTTGGGAAAAATATTTTGGTTTCAGAAAGAATTTCAACCGGAGCAGATATTGTGATTTCAACTGATAAAATGGATATAAGTTCTAATGCTGACATTAAGATTAAACCTGAGATTGAAGGGGATTTTGTGAAATCAGAAAATGATAAAACAATTGTTTATCATCCAAAAAACGCTTTAAAAGTCGGAATGGTTTATGAAATTTCCGCGAAATCTGATGAGAAAATTTTGAAAGAATATTTTCAAATTATTGATGCTCCCAAATTAGTCGTTTTGTTCCCAAATCAGGACACGGAAGCAGATGAAAAATCAAAAATAACTGCAATTTTTAATGAGCCTATTGTTCCTCTGACAACTTTGGATGAGATTGATGAGAGCAAATTGCCTATTGAGATTTTTCCAGTTACAAAAGGAAAATGGAAATGGATTGGAACAAGAACTTTGCAATTTCAGCCTGAAACAAATTTGATTAGATCATCTAATTATAAGATTAGACTTAAAAAAGATTTCAAAACATATGATGGATTTACTTTACCTGAATTTGAATATCAGTTTAAAACAAGGCCTATCAGAAATGAATATATAGAGCCTTCTTTATCGCAAAGTTATAGCGAACCTATTACTGTTTATTTCAACCAGCCTTTTGATTTAGAAAAAACAAAAGGGCATATAAAGGTAAAAAATAATACTTTGAATCAGGCTGTAGATTTTATAGCTGAATATGGTAAACATTCTGTCTGGGATGAAGAAAAAAAGAAAAATATTGAAGAGGAGAATCAATCAATTTTGGCAATATATCAAAAAGTTGATAAATATAATCGTCCTAGATTTTGGAATTTTTCTGAAAGTTATGGTGTTGAAATTGAAAAAGTTGTTCCCCAGGAAGGTGATATTTTTTTAGAAGAAAAACTTGTATTAACAAGAGATATCAATAATATTGTATCAAATATTTTTCCTGTATCAGAGCGGGCTTCTTTTCAGGATTTTCAAATGATTGATCCAAAAGGATATATAGAAGTGGATTTTTATGAAAATATTGATTTAAAGAAAAGTATTATTTCTTCAGATAAAATTAAAAACATTGAAAACATTGAAGAATGCGATTCAAATAAAGAAATTGTTTATGAAAATAATGAAACTGTGTGTGATAAAATTTTAAATAAATCAAAAATCAAAATTTTTCTAAATAGCGATAAAATAGTTTTAAATGAAAGTTTTAAATTGAAATTAGAGAAAATTTTTAATGAAAAAGGATTGGAAATGAATGTTGATCCAATTGAATATGATTTCAAATCAGCACCAAAATTTGAGATTTTAAAAATTGTGCAAGATGGATCAAAATCAGCATCAACTGATAATTTAATTATTTGTTCAAATACAGAAATCCATGTGCCTCAATTAACCTCAGATAATGAAAAAGTTAAACCGGAAAATATTGATGATTTTTTAAAAGTTAATTTAGGTTATAAATTTAAAGAATGGGGTAATTCTTTTTATATCTATGAAGGTAATTTAACTGATAAATGTCAGCCAAAGCAATTTCAAACATATATAAATTATAGTCTGATCCCTCAATCTAATTATGAAATCACTTTGAATTTAATAGATGTTTATGAACAAAAAGCTACAACAAAAGTTAAATTTAAAACTGGTGATATCGATAAATCAAAATTGAATTTTTATAATTTGCAGGAAAAATATAGCATCACAACACCAGAAAAAACCAAATTAAGTTTTGCCGTACAGGCAATGGATTATATTGATATGGATATATGTGAGATTGAACCAGCTGATATGATTGAAGCTTTGTCATATAGAATATATTATACGCAAAAAATAACTGATGAATTTACATGTAAATCAAATACGCAGAAAAGATTAGAGCTTCCGAAATTTTATTTTGGCTTAAATTATTTTCAGGTTGATTTGAAAGATTATATTGATTCAAAATACGGACATTTTGTAATTATTTTTTCTCATCCAGATTATAAAGATTATAGTGGGGTGAAAGTTTATGAGAATGTATTTGTGACTCTTACAAATTTAAGTGTTATACAAAAACAAGTGCGTGTTAGTGAAGATGAATGGACGAAAAATGAAGGTGTAATTTTGACTGATAATCAGAAGAAAGATTTGCGAAATTTTTATTTCGTTACTGACATTAAAACTTTAAATCCAATTTTTAATGCTAAAGTACAAACTTATGAACAATTAGATCCATCAAATGCTGATAATTTTAGTTTAGGTAAAGAATATTATACTAATATTGATGGGCTTGCTGAAACTGAAATTACTTCTAATATTATTGGGACCATAGTTTATGGCGATAACAATGATACTGCAATTATAGCTTCTGATAACACTTTATCATATGCCAATTATGCTTTTAATGATAAAAAAATATTTGTTTATACAGACAGACCAATTTATAGGCCAGGCGACGTGGTAAATGTGAAAGGTATTTATAGATTTGGATATGAAGAAAACTATGAATTTGTAAAAGATAAAGAAATAAATTTTAGCATCCAAAACAGCCAATATAATCAGACTTTTAATGCTACCTTAAAATTAAATGATTTTGGTACATTTGAAACAAGTTTCATTTTGGATAAAAGTGCTCCTTTAGGATCTTATTCAATATTGATAAATGATAATAATATTTATAATTTCGATGTTCAGGAATATGTTGGAGCGGCATTTAAGATTGATTCAAAAACAGATAAGGAGGAGTACATGAATGGCGATACCTTTAATTTGGATATACAGTCTGATTATTATTTTGGAGTCCCAGTAAAAGAAGGGCAGTTGATTTATGATATTACAAGTCAGGATTATTATTTTGATAAATATCAGGATGAATATTTTAGTTTTGGATCGTATTGGTATGATTGTTATGGTTATAATGGATGTAGCTCTGGTGATAAGTATATTTTGAGAGGTGAAGCAAAATTGGACGCATCTGGTCATTCCTTGATTTCGAAGAAAATTGATTTTGTTAAATTTTTTAAAGATCAAAAGTTAAAAAGTAAAATATTTGTTGTAAATTATGCGATTACAGATTCAACTGGCAGACAGGTAGCAGGACAAAAATCATTTATTGTTCATGCTGGAGAATTTTATCTTGGACTTAAAACAGATAAATATTTTGTAACGGAAAATGAAGAATTTGAACTAAAGGCAAAATCAGTTGATGTGAATGGCAAACCTCTTTCTGTTGATAATTTGAAGGCAACTGTAAATCAAGTCTCTTATGTCACTTTTCAAAGAAAAGAAGTTGATGGCGGGTTTTATTATAGGTCAGATAAAAAATTAACGCCTGTACAAGAGATAGATTTATCAACAGATTCAGATGGTAATGCAAGTAAAAAACTTTCCATTAAGGAACAAGGTGAATATGAAATAACGATTGAAGGGGTAGATGACTCAGGAAATAAAATTTCAACAACTTCTAATTTGTATGTTGGTGGAAAAGAAAATGTTTCCGAAGCTTCAAATTTAGTCATGCCAACTAATGATACAAGTTTGACTTTGGTTAATGATAAGCCAAATTTGAATATTGGAGATGAGGCTGGTTTTATAATCAAGAATCCATTCACAAAACCTGCAAAAGCCTTAATTGCGATTGAAAGAGGAAGGATTTATAAATATGAAATTCTGGATATCAATACAAGCTTCTATAACTATAAATTTAAAATTGATCCAAGTTATTTACCAAATATTTATGCGTCAGTTGTTTTGCTTTCAAACGATCCAGTATCAGTCAAATATGGACAAACTAGTTATTCTATTAATATTGATTCAAAAGAACTTGATGTGAAAGTGACTACTGATAAAGAAAAATATTTGCCTGGTGAGGAAGTTAATTTAAATATTGAAGTTAAAAATAATCAAGGTAAGCCAGTATCTGCAGAAATTAGTATTGCAGTTGTAGATATGAGTGTTTTGGCTTTGAAAGGCAATCCTCACAAGAACCCAGTTAAGTTTTTTTATGACAGTATCCCTTTAACAATTTCAACTTCAGCAAATTTAAAAAATTTACTGCATGAAATTGATATTAAAACAGGTAAAGGCGGAGGTGGTGGTGCTGACGCCACTAAGAAAAGGGGAATTTTTAAAGATACTGCTTATTGGATAGGCACATTGAAAACAGATGCAAATGGCAAGGCAATTGTGAAATTTAATTTACCTGATAATTTAACAACATGGCAGATTGAGTCTTTGGGCATTACAAAAGATACTTTGACAGGTATTAATTATAAAGAGATTATGACGAATAAAGATTTGTTTATTACCACACTTAAGCCAAGATTTATTGTTCCAGGTGATGAATTTGAAATTGGTGGCAAGATTTTCAACCAGTCTGGCAAATTTCAAAAAATAAAAATGAATTTAGTTTCTGATACTTTGGAAATTGATGATGATTCGCAAAGTCTGAAATTAGATGATAAAGCAAATCAGGTTGTGTATTTCAAAGTTAAAGCGCCTTCTAACATTTCTGAAGGCTTGCATAAATTTACAATCTCAATTAAGGGAGATGATTATGAAGATACAGTTGAAAATACTATACCTGTTATTGCTGATACAACTTATGAAACAGTGGCAACAGCAAATTATAGCACGGAAAGCGAGGCTGAATTTATTTATGTGCCTGAAAATGTTTTGGGAAATAAAGGAAGTTTAAAAATTAATACTAGTGCAACTTTGGCATTATTTTTGTCTGATGCTTTGAATTCTATACTTGCCTATCCTTATGGCTGTACGGAACAGATTGCTTCAAAATTAGACAGTATTGCGATAATTAAAAACGGCCTTAATTTAAAAAACATAGGCGATAAATTCAAAGTTAATGAAATTGTAATTGATGGTAAAAAATATGGCATGGAAGATGCGGTAGCTTTAAGTTTATCCAGGATTTATCAAAATCAACATGATGATGGGGGATTTGTATATTTTCAAATTTGGGAGAATTCAGATTTTTATTTAACTTTGAGAATGATTCAGACTTTATCAAATTTACAAAGAGCTGGATTTAATATTGATGAAAGCAGGATTAATTATGCGGTAAATTTTGTTAATGAGCAGATAAAATTAAATCCTGACAATAGATATTCTAGTTCTGATGTTATTTTAACAATGTATGTTTTGACTCAGGTTTATGGAGATAATAATGATTTTGTAAAAGAATTGTCTCCTTTTTTGAGTGAGAAAATTTTTGGAACTGATAAGTTTTTAAATGAGACAATTGATAATATTTCTTTAACCAATTTGGCATTGATGTTAAGCAGAAATCCTGATTTTTACAGTCAAGAAATTAAGGAAAAAGTTTATAAGGCTTTAGAAAATAGAATATCAATTGATGCCAGAGGAGCATATTTGAAATTATCAGACAATACAAACTGGGCTTACTATGAAACTGCTGAAAAAGATACAGCTTTAATGCTCAAAGCTTTGATTGCTGACAAGCGTGATAATGAGCTTTTTGGAAATATTTTGAGATGGTTACTCAATTCAAGGTCAAAAGATGGAGCATGGGGATCAACAGATTCAACATTAACAGTGATTGATGCGTTTACAGATTATTTAACTTGGCAAAAAGAAACAGAATCTGATTTTAATTTAAAAATTTCACTTTCTGACAAAGAGTTGGGATCATTTGATTTTAATAAAAATACAATTTTGGATCAGAAATCAATTTCGATTTCTCCTTTGTCTGAATTGGATATGGGCAAAATTCTTCCTCTTAATTTCCTTAAAGAGAATAAAAATAGTTTAAAAAATAATTTTTATTATGATATTGCCCTTCAATATTATTTGCCGACCCAGAATATAAGTTCACGCGATGAAGGATTTGTAATTAACAGAAGTTATTATTTGCCAACAGATTTAAAATTAGAAAAGGCAGTTAAGGAGGCAAAAGTAGGGGATATATTGGTTGGTAAGATTGATATTGTTGTTCCTGAGATGAGGCATTTCGTTGCTATTGAAAATTATATTCCTGCTGGATTTGAATTGATTAATTTTAATTTAGATACTGAAAGTGCGAGTTTTGTTGAGTCACTTCAAGGCAAAAAAGGAGAAAATGATTTATCAGCATTTAATTCGGATTTGTATCCTGACGTTGAGGAAATGAGAGACGACAGAGTGTTTGTCTTCAAACAAAGTTTAGAACCTGGAGTTTACACTTATATTTATTATGTTAGAGCTTTAATCCCAGGATCATTCAATGAAATGCCAGCACAAATCAGTGAAATGTATTTCCCGGAAAATTTTGGAAGGACAGGTGGGGATGTGTTTAAGGTTGTGGAAAAATAAAAACTCACTCTAAATCCCTCTCTTCAAAGAGAGGGACTTTTTTAAAACTAAAAGATTATTGCCGTAATAGCAGTAATAATCCCAAGTACAATGCCTGGTATATTACAAATGATAATAGGCCAATCTTTCTTTGTCTTTAATGCACCATAAAAAGTCCAAGCACTACAGTTAATTACTGTGATAATTGGCAAAATAATTGATCCAGTTTGGCCTGAAAGATTTAGCCTGATTTGATCTATGTAGGAACTATACATTGCAATAGCCATAAAAGACGCAAACCATCCAATTTTGTTTATGGTTCTTTCATTCATAATCTTTTGAAAAATAATAAATGGAAAAATTTGAAAATTATGAAAATAATTGTTAAGATTATATCTTTTATATAACTAAAATTTTTTAATGTCTAATGAAATTTGTGACTTGGTGGATTTAAAAGGAATAGAGGGCGAAAGAGTGCGTGATATTTATGGAGAAAAAGCCTTTGGATTAAGGAAGTTATTAGGGTTAAAAGATTCAATAACTGGATATGAAGTTCCTCAAGGATTTGCTGTCCCTGTCGGATTTGACTTTGAACATGATATAGTTAGATCAAGGTTAATACAATTATTGGCTGGTTCACATGGATTACAGCCTATAGTAATTAGATCTTCTGCCCAAAAAGAAGAACCCGGGCAATTTCATAGTCAAATGATTAGTGTAGATTCTCAACAAATTGACTCAGGTTTGGCGGAAATAGGATCTGTGTTTCAGCGAATTATTGAACCTAATCCTTCATCTATAGGAGTCATAGTGCAAATGGCCGCTGTTGGGGATTATAGTGCTAATCAAAGAGCAAAAAGAATATTACCTGATAATCCAAGTATTTATGGTTTATTTGATAGAGGTTTTGTTGTTGATTCTCATTCGATTGCTAGTCCAGATTGTATGCAAATATCTGTAGTGTTGGGACTTACTAGTAGAGCTGTAAACATTGGTGGTGGGCCAGTGATTATCGATGTCGATAGAAAAACAGGACAATTAAAAATGGTTTTAGATCGTAGTGATTATGCTTTATCTACTTTAAGAATGACATTAAATGGACAAAGACAAAATAGAGTAGATTATTTTAATGCTTTAACAAAACAAGTTGAATTTATTTATTATTATTTACCGTTTGGTGGTTCTGTAGTTTATAAGGCAGGGGATATTTATGCTGATGATGATTCAATAGTTTCTCGTTCTTCTTTTATTACTGATAAAGGGTTGTTAGGGGATAATGGGGGTGGTACAGATTTAGAGTTAGATTCTTTAATTAGAGTTATGCAGAGAATTATTACTAGTTTAGATGGCCATCTAATTCAAATAGAAGGAAGTTTTGTTGGTGGAGATATTTGGGATGGCACTATTGGGAAACTTTGTTTATATCAATTAAGAGATTTAGAAAATTTACCAATTCAAGATAAACAATTAGATCAAGTTGATGAATCAAAAATAATAGCTAGAACAAATAATGTTATGGGGGCAGGGAAATTCAGGGGTAAATTATTAATAATTCCAGAATTAAATCGTAAAGAAACCTTTAGCTCACAAATTGAGACATTAAGAGATTATGAATGGTTTCAAAAAGGTGAATATATAATATTGTTTGATGGAAATGTACATAGTGAAGATTTACAATCTTTAACAGGATTGAATGTTTTTTGTACTTTTGAGTTATTACCTATGCAGTCTCATGAAATGGGACAAATTAGAAGTGCTATATCTAAGGGTCAAAATAAGGTATATGCGGCTTTTCCTGGGCAGAAAAATAAAATTCTTGCTCTTAAAAATAAAAGACGTAATAGATCTGTAGTTTTAAACGATGTTGTATTTGAAAGTAATGGAAGAGAAGCACAGTTGTATTTTGGAGAATAATTAAAATGTTTACTCTTTCTTATTGCGTCTGCCCAGTGTCTCATTCAAAATCCGAAATCTGAGCGCTGTTTGAATCTGAACCAATGATATATTTAGCTGGTACCGCTCGATAACTGGTATGAATTTTTTCGGTTTTTTGAGGCAAACCATTTTTGACAATTGTTCTATACCAATCGACATTAAAGCCGGTGTGGGCATTCTCAACTAATTGTTTTTGGCCAGGGTTAAGATTGGGAGAAACTTCATAAACAGGGCTGGCTGAGTTGTAGCCATAATAATAAGGGCCATTGAATTTTACTTGCCGACCATCGCTGGTAGAATAAAATTTGAAGTAAGCATCTAATCCTTCCGTATAGGTTTGAATCAGGATATAATAACCGCTATCATTGGTCATAATACAGTCTTTTGATCCGGGATAAACCGTGCAATCCATGCCGTAATGTGGATTTGCATAGTAACTAACTGCATATGAATGTCCACTTCTTTCGTTAATTTCATATCCTCCATTCAAAGCCGCTCTATAGAAAGTTGTTGATACCTGGCAAAGACCTCCACCCGCTTCAGGAATTGTTTCTTTACCTTTGATTACAAGTTCAGATTTCCAGCCGGTTTTATTGGTCACTGGCCCCCCCAAATGGTCCACAAAAGAGAATTTTTCGCCGGGAGCAATTAGCAAGCCATTGTATTTATTGATACCAAATTTAACGTTGTAAATTCTGGCGGCGGAAGAATGGACAAAATTACTCCAGCCCATGGACACCAATTCCTTAACGCCTAATTTTTGTAATTTCTCGTCAGTCTGGACTTGTGCTTTGATTTCAATGACCGGTAATTCAAATTTTTGAATGTTATTAGCTAAAGCGAAAGCAATAAATTTGGACAAAGATTTGTCGTCAACTTTTTGCCCATTGACAGCTGTGCCTTCAAACACGATTTTTTCGTTTTGATCAAAATAAATTTTTACATTTTGTGCTTGTTTTTCGATTTTTGGCCTTATTTGTTCGTTGATATATTGTTCCAAATTTGTTTGATTTATATCCAAATTTAATTCCTCATTAATTTGGCAGTAAGATGGTAAGTCAACGGTTTTCTCTAATTTGATTTGTAGTTGCTCATCAAGGAAATCACATTTAAGGGTTTTTTGTGGACTTATTTCCAGCCATGGCAAGTAAGTATTTTCTTCAAGTTCCCAACTATTTGAACCGGAGATAATGGTGAGTGATTGGATTTTATTTTCTAAAAATTTTTGATATTGTGACAATTTTTCGGTGTTAATTTTTGGATTAGTCGTTTGTAGATAAACGGTTAATTTTTCTAAATCCAGAGTGTTTAATTGATTTTGCAGTTGTTCAATAGTACGTTTGAAATCTATTTCTAAGCCAGCGCTGCCATCTTGAATGATTATTTTTTTATTTTTCAAAACAAATTTGGCACTTTGTGCGATTGGTAAATATGGACCTAAAATTTCTTGAAGTTTGATTTTGACTTCTTCAGTGTCTAGGCTTAAATCATCATTTAATCCTAGATCTTTGAGAACTACAAAAAAATCCTTTTGAATATCCGGCACTGCCAGTAAGATGGTTTTTTCTGGCAGGGGGATTAACCTGGTTAAAGAGGAATCGTTTAAATCATTTAAATTTAAGTTAATATCGTTGGCTGGTATAATATTAGAAGTGAAGGCCTGGTTGGAGATTAATAGACAAAATAGAAGGGAAAAAATAAATTTTGTAAAAATTTTCGTCATTTTACTTTTTTTATAAATTTAAGGAATCTTTTTTTAAAAATTTCATAGATAGTTAAAATAATTTTCAGTCCAAGCCTGGTAGTTGATTTGATTTTTTCTCTGGCAATCGGCCCTTCTTCTGGAGCGAGACTTAGTCCTAAAACCGACCCTATTGCTCCGCCTATAATAAGTCCCATCACGATTTTATCAATAGTGTTTTTTTTATTATTAGAAGTTACCTGATTTTTATGATTTTTTAAAAAAAACATAAATAAATTTAAGAGTTAACACCAATTTTAGCTTTATATTCAGTGATTCTGATTACATTGACTTTGATTTTGCCTGGATAGTTGAGCGTTTCTTGAATGTTTTGAGCGGTGGATTCCGCGATATTTTGCATGTCGTTGTCATTGATGGTGCTTTCATCCACAATCAGTCTTAGTTCTCGACCGGCAAACACCGAGAAAGCTTTTTTTACATTATTTACATTTTTTCCTAACTCTTCTAATTCTTTGATCCTGGTTAAATAGAATTCAAAAGTTTCTTGCCTGGCGCCTGGTCGGCCGGCTGAAATGGCATCAGCTGATTTGACAATATAGTCCTCAGGGTTTTTATAAGGGACCTTTTCGTGGTGGCAGTAAGCGGCATAAATCGTTTTTTCTCGCAATACTTCATCTTGTGGAAATTGCCAGGTTTCCATAATGATTTTACTGATATCATCATGCCCTTGATTGCCATTAAGTTTTTCCGCAATCGCTTCATCCAATAATGTTACCGCCATGCCTTTGTCATAACCCTTGTCGGTAACAATCTGCAAATCTACCGCCTTCCCCAGATCATGAATGAAACCAGCAAGTTTGGCGATTTCATAATTAGCGCCAATTTCGTCTGCAAGTAAGGAAGAAAAAATGCATACCTCCATGGAATGAAGCCAAATATTCTGTCCATAACTGGAACGATATTCAAAACGACCAAATAAATTACTAATTTTTTCTGGCACATCTTTGATTCTTAAGATATCAACAGCTTTTTTGCCCATGGAGTCAATGATTTTGTCAATTTTGCTTTTTGCTTGCAAATAACATTCATCAATCGCTTCCGGATTAATAGTTTTTTTGCTGATCAAAAGCTCTAAGGTTTCTTTGGCTAAAGTTTTTTTGAGTAAATCATGGGAAGATACTCTGATAATATCAGGTCCGTCTTGGTTAAAGAGCACGTCAACATCAAGTTTTTCTTCAAAATATTGGATATTATGGCCTTCTTTTCCGATGATTGCTCCTTTAATTTTTTCATTAGGGATTTTGATGCTCATTTCTTTCTTGTCTACCGAACTGCCCATAGCATATCTTTGCATAGTCCAGGTGATAATATTTTTGGCCTCTTTATCGGCATTCTCTTCAAAATCAGTTTTTATTTTGGCTAAATTAATCGTCTTCAGTTCCTCAAATAAGCGATCAAAAGTATTTTTAATCTCATTAATTACCGCATTTTTTTCCAAATTTAACTTATGTGCCAGGGTATTTAAGTATTCATGCTGAAGGGTTTTGATTTTATCTTGGTAGCTACGGATTTCATTTTCTATGTTTTTTAAAAGCATTTTGGTCTCGTCATTTCTTTTTTCTTTGCGTTCGGTGAGTTCTTTTTTAGCGATAATTTTACCTTCAATGAGTTTGGACATTTCTTGAGATTCTTGTTCTTCCATTATTGATTGATCTCTGATGCTTTTGGCTTGTTCAATGGCGGTTTGCATGATTTTCTCCGTTTCTTTTTTAAAAATCTGGTTTTTATGATGTAAGGCCTTAATTTTGAGTTTGAGAGTTTTTAGTTTACTTTTTTCAGTAATGAAGATCATCACTATACCGATAATTATGCCGATAATGAGAGTAATTATATTAAACATGTATTTATTTAAAAGCTTTACTAGTATAGTTAAAAATTCCTTGCGAAGTAAAGTTGGAATTTAGAAAAACTGGGCTTTTAAAAAGCTGTTAGTTTTTTACTATTGTTTGTTTGTTGTGATAAAGAATGGCGGAACGGACGGGACTCGAACCCGCGACCTCCACAGTGACAGTGTGGCGTTCTAACCAACTGAACTACCGCTCCTTTTATGGTTCTCTAAGATGGCTTTTGCTGTGAAAATATATATAAATATTTAATACTTAGCAAGTTTATGTTTTTTTGGCTATTTAAAGATCCTTAACGATTAATTGTTTTAAAAAACTATTAAAAACCGAATAAAATATTTTTGGATTGTCGTAAAATGGAAAATGATTGCTGTTATCAATTTCCGCAAGTTTGCAATTTTCTTTTTTAAGTTTTTTTAGAAAAATGAGATTTTTTTTATTTTCAGATCCGTAAATATACAAAGTAGGGATTTTCAGATCAATATATTTTTTAACAAGCTTTCCATTGTCAGAATAATCAACTATTTGATAGCAATAATGTAAAAATGCTTTTGGATCAGAATATTTCTCTATTGTTTTACTCCATTCTTTCAATCCTTTATTTCCTGAATTTTTTAGATTTTGAGTTAATTGATTTAAAATGTTTTTATATTCGTGGACTGAACAGTTAGAAACTTGCCTTGAAAAAACACAATTTTCGGAAGTTAAATTGCCTTCAATATCTATAAAAGCCTTGATGTGATTGTATTTTAATACATAAAGAAGTCCAACTAGTCCTCCCATGCTATGACCTATCAAAACAATATTATTTAAATTTAATTTTTTAATAATAAGATGAGTGATCTCTACTAAATCATCGATATTTAAATTTTGATCTTTTGAATAAGTAGAATTTCCACAGCCAGGGAAGTCAAAAGCAATAATTGTATAATCATTAAAAGTAGGAATTTTTGTTGCTTCTAAAAAATCATTTTTATAACAAGCCCCTCCATGTAAATAAAGTAAGGTTTCTTTAAATCCAAGACGCAAAAAATATTCAATTTCTAATTTTTGTTCTTTGTAATTAATTTTTAGTTTTTTAATTTTAAGTGTCATGATTTTGAAATTTTATATCAATTTTTTAGATTCTTTCTCGATCAAATAGTTTTTTTCTGAAATTACTGATTTGCTGAGTTCTTTTTCTAACTCTTTTCTTGCAATTCCTGCTATTTTGCCACCTCTACTTGCATCTTGTTTTAATTTTGGTACTCCTTTTGAATTTTCAGTGCGATGAATTTCTGTAGTTGATCTTTCTCCAAGCATAGTAAAGATAAGTTCAAAATCATTCATATGGTCTCGTAAATTTTCTCGTTTTAGATTTTTAAGTTTTTTGTATTGTTTAGGCGTGATGCCAAAAGTTGCTTTGGAAATTTCAGCAGTGAGAATTTCATAATCTTTATTTTCTTTTGCTCCTCTTTTTTGCCACTCATCAGTTAATTCTTCACGAATAGTAATTCCTCTCATTCTTTTTCCAATCCAATCATCAGAATACCCTTTGAGTTTATAAAGCATCCTTGTTCTTTTAGTCGAAAGTTCAGGATTTTCAATTTCCTGTACTCGTTCATAACCAACTTTTGCCAACCAACGCTTAAAAGGTTCTGCTTTTGGGGATGGAATAGATTGAATGATACGAAAAATTCCTTCTGTGTTTGCACAGTTTATCTTTTGCTTGCCTCCACTAGTATCAATTAAAAGGGGGGATTCAATTTGAACCCATCCTTTTGCTAACTCTTCATCTCTATTTAGCATGTTTTTTAAATATTGTCTTGGGTTTTGTGAATCAGTAAGTACCTCTATGACATCGATTATTACAAACCACCATTCGTTATTATGAATAGTTTTTCTAATTTTTTTCCCTTTAAATAAGGCAATTTTTGTTGTTTCCATAGTTATAATTTATATTAATTTATAGTTTTTGAAAAATTTACTTCGAAATAATATATCTCATTTCTGGTGTTTTCATGAATTTTTTGTAGTTTTTTCGAAAATCAATCTTTTTATTCAATTCAAAAAGTGATAATCTACAAAAGCTTTTTTTACATATAATGAAAGAACATATTTTATCTAAGTACGATATTAGGAAAATTTTTCCTTATAGGAATTTAGATTCCCATAAAGGTGATAATGGCAGGGTTTGCATTATTGGAGGCTCGATAGAATATTATGGAGCACCAATTTTTGCCGGATTGGGAGCGGTGCATAGCGGCGCTGATTTGGTATATATTTTTGTACCGGAAAGTAATTTTGATTGTAGCCGGAGTTTTTATCCTGATTTTATTGTCAGATCTTTTGCTGGGGAATTTTTGACAGAGGATAGTTTGTTGAAAATTTTGGAATTAGCAAATAAGTGCGATGTCGTATTGGTTGGGCCTGGATTGAGTGATAAGCCTGATACAATCAAGGCTTTAAGAAAGTTTATTCCTCAAATTAAAACGCCGGTCATATTGGATGCTGATGCCTTGAAAGTGATTCATGATATTAAGTTGCCGTATCGTACTTTACTAACGCCTCATCATAAGGAGTTTGAAATGATCAGCGGTTATGAATTGACGAGTAGCATGGAGGACAATATTAACGCTGTTCAGAAAATTGCCAGCGCCTTAAAAGCGCAAATTATTCTTAAAGGGCAAGTAGATATTATTGCCAAAGATAATGGTGAATATAAAATCAATAAAACAGGCAGTCCCGGTATGACGGTGGGTGGTAGTGGCGATGTTTTGGCCGGATTTATTGCTGGGATAGTGGCGCAAGGAGCAACTTTGTTTGAAGCTTCCTGTTTTGCCACTTTTTGTTTAGGGACAGCGGCGGAAGTGCTGGAAACGCAAAAAGGCTATGCTTTTTCAGCCACAGATTTAGCTTTGGAAATACCTTATGCCATGAAGAAAGTTGTGGGGTGATTAGGGGGCAATGGATTATCAGTGATCAGGTGGTCAGCTAGTTTTTTTAGGGCCGACAATGGCAATAGTGACTTTGTCTAAATTAATAATGTCTTTAGCAATTTTTAAAACATCATTTTTGGTGACGTGGCTGATCTTTTTGGCAAAATCAAAATCATAACTGAAACCTAATCCATATAGTTCATCGCTACATAATTTGATGACTTGTGAAATATTACTCTGTAGTCTGACATCATATTCGCCGATAAGGAAATTTTTGGCATCAATTAATTCTTTATCAGTAATTAGATTGGTTTGGATTTCCTTAAGTTCGCGTTTGAGTTCTTGGATTGAATGTTCCTGTTTTTCTGGCGCGCAACCAATATAAGCGACAAAATAGCCAGGATATTGATAACCAGCGACGCTGAGAGCAGTTATGCTATAAGCAAGGCTTTGTTTGTCTCTTAAATTAATAAACAAGCGCCCTCCCATGCCAGCCAAAACTTTTTTCAAAATTTCTAAGCTATAAACTTGCGGGTGACCTATCTCTAAAGCTGGAAAACCAAGTAGGATATTGGATTGATTTTTTTCAGTTGCCACAAACACGGTTTTGGGGTTTTTGGAAAAATTAATTTTAAATTTTTGGACGTGATTTGGTTTAGCAATTTTTAGATTTTCTAAATTTTCGCTTAGATATTTGCTAATTTTTTCAATATTTATGTCTCCCACTACTGAGATAACAATATTTTTTGGATCCAAAAGTTTTAGATATTGTTGTTTAATTATTGATTGGCTAAATTTTTGGATGTTTTTGATGGAACCAAGTTGATTTAAACTGTAGGGATGATTACCATATAAAGTTTTTTGAAACAGATTAAAAACTTTTCTAATCGGATTATCAAGTTCTCGTTTAATTTCATCAATAAGGTTTGGTTTGATTTTTTCAATTTCTTGCCTGCTAAAATTTGCATTTTTTAACATATCCAAAGCTAAATTAAAAGTTTCTATCAAATTTTCGCTTAAAGCTTTGCCTTCCAATCCAAAACAGTTTTGATTGCTAAAGCCTATAATTATACTAGCCATTGATTCAGTTTTTTTAGCTAGAATTTCTGCGGAATTTGCGTCAGTGCCGCGAGTTAATAGTTCAGCAATCATATTAGTGATGCCATTGTTTTTTTTTGTTTCATTGAGAAGACCTCCCAAGATAGCAATACGGAAACTGGCAGCCTTGGCGCTATCATTTTTTTTCAAAATTAACCTTAGGCCATTTTTAAGAGTGATTTTGTGGATGTGATTAATTATTAAGGATTTTGTAGATGCCGTTTTTTGCTGAACTTTGTCAAAATTTTGATAGTTTTCTTTTAAAATTTTTAAAATAGCTGGCTGACTTATTTGGTAATTTTCTTTTTGTGGTAATAGTAGACCGATCGTGGTGTTGGCTGGCGTTAGAAATTTTTTGGCTACAGCTTGAACATTTTTAGCGTTAACGTTTTTTAGTGTTGTTAAATAACTGGCAATTTGTTCATGGCCACCACCGTTAAGTTCGAAATGCCCGAGGTTACGGGCAATACCTTGAAAAGTTTCTTGGTTATAAATAAATTGGCTTTGAAGTTGTAATTTGGTTTTTTGTAATTCCTCTTCACTGACTAGTTCCCGGTGCAGTTTGAAAATTTCTTTAAAAATTTCTGTGAGAGCGGGTTTAATATTTTCTGGTTTTAATTCTACATCAATGAAACCAAGTCCAGGATCTTTTGGGGTAAAGACATCAGCATAAATTGAGTAGACTAACTTCAGTTTTTCAAATAGGTTTTTGTTTAATCGGCTATCGATACCATTACCTAAAATAGAATACAAAACATCAACAGCCGGCGTATCTTTGTCGGCTAATTTGCTAATGTGATGAGCGATAGACAGGTAAGTGCCTTCAAAGTTTTTTCTCAAGATTAAAACTTGCTCTTGACGTTGTTTTGGCTCAGCAGGGATTAAATTTTTCGGATTTTTTTTATTTTTAATTTTGCCAAACTCTGATTTTACCCATTTTTTGATTTCATTTTCTGATAAGTCGCCGACAATTACCACTGTCATGTTGGCTGGGGCATAATATTTATCGAAAAAATGTTGCACTGTTTGTCTATCAATAGCCCTGATAGTTTTTTCATAACCGATAATTGGATGATGGTAAGGATGTTTTTGGTAGGCAACTTTGAATAACTCTTCTTGCAAAACGGTGTGAGGATCATCATTGCAACGACGAAATTCTTCCATAATCACCTCTAGTTCCTTTTTTAATCTATCGCTTTCAATGGTGGCTTCGCTAACCATGCTAGCTAGGATTTTGATGCCAGTTTGAGCATGTTTGGATGGCATGGTAATGTGATAAACTGTTTCATCAAAATTTGTCCAAGCATTGAAATCACCGCCACATCCTTCCACGATGGAAGCAATTTCTCCTTGGTTAGGAAAACTTTTACTGCCTTGGAATAACATGTGTTCCTGAATATGAGCCAGCCCGCCTTCATCTTGAAATTTGGCTTGATGACCACGAAGTTCATCTCTTGAGCCTATGTTTATCCACACTTGAAGTGCCGCTACTTTTGCTGATTTGTTCTGTTGAAAAATTACCTTAAGTCCGTTTGAGAGAGTAAATTTGAGGGGAGAAGACATTTTAATGGTTGATTGTTAATTGTTAATTGTTGGATGGCTTAAGCTATTGGCTGTTAGCTGTTGGTTATTATCAATACATTTTCAGCATAAAGCAAAATTTTAACGCATTCAATTCCAAAAAAGTTTTTTTTGTGCTAAAATAAATAGAATATATAAATTTTTTATGGAAACTTTAAGCCCAATTATTCATTTCATCGACCAGAAAAAAGTGGAATTTCTGTCAGCACATAAATACGAAGAGATGAGGAGGCAATTATTGGTAAAGCTTCAAGAACTTGATAGTGGCAGTTATGAAGAAATCGCGAGGATTAATTATTATATTTTGATGTTAGGATTGAGATATAATTATATGAAATTAGACGAAGCGGATAGATTATATGAGTTGATTGATAATGCTTTTTTGCAAGAAGAGGCGAAGATTAAAGACAAATTAAACAAGGCAGATAAAAAAGACAAGCATACTATTCATTTACAGCTTGGCTATTTTTATAAAATGGCTCAGCATTATTTGGATAATCTGGAAAATTTGTTTAGAGCTAAATATTTTTTTGATCATTCTAAAAAAGCTTATACTGATAAATTAAGATTTAGGGCCAGTCAAAAACTACATGAACATAAACTGCTGGATTTTTTTGAATACAAAAGAGAAGAACTTACGAATCGATTTAGGACGCATTATTTGCTGTATACTCTTTTTGGTGGTATTGGAATGATAATTTTTTGGCGAGGGATATGGGATTTAACTTATAATATTCCGATTGTAAGGACCGATCTGGGAGCAATAATTATTGGATTATTTATTATGACTGTGACAGGATTTATGGCATCTTTGGGGGACAGATCAATTATCTCCACTACGGATAAGTTTGAGGAATAAAATAGTTTATAAAGTTTGTAAAGTTTATAAAGTTCATAAAGTGGAGACAAATTTTTTTTTTGTATGTATAAAGTTTGATGTGGTTTATGTAATAATTTATGATCTATTATTTGGGATTAGGAACAAATTTGGGGGATAAGGAGCTAAATTTAAAAAATGCTATTTTTGAACTTGGGAAGAAAGCGAAAATTTTAAAAAAATCTAGTATCTATTATTCCAAGCCAATGGGACCTAAGAACCAGGAAGATTTTTTGAATATGGCCGTTAAAATTGAAGCTGATTTAGAACCTTTGGCGCTTTTGGAATTCGTGAAAAAGCTTGAAAAAGAGATGGGCAGGATAAAAATAAAAAAATGGGGACCGAGGATAATTGATATTGATATATTATTTGTGGAGGGGAAAGAAAAAAGAAAAAAGAAAAAAGAGATTTTTGATGGTGGCGAAAAATTAATCATTCCGCACAAGGGAATTTTGGAGAGGGAATTTGTTTTGTACCCGTTGGAAGAAATCGCGCCAGGGTTAATTGCAGAATTTTTTAATGAAAAATGGGAAGAAATTATCAAAAAAGCTAAGTATAAAGTTGATTTAAGCCAAACAAAAGCTATAATTTAGCCTTGTGGGACATAAATTACTTAAATTTATCGATTTTATTCCGACTTTAGCTTTATCTTTGCTACTGCTCTTTTCCTTGTTTTATCAGGAAGGCAATAAATTCGATACTACTGGGCGTTTATTTTTTCCTCTGTTTTGCGGATATTTAGCTCTGGCTTTGCTGGGTTTTGCTGTTATGAGGGGTTTGTGGCTGAAGAAAGAGAGAGAAGTTTTAAATTGCCAAAAGAATTTTATCCAAAATTTATTTTTGTTAGGATTTTTAGTTTTTGTTCTGATTTCATTCGTTAAATCACAAACTTTTAATTTTGGTTTTACGGAAGTTCTGATGTCGTTTTCAAGTGTTTTGATATATTTTTTGCTACAAACAAAAAGTTTGAATTTTAAATTTTTATATAGGTTAGCTATTTTTTTGTTAAGTTTAGCGGCGATTTGCGGTTATGTACTTTATTTTACGTCTAATCATAATCGTGATTTTGGATTATTTTATAATCCAGCGATTAAGGCGGCTGCCTGGCCCAATGCTTTTGCCTTATTTGTTTTAATGCTTTGGCCGATAACGTTGCATTGGTTTCTTGGTAAATCTGTAAATTCGCGCTTAATTAAATTTTTAAAATATTTTTTATTGGCTTTGGTTTTAGCTTCTTTTGTTTTGACTTTTTCGAGAGCGGCGATTCTGGCAATGCTTGGTCAAATCGTTATTTTTGCAGTTTATGGAATTTATTATTACAAAAATTTGCTGACTTTTAAACAGATTTTTAAAAAAATCTGGCTGGTTTTGCCGGTTTTTATTTTAATTTTTATTTTGATTGGAGCTGCACAATTCGGACGGGCCTATTATCAAAATAAGGTAATTACATTCAAAGATCGCTTGGAGTTTTCTAACGGCGAAAAAATTACTTCGGTACAGGAAAGAAAAGATTTTTGGCTGGGAGCAATTCAATTGATTAAGAAAGAACCAATATTTGGTTATGGCCCAATGAGTTTTGGCTATGTATATCGTTCTATCCAAAAAGATTGGCTGGCGATTTCTGATCATCCTCACAATGTTTTTCTGAAAATTGCCGTGGAAAATGGACTGCCGGCTAGCATATTTTTCGGTTTATTTTTATTAGCGGTGATTATTAGGTTTATTCGAAATTTTTTGCGATTTGATAAACAAAAACAGTTTTTGCTGGTAACTTTGGCGGTAGCGATAATGGGAGCGATTGCTCATAGTTTGGTAGATTGTAATTTTAATTTTGCCACTAATTTGATTATTTTTTGGATGATCTTGGGAATTTTTAACGCTTTAATTGTTGAAAATTTAGAAATTAAATTTGCAAAAGGACATTTATGTAACTATTTGATTGTTGGATTGGTTTTTTTGATAGTGTTTTATTTAACGGTTTTTGAAACTTTTAACGCGGCTGACGGTTATTTGGCAAGAAAATATTTAAAAGAAGGACATACAAATGAAGCTAATAAATTATTAATTTATTTTGGCGATCACACTTTGTATTCTCGGTATTTTTTCTTGGATGAAGCTGATCGTTATTTGCGGGCTGGTGATTTGGAATCTGCTGAACAAATGTATCTGAAATATGCTGAGGCTAATAAATGGGATGCGATGATTTGGAACAGACTAGGAGAATTTTATCGGGATTATTATAAAGACAATGTTAAGGCGACTGAGTATTTTCAACAGGCAATTACCTTAGATGGTAAAAATTTCTGGGTTTATTATCTTAATTATGCCCGAGCTTTGACCGTAATTCAGGCTAGATTGGAATTACAGCATTTGGGAGATTTGTTGCTAAAAGAGTTTCAACAATACCTGCCAAAAGTGGAAGGAAATTTGCATTATACCGCCAATACTGGCAATCCAAGCGATGCTCTCAGTTTGCTTAATATTTTAGCAAAATACGACTCAGTCAATATCAAAGAATATACTAATTTTAGAAATAGAATTAAAAAAGCATTAGTTTGGGGTAAATGATCCAAAAAGCCTTGACTATTTTTTTAATAGTTTTAAAATTTCTTACCAAATTTATTGTTTAATTATTTTAAAAATGGATACAACATCAGAAGGGCCTATGGTAGACGTGTGCGAAGTTAGAAAACTAATAGCTCCTCGAGTAGTGAGTTCATATGCTTTAAATATACCTGAGGCGCAAGGAGGAAGGCCGGGAAATTTTAGAGCTTTGCTGGCATTATTATTGGCAGGACTTGTTGTTGGCGAAGGAGCGATGTTAGTATCTTGCGCTGATGTTCCTGAGGGAGATGATGATTCATCAGGTGTTGCAGATACGAGTGTTCCTGGGGATGATGATGGAAGTAACGAGACAGGGACGCCTTCGCCTATGTATACAATACAGTGTGATGATGGGAATGTAATTGTATTGCCAAATAGCGCGTATCAGGGTTTGAAGAATATGGCAGGTGTAGATGGTTCGATTGAACCTGTTAGTTGCGCGGTGGTAAGTGATACCAATGAAAGATTACAGGGAGTGCAAGCTGAAGTGCCTATGGGGCATGCTTTGAATATTGTTGGTTCGTTATTTTCAGCTAATGGAGGGGGAGTTCAGTCAACTAGCGGTGAACCATGTGATACCACTCAGGGTGATTTTAGCTGTCAGGTAGAAAAAGACGGAATACCAGGTAGCGCCTTGATTAGTTGTCAGGAAACGGTTTGTGATACTTTTTATGTGGAGGCTGGTGGTGATATGTCTGCTAGAGTTGATTTAAGTACCGGGGTAAGTTGTGAAGATCTAAAAGGAGGGGTTGGTTTTGTGCTTGGTATGGAGGTGGAAGATGAACACGGCCAAAATATTAGCACTGAGGAACGGCAGGGAGGAATTTGCGGGAATCAGGAATTTATACAGTAAAATTTTCCGCCTTTCCAAATTCAAAAAAAAACGGTAAATTGTGAACGCCTTAAGTAAGCATTTCACAATATGTCATCAGAAATTAAAATTTTTGCTGGGTCATCACATCCCAAATTGGCTCAGGAAATAGCTGAATGTTTGAAACTGCCTTTGTCAAAAATGGATCTTAAACATTTTGCTTGCAAGGAAATTTATGCTCGAGTATTAGAAAGCGTCCGCGGCATGGACGTTTTTCTTATTCAGACTGCCACGCAACATGTGAATGAAGATTATATGGAACTTTTTATCATGATCGATGCTTTAAAAAGGTCTTTTGCCAAGTCAGTGCATGTGGTGATGCCTCATTTTGGCTATGCCAGGCAGGATAGAGTGGCTAGTCCGAGGGAACCGATTACTGCTAAATTAATGGCTAGTTTGATCGAAGCGGCTGGAGCTGATCATGTCATTACCACTCATTTACACTCAGATCAGATTCAGGGTTTTTTTAGGTTTCCAGTGGATAATTTAAGCGCCAAAAGGCTTTTTTGTGAATACTTCCGAAATAAGAAGTTAAAAGATTTAGTGATCGTGTCTCCAGATGCCGGTGGTGCTAAAGATGCCAAGAAATTTGCGGATAAAATCGGTGCTGATTTAGCCATCATTCATAAGAATCGTCCTAAGCATAATGTCTCGGAAGTAATGCATGTGGTGGGTAATGTGAAGGCAAAAACTTGTCTTTTGTATGATGATATGATTGATACAGCCGGTTCGGTTTGTGCGGCTAAGAAAGCTTTGGAGGCTCATGGCGCTAATAAAGATGTTTATTTGGCTGCGACTCATGCGATTTTTTCTGATCCGGCTTTGCAAAGGCTTGAAGAAGCAGGTTTCAAAGAAGTGGTTGTGTCTAATAGTTTACCGATTAAGGAAGATGCTTTTCGGGGATTAAAAATTATTTCCATTGCCAGTTTGTTGGCTGATATAATCAAAAATGTTCATGAAGGCAAATCTTTGACGAAATTGGTGTACGGGGAGGAATAAATGAGGAAAATAATGAAAAATGAGAAAGAGGGAAGGATGTAGTCGGAAGTCAGTTCGAACCGATTACCGACCACTGACTACCGATTACTATTCTCAGCTCTCAGTTCTCAGCTCTCAGTTCTTAGTTCTCATTTATGCAAATATATATTGGTTCAGATCAGGGCGCGTTTGAACTTAAGGAGGTTTTGAAAAAATATTTAGAGGGGAAAAATTATGAAGTTGCTGATGAAGGTTGTTATTCTTTGGATAGTGTTGATTATCCAGATATTGCCAAAAAAGTGGCTTTGAAAATTAATAGTAATCCTCAAGCCAAAGGAATTTTGATGTGCGGGACAGGCATTGGTATTTCCATTAGCGCCAACAAAGTGCCAGGGATTCGAGCGGCCTTATGCACTGATGAATATATGGCGCGCATGGCTAGAGAACATAATGATGCTCAGATTTTGTGTATGGGGGGGAGAGTGGTTGGGACTGATTTGGCTAAATCAATTGCGGATGTTTTTTTGCATACTGATTTCTCTAACCTTGATCGGCATAAAAGGCGGATTGAGAAGATGGAATAAATTTGCTATAATTATAAGAAGTAATTTTTATTTATTAAAATAAATGTATGAAGGAAACCGCAATTTTGGGCTTTATCGGGGCTTTAATGATTTTGATCGCTTTTGTTATGAATCAGAAGCATAAATGGGAAGAAGATTATTTGGTATATGATCTTTCTAATGTTGCAGGCAGCAGCCTTTTAGTTTGGTACGCATATTTGATTGATGCTTACCCTTTTATGTTGCTGAACGGAGCTTGGGCAATTGTCTCTCTGGTTGATGTCGTGAAATATTTTATGAATTTAAGGAAAGGTGGCAAATTTGAGGGCAGTACTCATGAAATGATGAAGTAAAGACGTCTATTTGTTGGTGATTAGAGATATTGCTGAATGGTTGAGAAGAAAAGATGCAAAAACGTGAAGAAATCGGGAATTTTAAATTTTAAATTTTGAATTTGCCCCCAAAAATCATAAAAATAGCGCCATCAATTTTATCTGCGGATTTTGGCAAATTAAATGAAGAAATTGCTGCGGTTGAGCCTTATAGCGATTGGATTCATGTTGATGTAATGGATGGGCATTTTGTGCCAAATATTACTATTGGGCCAGTGATTGTTAAATCTATTAAATCTAAGCTGCCACTTGATTGCCATCTGATGATCGAAAGTCCAGAACGATATGTGGAGAATTTTGTTAAAGCTGGAGCGGCGCATATTACGGTGCATCAAGAAGCATGTATTCATTTGGATAGGAATATTCAGCAAATCAAAGATTTGGGCGTTAAGGCTGGAGTGTCTATTAATCCAGCTACACCGGCAGAAACTTTGAAACATGTGATTGATAAAGTGGATTTGGTTTTGGTGATGACTGTAAATCCTGGCTTCGGCGGACAGAGGTTTATCCCGGAGGTTTTGTCGAAAATTAGTTATTTACGGAATTTACGCTCTGATTTGGACATTGTGGTGGATGGCGGAATCAATGAAGAAACGGCAAAATTAGTGATTGAAGCGGGCGCAAATATCTTAGTGGCAGGTAGTTATATCTTTGGCGTGCAAAATAGGAAAAAGGCGATCGAGAGATTAAGGGGGTAATTTGTTTTTATTTTTTTTGTTTTACATTTTTCACTAAATAATAAGCGGAGAAAATGGCGAAGAATATATTTAGCCAGAAAAATATCCAGCTTTGACCAAGATAACTAAATAAAGCGATTAAAATACTGCCAAGAGTTAAAGCAATATCTCTGCGTATGGTGCCCATTTCAAAGGCATATCCAAGACCAATGGCCGATAGGCCAATGATGAAAAATATGGTGTCGTAGCCTTGAAACAATGCCACAGACCAAACAATAAAAAACAAACCAGTCAGAGAAATAATGGTGGTATCAAGGCGATCATCAAGATTGAGCATCATCAAGATACTGGCAATGACCACTAAAGCTTCCAGAAAAACGAAAAATATTTCTCCGCCGTTTAAATAACCCAGCAGGGCATAAATGAGCATTATTAAACCGCCGATAGCAAATAGCCAGTTTTTGGCTGATTTGAGGGGAGATGGTTTTTTGGCGATTTTTTCTGGATAACCGGCGCCAGTGACTAAAACCAATGACCCCAAAAGTCCGGTTAAGAAGATGTAGTTCATAAAAAACAAATGATAAAAAATTCTGACAACAGTATTAAGTATATTGTGAAATTATGGAAATGCAAATTTAATAGTGAGGCATTGAAAGAAAGGCAAGGTATAAATTATTCTGATCAGTTTTTAAAAAACAATATGATTTGTTTTTTCAAGGTGCTAATGATAAAGAAGCCAAAATTGCCTTAGCCATTTCAATCTTATTTTTTTCAAACTGTTCTTTGATAGCTAAATTGATTTTTTGTCGAATATCCATGTAAATATCATAATCATTGGTGTTAATGTAATAAACAATTTCGAATTTTAAACTGGAATCTCCAAATTCAATAAAATGGACTCTTTGGAAATCAGTATTATCAATTTTGATAATAATATTTTTGATTATTTCAGGGATTTTTTTTAGTTGGTTAGAGCTAGTATCATAAACGACATTAATATTAAAAAGGACTCGTCTTTTTTTCATTTTTTTATAGTTGTGAATTTTATTTTGCGTTAAATCTTTGGTGGGAATAATTAATTCTTCACCGCTTAAAGCTTCGATGCGAGTTGATTTCATGCCGATTTGTTTGACCACGCCTGAATCTTCGCCAATGACAATAAAATCACCGATATTAAATGGCTTATCAATGTAGATAGAGACGGAGGCAAAAATATCACCTAAAATACTTTGTAAAGCAAAAGCAACAATTACGCCACTGATACTTAAGCCAGCGACTAAACCTGATACGTTATAACCACTATTTTGAATAATAATAATGACGGCAATTGTCCATATTAAAACTTTAGTGATTTTGGCGCTGACATCAATAACAGATGGATCAAGTTTCTTTTTGTCAAAATGATCAGTTTTTAGTTTTTCATTGATGGAAGTAATTAATTGATTTAAACTTTTGCTAATATAACAGGTAGCCACGATCAAGATTAAATAATGCAATGATTTACTAAGATCATCAGGAAGGGCGACAAAGTATAGAGAAATATATACTGATATAACCAAATAAAATGGCCAGCCAAATTTTTCCACGAAATTAACCATCATATCATAATAACTCAAGGTGTTTTTTCCAGAAAGCACCTTCATTCTTTTCACTATCACATTCTTAAAAATCCATAGTATCACTATACAAATAAGAAAGGCGACGAAGGCCTCAATATAATTATAGAGGAAGTTATCGCCTAGTTGGTAATGTAAGACTTTGTTGATGGTCGGTAGAATGTTATTCATAATTCGAAGGGAAAAATTATTGATTGTCAGTTAGATTTTACCTAAGATATTAATATTCTTAAAGTATTTTATGAAAAGTTCGAAGCAAATTCTAAATAATACTAATACGCAAAATTGGCATGCTTTATCTATTCCAGAGGTATTATCTCCCCTGAACAGCACTTGTAATGGTTTAACGCCAGATGAAGTGAAAGTTCGTCAAGACCAATATGGTTGGAATGAATTAACAGTTACAAAAAAAATTTCTCCATGGCTAATTTTATATGAACAATTTAAAAATGTATTAATTGTTATTTTATTGATAGCGACAGTTTTTTCATTTTTTCTTGGACACAGAATTGAAGCAGTTGCGATTGCAGTAATTGTGTTATTTGCGGTAGTACTAGGTTTTTTACAGGAATATCGTGCTGAAAAAGCGATTGATGCCTTAAAAAAAATGGCGGCACCTTTGGCTACAGTAATTAGAAATGGAAAAGAAATTGATATCCCAGCAAAAGATCTGGTACCAGGAGATATTATTGTTTTGCACGAAGGTAATAAGATCCCTGCAGATGCAAGATTGTTTGAATCAATGAATTTAAAAGTTGAAGAAGCAGCTTTAACTGGTGAATCACTCCCAGTGGAAAAGCATATTGAAACACTTATAGATGAAAATTTAGCATTGGGTGATCGTAAAAATTTAGTTTTTGCTGGAACGGTTGTAACTTATGGAAGAGGGAAGGCGATAGTCGTTGGAACAGGTATGAATACAGAATTTGGTAAAATAGCAAAAATGCTTCAGACAGTTGAAACAAGCAGAACTCCTTTGCAGAAAAATTTGGATAAAGTTGGTCATATTTTAGCTCGTGCAGCTTTTGTTGTTGTTGCTTTAATAGTTGCACTTGGTTTATTTAGAGGGCAGCCTTTTATTGAAATGTTGATATTTGGTATTGCTCTTGCAGTAGCTGTTGTACCTGAAGCTTTGCCTGCGGTTGTCACAATATCTCTTGCTCTTGGTGTCCAACGAATGGTGAAACGTAATGCATTAATTCGAAGCCTTCCAGCTGTTGAAACACTTGGAAGTACTACAATTATTTGCTCTGACAAAACTGGAACTTTGACTAAAGATGAGATGACTGCAAGAAAAATATTCGTTGCTGGAAAAAATTTAGACATTTCTGGAATTGGTTATGACCCAATCGGAGAATTTACAGAAAAAGGGGAAAAAATAGGTGATTTTGAACCTTTACGTTTATTATTACAAGCAGCTATGTTATCTTGTGATGCAAAACTTATTAAAAATGATGATAACGGCTGGGCTATAAAAGGTGATCCAACCGAAGGAGCTTTGGTTGTGGCTGCTGCAAAAGCTAAATTAGAGAAGAGTTCATTAGAAAAACAATTCCCAAGAGTTAATGAAATTCCTTTTAGTTCAGAAAGAAAACGTATGACAACTTTGCATTCAACAGTAGAAGGTTCTTTTGCTTATTCAAAAGGTGCTCCAGAAATTCTCTTAGATTCTTGTTCTAAGCAGTTAACTTTCAATGGCGAAGAGCTTTTAGATGAAAATAAAAGGAAAGCAATTTTGGATCAGGCTCAAATGATGGCAAAAGATGCTTTACGTGTTTTGGCTTTAGCTTATAAATCCAATGCTACGATAGAAAATGCTGAAAGTGAAATGATATTTATTGGTTTAGTTGGAATGATTGATCCGCCAAGACCAGAGGTAAAAGTTGCGATTCAAACATGTGTAAAAGCAGGGATAAAAGCAGTTATGATTACAGGAGACCATCCGATTACTGCTGAGGCGATAGCAAGGGAATTAGGATTACTAAGAGATGGGAAAGTTATTATTGGTGCAGATTTGGAAAAAATGAGTGATGAAGAATTTGAAAAAAATATAGAGAATATTGATGTATATGCGCGTGTTTCACCTGCGCATAAATTAAGAATTGTAACTACATTTCAGAAAAAAGGACATATTGTTGCTATGACTGGAGACGGAGTAAATGATGCTCCTGCTCTTAAGAAAGCAAATATTGGCATTGCCATGGGTATTACAGGAACTGATGTCAGTAAGGAGGCTGCAGCAATGATGCTTCTTGATGATAATTTTGCTTCAATTGTTGCTGCGGTTGAGGAGGGACGTGGAATTTTTGGTAATATAAAGAAATATTTGATGTATCTTTTATCCTCGAATATTGGTGAAATTGGTTTAATGACCATGGCTTCAGTTCTGGGATTACCATTACCTTTGACTGCCGTTCAAATTCTTTATGTAAATTTAGCTACAGATGGTCTTCCTGCTTTGGCATTAGCAGTTGATCCACCAGAAAAAGATCTTATGCAAAGGCCTCCAAGAGATAACAAAGTTGGAATTTTTACAAGACCTGTTGTAGCGCTTATGCTTGTCGGAGGAATATGGTCAACAATAATTAACATTAGTCTTTTTGCGTGGGCGAGAAGTACAGATCATACTGTGACGGAGGCTATGACTATGACCTTTGTCTCTTTAGTTCTAATACAATTTATTAAAGCTTATAATTTCCGTTCAGATCGTAATTCAGTTTTAGATAAACCATTTGCAAATAAATGGCTAAATATTTCAATTTTATGGGAGTTATTTTTAATTGTTCTGATTGTTTACTTACCTGCCTTACATAAACCATTTAGCACTTTTAGCCTAACTTTAATGGATTGGATTATTGTTGTTGTTCTTGCCTTCACCGTACTTCCAGTTCTTGAATTTGCTAAATATATTGAAAGGAAAGGATATTTTGGGAAGTTGGTTTAAACTATTCCCTTCACTAGAATTTTTTTATTTTGTTTATAAATTTGAAATGCTTTTGCTGAGGATTTGGATTTAATAATCTCTGCTGCGTTGTTTGTAAATTTAATGGCACAACAGTTTTCAATTCCGATTCCAAGCCCGCCGATTTTTTTTATCATATTTTGAAAATCATTTTTGCGTTTTTTTGTTCCAGTTTGTCCATCATAATGTGGGCATACGGTACCTTTGATTAATCCCAAACCTTTTACGCAAATATATTTCCATTTTTTTGGATTATAAAATGACATGGAATCGCTGTGTCCATATTCATACCAGCAAATTGCTCCAGCACTTATTCCACACATTATTGTACCTTTGTTATATGCAGATTTAAGCATTTTATCAATTCCCAGTTTTCTCCATAATTTCATCATCATTAAGGTATTTCCACCCCCAACATAGATAATATCGGCTGAGGAGATTTTTTCTTCAATAGTTTTGATGCTTGGTTTTTCTTTGATTAAAAGCAAGGTATCGATCTGGCAACGTAATTTTTTGCCGTAAGTTTTTTTCATGGCTTGGATATAGTTGGCATCGTCAGAACTGGCCGTGGGAATGAATAACAGTTTTGGTCGTGATTTTTTGGTCAGTTTGACAATTTCTTGGTCGATAGCTAGGGTTTGGCCTTTGCCCACATCGCCGCCGCCAATAGCAATGATGTATTTGTTGAGTTTATTTGGCATTTTTTATAAAGGATTTTTTTGTAATGAGAAATAACCCAAACAGGATAAACGGAATACTTAAAATTTGTCCCATATCCAGTATCCAATTATTTTCAAACGCTTCCTGATTTTCTTTTGCGAATTCGATTAAGAAACGCAGGCTGAATAAAATTGTCAAAAATAATCCTGATAATTGGCCTTGCTGATTAATCAGTTTTTTATGTTTATATAAAATTAATAATAACAAAAATACAGTGAAATAACTTAGTGATTCATATAGTTGGGTGGGATGCCTAGGAATATCATCAATGCGCTGAAAAATAAAAGCCCAGGGCAGATTACTTGGCTGTCCAATAATTTCTGAATTCATTAAATTGCCTAATCTGACGAAGCCGGCAGTTAAAGGAATACAGATTGCCAAACGATCAGCAATCCAGAGCAAGTTGCTTTTGTATCTTTTGACAAAAATTAATAAGGCCAGAATCACTCCAATAGCTCCGCCATGGCTAGATAAGCCTTGATAACCGGTGAATTCAAAATTTTTTCCGATTGTCCCGTGCCATGGTAAAAAAATTTCAGCAATATGTTTGGAGTAATAACTAAATTCATAAAATAAAGTATGCCCTAACCTAGCTCCAATGACCGCGCCAATAATAATATACAAAGCCAAAGTATCGGCTTCATCAGGTGTTTTTTTTTCTTTTTTATAAATCCAGCGCAGCGTCAAATAAGCGCTAATTAGTCCAGTGGCAAAAAGAAGCGAATAATATCGTAAGGCCAACGGTCCAATTTGCATAATTTCCGGATTGACGTTCCAGGTGAACATAGGGGAGAGGAAAGTGCGTGGTTAGTGGGGAGGGCTTAACACCTTCAATTATTAAATGGCTGATTGTTAATTTTATCTGGCGGAGAGAGGGGGATTCGAACCCCCGAAACCTTTGCAGATTTACACACTTTCCAAGCGTGCGCACTAAACCACTATGCGATCTCTCCGAGGAGGGAAAATAAAAAAGAGAAAGAAGAAAGTATTTTGAAAAAGTAATTTTTGCCTGACAAAATTAAATCTACATTAAGTTTTGATAAATTTGAATTTTATTTTTTTTGACAAAATCAGTAAAGATTGTAATAATATCACCTTCTTAATATTATTTTATTATGGAAACAGTAGGGATGGGAGCCATACATGGTCAGCAAAATGGGCCAATGCAAAGATGTATTGCAGAAGCTTTATCAAGTCCAGTTGGGCAGGCTTTGAAGGAAGATGTGCGTGAAGCGTTAACAATGCTAGCGGTACGCGCTGATTTAGCTGGTAATGGTTCTGATCATGAGTCATGGGTTAATGGTAGACGCTTAGCTGAAGATGCCTTGGAAAAGGGAATGGAATTAACTCCAAGAGAAGGGGGGGCGTTAATCCGTAAAGTTAGAAAGGCCGTAGGGGAATTAAGATTGCCTGTGCTTATGAAGGATAGGTGTCTGCCGGGACAGATGAATTATTTTATGCGTTTGGAATTTCAAAATGAAGGAGTTGAACGTCGATTTGGAGGGAATGGCCACCAGTTGGGTCAAATTAACAGAGGACCAGTCATAAACATTGATCATGATAAACTCCCTTTAGAGCTTAATTATTATGAATTTCCGTATAAGGAGATATGTTTTAGGTTAACAGGTGATCAGCAAATTCCTGCCAATTTTGTTGGCACAGATCTTGCGGTTATTGGGCCTGAACATCCGAAATTTAATCAATGGGCGAAACAGGCAGGTATGAAGACAGGAGATTGTAAGGTTTTAGCACGAAGAGCGGCTGGGGATAAAACAGTGCTAGCAGTACCAAGAAGGTCTCTCAAAGCAATCGGAATTTTTACTAGCGTGCCTGATTTGGAAAAGTTTGGACAGGGAAGATCTGAAACAGCCTTGGAAGCTTTAAGACGACGAGAACAAGAATTGGCAAAAACTTTAAGAGCAAAAGCTGAAGCAAATCAGAAAGAAGCAGTAGAATTAGAGTTAGAAAGACGTTCCTCTTATACAGCCAGAGAAAGAGCTAAAAGAGTGGAAAATCAAACGATGCAAAAGCAAGGAGCTGATAGTGATGATTTAGGTCCCTTCATAAGTTTAGAAGATATGGAAGTAGATGGATATATGATTAATAAAAGTCGTTATGAGGCGGTGAATGTAGGTGAAGATGTTTATGTATATATTCTGAAGCAAGGTAAAGATACAAAAGTTATACAAATAAGGACTGATGTGGATAAAAAATATCAAATCTTAATTGGTGAGCGGCTGGCAGAGGTAAGAATTATAGAACCGAGCAAAAATCCTTCTTTATATTTTCAGGCTGTTAAATTAGCTAAAAATAAATTTTTTGTAGCAATTGAAGGGAACGGAGATCATAGATTAATTAGTTTGAATGAATTATTACCAATGGATGAGGAAACGGATGATGCGGAAGCAGGTAAGGAGGATGTGGATTTTGAGAGATTCCTTGAAACACTCATTCCTGGAAAGGATTAATTTCCTGATAAATTTAAAATTAGTTAAAATACACTTAAATTATCTAAAATTATATAAAAATATAATTACATCATCATTTTTATATAAAACAATATATTTTAATAAAAAATACTTGTAATTAAGTTTAATTACGATATTTTAATGTTAGTTAGAAAATAATTATAATAAATATTGAAAAATGAACTAAAATAGCGTAAACTTAAGATAAATATAGTTCAACCATGTTTATGACCGAAGAAATTATGACGCCGGAGCAGGTAGCGGATTATCTTAAGCTTCACCCTATGACTGTGCTCAAAATGATCAAAGCGAAGAAGATCAAAGCCATGAGAATAGGTAGAGTGTACAGAATTGCAGGCAAAGATCTGAAAGAATTTCTCAATAGTGTCAAAATTTAATTTATATTCATGATTTTCAATTGTCTTGGTTGCGGCAAATCGGTATCAAGCAGAATGGATATTTGTCCTTATTGCAAATTTGTGCAAACCGAGATTGTGGCGGCTTTGGAGGAGATGCAGTCTCATAAATCATTATCCGTAGGAGAAAATTATAAAGGCACCATTTTCAGTGCTTTGTGGAAGCAGGTTCAGTCCGGTGCGAAGTTGGCTTATAGGAGATAAACTTAATCAAGTTTCAAGTTCGTGAAACAACCAGAGCCTTAATACCTTGGCCTTCAAAGCCGGGGTATTTTGGCATCTTGAGAGGTTTAATTATCTGAACATTGTTTTTTAATAACTTCATTGAGACAGCTGGAAGTTGCTTTTAATTCCGGTATAGCTTGCTTGATTAAATCATCTAGACTGGCAAGCTGTGAGGCAAAAGACTTGATGATGCTGTCGTTTAGTTGATTATATTTGATATCATACTTAGCTAAACGCTTGGCAAAATCAACATCGAAAGCATAACGTTGTTTGTCTTTATCTTGAGCATTGATTACTGCTGGTATGGAAACAGAAGATGGGTCATTGTTGTTTTGACTTTGATTATTAGCTGATCTTGATTTCATGTCTTGATAAATATCGGAAAACAGTGTTCCAGCATCTTTGAGAGGTTCCACATTATCAATCCGGAAAGCTAAACGCGCCCATATTGTTGGTTTTGTATTTGGGGAATCTTTTAATATCTGGATATCTTTTAATAAAGTTTCCACAGAAGCACTATTCGGTCCATCTTTTAGGGGGTTGGCTTGATAGTTGAGTGGGTCATCTAATTCCATGTCTTCTTTTAAATTATCTAATGATAAAGCTTGAAATTTGTCTTCGATGCTTTGGAGTTTCATTTTGAGGCCTTCAATGCTGGGATCAAGGCAATTGATGTAGGAATCTTTGTCGTATCTTTGATAAAATTCATTAATATAGTCATCAAGCTGATCAGAGGATAGATATTGTTTGTCATTGACAAGGTATTTAGATATTTTTGCTTCTAAAACTTTGCGTCCATTTTGTTTGGCTAATTTGCCTTCAGTTTTGGATAAACTACTGTCAGTTTTGGCCTGAAAATTGCGGACGAAATAAAGTTGGGCAAGCAGTTTATAATATTCATTAATCATAACGTCGACATTGATGGCTTTGTTAGCTCCTTGTCCATCAAGGCTGGTATTGAGCGCATCAAGGCTGTCTTCTAGCACGCTATTTAAGATATCTTCTCTGATTTTGCTTTGCTGAGTTCTAAGTTTAAAAATTTCAGTGCGTTGGCAATAAGGTCGAAAATAATCTTTCCAGCTTTTTTTCCAGCTTTCGTAATCAGCCAAACTATCAAGGAATTTGATAGCGCTATTGCGATCTTGAGTGCCGTCATCAGCCCATACTTTGACAGGAAAATAGGTCGTCAACAGACTTAAACAAAGAATGGATAAAAGCAATTTTTGAAAAACTTTAGACATAATTAACTGCAGTATTTTTTATTAAGAAGGGCTGGACAAGCATTCTCACCAGTATTGATTTGATTTATCATTTTGAAAAAAGAGGAAAAATAACTATTCATTTTGGACATTTCAGCCCCTAGCGCCTTATAATTATCAGCTGTGGCTTGGGTTTCCACCTCCAACGGTTGTTGTTCTTTTTTGTTGGCAATTTGAAATTCAATTTCATCGTGCAGTTTGATCAAAGCATTGCCTGCTGATTCCAAAGATAACTGCTCAGTGCTTAATAGTTTTTCCTCAGCTTTGGTGAATTTATTAGAAAAATTGTTTTGATCAAGCGGAGGACTCGGTTCTTCTCCACTGTCTTCATTAAAACTATAGATATCTTTTAGCTGTTTTTTAAAATCAGGGGTGTTACTAATGAGATTATCGTCTAAAGGAGAGGTAATCGGTTGTTTGATCATGGTGACATTTAGTCCGGGCGAAACATTTTCAAAAGCTTTTTTACACTTTGGCGCTTCCAGAATATTGCCGGTGACTTTATTGGGTACTAAGGAATGATTGCTTAAATCTTCAAAAGTTTTTAAGATAAACTGAATGTGGCAGGCAATGCAATTATCTGTTTGTTGATACACTAATGTTTTTTCTTGTGTGCTATTGTTAGTATTTTCCTGACTATTATTGGTAGTAGTTGAAGAGTCTTTTTTGTCTTCTTGGTCATCGTTATTTTGAAAGCTGATCTTGAGGCAGAAATGAGTACCGCAAGGTAAAACAAAATTCCAATTATTGCTATCAGTTTTTGCTTTTATATTATCAAATGCAGCTTGTAAAGTTTTGGCGCTAGTGGTTGGCGATTCGTCAGAGCTTGGGGTAGTTGTGGTTGACATTGGCTCTCCAGTTGGCGAGATTTTTTCCTGTTCCTGATTATTTTGGTGATTTTCGTTTTGATCTTCATCGTTGGAATCGATTTTGTTCATTTGAAAATTTTCAAAAGCTTGCTTAAGGGTAGAGTCCTCAAAACAAGAATTTGGTTTATTAGGATCAAAATAGTTTGTTTTCTGATAGTTAGAGGCCTGGCTGATGGTATTTGTACTATTAAGATTTGGATCATTATAGCTTTGATTATCGGAATCCTGACTAGTAATGTTTTGATCACTAGAGTCTGCCTGGTTTGTTTCAGCTGCGCTTTTAGAATCTTCGTAATTAGTTTTATTATTAATTCTATTTTGAGCTGAAGTTTGATTATTTTTTTCATTGTTTTTATTGATCAGTGTCCCAGTTGCTTCTGAGGCGCTGTTAACTAGCTCGCTGGCAATTTTGACAAATTCAGGGGCGCTGAGATCTTTAGAAGAGGAACTGCCTTCTAACTCAGTCTCGTTTATGATAATTTTGTTGAATAAAATAGATTCAATCACTTCCAAATCATAAACTAAATCAAAGCCGGAATTATTGGTATCGCCATCCACAAAAATTTCTTTCGTGAAGATGTAATTTTGCAGGTCATTACGTAAATTTTCGATTTCCAATTCTTGATTTATACGATCTTGAATATTGTTTAAAGCTTTTTTCATGCTCTCCTGGCTTTGTCCGGTCACAGAAGGATCAATTATACCGGTAATTAAAAAAGTTCTAATCTGTTCCTTGGATAAGTTTTGGCTTTTTTTGGTGTCGTAATTATAAAACTTGTATTTTTTACTTAAACGGTCAGTGATGTTTTCAAGCGGTATGATCTGTTGTGCTTGATATGCCGCTAAGTATAAATTTTGCCCTTCGTTTTCTTCAAAAACCGTGTGTAGATCAACTTGAGATTTATCAATTTTAAGAGTTTCCAGTAGTTTGTTGAATTTAATTTCTTGCGGAAATAGATTTGACTGATCATCTTTGGCTTGGCTGATGTTGATAAAAGCCACAGCAAAAATGATCATCATGAACGCCAATTTTTTCCAGAAATTTTTCATAAATATTAAGTGCATTGGTTAGTGGTAACATTCAGAAATTTACTTGGCAATAAATCGCTTGGTTCGCGGATTTTGATTAACTGGTCGCGATATTTTTCCAAATCCTCAATAATTTTTTTATATTCCTTATGCATCTGATAATTTTTCAAATAGCCATCATATAAGGTCAATGCTAGATCAAAAGACTCAATGGCCGCATCGATTTCTTGGCTGATATTAACTTCACTGGTTTCGCCTTGAGTATAGACGTAGTTTTGAATAGAATTATTACTTTGCGTATCAATCGCTAATCCTTGACTGTCGAAATCTTTTAAAGCCAAGATATAAGCTTTTAGTTCTTCGCTTCCTTGAGTGGCCAGGCAATAGGTGGAAATATTATCTTCAGAACAGCTAGTAATGTCAGCAGTAGTTTCTGTGGTTATAACACTTAGGTCTTTTATTTTTTTTACTTTAGAGTTAAATAGATCGTTCATGTATTTATGATGAGCGGCGCTAAGATCATTTAAAGATGTACGATTATCGACCATGGTTTGGAAATTCGGCATGTTCACCGCGTAAGTGGTAGTGATGGGATTTTTTATGAAAATTTTAAATAGACCAAAAATGCAGGCTCCTAAGAGCAATATTGATAGGCTAAGGGCAATAAATTGTTTTCTTTTTTTAGGCATTTAAATTTAAATTACTGAGTAACGCATTTCTTGACATAGCAGGGTAAATTCAAACCAAAACCATCAATATAGGCTTTGAGATAGCCAAGCATGATATTGAGTTCACTTAATTTAGCATTAATTCTTTTATAAACAATCAGTAATAAATTAGTTTCTTTAGCGATTGAGGTTTGCATCACGGTTTCCCTGATAACGTTGGACCATCTTTCTGACTGTCCATCAATAATGGCGTCGCAAGTAGCCAGCATATCGCCCTGGGACATAATATCGCTATTGCTTTGATAGGCTCCAGCCCAATCTTCATGCAAAGAGGCATCTAAAATATCAATATAAGTGGTAAACTTAGTCATGGTATCGTCAATAAGGTCGGAGGTCGGCGAAGAGTTAGTCAATTGTTGTTTTATATAATTTTCCATTTCCGGTTCATTTTTTTGAATAATACTGTCTAAATACACAGCGCAATTAGGATCAAGCGGAATGCCATTTTTGTCTTTAGGCAGATTTCCTTCGGCCCAAGCGTAAGCAATCAATCGGCTAAAAAGCACAATAACAGTCAGTAAAGATAATAAGATTTTTTTCATGATGGTATTTTATCGCTAGTCGAATTTTACTATATTTTGCGGGGAAATGCCTAATGAATTTTTCAGGTGTGGATTGATAATTTTAAGATGACAAAAGTAAGAAAATATTTGATTGTTGTAAAAATAATGGGTAAAATAAAAATCTTAAGCTCATATCTTAATATAATGAGTATAGACAGAATACAGCATTTAGATGTGAAAAGTTTAAGTTCTCAAGAAATTCATGACTTATTGGTTATGGATTATCATGCCTTTATGAGAGAACAGTATCCTTTTCAAATTGAGCCGGGAAAATGCGCCTCTATTGAAGAAGGTTATGTGATGGGGCTGCATGTTGATGCGATGCAAATTCCAAGTGAACTATCCTTTGATGCCGTAGTAGCAAATATTGTTGGTTCTGAAAGACAGGGTATGCAAAATTTTTGGTCATTGCTAAAATCTTTTGAAAAAAAGTTTCAAGATGAAGCTGAAAGATTTGTTGAATTGTGGGATGAGGACAGTAGGGCATTGATCCCTTCGCAGGAAGCATTAGCATTGATTGAGAAATTCAGCTCATTTATTAAGGGGACCGACATTAACACTCTAGCTCTGTTGATTAGTCAAAAATCAGGTGATAGAAAAGTAGAAAAATGGCAGAGCGATGAAGCGGCACATAGAAATCAATTTTACACAGTATCTCAAAATATAATGAAAGCAGTGAAAGCTTGGTATAAAAGACTGATTTTCAGGCCATTTTCGTTGGGTTCTCAGTATATTGCGCCTATTCAAGAAGATAATTCTTTGTATAGTGAAGCGTTATATAGAGCAAGAGCTATGGATTTTATTGATTCTTTACATATGGGAGTGGTTGTTGGGAGAGGGTTTCATCATCCTCAATCTTCTGTAAAAGATAAACTTAGAGAAACAGGAGAGGGCTTTTTTAGGCATCCTATACAGACTGCTTATGACTTTGCTTATCATGTTTTGCGTCATACCATTAATGATGTCGTGCCAAAATGCGATCCAAGAGATGGTGGTAGAATTGGCTGTCTTCATGATGCGTGTGAAAATACGATTTTTGGAGTATATGCCTTATCTCATGAGTTTAGTGAGAGAGCTAACCGTGTTGATACAAAGTTGTCTAACGCCTTGTTAATATCTTTTGGGGTACCTGTGTCTATACTTCGTGATACATCTTGGGAGGTGCTTACTGACTGGCTGCATGTTGCACCTGGGAGATCAGCCCGAATTGATATGGAAAGAGCTTCAATTGTTATGACTAATAAATGTGAAGCGGAATTTGGGGAAGAAGAAAAACGAGAAATAATTTCAGCGGCTAAAGTTTTAGGGAAAGATATAATATTAAAATATTTTCCAATTACTGAAGAGGAAATTGATGATACTGATCCTGATAGAATTATCCCACGAGAATGTTCTTTGAATTTTATGAAAATCTTCTCTTCCATCGCAAGTAGAAAGATTTTACCAATGATTGCCAAATTAGTGTCATTTACACAAGGCGAACAAAGAAGAGCGGTTTTGCGCGAAAAATTATTGGACAGAATCAATAATTTTTTAACGATTGGAGTGAAATCTCCTGAGAAACAACTGATAATATTAAGAGAAACTTTTTTGTTAGCTGCTTATGTCGCTGTGGATTGGGATCATGAAACATTGGAGTTGCTTGATCCGTTTCCGAAATTATTAGATATGTTATATGATAATTATATAAAATGGAAAGGTATCTCTCCAGGCGGTGCAGATGATACAATAAGTTTGGATCAAAATGATTTGGAATCTATAGAATACCTTGAACAATGGAAAGAACAATTTCCATATTATGAAAAGAGAGGGGAAGTGATAGTGTGAAAAAAATTATTTTTGCTTTTAAAATATACTTTTGATAGAATAGTATTGTTACAATATTATTTTTATAAAAATATATGTTTTTTTCAAATGGAATTATCAAAGGGGCAGTAGAAATGATTGTGCTTAGTGCTTTGAAAGAAAATGGCCAATCTTACGGTTACCAATTAATTAAATATATTAAGAGTGAAAGTTCAGAAATTTTTGAATTTGGAGAAGGGACTCTTTATCCGGTCTTGTATAAGCTTGAGGAAAAAGGATTTGTAAAAAGTTTCGTAAAAGAAGCTCCAAGCGGCAAAAAAAGAAAATATTATAAAATCACAAATACAGGAGGAAAATTTTTGAAAGATAGAAAAATTGAATTTGGATTCTTTTTCAAAGGACTAAAAAACATTCTTTCCAATTAAAATGAAGAATCTCAAACAACAATTTTTAAGCGAACTTAAAGAACAAAAGTTTGTTAATGAAAAATATAAAGAAGAAATTGAAAGTGAGTTAAGTGATCATTTTGAGGATTTGAAATATGATTTGATTCTAAGTGGTTTTAAAGAAGATGATGCTGAAAAAGAAGCTATAAGAAGAATAGGTGAACCTAAAAAAATTATTAATACTTTAAATAATTACATGAAAGATTCTAAATATTATATTTTATTTGAAACATTAGTTCTAAGCATCATAACTTTGCCATTATATTATGTTTTGTTCATGGCAAATGCTGATTTATTTTTCCCGTTTAATAATTCAGATGTTTCTGATTATAGTAATTTATATCTTACTGTAATTGGAATAATTCCAATAATATTTTTAACAAAACATTTAGCAAAAAAATGGATATATAATTTACTTCTAAAAAAAGAATTACTTTTGAATAGTTTTATTTATTTAATTCCAATTATTGTTTTTCATTTGTTTTTTTATAGAAATTTTATAGGTTATGAATTAAGATTAGGAGCCTATTTTCAAAAAGAAATTATTCATATTTCTATCATCACAATTTCAAATCTTTGGCTAATTAAATTTTGGTATAGAAGAATTGAAATTAATAAGTTAATAAAAACCAGAAAAAATAGAATTTTAGGAATTATCAAAAAAATTATTGGAATAAGTGCCTGTGCATATTTATTTATACCTTTAGTTTTAAATGCAACAAGGTTGATAGTTATAAATCAGCCTTATTTTGAACATTTTTTAGATGAATGGAATGAACGAGGATATAATAGTATTTTACATTCAATATTTTTTGTTAAATATATGTTTGATTTTCTGCAGAGATTTATCATTGCAATTGTATTTGGACAATCAGTTGGGATTTTGGCTTTTTGGTGTCTTGGTTTTGTGTATGTAGCGGTATTGATTTTATGTTTAATAAATTTATATAAATATTATAAATCCAAACATAAAAAAGAATTTCCATATTTTAATTTAGCAGGATTGTTTTATGTAATTTCAGTACTGATTATTGTGCCTTTAATGCCACAAAACATTGACTGGAAAGTGCCTGTAAATCATATTTCTGAAACTATTGAGAAAAGACAAATGCTGATTTTTTATCCAATGTCACAGTATATGAATGATGATGAAGGCAGGCTTTTCCATTACAATATTAGATTTGAAAATGATCAATTTAAATTAAATCAAAGTGGGTCGGATTATTTATTTCAAATAAGTGATATAGAAAATGTTAATGATTATATAATGATAAAATCAAAAGAAAATTTCCCGGGTGATTTATGGCCAAATGACATTTCAGAAGTAATGAAATCAAATGTAGAATGTATTGTTTATTCGCAAAATTTTTCTGATGAAAGAGTCAATATTGAAGGTGAATTTCGATGTAATGAATTTTGGTATAAAGGGAAATTAATTTATGTTCAGAAGCAGGAATGGCCAAATCCTATTCTTGAAATTCAAGTTGATGAGGATGAGAATTTTATGCTTTTAAATATCTCTAATGGCGCTTACGATCCAACTGATGTATATTTAATTTCGTTGAAATAATTTACAAATTATTTCAAAATACATTATAATAATAATGTATTTTATATAACAACATGAAGACATATAATTTCCCAATTGTTATTACGCAAGATGAAGATGGAATATATATTGCAAAAGTTCCAAGCTTATTGGGTTGTCACACTCAAGCAAAGACATTGGCTGATTTATATGTAAGGATTGAAGAAGCAATAGCTTTGTGTTTGGAAGTTGAAAAAATGAAACGACATAATATATATCAAGAAAGATTTATAGGTATGCAACAAATACAAGTAAGTATTTAATATGCCAAAACTTCCAATTATTTCAGGTAAAAATCTTTTAAAGATTTTAAAAAAGTATGAATATGTTCAGGTTAGGCAAAAGGGTAGTCATGTTTTTGTTGAAGATAAAAATGGTGAGTTGAGTACTGTAATCCCTGTACATAGAAATGAAGATTTAGGGAAAGGGCTTTTGAGAAGTATAATTAATGATTTAGAATTAGATGTGGAAGATTTATTAAACATGATTTGATTATGCCCAAAGCATTTACACCCAACGATAAATATTTTTATAAAGCCAAAAGAGAAGGTTATATGGCTAGAAGTGTTTTTAAATTGGAAGAAATTCAAAACAAATTTCGATTAATTCAATCAGGCGATAAGGTTTTGGATTTAGGTTGTGCGCCAGGGAGCTGGATGCAGTATATTTTGAAAATGATTGGAGAGAAAGGTTCTCTTGTTGGTCTTGATTTGCAGAAAGTTGATATCCAAAAACTCCCCCTCTCTTTTAAGAGAGGGGGTAGGGGGGTGAGTTTTGAATGTGATATTTTTGATAACGACAAAATTACATGTATTTTAGGAAATTTAAATTTCAATGTTGTTACAAGTGATGCAGCGCCAAATACTTCAGGAATACATGAAGTGGATTGCTCTAAATCTGAAGAAATATGTTTGCAGGTTTTGGAGATTGCCAAGAAATATTTAAGGAAAAATGGCAGTTTAATTATGAAAATTTTTCAGGGGGAGGATTATGGAAAAGTTGTAAACCAGACAAAAGAAATTTTTGATAGAGTCACATGTTTTAAACCAAAAGCATGTAGAGATCGAAGCAGGGAAATATATATAATTGGATTTAGAAAAAAATAAATTTTAGATTCAAATTTTGAATTTTAAATTATGGTTGTTAAAATTTCAAATAATAAAGTAGTTCAAAAAGCCGCAAATTTAATAAAAAAAGGAGAATTAGTTGCTTTCCCGACGGAAACTGTTTATGGCTTAGGTGTAGATGCCCTAAATCCAGAAGCTATTAGAAAAATTTTTCAGGCTAAAGGCAGACCTTCTGATAATCCTTTGATTGTACATATTGCTGATTTAAAAGATTTGCAAGTTTTAGCAGAAAATATTCCAAAAGAAGCCTATTTTTTGGCTGAAAAATATTGGCCTGGACCTTTGACATTTATTTTGGACAGGCAAAAAATTGTGCCTGATGAGATAACTGGTAGACTTGAGACTGTTGCTATCAGAATGCCGAAAAATGAAATTGCTTTAAATTTAATAAAGTTATCTGAAACTCCTATCGCCGCCCCTTCAGCTAATAAATCAGGAAGACCAAGTCCAACTGATGCAGAGACTGTTTTTGAAGATTTTGGCAATGAAATTGCCATGATTTTGGATGGCGGTAAAACTGAATTTGGACTTGAATCAACAGTGATTGATTTGTCAAAAAAACCATTTTCTGTCCTCAGGACAGGAGCAATTTCAAAAGAAGAGTTAGAGGAATTTTTACGAGAAAAAATTTCTATTGCTTCACATGCAGATTCCAAACCAAAATCTCCAGGCATGAAATACAAACATTATGCCCCAAAAGCAGAACTTGTTCTTGTCATTCCTGCGGAAGCAGGAATCTTGTGCTTTCAAATTCAGAAGTTAATTAATTATTATAAATTAGAAAAAAAGAAGATTGGAGTCTTATGTCGCAATGAAAATGCAAAAAATTATAAAAATGCTGATTTAGTTATTTCAGTTGGTTCAATAAAAAATTTAAAAGAAATTTCCTCAAATTTATTTCGGACTTTACGTCAATTTGATCATGCTAAAATTGATATAATTTTATCGGAAAGCTTTCCGGAGCAGGGAATAGGCCAAGCTATCATGGATCGTTTGACTCGAGCATCTTCAAAATCTATTGCTAATTTTTGACAAAATGGTAAAATATTTTATATCTTAATCATATAAGCTATATAATGAGAGCCATTAATCAACCACATCATTGTAATGGCCCAGAGACTGACCCCTGTAAGATAGGGAGATTTGATTTTGATCATTGTCGGCATTTAACAATAAACGGGCAGTGTATTATTGGCCCTGTGGAAGAGTTAACTTGGTGGGACAGATTACGTTATGATAAAATATTAGGGCAGAGACCTTTGCAATCTTGCCCCTGGAGTAAACAAAATGTTTTATCAGGAAAGTCTAGATTTACTGATGGTGGAAAATAAGAATATTACGAGAAATTAATAAGACTAAAGGTTTAGTTCAAAGTGACAGGAAAGTATTTAGATGAAAAATTTGGGGCAGGCCAGAATGATTATTTTCCATTGTTTTTGGGCTGGGATTTTAATATATTCAGAATAGAAGTTTTGAATAATAACAATTTTTTTAATCTAAAATTTTTTCTATGGTTTTTGATTTAGATATGATCAGGAAAGTTTACAATAATTTTTCGGCAGCAGTGAGCAAAATAAAAACAGTTTTAAACCGGCCGTTAACTTTGACAGAAAAGATTTTGTATTCTCATTTGTATGATTTGGGGATGGTTTCTGAATATAAAAGAGGTGTTGATTATGTAGAATTTGCACCAGATCGTCTGGCCATGCAGGACGCTACCGCTCAGATGGCTTTGCTTCAGTTTATGCAGGCGAAAAAGAAAAAAGTGGCGACGCCGTCAACTGTGCATTGCGATCATTTGATTCAAGCTAAAGAAGGAGCGGGCAAAGACTTGATGGAAGCGAAAGTTACGAATAAAGAGGTTTATGATTTTTTATCTTCAGTCTCCAATAAATATGGTATTGGTTTTTGGGCGCCGGGCGCTGGGATTATTCATCAAGTGGTTTTGGAAAATTATGCCTTCCCGGGAGGAATGATGATTGGGACTGATTCCCATACTCCTAATGCTGGAGGACTGGGGATGCTAGCTATTGGCGTTGGTGGAGCTGATGCTTGTGATGTGATGGCTGGCTTAAGTTTTGAATTGAAAATGCCGAAGATAATTGGAGTCAAATTGACTGGCAAATTGCAAGGTTGGGCCTCCCCCAAAGATGTGATTTTGAAACTTTTAGGGATTTTGACAGTCAAGGGGGGGACTGATTGTATTGTGGAATACTTTGGTGAGGGTACTAAAAATATTTCCGCTACCGGTAAAGCTACCATTTGTAATATGGGAGCGGAACTTGGCGCTACTTGTTCGCTTTTTGGGTATGACGCGAAAATGTCAGAATATTTACAGATAACAGGTAGGAAGGAAGTTGCTGATTTGGCGGACAAAATTAAGGATGATTTGAATTTAGATAATGCAGTACTAGAAAACCCTGAAAAATATTTTGACCAGGTGATTGAGATTAATTTGTCAGAACTTGAACCTTATGTTAATGGTCCATTCACTCCTGATTTAGCCACACCTTTGTCGAAATTTGCTCGAGCGGTGAAAGATAATAATTGGCCGGAAAAAATGGAGGTAGGCTTAATTGGTTCATGCACGAATTCATCTTATGAAGATATTACCAGATCATCTTCCATTGCCAAGCAAGCGGTGGAGAAAAATTTAAAGTTTATATCTGAGTTTACGGTCACACCAGGTTCAGAGCAGATTAGATATACTGTGGAAAGGGACGGACTTTTGGAGATTTTTGAAAAAGCAGGTGGGCAAGTATTGGCAAATGCTTGCGGCCCATGCATTGGTCAATGGTCAAGGAAATCAAAGGATCCAAACGCCAAGAATTCAATAATGACTTCATTTAACAGAAATTTTGCCGCCAGAAATGATGGGAATCCAAATACTCACGCTTTTGTGGCTTCACCGGAAACAGTCACTGCTTTTGCTTTGGCTGGGACTTTATTGTTTAATCCGATAATTGATGTTTTGACTAATGACCAGGGAGAAGAGATTAAATTAAATCCGCCTGTTGGCATTGAACTACCGATTAAGGGATTTACAGTGAAAGATGCCGGTTATATAGAACCGATAGAGGATGGCAGTCAGGTGAAAGTTTTGATTAAAGACAGTTCGCAGAGATTGGCATTATTATCTCCGTTTGATGCTTGGGATGGAAAAGATTATCAAGGCTTAAAGCTTTTGATTAAAACAACAGGTAAATGCACCACTGATCATATTTCTATGGCCGGGCCATGGCTGAGGTATCGCGGACATTTAGATAATATTTCGAATAATTTATTGATTGGTGCTATTAATGTTTTTAATAATGAAAAAAATAAAGTAAAAAATCAATTAACAGGGGAATATGTTGAGGTGCCGCAAGCTGGCAGGGCTTATAAAAACGCCGGTTTGGGATCGGTGGTTTTTGGGGAGGACAATTACGGCGAAGGGTCCAGCCGTGAACATGCCGCCATGGAACCAAGATATTTGCACGTCAGGGCGGTAATAGTTAAATCATTTGCCAGGATTCATGAAAGTAATTTGAAAAAGCAAGGTGTTTTGGCTTTAACTTTTGTGGATAAATCTGATTATGACAGAGTTCGCGAAGATGATACGGTAGATATTTTTGGCTTAACAAGTTTTGCGCCTGGTAAGTCATTGGTGTTGGTATTAAATCATAAGGATGGGGACAAAGAAGAGATCCAGTTGAAACATACCTATAACACTAATCAGTTTGAATGGTTTAAGGCTGGCTCAGCTCTAAATTTGATTGCGAGAAACAATAATCAATTTGATTAACAACAGGTAGCCAGCCATCAGAGGATAAGATTTTAAAAATCTCTTTTTTTAGTAATAAATTTATGTTGTTTTCAGTAATAATTGGTTTTTTTTAAGAGTGAAAAATGATATAATTTAATAATTTATTCAAATCAGTTTGATGTCAAAAAATACTATCTTATCAACGGAGGAAATTAATAAATTGATTAAGGACATTTCTGATAAATTAATCAATGAGTGTATATCAGAATATTTTAGTGATGATGAACCATTAAAAGCTGATGACTTGGAAATCAAGATTGTGAGTCTTAATGAAAATTATCAAAAAAAGGGGCAAAAAACTGATGAAGTGGAACAGATTGGACTGGAAGTTATGCATTATTTGGCCGATAAACTTTCGAGAAAAAATAAACAGTATCAAAAACTTTTTACTCAGATTTTTTTGAACACAGATAGCGAAAATGGTGATGATTCAGCTTACGATATTTTGTCTTCCCGCATTGACAGTAAGGTGATGAATCTTTATATTGCGGCAGTAGAGAAAGAGTGAAGCTCTCATCTCTATTTAGGCAATCCTGGTTCAGTTAGTTTCCTTGGGTTAAGGATTTTTTTGAGTTGTTTCTTGTCCAGAATTTTCTTTGCCAAAATGATTTCATCAATCGGTTTGCCGGTTTTGATAAATTCTTTGGCGATTTCCGCGGCGTTTAAGTAACCAATAATCGGGTTCAAAGCGGTGACTAAACTGGGACTTTGTGTTACATATTTTTCGCAAGTAGCTTTATTAGCTGTAATTCCTCGGACACATTTTTCTTCAAGCATTTTGAGGCCATTTTTTAAAATTTCTAAAGAATTTAATATTTCATAAGCCATTAAAGGCATGAAAACATTTAAATTTAACTGACCATTGCCTATTGCCAAAGATACAGTTTGATCAGCGCCAATAACATGCATACAAATCATATTTAAGCATTCTAGGATTGAGGGATTGACTTTGCCTGGCATGATCGAAGAACCTGGCTGAACGGCTGGCAGGTTGATTTCTCCCAGTCCAGTATTCGGTCCAGAGGCAATTAACCTCAAATCATTAGTGATTTTGTTTAGTTCTATGGCTAGATTTTTTATCGCGCTGGAAATGTGAGCAATGGCTTGCTGACTTTGCATGATTTCAATTAAATTGGCGCTAATTTTAAAAGGCAATTTTGTTTCTTGCTTCAAAAATTTAATGACCGCAAAGCGATATTTTGCGTGAGTGTTAATACCTGTACCAGCTGCAGTTCCGCCAATGCCAAGTTCTTTTAAATCTTCAGCATTTTTTTCGATATCTTTTAAACATTTTTCCAGAGTAATGGCGTAAGAAATAAATTCTTGACCTAATCTGATCGGAACAGCGTCTTGTAAATGAGTGCGGGCTGATTTGATGATGTTGTCAAAAGCTTTGCCTTTGACTTTCAAAGTTTTAATTAGTTTTTTAAGGGCAGGGTAAAATGTCGCCAGTTTAAGTAGTATCGCTATTCTCATGGCGGTAGGGAAAGTGTCGTTGGTTGATTGTGCCATGTTGACATCATCATTGGGACTGACGATTTTGTAATCACCCTTTTGCCCTCCCAAAACTTCAATTGCTCGATTGGCAATCACTTCATTTAGATTCATATTGAAGGAAGTGCCAGCTCCAGCTTGAAAAACATCTGATTTAAATTGATCAGAAAATTGTTCATTTATTACTTCGTCACAAGCTTTGATAATGGCTTTGCTTTTTTTGGCGTCTATTAATTTAAGCTCAGTATTTGCTAAACAGCAGGTTTTTTTCAATATGGCATAAGCTTTGACTAAAATTTCATCAGCTCTAAGTCCGCTGATGGGGAAATTTTCCAAAGCGCGTAACGTCTGAATGCCATAATAGGCATTGTCAGGAAGTTTTTTTTCACCAAGGGAATCTTTTTCGATGCGAGGCATAAGGGGGAAGATAAAAAAATAAAAAACAAAGGTTTTAAATTTTAAAATTTTTAATTTTCTCCATTCTTCCAGGGATTATCTTCAAAGAAAAAGCGAAACCATTTTTCTAAAGGGGTAAGAGTTGCGATTTTTGCAGTTCTTTTTTCTTTTTCCTCTTCCAGAATAATTTGGCTTAAATCAATTGGCTCAGGGATTACTATCACTTCTTCTCCTGGATTAATGAGTCCAAGATGAAGTTTAGCCATTTTGTCGATATATTTTTCTGAGATGTAATATTGATAATTAGCAAGTTTTTCTCTGTTTTCTTTTTCTAAAGCTTGATTTTCTTTTTCAAAATTTTCAATAACAAGTTGAATTTGGTAATTTCTGTATATTGAGACTGTTAGGGCGTAAAGCATATAAGCAATAAAGGCAAATCCAGCAATTATGGCAATATGCAAAGGGTTCCATTGTTTGTTATTTTGATGGTGAGGAGAATACATGAAAAATTTTGAATTCTTAATTTTGAATTTTGAATTGAAATGGAAATATTTTTAATTTTACATTTTTCATTTTCAATTTTCATTCTGTATATTGATTATAGATTTTTTTAAAAAAGGGTCAAACATGTTTGCGAAAGGTTTTAAAATTCATTTTATTGGGCTTGGGGGGATTGGAATGAGTGCTTTGGCTGGGCATTTGATGAGTAAAGGATGTGTTGTGTCTGGATCAGATCTGTGTGATAGCCAGATTTTGCAAAATTTTAAAAAACAGGGAGTTGAGGTGTTTTTGGATCAGAAAAAGACAAATATTAGAGATGATATTGATTTAGTTATTATTACTTTGGCAATTGAAGAAAATAATCCTGAACTTATTTCCGCCAAATTGAAAAAAATAAAAATTTTAACTTATCCGCAGGCATTAGGTGAATTTACAAAAGAGTTTTATTTAATCAGCATTTGCGGCAGTCATGGCAAATCCACCTCAACGGCCATGTTGTCAAAAGTTTTGATTGATGCGAATCTGGATCCAAATGTTTTAATTGGGACGAAACTTCAGGAATTTGCAAATACAAATTATAGAATAGGGGAAAGTGATTATTTCGTAATGGAATCATGTGAATATAAAGAAGCATTTTTGTATTATAGTCCGTCAGCGATTCTTGTTACGAACATTGATCCTGATCATTTGGATTATTATGGGAATACAGAAAATTATTATAAGGCTTATGAGAAATTTGTGGGGAAATTGAAGGGAGGGGGGATTTTAGTTATTAATGGAGATAGCAACAAGATTTCTGCCTTCGCAGGAATGACAGAAAGGACGTTTGGAGAGAATGAAAAAAATGATTATGTGTTAAAAGGAGGTGAGATTTATTTGCATGGAGAATTGATTGGGAAGTTAAATTTAAAAGTTCCAGGTCGGCATAATAGAATCAATGCGTGTGGAGTTTTTGCGATTGCTGATGCTTTGAAAATTGATAGAAAAGTAATTTTAAATGCCTTAAATAATTTTGAAGGGACATGGAGAAGGCTTGAGTATAAAGGAAAAATTTCATCTGGAGCAATAGTTTATGATGATTATGGCCATCATCCAACCGAAATTAAGGCATCGCTTGAAGCAATGAGAGAATTATATCCTTTAAATAATTTGATTTGTGTTTTTCAGCCTCATCAATTCTCAAGAACAAGATTTTTTTGGGATGAATTTGCCAGATCTTTCAGTTACGCAGATCAAGTAATAATTCCCAATATATATAAAGTAAGAGACGAAAAATCTGATTTTCCGGAAATATCAGCTGAAAATTTAGTTAAAGAAATTTCCAAATATCACAAAAATGTAGTTTATGGCAATGGTTTTGAAAACACTGCAAAAATATTAAAAGAAAAAACCAGTGGAAATGACGTGATTGTTATAATGGGAGCGGGAGATGTGGAGAGGATAGGGAAAATTATTTTTTTGAAAGGCAATCACGCTCTTTATTTATAATTTTTCATTTTATTTTATTCCCCTCACGTCCCTTTTCCAAATCCAATGCTCGTTTCAAAGCCGCTAAACCGACTTCCAATTCCTCCTCATTCGGCTCCTTGGTAGTGATGTGTTGGAAAGCTAAACCTGGTTTAATGAATAGTTTAATTAAAAAATTATCTTGATATTTAGCGCTTAATTTTAAAACTTCATAAGAAACGCCAGCGATAAAAGGTAACAATAAAATTCTTTCCATAAATTTTGTCCAAAAATCGCTTTGGCTGGGAATTAAAGTGTAAATAAAAATGCTCAAAAATAACACAAAAAAAATAAAACTCGTACCACATCGGGGATGAAATCTTGTTTGAAATTTGGCATTTTTGGGATTTAGATCTAAATGATGCTCATAAGTCATAATTGATTTATGTTCCGCGCCATGATACTCAAAAACCCTCCTAATATCCGGCATCAAAGAGATTAAAACAATATATAAAAGAAAAATTGCAATCTTGGTGAGGCCGTCCACTGTATTAAATAAAATATAATTGTCCGCAATAATAGGAAAATATTTTTTGCTTAGTTCGGCAATGACTAATGGAATATATTTAAAAAGAAAAAGTCCGACCGTTATAGAAAAAACGTAGCTAAAAATCACCAGAATTGTCATGCCCGTGTTTTTTAAAAATTCTTGAAAACTATTAATTTTAACTTTCTGTTTTTTTAAAAAGCCTTCTAGGTGTCCTTTTAAATCATCATCTGCCGCTACTTTGGCTGAGAAATTCAAAGCTTTGGTACCGACATACAAGGATTCAAATAAGCCAATAACGCCGCGAATAATCGGAATTCGATGTGCTTTCAGTTTTTTGGCTAATGATATGTAAGCTTCATCTCTAATTAAAAGCTCACCATTAGGTTTGCGTACGGCAATCGTTAAAAAATTAGCAGACCTCATCATCACACCCTCAATCACCGCCTGCCCACCTACTGCAAAATCAAATTTAACTTCAGGTTTTGCATTGCAAATTTTAATTTTATTTTTATTCATAAATTTTAAAAAGCACATTTGATCTTAACAGAGCTTACGCAAAAATCAAAAAAATAATAGATAATTTATAATTTATAATAAAGGGACCTGTCGATTAGCAAAATATTGCTTCACTTCCTCTAAATGGTATTTAAGCAGATATTGCCAGATAAATACTATCTGCAGTTTATATGGACCGAATCTTTCCATTCTTACTATTGGATAATAATTATCAATTACAAATGGATATAGATAAAAGGAATCAGAATTAAGATTTTTCAATATTTGTTCTTTTGGGATACCAAATTTATTTTTTAAATAGTCAATAGCTTTAGTGGTGTTTCTAAATCTTAAAGCTTCTAATTTATCACACAATGCATTCATGGTTTCTAATGATTCATCATCGTCTTTAAATATTTCTCGCGAGGCAAGTTCCATAATTTTTATATTTTATAAAAATTTATATCAAAATCTTTATTTAAAATTTTAAATTTTTTCTTACTTTTTACCACCTTATCGCTTCTTCAAACCTGTCTTTTTGTTCTTCCTCAAACGGACCAATAATGGCGGCTTTCATTTTTTCTTCCGCCAAAATTTCCTTGATCATAGTATTTATATCGTCCATTGTCACTCTGTCAATATCAGATAAAATTTCTTCCGGATTTTTATATTGGCCGTATAGAAGTTCAAACTTCCCAAGTAAGTGAGCGAATTCTTCCGTGTCTTCCAGTCTTAATAAAATTTTTCCTTTAAGGCAAGATTTGGCTTTTTCCAGTTCAAAGCTAGATACTCCATTCTCTTTTAAATTTTTATACTCAAAAATCATGGCTGAAATTGCTTCGTCAACTCTATCCGTATCAATCCCTGCCCTGGTGGAAATAATACCCGTGTCAGTATAATCATCCGTGGTTGTGCAAATATTATAAGCCAAGCCTTTACGCTCTCTAACTCCCAAAAACATTCTAGAACTCATGTTGCCGCCCAGTATCATTGCCAGAATTTTTAGCCAAATGGAACGATGATCAGTCTCACTATAACCCGGAAACCCAATAACCACATGTCCTTGCTTGGTATATTTTTTTCGCAAAATCACTTTTTCTTTGCTATGGTTTACTTCCAAAGGAAAATAATTAAAGGCTTTTTGCGGGTTTTTAAAAATAAATAATTTTTCAACTAAGTTTTTAGACACAGACTGATTTACATCGCCAACAATACTAATCACTGTATTATCAGGCGTATATAATTTCTGATGATAAGAAATTAAATCTTCACGGCTAACTTTTTTCAAAAACTCAGGCGTCCCCAACTGATCGTTGCCCATTGGCTGTTTACCATAAAGTAAACGTTCAAAATCCCAGCCGATCTGGTAGGAAGGCGTGTCCTGATACATCTTGTATTCCTCCAGAATCACTTCCCGTTCTCTATTCATATCATCTTCATTAAATCTAGAATTAATCAACATATCAGACAAAACATCCAAAGCCACATCCAATTTATCAGAAGAAACTTTCACAAAATATCCCGCATACTGCTTACCGGTAAAAGCATTAAATTCACCTCCGACTGAGTCAATTGCTTCTGATACTTCTCTGGCATTTTGATATTTTTTTGCCCCCTTGAAGAACATATGTTCAAGAAAATGAGAGATACCATTTGATTCTTGAGTTTCATATCGTGAACCAGCACCAACTAAGATCAAAACTGTCAAAGATTTTGAACCGATCAGTTGTTTGGTGATCAGTCTTAAATTATTTTTAAAAATAATTTTATTAAGCATTGAGAGAAATTTTAAATTCTAAATTTTGATCCCACACCCACCTCTCCAAGTACTTTGTACGTCGGACGAAAGTAAAGTGCGAGATTGAATTAAGGAAAAATCTTGCAAGTTCACAGCAAAAACCATAGCATACCTTAAGCTTAAATAGAATAAAAAAATCAATGCGCAGAAGATTTTTCATACAATTCAATAGACTAAACGTATTACTGATTTTTTTTGTATTAATATTAGGGATAGTGGGGTGGCGACTTTTTTATCTGCAAATCGTTAAGCACAATTATTATCTTAAAATCGTTGAAGAAAGCCATTACGGCATCACCCAACTGCCTGCCAGACGAGGCGAGATTTTATTAGACGACCGTTATTCCAATACCAAATACAAATTAGCCACCACTACCACTTACGACCTATTATTCGCCGATCCTTCTATTATTGCCAAAGATGATAATGCCAGTTTATTAGCAAACAAAATTGGACCAATTTTATTTGATCTTAATAATGCTCAGGAAAAAGAAAATAAACGCCTAAAAAAATTAGAATTACAAGCTATCACCGAAGAAGATAAGAATAAAATTATTGCCAAGTCCGACCAGGAATTGTTGAATGACTACATCTCTAATCTAAAAGATCAAATGGGTCAGTATATACGGTCAGAAATATTATTGCTGACCAATGTTGATCCAGAATTAGAACAATCAATCAACTCTTTAAATCTTGATGGCGTTTCAATTAATGAAGAAAAAAATCTTTATGCTTATCCCAAACAAATAAGTTCGGCGACAAAGACCGCCAAAATTCTTGCGCCTTTGATTAATTTTGACCGAGATTATCTAGAAATATTACTGGAAGGGAAAAATCATTATACTGTCCTGGCTCGTAAGTTACCAAAAGACAAAGCCGATCAGTTAGAAATAATTTTTAATAGCAACTCAGAAACTTATCATGGCATCAAGTTAACCAAAGAACACTACCGATACTATCCAGAGCAAACTTTGGCAGCGCAGGTTTTGGGTTATATTAATTCCGCTGGCATTGGACAATATGGCATAGAAGGCAGATACAATCATGTTCTAGCCGGTAAAGCTGGTTTTATTAAATCTCAGAAAGACGCAGCTGGTGATATTTTGACGGTTGGTGATAGCAAAGTGCAAATTGCTGAAGACGGTGCTGATATTACCCTGACTATTGATAGGGCGATACAATTAGAAGTGGAAAAAAATCTGCCAGCAGCAGTTAGAGAATATAATGCGGAAAGCGCCCAAGCGATCGTCATGAATCCAAAAACTGGCGAAATTTTAGCTATGGCTAATTACCCAACTTTTGATCCTAATGAATATGCTCAAATTTTTAATCTCAAAGAAATTCATCTAAGCCAAGCAGAGATTGATAATTTCACAGTAGTAGGTAGTGATGATAATAAACATATTTATTTTTACACACAACGAAATCCAGATAGAAGGTTTGAAGTGTTTGAAGATAAAGAAATTCCAAGCACATATTATCGATATGATAATTTTGTCGGCTCAGAAGTTTTTCGAAACAAAGCGATCACTGATCTTTATGAACCAGGTTCAACGTTTAAACCTGTAGTAATGGCTTCAGCCATAGACGCTGATGAAGTTCAGCCACAGTCAACTTTTGACTGTAGCGGCCCGATCAAAGTTCCCAAAATTAGTAATCCTAAAAGCGATAGTGATTATGATTTTATCAAAACTTACAATAATCAATATCATGGCGTTGAGACCATGACGCAAATTCTGGAAAATTCTGATAACGTAGGTATGGCTCAGGTAGCGGAAACACTTGGTTACAGTTTGTTTTATAATTATATTAGAAAATTTGGCTATGGCGAAAAAACCGGTATAGAATTCGACAGTGAAAACAAAGGACAGCTTGAACATTATGAATACTGGACTCAGAGCGAACTTTTAACCAAAGGCTATGGTCAAGGTATCAGTGTCACCTTGATTCAGCACGCTACAGCTTTATCAGCATTAGCCAACAATGGCACGTTGATGCAGCCTTTCATTGTTAAAAGCATTGATTACCATGGCAATAACAAAACTGAAACTTTCGAACCACGTATTGTTGATCAAGTTATAACCAAAGAAACTGCGGATAAAATCACTTCTATGATGATTTCCGTCATCGAAAATGGACAAGCCAAAAAAGCCCAGGTGCCAAGACATTTTGTAGCAGGTAAAACTGGCACAGCACAAACTTATCAAAATGGTAAAGCGTTATTTGGCACTGGTACTACCATAACTTCCTTTATAGGGTTCGGCCCGGTCAGTGATCCTAAATTTCTCGTGCTGGTCAAAGTAGACAAACCTTTGAATGGTCCGTATGCTGAAACCAGCGCATTACCTATCGCTCAAAAAATCCTTGATTTCCTTTTTAAATATTACAATGTTCCACCTGATAAAAAATTTTAAACCACTAAATTTATGAAAAATAAACCTTACCTCATCACTGTTTTACTAGCTTTTATTATCATAACCGAAGCTTTGTACATTGCTTATTTGCAATATCAAATTTGGCAATTTCAAAAATTACAGCAAAATGACTTCCAGATACCAAAAATGGAGAATACTGTTAGTCAAATTTAAGGTGTTTGACTGAAATATTATTTATGGTAAGATTAGAAACTTCACGATTTTTTACTATATTTACGAATGTCACCCATTTTAAATCCAAAGCCACACTATCCAACTTCAGCGGAAGAAGGCATATTGAAAAGAAGAGGTTTAAGTGCTTTTGAAAAGGAAACTGGCCAAGGACCTTTAGAACAAATTTTCAATAGATATAAAGAGCTAATTTTCTCTGATTTGCGAGGATTAAAATTAAGAGCCACTCCAAAACTTGAACCACAGATTGCTATTTTAAGATTTGATTTGGCTCGGGCAATGTTCTGTCTCAGTGATAGAAGAATCGTTTTTAATGTCGATGTTTTTCTCACAATTCAAGATATATATGACCAAATAATATCTTTAAATTTATCTAACAAAAGTCTGGCTGCTCATATGAAAATGGTTAAAAAAATCATAGAACAATTACTTGGCGACGAAGTGATGTTTCAAAAAGTCCCAGGCATCAACGAAGAGTCCTCAAATCCAATGTTTATGATCAGTTCAAGGATTAAGGTTTTGAATATGGCGGCTTAAGTGTTTTTTATTTTTTACTTTTCATAAAGGCTTCTTCAACGGCACTCCAACTTTTCTTGGATATTTTGTATCAGTGTCAGCAACTTTTTCGACTAAAACTATTGCTCTTGAGCCTAAATCATTTTTAAGTTTATATTCATAAATGTTTGTGATTTTAGAATTCAAAATTTCTAAAGCTTTGACTGAATCTTGAATTTCCTGCTGAAAGTTCGGTCCTTTGTATGAGATTAGCACTCCTCCCACTTCCAAAAAAGGCATAGCATATTCCAACAAAACATTCAAAGGTGCTAAGGCTTTGGCTGTGACTAAATCAAATTTCCCCCGGAAATTTTTCTGATGAGCAATTTCTTCTATCCTGCCATAAACTGTTTTTACATTTTTTAAATTCAATTCTTTGGTGATTCCATCCAAAACTTTTATTTTTTTCTGAGTTGAATCTAACAAAGCAACCTCTAAATTAGGATAATAAATCGCCAAAGGTATCCCGGGAAGGCCACCTCCACTTCCTAAATCTATTAATTTTTTATTATCACCAAAATTTAAGAAATTACCTAAAGCCAAACTATCTTCAACATGTTTCTCCCAAAAAACTTCCTCATCATGGCGGGAAATCAAATTCATTTCTCTATTAATTTTTAGCAATAAAACCTGATATTTTTTTAATAACTGTTTTTTTTCAACTATAATATTCATTATTTTAGAATTTAAGCTTAAACAAAAACAAATTTAGCATTATATTGGAATAAATTAAATTTAAAAATTCATGAAAATCTGCATTCCGATTAAAGTGAAAAACATGCGGACAGCTTTAGAAAAACTTGCTGAAGCTGAACAAAAAGCTGACATGACGGAAATTTGGCTGGATCAGATTGAAAATTTAAATCTTGAGGAGATTTTTAAGCATCGTACAAAACCTATTTTGGCGGTTTGCAAAAATCCTGAGGAAATGGGTAGTTTTCAAGGTGATAATTTTGATAAAATCAATCTTTTCACGAAATTTATTGAACTTGGCGGTGAATATGTTGACATCAGCGATCTCCACAATATTGATTTTCTTAAAACCTATAAAAACTCATGTAGTTTCCAAATTATTTATTCTTTTCATGATTTTATCAAGACACCTACTTTCATGAACTTATCAAACATTATTGATCAAGCAGTTAATACTGAAATTGATATGATAAAAATTGCTACCAGAGTTAAAGATGCCTATGATATTCAGACTTTAGAAAAATGCGTGGCTAAAATTTTGGAAGTAAATAAAAAACCAATTGTCTTGGGCATGGATCATTTAGGCAAAAGAACCAGGCTAGGTAAAGGTCTTTTCCAAAACAATTACTTAACCTTTGCGGCGTTATCAGAAGAAGAAAAAACCGCCTCAGGACAAATCACCATTAATGAAATTATTGATTTTAAGCTTTAGCTTGTAAATTTAAAAATCTGACTTAATTTAAAATTTCATTTCCCATTCACTATTCTCTATTACCCCTTTCACATGTCTCTCCAAATCGGTATCGTCGGTCTTCCAAATGTCGGCAAATCAACACTATTCAATGCTTTGACAAAAACCAAATCAGCCCAAGCCGCAAATTATCCTTTCTGTACAATTGACCCAAATGTGGGTGTTGTCGAAGTTCCTGATGAAAGACTCACAAATCTAGCGAAAATTGTTAATCCCAAAAAAATCATCCCAGCCATTGTTGAATTTGTTGATATTGCTGGATTGGTCAAAGGAGCAAGCAAAGGTGAAGGGCTTGGGAATCAATTTTTATCACATATTCGTGATTGTGATGCTATTTGCGAAGTTTTAAGAATTTTTGAAGATCCAAATACAATCCATGTGCATGGAACTGTTGATGCGGCCAGAGATAAAGAAATTATTGAATCAGAGCTGATTTTAGCTGATCTTCAAACACTTGAAAAAAGATTAGGCAAAGCAAAAAATGATTCTAAATCTGGAAATAAAGAAAAAATTGCATATGCAAACTTAGTTGAAAAGGTTTTCAACTTCTTAAATCAGGGACAAATGGCTTCAGAAATGGAACTTACTGATGAAGAAAAACTTGAATTAAAAGATTTACATTTATTAACATTTAAACCTGTTATTTATGTTCTCAATTGTGCTGAAGATCAGGTTACAAAAATAAACTTAGATGAATTAAGAATAACACTGAAAATCAATGAAAAATATGATATTATTCCAATCTCAGCTCAAATCGAATCAGAATTAATTTCAATGAATGAAGGGGAGGCGTTGGAATTTTTGAAAGAAATTGGTTTACACGAAACAGGTCTTAATTCACTGATTAAAACGGCCTACAAAACTTTAGGACTACAAACATATTTAACAGCTGGTCCAGATGAAGTCAGAGCATGGACAATTCATAAAGGCTGGACTGCCCCGCAAGCCGCAGGTGTTATTCACACAGATTTTGAAAAAGGATTTATTAAGGCCGAAACAATTTCATATCAAGATTACATTCAATTCGGAGGAAAATCCGGAGCAAAAGAAAAAGGTAAACTTCGATTGGAAGGTAAAGAATACATTGTTCAGGATGGAGATGTGATGGAGTTTTTGTTTAATAATTAGAGAAAAGCAGTTATAGCTTTTAACTATAACTGCTTTAAAACCATTACATATTAAAAGAAGATTATTTCAGGCAACCTATAAACATCTTGATACAAAGGTTGTGAATAATCAGGCTTCCCATCTTTCAACGGATAACCAACCATTTTGCCTTGTTCTCCTTGCTCTAATAAGCACTTTATTCCACCAAATAATGCATATCTTGCTTGAGAACGTTGAGAGTCTAAACTCTCTGCGTCAACTAAAGGTGATTGTTCTGGTTGCCTTTCTGCTTGTTCAGAACGGTTAAGACATTTATTAAAACTATTAGGACCAAATATTTCCGTCATAATAAAAAAGTTAAGTAATAAAATATTTTAAAAAATTTAAAATTTTAATTTCCATTTTTGAATAGTAGATGGGCTAACATCAATTCTTCTAGCAATCTGCCTTACGCTCAAACCAAGATCTAAAAATGTTTTAGCTCGATTCAGTAACTCAATAGAAGATTTCAAACAAAAATAAATTTCATTAAAATTCTCACTCCACGTTTTATAACATAAAGAACATCTAAATCTTTTGTTTTTTTTGCTATGGATTTGAATGTTATTTTTTTCAAGTTGTCCATATAATTTGCATTTTGCATTTGGACAATGTTGATTTCGAATTTTCATGTATTGATTCATTATTGAAATTATTTAATGTACAAAAAAAGCCCCGTTATTGCGGGGCTTGATTTTTAAATTATTTTTTTAATATAAAACTATCCCGCAACTAATGTTGTTGTGGTAGTAGTAGTTTTTACAACTAAATTTCGATTTCGATATTGTTTAATTGAAAATAACATCAAATAAATCTAATAAATTAAAGCATATTCATCTTTCCAAAATATATAATCATTGTCAATAAGCATGTACTCAAATAATGTGCTGATTTAGGATCATCTGATTTTTGGTTTGAAAAAACAAGAATATCCTTTGAAAACTCACCCTAAATCCCTCTTCCCTGATCGGAGTCGAGGACAAGCTTGAAAGAGAGGGACTTATTTATAAATTCTTTAATATTTTTATTTTTAAATCTTATTTTCAAATTCAAATATGATTGCAAATTGTCTTATAAATTTTCTATTTTTTATTTTTCTGTTTCTAACATAAGTCCAAAATATATATTCCGTTTTAGTTTGATTTTTTCTAAGTTCTCTAACTGTAGCTTTTAAATCTGGTCTATTATCCATATGTATTTATTCGTAAGAAATCCCCCTCTCTTTGAAGAGAGGGACGGGGTGAGTTTTCAAAAGAAGATCTTGTATTTCTGGCCTTTTCATGATTTTTTTCAAACTAAAGATCAGATGATCCATGATTTATTAAACAAATTGACTTATTTTTTTTAAAATTTTAAAGTTCTAATAGACATTTTCCTTTGTCATTCCTGTAAAAACAGGAATCTTAATTTTTAAAAGAAGATCGCGTATGAAAAAATTCACCAAATTATCCCCAGCTTTAAAAAAATTAATAATAAGTAATGATGGGGCTGGTGCTGGCAAAACTATTTCTGGAACTTTGAGTTCACATGTTAAAAAAAGTAAAACCCCTGTTTCTGCTTTTGCCGAAAGAACTCTTAACCACTGTAATGGCGGGGCAACTTATGATGCCGCAGTATGGTTAAAAAATCATTTAAAAAATGGTGGTAAATTAGTGGTAACAATCGCTGGTGCTTTAAGTTCTTTTCAGGTTGGAGTCATGCTTGCTGAGTTAATCCGCCAAGATAAAGTGCATTTGGTATCAGCAACTGGTGCTAATCATGAAGAATCTTATTATCGATATGTGGCGCATTCTCATTATGCCTATATTCCAAGATACACAGAACTTACGCCAGAACAGGAAGCTGAACTTCGAGATACTGGGCTTCGTCGTATTACAGACACCTTTTTACCGGAAGATGAAAGCGTAAGAATTATGGAACCCCATCTTCTCAAAATGTGGCAAGAGGCAGAAAAAAAAGGCCAAAGATATTTTCCGCACGAATATTTTAGAAGACTTTTTTCTGAAAATTTAATTTCACCAGATCAACATGCTAATCCAGAAGACTGTTGGGCTTATGCGGCATATAAGAAAAACATCCCAATCATAATCCCAGGATTTGAAGATTCAACAATGGGCAATATTTTTGCAAGTTATACATATGGTGGGAAATATCGGACTGATAAAAAATTTGTTTTGGATCAAAGAATTATGAAAAGCGGACTTGAATATTTTACTTATCTTTATGACTGGTATATGGAAAATTCCAAAAATAGTCCAATTGCATTCTTACAGTTAGGCGGGGGTATTTCAGCAGATTTCCCGATTTGCATTGTCCCTTCACTAAAACATGATCTTCTTTATCCAAAAGTACGAGACTGGGCTGGATTTATTGAAATCGGTTCTTCTCCAATGTCATATGGTTCATATTCTGGAGCAGGTGGTAAAGAAAAAATCACCTGGGACAAACTTTCAATAAAAAGTTATTACCAGATTATTCAAAGTGATGTGACAGTTGCATTTCCGTGGATTGCAGCAGTGCTACTTGGGTTGTAAAAAATCATAGTTCATCAAATAATCATTTTAAATCATAGTTAAAGACAATATGAGCAAAAAAATCAACATTGGCCTAATCCAAATGCAATGCGGAAATGATGTAAACGCTAATCTCAAAAAAGCAGAAGCGAAAATTAAAGAAGCCACAAATAAAGGTGCTCAAATTATTGCTCTTTCTGAACTTTTTTCTGCACCTTATTTTTGCCAAAAAGAAAAAGATCCTAATGCTATAAAATTTTTGGAAACTATACCTTCTGGGACTACATTCGAAATGCTCTCAAAAGCCGCAAAAGATAATAAAGTAATTGTTGTTGGCGGTTCTATTTATGAAAAAGGAGAAAATGGGAAATTATATAATACTGCAGTAATTTTTGATATTGATGGTTCTGTATTTTTGAAATATCGCAAAATGCACATTCCTCATGATCCACGATATTATGAACAAAATTATTTTGAAAAAGGGAATCTTGGATATCAAATAGCTGATACTCGTTATGGTAAAATTTCAGTTTTGATTTGTTATGATCAATGGTTCCCTGAAGCTTCTAGAATTTTAACTTTGAAAGGTGCTGATTTAATATTTTATCCTACTGCCATAGGTAATTTCACTGACCAAGAAGCGTTTGAAGGTGATTGGCAAAAAGCTTGGGAAGATGTGCAACGTGGTCATGCTATAGCAAATAATATTTATGTTGCTCCAATAAATAGAGTTGGAATTGAAGATAAATTAGAGTTTTGGGGTGGGTCTTTTGTTGCTGATCCTTTTGGAAAAATACTTGCACATGGCGGAAACAATGAAGAAATTATTTTAGCAGAAATTGATTTGGATCATGCAGAACGTGTTCGTGAGGAATGGGGGTTTTTTCATAATCGCCGACCGGAGAGCTATGAAGAAATTTTGAATTCTTAATTTTAAATTTTGAATTAATTATGCAAAAAACTCCTTTTAATTTAGGTTATCGTATGCCAGCAGAATGGGAAAAACATTCGGCGATTTGGCTTGCCTGGCCTCACAATCGGAATCATTGGATATACTGGCTTGTAAATGAACAACATGGAGAAGAATGGAAATATGAAAAAGTTCTTGACGCTTTTTGTAATGCAATTCATGTAATGCAAGAAAGTGAAACAGTAAATTTGTTAGTGAATGATTTATCAATGGAAAAAGTTGTACGAGAAAGATTAAATGATTTGAAATTAAGAACTGACAATATTAATTTTGTTTATATAAAAACTAATGTTCCTTGGTGTCGTGATTTTGGACCGATTTTTGTTGTTCGTGATGATGCAAAAAATTCTTCACAAAAAGAAATAGCAATAATTGATTGGATTTTTAATGCCTGGGGAGAGAAATACAATGAAGGGAATGATGATGATGTCGTACCAACAAATATTGCTAAACTTTTAAAAATTCCTGTGTTTTATCCGAAAATTGTAATGGAAGGAGGTTCAATTGATGTGAATGGTAAAGGTACTCTGCTTACAACGCGCCAATGTTTATTAAATGAAAATCGCAATCCAGATTTAACTAAAAAAGATCTTGAAATTGTTTTAAAAAATTATCTTGGAGCAACAAATGTTTTGTGGCTTGGAGACGGTATAATTAACGATGATACAGATGGTCATGTTGATGATTTAGCACGTTTTGTAAATGCAGAAACTATTGTTTGCTCTGTTGAAGAAAATTCAAAAAATCCTAATTATCGATTTCTTAAAGAAAATTTTGAACAAATGCAATCCATGAAAGATCAGGATGGTAAATTACTTAAAATTATCCCATTGCCAATGCCAGATCCTGTTATTTATCTTGACGCACAAATGCCTGCAACTTATGCAAATTTTTATATTGGGAACAAAATTGTAATAATGCCAAGTTTCAGACAAAAAAAAGATGATCAAGCAAAAGAAATTTTACAACATTATTTCCCAAATCGAAAAGTGATAGGTGTTGATGCTTTTGACGTGATTTGGGGTCAAGGAGCTTGGCATTGTTTAAGTCAGCAACAGCCACTATAAACAACTTAAAAAAATCACTTAAAAATCTTCTTGCACTTTCATAAATAATTTGATAAAAACAGAATTATGAAATTATTTTTATTCATTTGTATTTTAAGTGGAAAAACCTAAACGCCCTAAGGCAAAAAATTATAAAAAAATCTGGAAATTAAGTCAAAAAGAACTCAATACAGAATATTTCAGTATCAATAAAGACGGGGAGTTAGTTATTCACGAAGGCAATTATCAATATAACATTTATGATCTAGCCCGAAAATTTAACGGTTCATCATTGGAAATTTTTATGCCTTATGTCATTGAAGATCGCCTTGAAAATATTTTTAAAGTTGCAAAATCATACATCAAAAAATTTGGATATAAATCTAAATTTTCATATCATTTCCCCATCAAAGTAAATCAACGCAAAGAATTCATGTTACCGCTTCTTTCTGAAGGTGCTCATCTTGAAACTGCTTCTGCTAATCAATTATGGCTGGTAAAGAAGCTTTATATGAGTGAAAATTTTAATTCCAGGATACGTGTTGTTTGCAATGGCCCAAAAACTTTAGAATATATAAATCTAATTAAAGAACTTCGCGAAAAAGGTTTAGGCATTGTTCCTATTATAGAAAGTGAAGAAGAACGCAAATTATTCAAAGGTTTCCCTGGTGATACCGGCGTGCGGATAAATTTAAAAACACGGGTGAAGTCACATTGGGATAAAAAAATCGATCAATTTGGCATGACTTTAGATGAAATTTCGGATATGGGACGAATACGAGGATTAAAAATTCTGCACTATCATTTAGGTTCCCAAACAAAATTCGAAAATGACCATATTAATGGTCTGCGTGAAGCTTTTGATGCTTATGTAAAAATCCGTAAGCAAAATCCGGGGCTTGATACTATCAATATTGGAGGCGGATTTGCAGTCCCTTATGAGAAAAAAAGACTATATAGTTTTGAATCTTTGCTATCTCGCATATTTAAAAACCTAAAAACATGGGCTGACAAGGTAGGAGTTCCTCACCCTAACGTAATTGTTGAGTGGGGACAAGCTGTAACTGCTCCAGCACAGTTAAATGTTTATAAAATTGTACTTTCTAAAAAAATCAGTAAAGGAATTGCAAAATATTGGTATTTTATTAATGGAAGTTTTCAAAATGATCTTTTAGATATTTGGGCTGTACACCAGAAATTTCATGTCATTCCAGTTAATCACATGAATGCTATATATCGTAATCGTGTATGGCTAGCTGGTTTAAGCTGTGATTCTGATGATCGTTATACAGGTAATGATTATTTTTTGTTACCACGTTTAGAAGACTTGGAAAAGGGAGAAGAATTATATATCGCAATTTTAGATACAGGAGCATATCAAGACAGTTTTTCTGGTCATCACTGTTTCATTTCACCTCCAACAAAAGTTATTTTACAAAACGGCATTGTAACTGTTGCACGTAAAAGAGAAGGCCCAGAAGATGTTGGCAAATATTTCGGATGGTAGGAGCCTACCAAGTATGATATAATTTAAAGAAACTTTTAGAATATTAGACTAAAAGTTCACAGCTCATAGCCCACAGCTATTTTATGGCTCTTAAATCTCTTAAAACAAAATTAATTTTCACAACTTGTCTGCTGATAATTATTATTATCAGCGCTCTTTCTTCGATTTTTATTTTAAGCCGGGTAAATGAATATAAAAATCAAATTTATTTAAATGCCAGAAGTTTTGCGGAGATTGTTAGTCCGCAAATTGCTAATATCAATACGATTTACCTACAAGAAGGCAGTTTTTTGAGTTTTAATAAAGAAATTAAAAATATTTTTAACAAAAATTCCGATATTGCCACAATTAAAATATTTTCCTATCAAGGCACTATTCTATATGATTCACTTCAAGAAAAACACGAGCAATATCAAGGCCCAGCCAGAACCGTTACCGATCAAAATTTATTAACACGCCTTAAATCACAAAACCAGTCTTTAGGATTATCTAATAATTCTGTGGTGTTTTTAAAAATTGATAATAGCGGTGCTTATAAATTTGTGTCAGAAGATGGAAATGAATTAATCAAGGTGAATTTAAATTCAATGCGCATCAACAATATCATTGAACCTTTTGATAATAGAATTGCCGTAGAATATGGACTCTCCTATAAGAGCCTGGACAGTAAAATTAGAATTATGATTATGGAAACAATTATTGTAATGTTGATAGGTTTGATTTTGGGGGTAATTTTTTCTTACGTTTTTGCTTCTACGATTGTGCGTCCTTTGAAACATTTAACTCAAGGTGTGTTAACTATTTCCGAGGGTGATTTTCACAAACAAGTACCAGTAGAGACCAAAGATGAAGTGGGGGTACTAGCTAAATCATTCAACCAAATGGCTATTAAGCTTGATCAAAGCACCAAGGCTATGGTTTTTCAGGAAAGAGTGGCCAAAGAATTTGAACTAGCTGCTGACATTCAAAGGACCATTTTGCCCAAAGATATCCCAAACGTCAAAGGCTTGGATATTGCCGCTGGTTTGATCCCTGCTGAAGCCATCGGCGGCGATCTATTTGATTTCATCAAAATTGATGATGATAATTTAATGTTTTATTTAGGGGATGTGACTGGCCATGGAGTTCCTTCCAGTTTGGTAGTATCGATTGCTAATGCTGTTGTTTATAGCCACATTGACGAAAAAGATATGCAAAAAATCTTATGTCGGACCAATGCAGTTCTTAAGGCCAAAACTTTACCTAATATGTTTTTAACTTTAATTATGATGAATTGGAACGTGCCTCGGCAAAAAATGACTTATGTCAGCGCCGGCCATGAACAGTTAATTTATTTTGATTCCGCTACAAAAAAAGCTTCACTATTACCTGGAGGAGGGATGGCCTTAGGAATGATTCCTGATATTTCCAAAATAATTAAAGTCCAAGAAGTAAATTTAAAACCAGGTGATTTATTAATTACATATAGCGATGGCATTCCTGAATGTTGGAAAGATGATAAAGAACTTTATGGTATGGACAGATTCCAACGTTTAGTAGAAAAACTTGCTGATCTACCTAATGCTGAAGCTATCAAAAATTCCATTATCGCTGATGTTAAATTATTTGCCAATGGCTATGAACAAAAAGACGATATCACTGTGATAGTGGTGAAAAAAGTGTAAAAAAATTAACTTCAAATTGTAAAAGTTATACAAATTGAGCTAAAATTTTATTGTGTTTTTTCAGAATAATTCAAAATTCAAAATTCAAAATTTAGAATTTAAAATTTTTTAAAATGTCTCAATTCATCATCAACGGCGGACAGAGATTAACTGGAGTTATCAAACCAAGCGGATCAAAAAACGCTGTTTTGCCAATACTTGCGGCAACAATTCTTGTGAAAAATGAATGCATTATTACAAATGTTCCAGATATTCAGGACGTGAAAACAATGTTAAGTATCTTAGAGTCGATCGGAGCTCAGACACATTTCGCAAATAATACAATACATATCAGAACAGAAAATATTCATAATAAAGCTATTCGAAGTGAATTAGTACCAAAAATGCGTGCATCAATACTGTTTCTTGGACCTTTAATTGCTAAATTTGGTGAGGCAAATATAACTTTTCCAGGAGGATGTGTGTTAGGCAAAAGAGCTATTGATACTCATCTGGAAGCTTTTAAACAATTGGGAATAAATATAATAGATTCAAATGATCAAATTAGTATTAAATGCAGAAAAATCAACAATGCTTTGGTGGTTATGCCTGAAATGAGTGTAACAGCAACAGAAAATATAATTACGGCTTCAGTTCTATGTAATGGCAAAGTTGAGATACATCTTTCCGCTTGTGAACCACATGTTGTTGATTTGTGTAATTTCTTAAATGCAATGGGTGCCAAAATTTCAGGAATTGGAACTCATACCTTAACAATCGATGGTGTAAATCAATTATTGGGTGGCAAATATCAAGTTAAATCAGATTATCTTGAAGTAGGCACTCTGACGATTGCTTCTGTTATTACAAAAGGCGAGGTAACAATTGAAAATGCAAATCCAGAAGATCTTGAAATGTTTTTTTATAAACTTTGGAAAATTGGTGCGAATTTTAATATTGAAGGAAGTCAAATAAAAATATTTCCAAACAAACATCTTGTATCTCCAGGAATTATCAAAACCGCTGTACACCCAGGATTTCCAACAGATCTTCAGGCTCCTTTTGCTGTAGCTTTAACTCAATGCAAAGGAGAAAGTACAATATTTGAAACACTATTTGAAGGAAGGCTTGGCTATTTATCTGAACTTGAAGAGATGGGTGCAAAAATTCAAACTCTTAATCCTCATCAAGCCAAAATATTTGGCCCAACAAATCTCAAAGGCCTTCCAATAATAAGCCATGACATTAGAGCTGGCGCGGCTATGGTACTCGCTGGACTCATTGCTGAAGGCGAAACTCAAATCAGTAACATAAACTATATCGAAAGAGGCTATGAAAATTTGGATGAAAAGTTAAGGATGCTGGGAGCGAGAATAAAGAAAACTTAAAAAACGAAATCAGTTCGAACTGACTACTGATTACTGATTACTTCAATTCTTCCCTCCAGATCATTCCTTCTAATTTGGATGCCTAAATTATTGAATTTATCCAAAGTTTCCTGATGTGGATGTTGAAATTTATTATTTATTCCAACCTGAATAACTGCTGTTTTTGGATTCACACTTAATAAATAATCCAAAGTAGTGGCTGTTCTACTTCCATGATGCCCAACTTTCAAAACATCAGCTGACAAATCATAATCTGTCATTAATTGTTCATGTTCCGATTCTTTTTCCGCATCACCAGTAAATAAAATTTTATGATCACCGTAAATCAATTTCAAAACAACCGATGCGTTATTAATATTTATAAAATTTTGTCCGCCAAAAAATTTATTCGGATACAAAACATCTAAAAAAATTCCATTACCAAAATCAAAATCATTTTCTGAATATGCAATAATTGTAGATATTTTTTGCTGATTTATTTCTTTCAGAAATTCATCATAAAGTGAATTTTTATAATTAGGTGCTGAAAATAAAACTTTTTTAACATCATATCTTTTCAAAACTTCAATTAGCCCGCTAATATGATCTTCATGCGGATGCGTCAAAACGATTAAATCTATCGCATTAATAACATATGGCATAGTAGTTCCTAATTGCCCCAAAACATTCTGACCAGGCCCTCCATCAATCAAAATATTCTGTAAAGCGGGTGTTTGTATCAAAATTGAATCACCCTGCCCAACATTCAAAAATGTAATTTTCAAATTTTGATTTGGCAATTTAGAAAAAAATATATGAGTAATTGCAATAAATACAATTAATACAAAAAAAATATATTTCTGTTTTTTAAATTCAATGGACATAAATAAAACTCACCCTAAATCCCTCTCTTCAAAAGAGGGACTTTCTTCACCCCCCTCTCTTTTAAGAGAGTGGGGCAGGGGGGTGAGTTTTTAAATTACCACCCAATTCTGGTCTTTTGATGAATTTTCCCCTAATTTAAAATTCAAAATTTAGAATTTAGAATTTTTTTCAATTATTTCAATCAACTTGTCCACAATCTCATTTTCAGGAACTCTTGCAATGATTTTTCCTTTTTTGAAAATTATTCCTTTCCCATTTGAACCTGTTATCCCAAAATCAGATTCTCTTGCTTCGCCAGGACCATTCACCTCACATCCCATAACTGCAATTCTGACATTCTGCAAATGTTTTGTTTTTTCTTTTACTTCTTTCAAAATTTTCTTCAGATCAATTGAAATTCTGCCACAAGTTGGGCAGGCAATAATATCAGGCTCTTTTGTGTATAATTTAAAAGATTTCAAAATCATTTTACACACTTTTATTTCTTCTATTGGATCTGCGGCTAAAGAGACACGAATCGTATCTCCTATTCCATCAGCGATCAGAGCTCCAATGCCAATAGAATTTTTCACAGTACCATCAAATTGATCGCCAGCATGAGTGACACCGAGATGCAAAGGATAATCCGTTTTAGATGACAACAATCTATAAGCTTGAATATTATTTAAAACATTTTCAGTTTTTACGGAAATTATTAAATTTTGAAAATTTTCTTTCTCGAAAAATTTTATACTTTCCAAAGCTGATTCGACCAAAGCTTGAGGAGTTGGTGCTTTATATTTATTCCAAAATTTCTGTTCCAAAGATCCCGCATTCACCCCAATTCTAATAGCTACTTTTTTATCTTTGGCTTTTGCAATTACTTCTTTAAGTAAATTTTTGTCTAAAAAATTTCCAGGATTAATTCGTAATTTAGCGATTGGATGATCAAGAGCCAGCAAAGCCATTTTCGGTAAAAAGTGAATATCAGCCACCAATGGAATATGAATTTGAGCAATAATTTTTGTCAAAACTTTAGCGTCTTTTTCCTCAGGCACAGCCACACGAATAAGCTCACAACCTTTTTTTTCTAAGTTTAAAATTTGTTGCACGGTCGCCTCAACATTATGAGTCTTAGTATCGCACATCGATTGAATCACAATTGGATTTTCCCCCCCAATTTTTAAAGAACCAATGTTAATTTCCCAAGTTTTTTTTCGTTTTAAAATCATAAAATATTTTTTATAAAGAATCATATTTTAATTTTGACTTTAAATCCTTCCACTTCAAAGTATTAATGACATCTGATTCTGTCAGCCAGCCTCTTCTGGCATAAGACACGCCCAAATCCATCAGCCACAGGCTCTTATTAAAATGTGAATCAGTATCAATGATGAATTTACAGCCGGCTTCTTTGGCTCTGCGTATGTAGATATCAGGCAGATCCATTCTTTCTGGTTGGGCATTGATCTCCAGCCAGGTTTGAGTTTTAGCCGCTACTTGAAAAACTTTATCAAAATCTAAAGGATAAGAATCGCGACTACCAATCATTCTGCCTGTTAAATGACCGATAGCGTGGACAAAAGGATTTTGCATGGCTTTGCTAATTCTTTCAGTATTATCCTGATTAAATTTATAATGAATTGAAGCAATCACCATATCAAAATTTTTTAAAATTTCATTCGGATAATCTAAACTGCCATCTTCCAGAATATCCACTTCCGTCCCATATAAAATTTTAATAGGAAATTTTTTATTTAAGGCGAGAATCTCCGCTTGTTTCTTTTGCAAATCCTCTAAATGAAGCCCATGAGCAACAGTCAGTCTTGGTGAATGATCAGTGATGGCAATATATTCATAACCTTTGGCTATTGCCGCCACCACCATTTGTTCAATCGAATTTTTGCCATCTGAATAATTGGAATGAATATGCAAATCGCCTTTAATATCGCTAAATTCAATCAATTTAGGGATTTTATTTTGTTGAGCGGCCTCGATTTCTCCGGTATCATTTCTTATTTCTGGTGGAATATACTGCAAGCCCAAAGCTTGATAAATTTTTTCTTCGCTTTTGGAAACTTTGACTTCACCGGTTTTGATATCAGACAAGGCATATTCATTAATCGTTAGGCCTAAATTATTGGCTAATTTTCTAATGGCAATATTGTGTTTTTTTGAGCCCGTAAAATATTGCAAAGCCGCACCAAAATTTTCTTCATTGACAATTCTCAAATCAACCTGCCGGCCTTCATCAATCAAAACAGAACTTTTTGTTTCGCCGTGGGCCAAAACGCGTTTAATTTCAGGAAATTTTAAAAATGAGCTAAAAATCTGGGACGGATTTTTACCAGCCACCAAAATATCAATATCGCCAATTGTTTCCTGCCTTCTGCGAAAAGATCCAGCCACTTCAATTTTTTTTACTCCAGGGATTTTTTTAATCCTGGTTAGTAAATCTTGGACTTTTGGATAAATAAATCCAAGCAATACCCGATCTTGCGTATTTTTCAAAATATCTAGGCCGTGTAAAATATTGGCAATCGTTTTAGCTTTAAATTTTGGTAGCATTTCGGCTTGTCCTGACTTCATTACTTTTTCTAAGGAATTCAAATCTTTCACCCCAAAAGTTTCATGTAAAAGCTTAAGTTTCTTAGGTCCTAAAGATTGAATTTTCAGGAGATCGAGCAGGCTTTGGGGATACATTTTCAACATTATTTCATAAGCTTCTATTTTTCCGGTTTTGATATATTCCCTGATTTTTTGGGCTAAAATTTCTCCAATGCCAGGAATTTTTAGCATTTCGCCTCTTAGAATTAGTTCTTCCACATCAATAGGCAGTTCTTTCAAAACCTGAGCGGCGTTTTGATAAGCCCGCACGCGAAAATAAGCATTTGGAGCTCCTTCTATTTCCAAAATTGCCGCCATATTTTCAAAAATTTTGGCAATGACTTCATTTTTCATAAAATTATAATACGACAAAACTATAAAACTATAAACTAAAAGCTAAATTTGACTAATTTGAATAAAATGCTGTATTTTTCCAGTAAATTCTTTAATTTTATATTTTTTTATGAAAACAAAAGTAATACTGATCAGTACTTTAGTTGTTTTTAGCTCATTTTCTGTGGCTTACGCTCTAAATTCTACTTTATTAAGCAGATCTGACAAACAAAGAGAGGTGGAGTTGGAACAATGTTATAAAAATGATCCGGAAAACATTCTAGTCACCATTGACAGTAATTTTTTTACTAAAAAAGACAGCAAAGATAGTAAAGAAAAAAAAGTTTTAAACTTTTTTAAAAAAAATATTGACATAAAATCAGTCAGTCTAGCTTTTGATGATGAATATTCTGAGTCTTTAAAAAACACTTTTGCAGTTAATACTGGTGAATATGTAACAAAAAAACTAGAAAAAATCGTGGAGAAAATTCAAAAAATTAAGTCTGTAAAAATGGCTGGTGTAAATAGATGTTTTTTGCCTGAAGCAATCCCTAACGATCCTTTATACAAAAATCAGTACCATCATGAAAAAATTAATAGTGTGCAAGCTTGGGATATTAACACCGGCAGTGATTCAGTGGTCATTGCTATTTTAGACCCTTACGGCGTGCAGGAAGGGCATGAAGACTTAATTGACAATGTGTGGATAAACGAAGGAGAAATCCCCAGTGATGGGATTGATAATGATGGCAATGGCTATGTAGATGACATCCATGGTTGGGACTTCATGTTTAATGATAACGGAGATTATGGAATGTTGCAGACGAAATATCATGGCACGCAAGTAGCTGGTTTGGCGGCAGCAAAAGGTAATAATGCTATTGGTGTCACCGGCGTCTGTCAAAGTTGCAAAATCATGGCTCTAACTGTTAAAAATACTCGTCAAATGATCCCATCTTTTAAATATGCTGTTGATAATGGCGCTAAAATTATTGAAATGAGTTTTGGAGCCTATGGGGCGGATCCATACACAAATTTAGCCGTAAATGATGCTTATAACAGTGGACTGCTTATGATTGCTTCTGCTGGCAATGATAATACTGATGATCTTCATTATCCTTCAGATTGTAATCATGTAATGTCCATTGCGTTTACTGATACGGACGATCAAAGTGATGAATATACAAATTATGGAACTGGTGTTGACATGTCAGCGCCTGGGCAATATTTGCTGTCAACATTTATTGATGGAGTAAAAGGTGTTAAATATGTGCCAATCAGTGGTACATCAGCCGCAGCACCTTTAGTAGCTGGAGCAGCTGGGTTGTTATGGTCTGAGTATCCAGGTTTATCATCTGATGAAGTTTATAATATCTTGAAATATAGTGCCAAAAAAATTGATACTATTAAACCAATTGGCACTGGCATGCTTGATGCTTATGCGGCTTTGAATTCTAATGGCAAAGTTCCGGCTCCGTTTGCGATTATAGAAAGTCCTTGGAACGGGAATACCATTCCTTTTGGAGAAAATGTGGATTTGATAGGCAGTGCTGTTGGTAGTTCATATAAAATCGAATATCAACGAGAAGATGAAACGCAGTGGCACAGTTTGGCTAATATGCAAGGACAGGTTATGGAAGGACAATTAACAATTCTTTCCGCCTATCTGCTTAATCAAGGATATAATTATATCCTTCGCTTAACAGTATCAGCTGATAACAATGGACAAATCATTACTGATAGTCATGAAGTCAAAATTTTGGTACAATAAAAGAGAATTGAAATGTTGGCAAATTTTCGCTAATTTTAAATTAGTCTGTTAATTTTATTGATAAAATGCCAACGCCTTCCCTCCAGATCTTATTCCAAGACGAGAATTACCTTGGCTTTTTCAAACCATCTGGCCTGCCAACCAGTTTTGGTAAAAATGAAAATTATTTTCTAAATATTGTTAAACAAAATTATCCTGAACTTTTCACTTTTATCGGGTTTAAAGCAGAAGAAGGCGGCCTTCTCTACAGGCTCGATAACGAAGCTTGCGGCCTCTTACTTTTTGCGAAAAACAAAAAAGCCTTTGATGAATTTATTAACGATGTAAATCTTGAAAAAATATACCTAGCTGAAGTTTTGAATCTTCCAAAACGAAACTCGGTTCCTAGCCTTCAGTTCTCTAAACTAAATATTATAAATTTCCCCATCGTCCATAAATCTTCCAAAAAAATGGCAGTTCTGATCCCTGGTAAAAAAATAACTTACCAAAGCTCCCCAATCTTCACCGAAACTAAATATCAAATTTTTTCAAACTCTCAGCTCTTAAAGTGTTTCATCAAAAAAGGTGTCCGCCATCAAATAAGAGTTCACTTAGCTTCAATCGACTGTCCAATTATCAATGATCAACTTTATAATAAAATGCAAATTTTAAATTCCGCCGATCATCTTCATCTCTGCTGCATCGGCATTAAATCAGAAAAATTAAATATTGATGTTTTAAATAAGTTAAAAGGATTGGTGGGATGGCTATCCTAGCTTAAATTTCAAAATTTTGATATAATTAAACAACAACTATTTTTAAATATGCGCAGTAAGCTTGATGATCAATCTTTTGTACCAGATAGTTTAATAAAACAATATTTCAGTGATGCATTAACTCCAAGTGAACTATCAAAAGTAAATAGATTTATTGTAATTAATGGCATTTCTATTGAAATAAATGATTTAATAAATGCTTTGTATGGACGAGAATTTCAGCCTCAACTTGACATGCAAGAAATTAGTAGTTTAGTGTCGCCAGAAGGTAACATTGCGGAATATGATGCTTATAAACAATTTCAAAAAACAAGATCTTTTTTCACATATCATACAGATCAAATCAAAAGTAATATTAGAAAATTTAGATCAAAAAAAAGAAAAAAAATAGAAAAAATCATTAAATCTGCGGCAACTAAAGACATCAGTAAATTACTAAAACGAGAACAAATTCTAATGATGCTATCTCGAGGCCGTTTATATTATAATTCATTAACTGAATTTCTTACACAATTTGCAGAATTGACAGAAGAAGGAGCAGAATGCGTAGCGCAAACTGTTAAAGAAACAAGAGATGAGATAATGCAAACAAGACAAGCGACACCTGATAGTAAAGCTCCTTTATTCAACATGTTACAGCCTGATGTTTTTTATAGATTAGCTAATTTATTAAGAATTAGGAATTCAAGAGAATTAAAATCTGTTCCAAGTATAATTTTTGAAAGAGTTTTGATTGGACATGGTTTAAGTAATGATGATTTACAACAATTACAAACTAACCAACAAGTAGCAATAAAAGTACCATTTGACCTTGAAGTGGGTACTGGCTTTATGACTGCAGCATTTACCATTGTAATTACCTTAGCCTATGGCATATTAATACATGGCGTTGGTGATCCAATTTTTGAAACTATGCTTATAGCCTCTCTTCCCATAATGGTAAGTGGATTTTCAATGGCAGCGATATCAAGTCATACAGGATGGACACCGATTACAAATTTAATTAGAAAAAGTCAATATCGTGAAGCTATTAATACAGCTAATGCTGAATATCAAAAACTCATAGAGCAATTAAGTGCTATTGTAAACAGACTTCAAACAAATGCTACTGGAAATTTGAGATTAGTATTAGCTAGAGAAATTTTAACACAAGCTTTAGGGACCAATGATTCTAATCCACAAAATATTGAAATTCTATCAAATGAGCTTAATAGAATAATGTCTAACGAAGAAATTCAAAATCAATTTGAAGAATTTTGTTTAAATAGACGTGGTGAATTTGACAGTATAAGTTCTACGATAACATTATTAAATAATTTTAAGACTTATGAACGCAGCAAAGCTGAAGTTGAATCAAGTGTTAAACAGTCACAAGATCATCAAAGTGAACCCCCGACACATCCTGGCATAGCTAGTCAAATGAAATTAAGGCATTAATTTTTTTATAATTTTTACTTGTCGCAATTGGACGTTTTAGTTTTCTCTCAAGTTTTTTTCTAGCATTATCGGCAATAGTCCCGCCAATTTCAGCATTTTTTTAAATTTGGCTACAAAAAATTATTGATACTTAAACCTAAATTTTACAATTCTTAATTTTGCAAATCATGCAAATGATATATTCAGACTTTCCCAAAATTCTCCAACACCACCTTCCCTGTTTTCTCCCATGAAAACTTGTTAGCTTGATTTAATCCTTTTTCAATTAATGTTTTTCGAAAACTTTCATCTCTCAAAATTTTCCTAAATCCATCAGCTATTTCATTTACATCTTCAGCCTTAACCAAAACTCCAGCCTTGCCAGCCACTTCAGGCAATGACGAATTATTGGAAGTCAAAACCGGACAACCGCAAGCCATGGCTTCTACTACTGGGATGCCAAAACCTTCATACAAAGACGGATAAGCAAAAAGTTCGGCATTACGATATAAGTCAGGTAATTGCTTGTCTTGGACATAACCTAAGAATTTCACTCTTGAACTTAAATTTCGCTTTTGCATTTCCGCAAAAATATTTTCATATTGCCAGCCTTTACCACCGCCAATATATAGATCTAAATCTTCAAACTCATCCTTGATCAGGTCAAAAGCTTGAATTAATCTGAGTTGGTTTTTTCTAGGTTCTAAGGTCCCGATATTCAAGATATAATGATTTTTAGTGCCAGAATTCTTTCGGGGGGAAAAAACCTGAGGATCAAAAGCATTATAAGTAATCACAATTTTCTTTTTGTCAATTTTAAATATTTTTTCCAAATCCTGAGCGGTATTTTGGGATACGGTAAAAATTTTTATCGCATTTTTTAAAACTTTTTTCAAGGTAAATTTTTCAATAATTTTGGCTTTTTTATCGTTAAAATCAGAATAAAGAAAAGCCGCTAAATCATGCACTGTCACAATATATGGCAAAGATTTTCCCAGTAAAAAAGGAATAACGTAGCTTGTCGGCGCCCAAAATAAATCCACTTGGTCTTTTTTTAAATTTTTATAGACTTCCAGATGCCATTTAAGTCCATTTAAATTAATAGTTTTAACTTTCACATTAGCAAATTTATCAAAAAACCTTGTATTTTGATCGGTATAAATAATAAAATCAAATATAGTCTTTTGATTTAGAATATTTTTTAATATATTAAAAATATAAAAACCTTTACCGGTTTTGTTAGCAATCACTTCTCGGCCATCGATTCCTATAATCATATACTTGTAATTTTAATAACTTAGACTTAATCTACTATTAGTTTACAAACTTTATATGTCATTGCAAACTATAAAATATCGTATTCTTAGCTTGCCACTGCCCACCAAAATCATTTTGACAGGCTCATTTTTAACCTTCATTGGCATGTTCCTGCCTGTCTATTCTGATGTGAGTCAATGGGGGAAAGGCGTGGTTTATTTTGGCATTACCGGACCATTAAGTCTGATTGGCATAGCTGTTATTTTCTTTTCTGGTCTGCCTTTATTAAGTTATTTTGCCGGAATTTTTAGATTAAATTTCAGAAAATATTTATGGAGCTTAGAAAAATCAGCGCAAATCAGCGCTTTAGAAAATATATTGTTACTAACTATCATGTCTTCAGTTTTTTTGAACAGCGATTTTGGCGTTAATTTAACGGTAAAAGAGCTTAGAATTGGTATTATTTTAGGATTTACTGGTGTTATCGGTAATTTCGTTGGTTATTATTTATCTAAAAAGATAAACAATCATAGTCCTTATGTCATCCCTACTGAAAATCTTGATGATAATCAGGAAGAGCCGGCTGATGCTTCATTCATCAAGCTCCCCAACCATGTACAGGATCGAATTCATAAAGTTCTAAATGATGTCGAAGAGAAAAATCCATACTCAATCCCCAAAAAACAAATTATAGACAGAAGTTCCGAAAGCGCTCTTTCTTCTAACAATTATAATTTAAGAATGGATTTATGACGCAACCCAAATCTCCCGGCTGTATAAGATTTTTCTGTAGAAATTGTGCGAAAATTATCGAAAATCCTGAGCAAAAAAAAGATACATATGTTTACCTTTGTCCTGATTGTAAAGAAGATCAAGTGACTTTTGGCACTGAGAAAAGCATTAAACATTTCTTTCATTTAAAATAAATCCATTTTTTTATTTTAATTCTATCTCCACTGGATCGCTGAGCGTGAAAATTTGACTACCGTCGCTACTTATGATGCCGGCGTAGATTTTATCTTTTGGCGTAAGGTCTGCGGTGTTTTCTAGAGTGGTGGGACAAGGACAGATATTGCATTGCGGGACGGCAGTATAAACGCCCTGGTCAAGCTGGTTCATCAAATCGTCGCTGTGAGTGAAACCCTGCACCTGATCAGGTTGATCATCTTTCTTGTTTAACGGATCAGAGCCGCGCAGGATTTCTTGATAATCAGTGATGCCACCTTTATCAGTGTCTGGATCATTGAGGTCAGTGCCATATTTTTTCTCTTTTAAATTTGATAAACCTTCGTTGTCAGTATCATCATCACTGGCATCAAGCGGATTGGTAGCCTCTTGAATTTCCTTGAAATCATTTACACCGCCACCATCAGTATCAGCTAGGTTTGGATCAGTACCGTATTTTTGTTCTTCCGTGAGAGTAAGACCGTCGTGATCAGCATCGCTGTCAGGCACATAAGGATCAAGATCCAGTTTTTCTTCTTCGACGTTTGTAAGGCCGTCATGATCAGAATCAACTTCATAACAGTTGTAAATTTGGAAAACCCGATCAGCAATTTCCAGAAATTTGCCTCTGGTCAAGTCTTCGTTAGGTTGGCTGGCTTCCTCTTGAGTTAAAATGAAAGGTTTAGCCAGTTCAGTTTTAAAATTTAAATATGGCGTTAAATCCTCAGCAATATTGATCCAAGCTTGATACCATGGTTCGGTTGTTTGCACGTTAGGTAGAGTGATGATAGTTTGTTTTTTATCAGTCAGGAATTTAGCCAAAACTTCAGTGATAATTTTGGCTTGCTCGGCCAAATTGATAAAGGCGTTTGGCTTAAATTCTGTGAGGCCGGTACTGGTATCCAGGGTAGCTAAATAACCGGTGATATAGCCTTTCAAGAACGCTTCTTTGGTATCGGCGAAAATCCATGATTCAACTTGATCAAGCAGGATATCGCTGAAGACAGGCGGGTTCTGATAAGATTGTTCTGATGGTTTGGTGCAGAGCATGCCAAGCATAATCTTGGTAAATTCAACACGGGTGATTTTCTCGTCAGGTTTTAAATTAATCTGACCACTTTCCTCCGTACCGTTCAATACGCCATTATCATACAGCGTCTTAATGGTTGGATAAATTGGGTCATCAGTTGAGATATCGCTAAAGGGAGAGACTTCTGGCTGTAAAGGATTTTGATCAAGCTGGTCATTGATATTGTCATGATCAGTGTCTGGATCATTTGGATTTGTTCCTTTATGATATTCTTCGAGATTAGTCAGTTCATCATTATCATTGTCCATAGCTGAATCTTTCGGATCAAGTGGATTTAAAGAATAGATTAATTCTTCTTTATCAGGAATGCCGTCTTGATCAGAATCTTTCTTGTCTAAAGCAACCGGGTTAATTTGTGATAAATTAACTTGTTTGGAATTAAGACTTTGTAGATCAGGGCTTTTTTCGCTGGAAATATAAATTTCCGCTAGCAGCTTTGATTTGTTGTCAGTCAATTCAATCACCAAAGGATCGGTTTCATCTTCAACTGCTTTTGGCCTTAGATCCAATTCTTTTTGCAATAAGAAAATGTTGCCATTGGTAGCAATGATCGCTAAACGTAAGTTGTTTTCATCCAAAATTTCTAGACCGCCTGGATACAATGGATCATCTCCAGGTAAAGTATTGGCTTTGAGAGAATTTTCTAAAATTTTTGTAAAAATACCATTTAAATTGCTGACACTATTTGCTGAAAATTTGTAATCATTACTAAGAGTCCTGACATCAGTATTCACGTCAGGCACAATTATTGTGCTGAACACAGTTTCGTGCGTCTGAGTATCGATAATCGCCAGTGAAGTTGGCAAGTTGTAATCAGCTGACAGGATGTCGGTGTAATACTCATCCTTTTTTTCATCAGCGATCAGTAATCTTGGAATGTCTGGATTCAAAGTCGCAATCACTTCATTTTGATCGTTTTTGATTACAAATTCATCTAAAGTAGTCAAATCATTGACTTGGAATTGTCCATTTTCGTCAGAGAAATATTTTTTATCTTGGGAAATGCTAGGTGTTTCCAGAGGAGTTAAAACACCGTCTCTTTCACGCAAGATTGTGATTGGTATTTCAGATTCGGCAGGATTAAGTCCTCCTTCAATTGAGCCGCTGGTAGCTGTAGATTGATTTAATTTGATCTTGGGTACAGACATGTTCACTTTAATATTTTTGGTATTTTTATGCCCATTGCGATCAAAAACAGTTAAAGCAATTAATTTGGGGTCTAAATCATCATAAGGACCGATATTGAAAGTGGAAGCAGCTTCGCTAAGAATTTCATAATCATTGCTAGTATCTCCATCATTATCACTGTCAGTGTTGGCATCAATATCCCATCCATATAAGGAGATTTCTCCATTTGGGTCAAATGATTTAGAAGCGTCAAGAGCCTTGGTTTTAAATATTGATAAATCGATTTCCGTAGCTCCAGGATCAGCGTAAGGTTCGGTATTGTCAGCGCAAACTTGAGGCGAGACCAAAATGACATTGGAATCGGTGCTGAATACACCGTGAGAATCGAAGCCTCTGAAATTGATAAAATAATTACCATTATCCAAACTGTAATTGATCAAAGTTTGCTTGAAAGAATTAATATTACTGAATTCTACCACTTCTGCTCTGTTTAGATTTAAACTAGGACCGGATAGAAAATTAATTTCCGCTTCATCTCGATTGGTGGATAAAATTGAACTATCGGCAAAAAGCATCATGCCTGGAGATAAGTGCTGAAGATCGCTAGTTAGGGTGGTGTTGATAATTTCAATAAGACCACTTTTCACCTTAATTTTCGCACCATAACGACCATTTAGGATGGTGAAAGTTTTATTTTTTGTTAGTCTATAAGTTAGGCTTTCGTCAAGACTAGAATCAGCTTTTAAGAGGTTTATTGTGAATTCAGCGTCATTGAGGGTGTGAATTAATCTATTACCATAAAAGGCATCGCTTTCTCCATTCACAAGATCTGATTGATAGCTAGTTAATTTTGTGTTTGAGCTGAATTTGGTTAAAGTGATTTGAGCTTCATTAATATCAGGAATAGCTAAATTTTGATTTTGATTTAAATTTATTTTTAAATTATCGTCAATATTCACATTAAGCTTGGCATTAGCTGTTAGTAGATTTGTTCCCGGGCTGAAAATTGAACTATCTTTACTGATGTTTAAATCCATCTCTCCTGCCTCTAATTTCAAGGTAAACGGTTTATCGCTTAAGGTCGGGATAGTAAAAGACGATTTTTCTTTGATAATGGCTTGGCTGCCGTCGGCAAAAATTAAAGCAATTTGCGAGTCAGCGTCAGTGTAAATATTATCATTTGGGCCTAAAGCGTTGCTCTCAATAAAATCACTAGACTTGGAAATATTAGGCGAGCCTTTCAGGGCTTCAAATTTAATTTCATTGATATTGGTGTCAGTCGTGGCATTATTAGATTTAATCAGCTCAGGGAGAATAAATAATTTACGGCTGATACTTTTGCTTAGCTTACGATCAAAAGCTGTGCGTGATTTTCTGATTTCGGCGAGATAGCCGTAGAAATCATTTAATCTGTTCTCATATAAAAAGTTAAAACTCACAGTCTGGTCATTATTTGAAAGAGTATGTAGATCGTTAAGCGTTGGATAGTGAACATTGATGGAGGCTAAATCGGTAATTTCTGGCGAGCGGCTAAGAAATTTTTGGGAGGCTTTATTCGTTTTATTAAATTTGATATACAGGTCAGGTCCGATTGAATAAACAATATCATCATCACCATCATTGTCAGCATCAAACATCACTAATCTGGAATTAAGACTGTCATCGATATAGTTCATCAATCGATCATTAATTTGCTGTTTACTGTCATAAATAAATATTCCTTTATTAACCATTTGCGGAGCCATCGAGCTATTGTTTGATACATCTGATAAACTCACTTGAGCGGTTAGTTGTTTTTCGGCTTCTTTGATTTTTAACACTTCTTCTTGTAATTGACTTTGTAAAATATCAATAACGTGATTTTGTGCGTTTAGGTTTGGTTGGTAGGTGCGATTATCAAAAACAATATTTTGGTAAGTAGCAAAATTATTGCCGGCTAAAACAAATGGATCGGAATTATTGGTTAATAGTTTGTAAAAGTTTTGATTATTTTGATTAGCAATTAAGGTTTCATTTAATGAGTTTTCTTTATCCATGTATCCCAGCAATTCTTGTCTTAGACTTAAATAAGGTTTTAAATTTTCGTTTAAGGCTAAAGGACTGTCTAAATCAGCCATGGCTTTTTTTTCGATTTCTGGAAGCGGATACTTAGCCATGAGTTTTTGGATATCAAAATTTTGGCTATCTGCGACGAGGTAAATGTCTTTTTCAAATTTTTCTTTTTCGGTGTTGAATTTTTTACTTTTTTCCGTAAATGTTTTGGTGACTTGAAGTAAATTATGGACATAGATGTTTTTCAAATTTTCTAAGTCGTTATAATTATAACTTTCTGGACTGGACAGGCTTTGTTCTTGGGTGGGTGGCATTGGTTCACTTCCACTAGGGGTTAAGGCATTATTCGTTAGATTGTTTAGATCTTCTACGCTGTTATTAATATCTTCACCAGCTTTTTGGATAACGGTATCTGTCGCAGACTGGGCGGTGTTGGTTACATATTTGAAGCCCTTATTGATGGTTTCGGTTAATTTATCAGAGAATTTATTAGCATTTTCCGCGGCTTTGTTGGCAAGATCAGTAATAAAAGTAGTTTGTAGACTAAAATTAGTAAAAGCATCAATGCGGATTAAATCGTAGAAGTCAATTTTTAAATTTGGGATTTCGCTGGTCGCTAAACTTAAGTCAATGGGTAGCACTGGTGTTAAAGGACGAGCGGTTAAGTCTTCAATGACGGTTTTTAGTTTTAATTCCGAAGTAGGCAAGAAACCAGAACGGATGATGCAGACAATTTTTATAATTTTACTTAAAATTGAAGAAACAATCGTTAATTCATTAGGCAGCTTTGGCAAAGTAGGCGCTGGCGGGATGTTAGGTAGTTTGGGGAAAGAAAGTGGGGGTAATTTTGGCAGATTGAAAATACTTAAATCTGGCGGTGACGGCAATAAAGGCACTTGTGGCAGATTAGTCTCCAACGGAACGATCTGCGGTAGAGTCAGTTGAGGTAAAGCCGGAATATTGATGGCGTCAGGTTCGAATTTAATTACCGGCCAAGTGATAGTCAACCCCGCCTGAATATGAGACACATCAATGATAATATTCGGCCATTTCGGCAAATCCAAGATTGGAATGTCCGGGATAAAAACGAATAAACTTAATAGCAGTTGATATAAAGTTAATCTTTGCGTTTTGCATTTATCACAGCCTTCCTGATATTCAACCGCTAAATTAATAAAACCTTTCCAGGTTTTGACCGTTTTGATGATGTTTCTTATCTCGGCGACCCAAGTGCCGATTCTTTGAGTATTGGTCTGAATATAGCCAATTGTGAAATCAATTATAGCCTCAACGTAACATAAAATTTGATATGTATAATATAAGACTTGCTGCTTAATTTGAATGATTTGCATGGGCAGATTAGCGTAAGCTTCAAGAGTGGCAATATTTTTTTCGACATTACCCATTAACTCCAAGACCGCTCTTTTATAATTTTCTCCGCTAACACCAGTCCAGTTTTTGGAAACTTGTTTAAAATTATCATTCAGATTTTTAAGCCAAATTTTAGCTTCTTTTTTTATTCTGGTAATTTCTTCCGGCGAATAAGTTGGTAATTTAATTACGATTTCTTGAGGTTGAATTTTTAATAAGGGCAGTTTATTTAAAGCTGTCAAAATATCGTTAGGACTAGTCATCTTTTGGGAAAAATTTTGTTGTATTTTGTTATTAGAAGCGCCGGTGATAGATTTAAAATCAGGATAAATAAAAATTAAATCAGGCAGATCAAGCAAAGAAGCAAACTCATCACTTTGTCTGGACCACCAATCAGTAAATACCGATGGAAAGCCAGGGACCCGAATATTTTTGCTAACTACCGCTTTGACGTTGTATTTACCTAAGTTGTAACTTTGGATGCCGCCGGTGGTTTTGGTGTCAATACTGTTTCCAGCATTTGAATCTCCGCCCAGGGCTATGGCCATCACTCCCTTGGTAGACTCAATAGCGTTATTGGCATTGGCAATTGCTCCTTCAATTGCGCCATTGATAGTTCCGCAAATATCAAGATTAGTGGTGGCGGAAATTATGTCCCAAATCGGGATGGCAAAAGCCCAGCATTTACCAAATGGGAATGTACCAATGCAGATAGCTGTACCAAGGCCGCCGTTTAGAGTAGGGGAGATATAAAAGCGGAAATTTGCCGGTGTAGATGGATAGCAGGTAATGGCGCTACAAACGACAGGCAAAAATGGAATAGTGCCTAGTATTGGCAAGGGTAAAGGGTCCATCATTACTGGCGTGCCAAAAACTTGATACATGCCAGGGACTAAGAAGGCAACGTTCATAGGTAAAGCTAGACAACCACTGCCGCAAGTTAAAAAGGACATGGCTTTATCAACCGCCCCATTAACTTTGTCTAAAGCTTTATTGAGGTCGGCATCGATCACGCCATAGCTTTTCATGGCACTGTCAATCATTGCCTGAGGAGAAGTGCCAGAAGGCTTTTGTGAATATTCTCCCTTTAAGGCATCGTAGATATCTTGAGGGCTGCCAATGGTGTTGTCCCATTCGTCAGGTAGGCCATCGCCATCACTATCGCCTTCCAGCAAGGTTTTTTTGTAATCATTAACTGATGGTGGTAGAGAATCTTTTTCATAATCATCTGGAATGCCATTTTTATTATTATCTGGCGGTATTTTGATCGGGACATCAAGATCCAAGTCTTTAGTCGGATTTACTGGCTCAGGCGGAGCACTTAGACTTTCCAGATAAGAAATATATCCATTTTTGTTTTTGCTTTGTGATAACATTCTCATTAACTGGCCGGAATTGTTGCCTTCAGTGGTGAGAGCCATATCTAAGTATTCATCATCATTTAAGTTGCTTAACAAAATTTTTACTTTAGGGATACTTGCCTCACTTTTTACTTTAGCTTCATATTCAAACTTAATTTCAGAGTTAGCAGTTAAATTAATATTTTGTACAATAAAAGGGCGGTCGGACGAGGAGGTTTGACTGATCATTGGACCTTGGGTGGAACAAGTCAGACAGACAATGCTATCTTGGACATAATCCATCATACCAGGGATAGAATCGATAAAAGCTAAATTTTTGAGGGTGGATGAGGAGGAATTTTTAATTTTGATTGTATATTTAATCAAATCATTAGGCTCTAGAATATCACCACTTTCGTCAACGCCATATTTGCTTGACTCTGCTAAATCAGCAATAGTGTTGATATAAGCAAAAATTATTTCTTCATTGTCAATAGAGATAGGATAGAAATTAGCATTATCATTATCAGTAGTTTTATCGTCAGTGGGCATATCGTCAAACTTTACTATCAATTCTGAAGCTAAATTAGTGCTGTCGTCCACTTTGAGTCCCAAATTCACGATCTGTTGTCCTTCAATGGTTTCTTCTTGATGGTCAAAAGGATTTACAATTTTATTTTTGCGTTTAGAGTTGGAATTGCCAGTATCGATATTTGGCAAGGGTTTTTTGAATTGCCCTTGGTAATTATAAAAAGCTTTAACATTAGCCGCCTCATCACTGATAACAAAATCCGGATAACCATCATTATTTAAATCGCCAACTTTAACTTGATCAATTTTCCCACTCATTTGCAACGGTAAATATTCTCTCTCTAATGCGCCATTTTTATTCCAATAAATATAAGAGCAAACCGTTTCTCCCTCTGAACAGCTATCTTTTGAAGCCACGATCAAATCTGTTAGACCGTCTTGATTGAAGTCTCCTTTATCAATGGCCTCAATGCCGTTATTAATAAAAACAATTTGTCCTTTGGTCCTTAACTTCATACTGCCATAATTTTGAATCAAATTAATGGCTCCGTCTTCATAAGCCACGAGAATATCGTTATTGCCGTCACCATCGTAATCAAATGGTGCAATTACTTCTTGGATATTATCATTATTGCTCATGATTGGGACGCCAATGGTTTTATCATAACCGGTGGCGGAAATAGTATTTTTATTCTCATCTAATTTGATTAAAGGATCGCCAGTTAAAATGCCAATTTCACTGCTATATGGCAAGGTGGCTTCCCCTAGATTAAGGCCGCTGCTAAACAGTAAAATATGTTTATTATCGCCTTTGAAGCCTATGCCCCCCACATCTTGCGCTGAATCATAACTTTGATAATTTGATGATGGTAATTGATTAGGGTTAGCATCATTGTCGGTATTTAAAATTAGATAACCATAGGGGCTGAAACTTGATTGATTAAATTTAGATTTTTTAATTTGTAGATTTCCGGCGTTGGCGGAAAGTTTCAAGGAAATACCATTATTAATTGCGCTTGGTGGGGTGGTGAGGCTGGGCGAGTTATCCAGCAGCGACACATCTTGATTGTTTTTTAGAACATAAAAAATTTGTCCGATATTTTGAGAACCTTCCCAGATGTCCAGAGTTAGTGCCTCAAAATTGTTATTAATTGTTAACTTAAAATTTTTCGCTGGTAGTTCCAGGGAACCATTAGCATTAATGGCCATTTTTAAATTGTTATTTTGGCTTAATTTAAGTGTTTTTAAGTTAAGCCGTCCTTGATAATTTTCATCATCATTATTATTGGTCGAGGTAGAGGCAGGATTTCGTCCATTTGTTTTGGATTGAAGTGTATTAGCAAAAGATTTTTCGCTTATTTTGACGCTAAACTGGCTTTGGTAATCAGGATTAAGTAATAGATAAATTCCAGGAGTATTTTTATTAATTTCCTTTGCCACAGAAATTTCTGCTAAGTTAGTGGTTAGCGGATCAAGTGAAATATAAACTTTGCCCAAGGATTTTTGCTCTACTGGATCGGTAAGTTGGATAGAGAGAGGATCAATGGCTTTACTGGAAGCAATGACTGAAGTAGTTAGGTAATTTTGGTCTAAAATTTTTATTTGTCCCTGAGGGCTGATCGACGCTATAATTTGTTTGAGGTTGGTATCTTCGCTCAGACTTAAAGATGCTTCTGTTTTACCGGCAAAAGTAAAGGCGCTGGCAAAATTATCTGTTTGGTTTAGATCTGCGCCATTGAATCCCAACAATGAACCAAATAGAGCATTGGGCTTAGTGTCTTGGAAGAAGCCAGAATTAAGTGAAAATACGGCTTTCAGTTCAAGCGTGGCTGAGATTAAGTTATTGCTTTCGGCAATTAGATGAAGCAGGCCGGAAGAATCATTTCCTAATAAATTTACTTCTGCCAGGCCATTTTTGGTTTTGGCGGATTTTTTACTCAAAGTTCCAAAAGTTTTGCTGGCATCAGTAAATCTGAAATTAATTTGAGTATTAGAATTATTATAGGCGAAATTACCATATTGATCGAATAATTTAGCTTGGATTTGAACGGCTTCCAGATTGTCGACCTGCTCTTTAACGCTGGATAAAATAATTTTGTCAGGGCTAGCCGGCAAAATATTAATGATGACTGATGAGCTTTCCACTCCAGGAGCAGAAACCATAATTTCAGCTTTATCAGCGATGGTCAAAGCTTTGAAGCCATTGTTAGCTATACCGCTTTTGATTTCCAAATTTTCAGAATTGTTGATAATTCCCAGAGTCGAATCTGATAAGGCCATCTTATAGGGAATGTTTATGCCGTCAATTAATTGATCGTCTCCATCAGTAATTTTTATGTTCAAAGTTAACTCATCATCGGCACCGGCGTGTACTAAATATTTACTACTGATTAAGTTAAATTTTAAATCATCGCGGGATTCGATTTGGAAGGAGTCAGACACGTTATCGCCGACATTAACTTTGATATTAATATTACCCGGATAGTTGGTAGAAGTGATAAAAAATTTTACCATTCCATCAAAAGTGCTGATCTGGATGCCATCTTGATCAGGATTTTCATCTTCAGTATCCACAATTTTTCCTTCCCCCTCCGCCTTTAAAGTTATAATTTGCAGACCATCATTAGCAATATTCCCGAATTGATCATATAAAACAATGGAAGCTGCGATTTTTGTGTCGCCTCCAGTAGGAATGACTCGAGAATTTGGCACAATATCTATTTTGGCTGGGTTACCAGGGTAAATAAAAAGTTGATCCTTCACTTCCGGCAGTTGCTCTCCAATAATAACTGAAGCCGAAATATCCAAAACGCCAGAGATAATCGATGAATCAAAAATGGTATTGGCTTGCCCGTTTTGCACCTGCACTTTGTCTTTTTCTATTTGTCCATATTCTTTGGTGGCAATATCAAATTCAATAATTGTAGAATTATCATTTAAATTAATATTACCATCGGCCGTTAAGACAGCGGCTTCTAAGTATAATTTTGAAGTGCCATCTGCCGCTACTCTTTTGGTATAAACAGTGTTCTCGCCTTCGACATTAGCAATAATATTTTTTTCTTTAAATGATTTATCCTCCTCAACATAATTACCGACTACTAAAAGATTTTTTGATAAATTTTTGAAGATATTTTCCGATGAAATTGGAATAGAAATTTGATTGTTGGGATCACTACCACTTAAAATTTCTTCACTATCCGTAAAAGTATCGCCGTCACTATCTTGTAATAAAGGATTTTGCGCCAGGTAAACCTCTTGCCCGTCAGTTAATCCGTCACCATCGCTGTCGATATTCTTGGGATCAGCGTTCCATTTTAATTCATCAAAATCACTGAGACCATCTTGATCAGAATCAGCGTTATTTGGATCAGTGCCAATTTTTAACTCTTCATTATCATTTACGCCATCTTGATCAGCATCAGGTAGGTTTTTGCTGTCATTTTGTTTTTGCCGGTCAGCTTTTAGGGGATCAGTGCCTTGAATGATTTCGTCGTAGTCGAAAATTGTATCGCTATCGGTATCCGTGGAATTTGGATCAGTGCCATATTGTAAAATTTCACTATTATCATTTAAACCGTCTTGATCGGTATCAATAGAATCAGGATCAAAAATATTAGATAAAGATTTGGCAACCATAATGGCGAATTCTCCTCTGGTCATGTCGTCCTCCAGCCATTGGATGAACTCATTTTTAGTGTTGAGTTGTTCATTAAACCAGCTTTGGAAAGTAGTTAAATCAGAAGAATCCAGCCTTTCGAAACGATTTTCCGGATAAATTTGATAACGTTTGGCGGTAATGACATAATTATAGTACCAAGGCAGATTAGCGTCAGTATTAGCAATTACATTAGCTTTAGCGCTTTCCAAAATAATTTTTATAGCTTCAGCTCTGGAAATGTTGTCTTTTGGCACAAAGTAATTTTGATAAGGACCATCTTTATATCCGCTAATGATGTTTTCATTTTTAGCAAATTCCACACAATATTTAAGCTCATCGCTGATATTTTGATCTGGAAAAGCTTGAGGACTATAAATCTTGTCAATTTCTTCTTTGAGGCCATTCGCAAATTCCAAACAATTGATGCCTCTTAAACTTGATGATAATTTAACCATTTGTTCGCGTGTGATAGGCGAGTTAGGATAGAAAGCGTGACTAGTTAGATTGTCGCTACTAATTTCAACTCCGCTTAAAACACCCCGTTTGAGTAGTTTTAAAACTGCACTATATGATTCATGGAGAGGATCAAGATCAACGAATAGTGTGCTGTCTTTTTGCGTAGGATCATAGCCATTCGCTAATTCATCATTATCATTGAAGTTATCGCCGTCAGTATCCGTTTTGGTATAGCTGGTGTGCAACATTTTTTCTTCCAGGTCTGGCAGTGCATCATGATCAGTATCTTTGGCAAATATCGTGGCGGCTTGGGCTTTAGCAGAAATAAATTTTAATATTTGTTCGTAGGTTTTATTGAAGCTGACTAAACTTTTTATTTCTCCTTCTAGTTTTTGCAGATTAAAAGTACCGTTATCTTTGGGATGAAAAATAATTTCCGCGATAATATTTTGAAGGTCATCTAAAATTAACCAGTCAAAAATTGAATCGTCTTTTAATTTTAAATTGTAGGCCGGATTAATTCTGACTCCGCCGTAACTGTCAATTGTAGCCACTAACAGATTTCCTTTGTCCTTAATAGTAATTTTTTCTTCGCTTTTAGTTAAATTAAGATTAGATTTAATTAAGATATAATCACTAAATTTTTCAGGAGTTTTTAGATCATTAAAGTTGCTAATCAACGTGGCTTTGTCAAAACTAATAATGATTGAAGCCAGCAAATTTTGCTTGTCCTTGGTTATAATATTGATGCGACTTGGTTTATTTAACTTTATTGGTAATGGTTCGATCAGATAACTGATATTTTTCAATTTAACCGTGCCATCAGTTTTAGAAATCTCAGCAATATCGTTTTTATCACTGTCTTTCACCATTAAACCATTAAGAATTTCTTCTTCATAACTGATATCTTGTGTGCCGGCGCTTTCTTTTTGAAAAATGGTTAACCGCAAAGCTTCTTTTTTGCTTTCAATTTCGATTTTATTGGAAATCAGATTATCTTGATTGATAGCCATAACATAGATTTTTGCTTTGGCGGGGATGTCGGTGGATTTAAGTTTAAAAGTTGCTTGTCCATTGACTAAAACAGTTTCGGGTGAACTGATAATTTCAAAAGCCTTAAGGCTGTCAGCGTTTTTGGGATTTTCAATCATGAGCTTAACAGTCGTAGCGTTATCATCTTTGTTGATAAAACTAAATTTGCTGTTGCCTTTTTTGGCAGTGACCGTTAAGTTAGTCAGGTCATTGCTATCAGAGCTTAAGAGATTTTTGGAACTGATAATAAATAAACTAGAAGTTTTATTGTTTTGCGTACTTTGGTAGCCGGCGGAATTTTCACTGTTATTATTTTCTTCCGTAACTATGTCGGTGATCGGTTCTTGTAGCCCTAAAATTTGAGCCCCTTCTTCGCCACAAACACTTTGTTGATCGCTAGAATAGACTGAGTCATCCAGGGTATCAATCCAGGCCAAAATCGCATCTAGCCAATCAAGTAAGTTAATAGGCTTAATATCGTCGGTCATTGGTGACTGAGTGGTCGTTTTATCAGCATTATCTTTGCTTGAATTATAATTAACATCTGTTTCTGGCGATGTATCACCGTTAGCTTGATAGCTAATTTTGTCTGAAGCTCCGTAGGTATTGAGATAAAAAATTTCATAACCATTAGGGACTTTGTTCCCGTCATAGGTATCGACAGCGGGATCGCTGTTCAAATATTTATTTAGAACATATTGATATTTTTGATCAATATTCATATTTCTCCAGTCAATAGCGTCTTTTACTTTTGCCTGAAATTCCTCATCAAATATATCAGTTAGCATGGTAGCAAATTTACTGCCGCCAGGAAGTTTGGCAATTTCCAGCCCTTTTTCCCCCAATTCTTGTTGGAATTCGTCCCAGTTTTTGGACTGAAAAATATTAGGATATTGAAGTTCTGTATAAGCATTACCTTTGCTTCGAAAAGAGACATACCTTGGATTATCAACCGGCAGATCAGTGGCAATACCATCTTTTAATTGTGCTTGGATGGTGCTATTAGTTGGTTCTTTATGATAAACAACGCTGGAAATTCGTTTGGCATCAGCACTGTCATCGGTAAACCCATCAGAAGATTTTTCAGCATAGTAACGGTCTACATAAATATCAGCACCGGTATAGCCACGAAAAACATTTTTACCTAAGTGATATGATTTTGAACCAAAGGCGAAAAATTTTTCTTGCACTTGCGCGTAATTATTCGGATCAAGGCCAATTCCTTTGATTAATTCATAAAGGCTGGCTTTTTTATCATCGATCAGTAGGTAAGATTGATTAAATGGAGTATATTTGTTGGAAAATTCCCCCTTTTCGATATATTCATTCACTTCTGCCTTGATGTCATTATCCAAATCTTCCTGAGTGTAATTTTCTTTTGGGTCTTGATTTAATAAATCATCCACAGATTCGACGACATCTTCAGCAAAAGCCAAATGAGAATCGCCGTTGGATAAACCACCTTCCCCCCAAAAATTAGGGCCATACTTGAAATCAAAACAATCTTGATAGCTAGCGCCATGCTCGGTGGAAGTTTTTTTTGTGACTTTGCGACCGTTGGCACGATCGAAAACTGGAGCAATAGCCGCCTCTACAAAACAATACTGGGGATAATAATAAAATTCGCCATTGCAACCAGCGTATTCTTTACCTTTGATATCGTCATCATTTACATCTTTATTATATGGTTCGTAGGAAAGGGGATTATAGACTTTATTGGCCTCAATTAGTTTAGCGTCAGTTTCTTTGTTGAAATCACCTAAATATAAAGAACATTGGCTAGCATTAGATACTTTGTACATTGGTTTGCCCAGAATATAGGGATGAGCAAAAGTATGCTTGTCCTTATCTTTCACGCTGTGGTTAACGAATTCGGCATCTTTGAAATCCGTGTGTTTGGATTCGCTGTCTTTTGTGTAATAAAGAGTCCCGTACAAAACCACCTTATGCAAAAGAGGAATATCTTGTTGTAAATCATTATTTACTGCTGAATCAATTTTGCTTTCCATGGCGCTGTTAATGCCGGTAAGAAAATTTAAAACGATCTGATCTTTTTTGGTTACCAAATTAATGATGCTGTCATAATCGTTTTTTTTGTTGCCATCAGCATCGGTATAGTTGATTTCATATCGGCCAGTGTAATCAATCATGTCATTAATTTCGCCGATAAATTTTTTATATATTTCGTAATATTGAGAGAAAAAAGTTTCGCTGACTTTTTTGCTAAAAATATCAGGGAGCATCTCGATCATGCTTCTATCATCAGCATTTTTGTCACCAGCATCTTCATTTATCTGACCATCACAATCATTATCATTGTCATGACAGCTACTTTTGGCATTCATTTGCCCGGTATCTTCATCACAGAAGCCATCTTCATCATCGTCCCATTCTAGATGAAATTTACTTTGTGCATCATAACAGTTGCGATCATTGGTGGATGGTTTTTCATCGATGAACTCGGAGGCGGTGGAATCGCGTACAAAGATTTTTGCTAAGAAAAAAGGACTATTCTTATTCATGGGGTCATAGCCGTATTCTCTTTCCACTCCAGTTGGAATGCCATCGCCATCTGGATCTTTGCCATCGCCGTCATCATCGGTTTTACAGGTGCCAGGACAGCCGTCGCCATTTAAATCGCCGTAAGGATCTTCATCCAGCTGATTATCTTTATCGCGATCGTCCCAGCTTAAGTCGCCACCGTCTTCATTAAGCTTGCCATCCTGGTCATCATCAAGTTTGTTGGAAGAACCAATATCTTCATCAATCAAGCCATCGTTATCATCATCCTCACCATTTTCAATTTCTTCATCAGTTTTTTTATCGCCATCGTTATCAAGTCCGTCTGATTTGTCAAAAACATCACCTCGTCTTTCTTGCAAGGTTTTCACTAATTCTTTGGTATATCTTAGGAAACTGATGTTTTCCCAGAAATCGGTGTAGTTAAGATAATTTTTGAAAACAAAACTATTGGTGTTGTCTTCGGTACGGAATTGGTCGTGAAAAAGCAGCTTTTTGTCAAAATCACTGTAGGTTTCAATCTCATTATGATAAAGATAGTTTTTGTCTAAATAAGAAGCCAGCAATTCTAGACCGTCATTATCTCCCACTGGTGGCATAATTACTCCGTGCCAAATTTCTGGTGCTCGATTTTTGGCATCTTGGTTGTATTCAAATGAATCCGTGGTGGAATTATAAATATACGATTTATCTTCAAAATCCGTGTAAGGGTACATACTTAGAAAAGTGTTACCATTCTTATTGACAATTGGTAATGGAATAGATTTAGATTGATCTTCAGTGGGAAAATTACTAATCAATACCACTCCACGTAATGAAGCCAAAGTGTTTTTACCTTTTTCGCCTTCGAAATATAGTTTTTCCAATGCGGCGCTGATATCTGATGGTTTTTCATTATCATCTATCTGAATAATCATGGCTTTAGTCAACGGCAATTTTTGTTGTACCAATTCTGCGTATCGATCAATTCTTTGTTTGAGTTTTTTACTGCTTAGATATTTATCATAATCTCCGCCTCTTAAGCCGGTTAATTCTTCATTGTAGTTATATAAAGCTTTCGGGGCCAAGATAGCCACAATGTCGTGATACTCAATCGGATCTTCATCCAAGAGATTTTCTTTAGCGTCAGAACTTAAATTTAATTTATTTAATAAGCTGACGAAGAAATTTTGATTGGCTGCGTAAATAATAGGAATATTGATAATTTGTACGCCAACGAAGATAGTTAAAAGGAATAAAGATAATAATCGTTGATAAAATTTACCGAATATCATAAGTAAAAAAATGCAATGAAAATCAGGTCAATTTTAACATGAAGAAGGTTGATTTATAAAGTTTATAAAGTTTATAAAGTTTGTAAAGTCTGTGAATCATTTTGTAATATGTAAAAGTTATGATGGGACATAAAAAAAGCTCTGCTTAAGCGGAGCTTTTTTAGTGAAAAATAAATAATTAATTACTTATAGTTTTTTGTCACACAATAAAAAGAGGTTTTGGTACTACCAGCAGGTGCTGTAGCAGTTGCTGTATCATAATATCCCGTACCAGTTCCTAAATTTTCAAGTTTTGCACATAAGGCGTAACCTTGTTTTCCTTTTGTTGCAGATGTTGTATATAAATAGCTTTCGCATCCAGTTGCTATTCCACTATTAGAGGGATCCTTTGGAATGTTGCCATCCATGTAAGAATTTAATTCTGTGATAGCTGATGTGCAGTTTGATCCTGTTTTATCCAAATAAGATCCATTATCAGCATAATACAATTCTAAAGCGCCGCTTATACTGCTGATGTCCGCTTTTCTGGCAACATCTCTGGCGCGCCCTGGAGCTGAGCCAATTTTTGGCAATAATGATACGGCCAAGATACCAATGATGGTGATGACAATCAAAAGTTCAATTAAGGTAAAAGCTTTTTTGTTTTCCATAGATGAAAAGTTAAGAATTTTTGCTCTTTCTATTAATTTTAGCACATTTTTGGGGAAATAGTAAATTTTTTGTTGAAATTTTATGAAAATATCGTTATATAATTTAGTTTGTAAAGTTACAGGCATGAATTTCGAGTTTATAGATACTTTATAAACTTTTAATTATTCTGGGTCGGTAGCTCAGCCGGTAGAGCAACAGCCTTTTAAGCTGATGGTCCCGGGTTCGATCCCCGGCCGACCCACCATTCCTGCCTTACGAGACTAGAGCCTAATTCATGTTCAGGCGAGTGGAAGGCCATTATTTTTTTGGTTATGCCTTATTGGAAAGATTATAAAAAGCCTGATTTTTTGGTTAAACAGCTTGATTTAAATTTTGAAATTTTTAATGATAATGAAGTGGCAGTGCAAGCTAGTTTTGAAGTGGAATTGGATGATTTTGATGAATTTTCTAAAAAAATTCCCACCTTAACTTTGCATGCTGATCAAAATTTGGAAGTGAAATTTATAAAAATTATTTATAATAATGGGGAAAAAGTAGATTTGAATCTGATAAAAAATCGTAAGAAGGGGGAATTTGTTTGGCAGCCAAAATTTGGAAAATTCAGAATTGAAACCGCCACTCGACTTAAACCTGCGGACAACATTGCTTTGGCCGGACTTTATAAATCAAAAAATATTTTATTAACCCAATGTGAAGCGGAAGGATTTAGACGCATTATTCCTTATATAGATAGGCCTGATGTGATGACGGTTTTTAAGACTGCGATTATTGCTGATAAAAACGATTATCCAGTGCTTTTGTCTAATGGGAATTTGGTGGAGAGAAAAGAACTTTCAAGCAGTAAAATTTTGGTAAAATTTGAAGATCCTTTTAAAAAACCGTGTTATTTATTTGCTTTGATTGCCGGTAAATTGGCTAAAGCCGAGGATTTTTTTGTGACCAAAAGCGGCCGAAAAATTTCTTTGCAAATTTATTGTGAATCAGGAAAAGAGAATCAATGTCAGTTCGCTTTCCGATTTTTGAAAGAAGCTTTGCGCTGGGATGAGGAGGTTTATAATTTAGAATGTGATCTTGATGAATATAAAATTGTGGCGGCCAGTGATTTTAATTTTGGAGCAATGGAAAATAAAGGATTGAATGTTTTCACTGATGCCTATGTTTTGGCTGATCTGCGGACAGCGACTCATAATGATATTATTTTTGTGGCGACCGTAATTTGCCATGAGTTTTTTCATAATTATACCGGTAATCGCGTAACAGTGAAAAATTGGTTTGAGGTGGCGTTGAAAGAAGGAATGACTTTATTCCGTGAACAGGAGTTTATTTATACGATTTTTCCGAAAGTGGTGGAAAGAATTGCGGCCATTAAAAAAATCAAAAACGTGCTATTCCCCCAAGACCTTTCTCCTCAAGCTAAACCGATCCGCTTAGAAGAATACCAGGTGGCGGAAGAAGCGTATGATGTGACCACGACTTATACCAAAAGCCCAGAAGTGATTAGAATGCTTCAGACTTTTTTGAGTGAAAAGAAATTTTTGAAAGCCATAAAATTATTTTTGAAAAGATATGATGGGCAAGCAAAATCTCTTGATGATTTGATAGATACTATGAAAGAAGTGGCGCCTGAGGCTTTGGATTACCGACAATTTATGAAATGGATTAATGAAGCCGGTACGCCTGTTTGTCAGGCAAGAACCAGCTATGACGTGAAAAATAAAATTTTCACTTTAAAATTTACGCAAAATAAAGATTTTTATTTTCCTTTGAAATTGGCTTTACTTGATAAAAATGGTCAAGAGATGAATTTGCAATTTGCGAAAAATTTGATTAAGCCAGCCAGGCATGATTTGAGAAATGATTTGATTCATATTAGTAAAAAAGCCGAAATTTTTAAATTTAAAGCTAAGCAAAAGCCAATAATTTCCATTTTGCGTGACTTTTCCGCGCCGGTGAAATTAAATATTGATTATGATTTAGACGAGTTGGTGTTTTTGGTTGAGCATGATAATAATGCCTTAAATCGATATGAGGCAGGGCAAAGATTTTATGAGAAGGTGGTGACAAGAAAATTATCCTACGCTCGAGCTTCGGAGAACAAGAAGAAAAAAGAAAAAAATATAAAAGCGGGAAATTTAAAGATTTTTGAGGTGTTTAAAAATATTTTGGATAATGTCAGAGAACCAGCTTTCAGTGCAGAAATGATGACTTTGCCTGATATTTCTACTTTGGTGCAAAATGATGATGTTTATGATTTTGAGGCGGTACACTCTGCCAAAGAAGCTTTGATGAAAGAAATTGCTGAGCATTTTGAAGCTAAATTTTTAAATTTATATAATAAGTATAAAAAATTAACCAAAACCGATTTTAGTTTTGAACAGGTAGGTGTCAGCGCTATCAAAAATTTATCTTTAAGTTATTTATCAAGGTTAGCCGGCCAACATGATGCATTTATTTACCAAGAATTTTTGCAGGCCAAAAATATGACTGATGAGTATAATTTGTTGATGGTTTTGAGCCATCTGAATTCTAAGTATCGAGATTTAGCTGTTAATAAATTTTATGACAAATGGCAGGGAAATACTTTGATTACGAATAAGTGGTTGCTGGCACAAGCGCTGTCCAGCAGAAAAGACACTTTAAGCAATATTGAAAAACTTAGTGCAAGCAAGCATTTCGACATTACTTATCCTCAGCATGTTTATCATTTGTTTGTGTTTGGTTTGTGTCGGAATTTAGTGGTCTTGCATGATCAGAACGGAGTTGGTTATAAGCTGGCGATAGAGATGATTTTGAAAATTGATGACGGGGGCCAAGGCAATCCTTTTGTGTCATCCAGATTTTTTAAGACAGCCTTCAGAGATTTTGCTAAGCTTGATAGTCAGCGACAAATTTTGATGCAAAAACAACTTGATCACCTCAAATCCCATCAATTATCAGAATTTCTGGGAGGGGAGGTAAAGAAATTTCTTTCCCATTCCAGTGTTTTGTGTTAAAATTTATAGTTAATAAAAGTTATTCCTGAATTTTATAAATTATAAATAATGGCCACTAATCATGAATTTTCTATACCATTACAAGAATTAGGTGATCAAAAGACAGCAATACGCGATCAACTAACAGATTTTGGAGCTGTAGTTTGGCAGGAAAATGATAGATTGTTTGTTCCAATTTGTGAAGAAAGGAGAGCTCAGGTAGTGTTTTTGCTTGATGCCTTTCTCAAAAAGAATAAAGATGTTTTTCCTTATACAGAGAGTGGGAATAATTTGCAAAATTTTACTGGTATTAATTATTTTGATTCTTTTGATAAAAAATATATCACTATTGATACTGCTCCTAGATCAATTCCAGGCGCTCAAACAATCCATTTCGATCCGAATAGTGGGATTCTGTATGTATTTGAAACGAAGGATTCACATTCAATGAGATCAGGATTTGCATTTAATTTAAGGACTCAAAAATATCTTTCATCGCATAAAAAGGATCAGAATCCATTACAAGATGAGAAATTATTAGAAGCTATAAAAAAACTTGGAACTCCTTATGATTCTTGGATTCAAAAGCCACATGGCTATCCAGAAACTCAAAATGCAATTAAGTCTATAACACAAAAATCTCCAATAGCTCATGAAGCTATACCTGACTCTGTAGCGTCAGGAGATTATGTTTTATTTTATGACTCTTTAGGTATATTACGTTCAGGTAGAATTTCATCAATAGAGCCTATCGAAATAAAACCTGATGATGGAAATAAAGAATATTTAGAAGGAGTTTATAGAGTGTATCCTTATATTAATACACCTAGCATTGAAATAAATGGATATGATTTTCATTCACGTTTGAGAGAAGAGGATAATGCAATAATAGGAGCTGTAATTCCAGCTAATAGTAAAATGAGATTGGATGGCAGTCCGGTTGGATTTTGGAAAATAACTCAAGAGAATTATGAACAATTGCAACAATATACGGAAATAACTTATGATCCCTCACTGGAATATCCGTTAACTCGTAGCGAATATGTTACTGCAGTAGCAATTGATGGTATGGCTTTTGAGCGTTGGGCTGCTGGCATCAATTCTATTAGTTCCAAAAATCCTGAGCGTTATGAAGGTGTCACAAAAGAAAGTTTAGCAAAAGCTGTTGATCGACTCATCAATCGATTCGGTGAAAATGTTTTCTCAAATAGCTGTAAATGGCTTATTTATCAACATTTACGTCGTTTACATACTCCTAAACACAGGACGAATATTTTTCTTGGCCAAAATAGTGATTTCGATGATGTACATTCCGATATTATAGGTTTTGAAAAAAGTATTTCTGGTTTAGCGAGAAATGCAATTGATAATGCTCACCCGGTAGCAATTGATATGGAGGTTGATGGCTATGGAGCAGTTGGAAAAGGTGTGTACAATGCAAAATCGATATTTGGTGATCTTGAATTATTAGAAATACTCAGCGATAAGTATCCAAAAATATTTCAGGAATTTGTTGATTTTCTCATTCAATTAGATCCAATTGATCAAGGCGCTTATTATGGTGATAGCACAGTATATCCGTTAAATGTAGTAAGGGAATATTTTCCAGCAGTATATGGTTTCATCAAGGATAATTATTCTGGTAAATTGCCAGATACAACTGGCTCTGCTGTTGATTATCATAAAGACTTTCCTACCTATTTACCTTCATGAGCCCTTTGAAAATCATTATAAGCATTTTGAAATTCCAATAGCATTGCCGTAGTAATCGGATTTACTTGTTTTTCACCTTCAAGTATTACTACAGGAATATTTCTTACCTGGCTGACATCGAAAGTGAAATTCATTGAACCTATATCAACACTTACATTTCCTTGAAATTTTCCTGTTATATTATACCAGCTACCACTTATATCCATCATTTTTCCTGAAAATATGCCTGTTTTTGAGACAGAGCCATAAAAGATAAAAGTAATTTCACCGCCAATTTCACTTACAAAATTAATACCATAAATGTTTTTTTGATCATTTGGCATGCCAAAAATTACGGCTTGGTTTAGGGTGCCAATATTATAAACTCCGGTAACTCCAGCTATAGAATAATCTACTGTTTTTGGGGTTGAACTTTGTTGATTGTCGTTTGGTGGTTTCCTGCCGGCAATATCTTCATTATTATTACAACTGTTTAATAACAGCAAAGTGCTTGTTATAACTATAATGCTTAATATTTTTTTCATATAAAAAATTTTAAAATTTAAAAGTAATAATTTCCTTAACTACACACTACATCATCTTGAAAAAAGTTTCAAAATTTGTGTTGGTGTGAATTTTCAAAAGATATTGATCCTTGGATCAAAATTTAATATACTAATTTACTTATGATTTTACTGAAAATTTTATGATTAGTGTTAGTAACTTAATCAAAAAATTTGATAGTTTTGTGGCGGTGAATGACATTTCATTTAATGTTAAAGCTGGTGAAATTTTTGCTTTTTTGGGGCCAAATGGGGCTGGTAAATCAACTACTATCAAAATTCTGACAACATTACTCAAGCCCACTAGTGGCCGATTAATGATTGGGAATAAAAATCCGGTCGGAGAGGAAGATGAAGTTCGCAAAATGTTTGGGATTGTTTTTCAGGATCCTAGTTTGGATGATGAGCTAACAGCGTACGAAAATATGGAATTTCATGGTGTACTTTATGCTGTGCCAAGGGATATCCGTAAAAAAAAGATAGAGGAATTATTGCAATTTGTGGAGCTTTCGGATCGGAAAAACAGCTTGGTCAAGGAATTTTCGGGTGGCATGAAACGCAGATTGGAAATTGCTAGAGGGCTTTTACATGAACCGAAAATTCTTTTTCTGGATGAACCGACTTTGGGACTTGATCCCCAGACCAGAAACCACATGTGGAATTATATAAAAAATCTTAATAAAATTCATAATTTAACAGTATTTTTTACTACTCATTACATGGAAGAGGCGGAAAGAATAGCTGATAGAATTGCCATAATTGATCATGGAAAGATTATCGCTGAAGGTAGTGCTGAGGTTTTAAAAAAACAAACGAATTCCAAAAATCTGGAAGAAGCTTTCTTGTTTTTGACTGGAGGAACAATCAGGAAAGAAGAAACCACCAGTGTCGATAATATGAGAAAGATGCGCCAAATGTGGACTCCTAGGGAAAAATAATTTTTTATAATTTTTTATGTCAGTAATATATATAATGTGGCTTAGACAGCTTAAAAGATATTTGCGCTCAAAATCTAGAATTATTGGATCGCTTGGGCAGCCGTTGTTATTTCTTTTGTCGCTTGGCTATGGATTTGGCGCAGTATTTCAAAAAGCCGGCGAAGGGAATTATATCCAATTTTTGGCGCCTGGCGTGATCGGTATGGGAATTATTTTTACTTCAATTTTTTCGGGCATTGAAATTATTTGGGATAGGCAATTTGGGTTTTTGAAAGAGACCTTGGTTGCGCCTGTCTCTCGTTTGAATATAATAATTGGCAGGACTTTGGGGGGAGCCACGGTGGCTACAATTCAAGGTTTGATTGTTTTTGTGTTATCGATTGTGATGGGATTCAGACCAACAAGTTTACATTATTTACCGCTGATTATCATAGTCATGATTCTAATTTCTTTGTTATTCACCGCCCTTGGCACCGCTATTGCTTCTACGCTTGAGGACATGCAGGGCTTTCAGTTAATTATGAATTTTCTGGTAATGCCTTTGTTCTTTTTTTCTGGGGCGTTATTCCCTTTGGAAGGCTTGCCTGTAGCGTTGGGAGTGGTAACAAAAATCAATCCTTTAACTTATGGGATTGATGTTCTGCGTGGATTATTAGTGAATTTGAATCATTTTCCCATCATGATGGATATTGGCATTTTAGCGGTATGTACTTTGCTGTTTTTGTTAATAGGCACTTATCTTTTTTCTAAGATTCAGATCTGAAGAAATTTATACAGTTATTTTTTTTGCCTAAAAATGAGGTTTAACAAAGTTCAGGCCGTTAAATTATTGTTTTTAAAGTGCTAGACACAATTTTCGGTAAATCATAAATTGCTTGCCATCCAAGCTTGTGATGGGCGTAGGTACAATCAGCCACCAGAGACATGCTATCACCAGGCCTGGGAGCGACAATTTTTTTGGGAAGCGCCCTGCCTATTTGTTTTTCAAACTCGGCAATTACTTCCTTTACCGTTTGGCCATGGCTGGTACCTAGATTGAATATATCTGAAGGTTTATAGTTCAAAGCGGCGAGATGTCCGCTGACTAAGTCAGAAATATGAATATAGTCGCGAATGCAGGTGCCGTCGCGAGTTTTGTAGTTATTGCCATATATTTCTAAATATGCAGATTTTCCCGTTAAAACTTTTACAATGGCCGGGAACAGGTTTTTGGAGTATTTATCAATATATTTCAGACCATAATCACCGGCGGCATTGAAGTAACGCAAGCTGACATAGTTAAAGTTGTGAATTTTGCTGTACCAATCAATTAGTTGTTCACCGGCTAGTTTGGTATAGCCATAGAAATTAATCGGTTTAATTGGGTGTTTTTCGTCCATTGGACTGTAAACAGGAGTGCCATAAACGGTGGCAGAAGAGGAAAAAATAATTTGCGGAATTTTGTTGGCGACCATGGCATCTAAAATATTGATCATGCCACGGAGGTTTTCTGCATATTTTGTGGCGTTTTTCATGGATGAGCCGGTATCTTTGTGCGCGGCAAAATGCAAAACTGAATCATAAGTTTCTTCTGCCATGATTTTATTAATAGCCTTTCGACCTAATAAATCAGTTTTTATAAAAATAGCTTTGGGATGTACATATTTTTTTTCGCCATGAGACAAATTATCAACAACAGTTACTTTTGCATTCATGTTACATAAGGCATCCACGCAAGCAGAACCAATATAGCCGGCACCGCCAAGCACTAAAATATGTTTTTGTTTATGGTTTGTGATTTTCATTATTTTTGATTGTACATTTAAGGATATTTTTATACAAATTTTCCCACTTAGCAGCGATTTTTTTTGCAGAAAATTGTTGAACATATTGATAAGCTTTCTTGGCTAATTGTTTCGATAAATTAGGATTTTTAATTAATTTTAAAATAGCCTTTGCTAATTCGTTGCTGTTTTTTGTTTCTATTAATAAACCAGTTTCTTGGTCTTTGATATATTCCAAAAAAGCTTTTGCTTTTGCTCCAATGACAGGGAGTTCGCAAGCCATGGCTTGCATCAACGTCAAGGATTGAGTTTCAGCATCACTGGGGTTCACAAAAATATCAGCGGTTTGATAGAATTGACTTAGTTTTTTTTGGTGAAGAGTGCCAAAAAATTTTACTGTATTAGTTAAATTAAGGGTTTTGGCTAAACGTTCAAGCTTAGTTAATTCCGTTCCATGTCCAGCAATGGCAAGAGTTACTTTGGGTATTGTCTGCTTAACAATGGCGATTGCCTGAAGAAGGATATTAATATTTTTTTCTGGAGATAGCCTGCCTGCATAAATGATAGTTGGAGAGTGGACCGGCGATTTTTTTTTAATTTTTCCCTTTAGACGTGAAGAAGCTGGTTTAAATGATTTAAGGTCAATAGGGTTGGAAAGAATTTTTATTTTCCCGTGTAATCCATATTTTTTCATTTCATTGGCTAAATCTTGAGAGGGAGTGCTTAGAAAACAACAATGATTGTAATAACTTGATACACAGCGAAGAAATAATTTATTTATTGCTGGTAATTTTATTGGTAGGTGTTTGATAAAAGCGGAAATATTAGTGTGATTAGTGCCGATTAAAGGAATTTTTAATAATTTAGAAGCTATTAAAGCTTCTATGCCAACGCCAAAAAAAAGATGAGTATGAATGAGGTCTGGCGCAAATTTTTTTAGATCTTTAAATGCCCAACCGAGCGGAAATACTAAGCGTGTCTGCTTAGTGTTACCAGGAAAAGGAATAGATGGTAGTCGATAAATACTGATATTTTTACCTAAATTAATTTCTTGATATGGCCTATTAACGATTTCAAAATTTTTTTTTGAATATTTTGGCACATAAAAACGAATGTGGTGGCCTAGTTTAGCTAGTTCTTTAGCTAAAGCAATAATTGAATCAGATATACCGCTTAGTTCGGGATAAAAATTATCGGAAAGAATAGCGATTTTCATAGCTATAATAATTTTAGTATTTTTCTTGGGAGATGTTTTTTAGCAATTCCTTGTATAAAAAAATGATTAGACTGATTAAGGCTAATCCTCCAATAATTGAGCCAAAATGTCCTAGATATTGATCTATTAATTTTTGATATATACCAAAATAATATCCGGCAAATACCAGAATTGCAGATCGCAAGAAAGTGATGACGGTAATGGTAATAATAAATTTTCTCAAGGAAGTGTGTATAGCGCCTAATAGTGGTAATCCAATCAGAGGCAAAATGGGTGTAATTTTTATGGTGATAATAGTTTTGGTTGTGTTTTTGTGAATAAGATTTTTAATTTCTTCAATTTTTTGGCGTGGCTTATGCAGTTTTTGATTAATTCTGTTGACTATTTTTAAATGTCCGAAATACCCAAGGTAGTAATAAGCAAGATCTGGCAGAATATCTCCAAATATTGATAGGATAAAAACAATGGTAATATTGAAATAACCGTGAGCCGCAGCAAAAGCTCCAATGCTTGTAACGATCGGACCCTCAATACACATGGCCATAAACAGCAAAACATAGCCGTGTGTGGTTATCCAAGTAGATAGTGTTTGTAAATCCATGGCGTTTGCCTATAATAGGTTTAGCACACTCCTAATAATAAAGGTTTTTAAAAAAAATCATAGATATGAAATTTTTTTTAAATTGCTATGCTATTGCTAAAATATGTCTAAAAAGCCAAAAATTAGTTTCATTATTCCAGCTTATAATGAAGAAAAATTGATAGCTAGATGTCTGGAAGGAATTTTAGCTCAAATTCAAAAAGAAGATTACGCCAAACATAGATTTGAAATAATTGTGGTAAATAATGCCAGTACTGATCGAACCAGAGATATCGCCAGGGATTTCTTGTCGGTGAAAGTAGTTGATGAACCGCAAAAAAATTTAGCTTGCGCTCGCAGAACTGGAGCACGATCGGCTCATGGTGAAATTTTGGCACATGTTGATGCTGATACTGTTTTGACTGATCAATGGATTGATGTAGCTTTTGAGGAATTTTCGCAAAATCATAATTTGGTGGCTTTAAGCGGGCCATATTTATATGCTAATTTATCTGCGTGGCGGAATTTTTTGGTGGATTTATTTTATGTGAGTGGATTTATCCTGTATCGCTTAAATAAATTTTTGTTTAAAAAAGGCGCTATGATTCAGGGCGGTAATTTTTTGGTTTTAAATTCTGCTTGGCAGAAATTGCCGCAGTCAGATACGCATTTTGCTTTTTATGGTGAAGATACAGAGCTTGCCAAAGCTTTGTCGGATATTGGAGAAGTGAAATTTACTTTTAAGCTAAAAATTATGACTTCAGCCAGAAGATTACATAAAGAAGGTATAATTACTGCTGGTATTCGTTATGCTATAAATTATCTGTGGGTTTTGTTTTTTTCCAAACCTTTCCACACCACGCATGAAGATATAAGGGAGTAGCGGTGCTGGTTGTTAAAAGATGTTAGATCGATGAGAATGAAGGATTATTTTAAATTGATAAAATAAGCTTCTCCATCACTGAAGAAATTATCACCAGCAAAATTTTTGCCGATCATTGGTTTAACAAAGGGTTTTTTGTGAGCGTCAATAATTAAGCCGGTTGTCAATAATTCTTGGAACAAAAAATTTCTTTCCGTATTAATGTCAGGATCGATCTTGTGCGTAATAAACCATTTAAGCCCAATATCTAAGCTAGCTGTTCCTACATAAATATCGTAACCATCAGTTGTTTTAAATTGAGTGTGCCAAAATCTGGCATGATGTCGTTGCCGCACACTTGACGTATCAGTTGGTTTTTCAAAGCCAAAGTTATTGATTCGCGCCTCCCAAAAAGAGGGGGTCATGGGAGCGGTCGGATAGTTCTCATTAAATAAAGCTGCCTGAGCTAATTTTATAATATATATCAAATTGGTGTTGTCGGCTAAATACCAGCCAGCTTTGTTAAAGGAATCAATTAATTGCTGGTCATTTTTGGCGGCAATCACAAAGGTTAACGGTTCTTGATTGTTGCCAATTAGGGTTTCGGTGAAATGATTGAGATCTTTATTTGTAAATAACGTATCAACGCTGTTAATGATAATTTTTTTTTCTGTTTTGGACTGAAGATAGATTGGCGGTTGATAAATATTAGCAAATCCGCTGTAGAAAATAACTTCTATTATAATTAGAAAAGAAGAAATGAATTTAATTTTCTTTTTAGAAATCCATAAAGGCAGTTGTTTGTGATAAGCGCCTTTTTCTGAAATGCTTATGGCCATAATTAACCATAATAAGCCAACTAAATAGCCGCCCAAGACATCGCTTAAATAATGAACCCCTAAATATAATCTACTTAAGCCGATGAAAAAAATTAAGATTAAACTGCTAAATAATATATTGATTTTTTGATTATTTTTTTGACAATGTCTAAGCCAGATATAAGCCAGAAAGCCATAAAATGCTACTGCGATGGTGGCATGTGCGCTAGGGAAAGAAAAACTATTCTCTGCATACACGGCAACATCAGGGCGCTGTCGATGAAAAATCAGTTTAGCTAACAAAACAAAAGCTTGACTGCCAAGGATTGATATCCATAGAGGCAGAATATATTTTTGTTTTTTCCATAAATAAAAAAGAATACTAATTGTGATGGCGCTGCTGGCTATAGTTTGCCAGTTACCAAGCAAGGTGATCCAGAAGAAGAACTTAATTAATTCCGGGTTATGAAAGATGGCTAATAAATTGGCAATACGAATATCAGCGGCGACGATTTGTTTAACGTTGATTATATCTTCCACAATGCCAATCAACAAGAAAAAAACATATATAAAGGCGCTGCTTAATAAAATGATTGGCAAGCCGTAAAATTTGTTTTTATCTAATCTTTTCTGCAGTACTTGAAAAAATTTGGGATAACTATAAACTAATTTTTTTATGTCTGGATTGGAAGCAATGGAATGTCTAACTGATTTAATGATGGAGCTAAGTAAAAGTAAACTGTGTTTGCCGCTTTTTACAATTAAACGGATGATGATAATAAATGCGACCAAAAATAGCATAAAAATGCTGGTTCTAGTTGACCACTCTTCTATCACGTTAAAAGTATTGCCCAAAAAATAGCCCAGAGAAATACACAAACCAGCCCACAGAAATTCGCTGATTATATCCCATAGCACAAATGTTTTTATATCTATCTTTGCTATACCAGTGACAAAAGGCACGATCGGTTTCAGATGAGTGGTAAATCTGCTTAGAAATATACTTTTGTTGTTGTATTTTTTTACAAAAGTTTTGCCTTTTTCCAGATATTGTGCCGTGAGTATTTTATTTAATAAGCGATTTTTGCTTTTTAAATTTTTTTTATCTATGACTCTGCCTAAATAATAAGATAAATGATCGCCGACGATTGCGCCAATAGCAGCGAACCAAATTAAATCCCCTACGTCAAAAATTCCTTTGGCTGATAAAACGCCAAAGGCTAAAACAAAAACACTTCCTGGTATTAATATCCCTACCCATGGCAGGGCTTCCACTATGGATACTACAAATAATATCCAATATCCTAAAACGCTGAAATCAAGAGTCATTAACTGAAATTTTATATGAGAGGCGCTTTTAAGTTTAGGTATTCAATAGGGATTAGTCAATTATATATAACTTTGCTTGCAAACCAGCATTAATGATCCATAGTGTTGTACCTTGATTTTTTGGATGCTGACATTTTTTAGCTAATTATGCCGTTACTTCTATTGTGCGAAAGAGTATAAGAGTTTTTTGTGTTTTTAGGGTATTGCAGAATTGGTTTTCCAGTGTATTATTTAGGTACAGAGATGTTCATAACTTATTCAAATGTTAGAATTTTTAAAATCAAAGGCCTCATTGTTAGGGAATAATACTGGTATTGATTTCCATTTTTTAACTAAAGATCAATATTATTTTGATAGTGCTTGCCAGACTTTGCGTCCGCAAGCAGTGCTTGATGCGCAAAACGAATATTATCAGACTTATAATGCTTGTGGAGAAAGAGTTAAATATAAATGGGGGGTGCGAGTGGATGAGGAAGTGGATAGAGCTAGGGAGCTTTTATTAAATTATATTGGTAAATCAGCTAAGGAATATACGGTGGTTTTTACCCTGAACACCACTTATGGGCTTAATTTGATTTTACAACAAATCAATCCTAAAAATTTTGAACAGGTTGTGGTTTCAGAATTTGAACATAACTCGGTTTTTCTGCCAACAATCACTTGGAGTAGAAGACATAATAAAAAAAGGATTGTTTTACCAAGAAAATCAGATGGCAGTTTAGAGTTTTCTAATACTGACTTGAGAAACAGTATTGTTGTTATTAATACGGTTTCCAATATAGATGGTCGGTTATTAAAAAATTCAGAGGAATTAGCAAAATCGGTTCATAAAAATTCAGGAATTTTGATTCTTGATGGTGCTCAAAATTTTTCTCATAATGTTGATAATTTGAAAAAAACTGATTTTGATGCGGTGTGCGGTTCAGGTCATAAGATGTATGGTCCAAGCATCGGTTTTATTATTATTAAAAAAAGTTTAATCAAACAACTTGATCATTTTTTACTGGGCGGGGGAACGGTCACTGATGTTAGAAAAGATGATTTTGATTTAATTATTGATGATCATGAACTTTATGCAACAATGGAATTAGGTTTGCAGAATTGGGCGGGAATTATAGGGCTTAAGGCCGCGGTTAGCTGGTTAGATAAATTTCGACCTGCTGGCAGAAGTCGTGATGGCCATGAAAAAATTTTACGAGAAAAATTATTTACCGGACTTCAAGAAATTCCGGAGCTAAAAGTTTTTAATAAAGAACCATCGCCGACAATAAGTATTTATTCAGATAAAATTGACGCACATAGACTTGGATTATATTTAAGTGAGCAAAATATTATGTGTCGGAGCGGATATTTTTGCTGTCATTATTATTTGAAGAATCTGCTTAAAATGGCGCCTCTTCTTCGTGTTTCTCTCGGACTACACAATAAAGAAAGCGATGTGGATTATTTGTTGGATGTTTTGAGCAAGATTATGGGAAATGTTTAATTTAAAATTTCTACAATGTTTTGTATCGCCGCTTTTATCATCTTTGCCATTTTGGGTATTTTTTCTGCTTCTCATAGGAAGTTAGCTAGAAAAGCCTGGTATTGTGTGGTGAAAAAAATCACTTTTAAACCTTGTGATATTAATTTCAGCGAAGAAGTGAAAGGCAAACTTTTGGGTAAATTGATTATTAGAAGACCAAAATTGGCTAAATTTTTAAGTAAATGGTTTGATCTCATGGCTTGGATATTTGTAATTTTATCTATCTGGAGTTTGCTGACAGTCTTTAATTCCGGTGTGAATTTGTGGGTTTATGGGACTTGTAATGCTAGTACAGGAGAATCATGTTCTCTTTCTGGGGAGGCATGTGGCGTTAATAGAAATGATATTACTTTTATTGAGGCAGTTAAGAAAAATAAAATTCAGGATTGGGTGTTGGCACCGTTTAGGAATTTTGCTGAAACAGTTACAAGAATTCCTGATCGCCTTAGAACCTGGAATGCAGAAGAATACTTATCTTCAACTGCAACTTTCTATACAGTTTTGGATTTACAAAAAGAATATGCAATTGAAATACTTGATCCTGGATGCATATATTGTAAAAAACTTTTTGAAAATATTAAAACTGCAAATTTAGAACAAAAATATAATTTTTCTTATATCTTGTACCCAATTCCTGACTCGAAATCTGTAAATGGCTATAAGTTCAAAAATTCTTATTTGATTGCTTCTTATATCGAAGCAGTAAAGATTTTACCTTTATCTAATAATAAATTCTCTTTATCAGCTGATTGGCAAATAATTGAGAAAATTTTTATTGAGCAAGATACTGACAATGTGCAGTGGCAGACTAAATTTAATATGATATTTGGTCCTGATGAAGCGGAAATGGTGTTGAAGCAATTTTTAGCGGAGATGGGCTATAGCTCAGAACAGATCGATCAAATTGTCGTGTTGGCCCATGAGACGCAAGTACAAGATAGCTTAGCTAAACAGAAATATTTGGTAGAGGAGCAAGTCAAAACCATCAGAATTCCTACCTTGATTTTTAATGGCAGACGCTATGATAGTGTGGTAGGGGAGGAGGTGTTGGGTAGTAAACGGTAGGTTTGGTGTGAAAATCATTTAGTTTGTATATCCCCCTTGCACAAAGTAGAAAATTCTAATAATCTTTTAGGTGCGAATACATGTTTTCTTTCTTCTTCCATGCCTGACATTGCCAAAGTTTATGATGCTAAAAAATATGAAGATAGTATTTATCAAATGTGGGATAAGTTAGGCCTATTCAGCCCAGAAATAGATCCAAGCAAAAAACCTTTCACGATTGCCATGCCGCCGCCAAACGCTACAGGCACTTTGCATCTTGGACATGCTACAATGTTAGCGCTAGAAGATTTAATGGTTAGATATAAACGGATGGCTGGCTTTGAAACCTTGTGGTTGCCGGGGACAGATCATGCCGCGATCGCCACGCAAAATAAAGTGGAAGGGATTTTGGCGAAAGAGCACAAAACTAGGCATGATTTGGGACGAGAGAGGTTTTTGGAAAAGGTGAAAGAATACGTCGCTAGTTCTCAAGATACTATTAAGAATCAAGTCAAAAAAATGGGATCAAGCTGTGATTGGTCGCGAGAAGCTTATACTTTTAGCGATAAATTAAGTTTTGCAGTGAATACCGTATTTAAGCGAATGTATGAAGACGGATTGGTTTATCGCGGTAATCGTATTGTAAATTGGTGTTGTCGTTGTCACTCCACTTTGGCTGATGATGAAGTTAGTTATAAAGATGAAAATGGGAAATTATACTGGATTAAATATGGTCCGTTTGAACTTGCCACCACAAGGCCAGAAACAAAATTAGGCGATACAGCTGTTGCAGTTCATCCTGATGATTTTAGATACAAAAATTTAATTGGTAAAAAATTTAATATTTTAGGAGTGTTAGGTGAATTTGAAATAACCGTTGTAGCAGATGAATTAGTGGATAGAGAATTTGGTTCTGGAGCAGTAAAAGTTACTCCATCGCATAGTTTTATGGATTTTGAAATTGCTCAAAGACACAATTTACCATTTAAACAAATTATAAATGAAGAGGGCAAAATGATGGATAATTGTGGAAAATATGCAGGGATGACAACTTTGGAGTGTCGTAAAGCTATAGTTGAAGATATGAAAAATATGGGGATTCTTCTGAAAGTTGAAGATTATTCTCATAAGATTTCAATTTGTTATCGATGTGGTACTGTGATTGAGCCTCTCACTTCCGAACAATGGTTCATTAATGTCAACAAAAAACTATCCAGAGAAAGTTGGCAGAAAAAAGATAATGATTTGCTGAAGGATTTGGAGGGGACGTCTTTTTCTTTGAAAGATATTGCTAATCATGTGGTACGCAGTGGACAGGTGAAAATCATTCCCGATCGTTTCAATAACACTTATTTCCATTGGATGGAGAATCTTCGTGATTGGTGTATTAGTCGACAGATCTGGTGGGGGCATCGCGTACCGGTTTATTATTGTCATGATTGTCATCATATTATGGTGGAGCTTGAGCCAATGTCAGTTTGCAATAAATGTAGTTCCGTTAATCTCAAGCAGGATGAAGATACTCTGGATACCTGGTTTTCATCTGCTCTTTGGACTTTTTCAACGCTTGGCTGGCCTGAGCAAACGCAAGATTTGAAATATTTTCATCCTACACAGGTGATGGAAACAGGTTATGATATTTTGTTTTTTTGGGTGGCGAGAATGATCATTATGAGCACTTACGCGGTGGGAGAAATCCCTTTTGAGACTGTGTATTTGCATGGCTTGGTGCGGGATAAAGAAGGCCGAAAAATGAGCAAATCTCTGGGCAATGGCATTGACCCTTTGGATATGATTGATAAGTTTGGGGCGGATGCTGTTCGCTTAAGCTTATTGATTGGTACTACGCCTGGCAATGATATGAGGCTTTATGAGGAGAAGATTTCTGGTTATCGAAATTTTGTTAATAAACTTTGGAATGCTTTTCGTTTGGTTATGATGATTTGTGAAAATAATGCTGGCGATAGTGCTAATTTAAACTTGGCTGATAAATGGATTATGACGGAAACTCAGTCTTTGGTTGAAGAGGTGACCACCATGCTCGATGAATACAGATTTTCGGATGCCGGTAGTCGGATTTATGATTTTACCTGGTCGGTTTTTTGTGATTGGTATTTGGAAATAAGTAAAATCCATCCCAATCCAGCTGTCTTGAAATATGTGTTGGACATTATTTTGAAATTAGCTCATCCTTTCAGCCCTTTTGTTACTGAGGCTGTTTATCAGGAAATACAGGGCGCTGATCCAAATAGCAATATTTTGATGATTCAGAGTTGGCCTAAACCTCAGAATGATTTGATTTTCGCGGAAGAAGCCAAGCAAATGGAGACAGTGGTAGAGGTAATAAAAGAGATCAGATCTTTGCGAGTGCAGGTCAAAGTGGAGGCCGTGCGCAAGATTCAAGCCTATATTTATGGTGCAGAGATGACTACCGCTTTGATGAAAAAATCTGAAGTGATTAAACGTTTGGCTAATTTGTCTGAATTAATCATTGCTCAATCAGGGCAAAAAATTGAAAAATCAATCAGCAAGTTTGTCGGTAATATTGAAATATATTTGCCATTGGAATCTTTGGTTGACAGTGCCAAAGAAAGGTTAAGGTTAAAAAAAGAAATTGAAAGATTGAATGCTTATATTACTGCTTTGCAGTTGAAATTAAATAATAATGATTTTACCGCTAAAGCTCCAGCGCATGTAGTAGAGTTGGAACAGCAAAAACTTCTCACAGCCAGAATGGAATTAAATAAGATAGAGGAACAGCTAAAGGAGGTTTAGAAATAACTTTTCCCATTCTTTAATCTCCAAAGTTTCCGCCCTCCTTTTGGCATCAATGTTTGCCTGGCTGAGAATTTGGATGGTTTTCTCTGATGAAAGATGTAGCCCGTTTGAAAGGCAATTGTGGATTTGTTTGCGGGGGTTAGAAAAGCCGGCCTGAATGGTTTTGAAAAAGGACGGTAAATTTTGGATAATTTTCTCGTGCAAATTTAATTTTGGATGTGGCCTGATTTTTAAAATGGCTGATGTTACTTTTGGCTGGGGATAAAAACTGGTTTTGGAGACAAAATCCACGATTTCCGCTTCTGCAAAAATTTGCACATTTAAACTTAGCACGGAGTGTTTGCTCTTAAATTCTCCTTTCATGCAGATTTTTTCCGCCACTTCTTTTTGAACTAATAAAACAATTAATTCCGGAACATTCGGCTCAACACCCAAAGAACTTTTCTCCACAATTTCATCTTTCAAAAAATGATTGATAAGAGGTGAAGTAATGTAATAAGGAATATTAGAAATAATTTTGAATTTTGAATTTTTAATTTTGAATTTTAAAGCATCTTCATTTAAGATTTCTATATTTTTGAAATCATAAGTTGTTGATTTCAGCAGTGGCAAAAGTTTTGAATCGAGTTCAATTGAGGTGACATGATTTGCATGTTTTGCGAGTTCAGTTGTTAACACTCCAATACCAGGACCAATTTCCAAAACCTCATCCTGGTCTCCCACTTCTCCCGCCTTAACAATTTTTCCTAAAACTTTTTTATTAATAAGAAAATTCTGTCCAAGTTTTTTTTGAGCCAATAAATTATATTTTATCAACAAGTTTTTAATTTGGGCAGGATTTGTTAAGTCAAAAGACATTTTGAAGTGGCAGTTAATCTGTTAAAATTTTAGCAGTTTTTTCTTTTTTTCCTATTGAATTTTGACTTGGAGAAATTTCGAAGTATGACCGTCAAATTGCCTAGGTTTGATGATGGCCGGGTGGATTTTACCAATGCAGGTTATGCTTTTGTTTTGAGTTGTTTTATCAAGTTCCAAAATGAGATTTTACTTTTAAAAAGGAGCAATCAAGTTTCCACCCATCAGGGCAAATGGCATACAGTAGCCGGATATATTGACGAAGAAATTGATTTGAAGGCCAAAGCTTTGAAAGAACTAAATGAAGAAATCGGCCTTACGGAAGATTTGATTGATTCATTTGTTTTTGGTGAACCTTACGAAAGATTGGATTCGAGCGTGAATCGTACTTGGCATGTTTATCCGATATTAGCTAATTTGAAAACTAGACCAAAGATTACTTTGGATTTTGAGCACACGGAATATCAATGGATGCAACTGAAAAATATTGATAAACTGGATTTGGATTTGGTACCGAATTTTAAGTTGAGTTTAGCAAAAGTGATGAGATCTAAATATATCTGATTTATTTGCTAAAATTTAAAAAGGTTTTTACTATAACAGTAGTAACAAAAAATGTAAATTTAAAAATATGTGATTATGTCAAAATTAGCAATTTTTGATGGGAAGAAAATCCGTAGGTATTGGGATAGTGATAAAGAAAAATGGTATTTTTCTGTAGTGGATGTGGTTGGGGTTTTAAGTAACAGTAGTGATCCTAGAAATTATTGGAAGGTGTTGAAAATGCGCTTGAAATCTGAAGGAAATCAAACGGTTACAAATTGTAACCAGTTGAAATTGTTAGCAGAGGATGGGAAAATGCGAAAAACAGATGTAGCTGATACTGAAACGTTGTTTAGAGTTATTCAATCAATTCCTTCTTCAAATGCTGAACCTTTTAAATTATGGTTAGCTAAAGTTGGACACGAAAGAGTTCAAGAAACTGATGATCCTGAGCTTGCTTTGGATCGAGCTATGAAAACATATTTGCAAAAAGGATATTCGAAAGAGTGGATTAATCAGCGACTTAAAAGTATTGAAATTCGAAAAGAACTTACTGATGAATGGGAAAAATGTGGAGTTAAAGAAAATAAGGAATTTGCAATTTTGACTGATGAGATAACTTTTGCATGGGCAGGACTTCACATAAAAGATTATAAAAAGCATAAAAATTTAAAAACTGAGAATTTAAGAGATAATATGACAAATCTTGAATTAGTTTTAAACATGCTTGCTGAAGCTACAACGACAGAAATCTCAAAAGAAGTTAAACCAAAAATATTTGAAGAAAATAAAAAAGTTGCAAAAGAAGGAGGTCAAATTGTAGGGAATACAAGAAAAGAAATTGAAAATAAGACTGGTAAGAAAGTGATTTCTGCGAGTAATATGAAGTTAACTAAACAATTAAATAAATAATTTTATAAAGTTTTTTAAACCTATGTTCAAAGACGTAAACCAAAAACAATCATTTCCTGAGCTTGAAAAAAATATTATTAAATTCTGGAAAGAACAGAAAATTTTTGAAAAATCTGTGGAAGGTAAAATTGATGCGAAAGATTATATTTTTTATGATGGGCCTCCATTTGCAACAGGGCTTCCTCATTATGGTCATATTTTGGCAGGAACAATGAAAGATGTTGTGCCAAGATATTTCACAATGAAAGGATTCAAAATTGAAAGAAAATTTGGCTGGGATTGTCATGGACTTCCTGTTGAATATGAAGTTGAAAAAGAACTTGGAATTTCAGGACGAAAAGATATTGAAGAAAAAATGGGAATTGCTGAGTTTTGTGAAAAATGTAGATCAATTGTTTTGCGCTATACCAAAGAATGGGAAGAAACTGTTTCCAGAACTGAAAGATGGGTGGATTTCAAAAATGATTACAAAACAATGGATCCAACTTATATGGAATCTATTTGGTGGGTTTTTTCGCAACTTTGGGAAAAAGGTTTGGTGTATGAAGGACATAAACCAATGCATATCTGTCCTCGATGTACGACTCCACTCTCCAATTTCGAAGTTACACAAGGTTACAAAGACATAACTGATATTTCAGCAACAGCGAAATTTAAAGTTAAAAATTTAGAAAATACATTTATTTTAGCTTGGACAACAACTCCATGGACTTTGCCGGGAAATGTTCTTTTGGCTGTAGGAGAAGATATTGAATATGCTTATGTCAGCCATAATAAATTTGATAATGATGGCAAAGAAATTGGCACAGAAAATGAAACTTATATTTTAGCAAAAGATTTAATTTCAAAATACTTTGGACAGGAAGAAGGACTTTATAAAATTCACAAAATTGTGAAAGGAAAAGATTTAGTTGGTTTTAAATATGAACCTTTATTCTCATATTTCAAAGATACAAAAAATGCTTTTAGAGTAGTAACTGCTGATTTTGTCTCTATAACTGATGGTACTGGAGTTGTGCATATTGCAACTGCATTTGGAGAAGATGATTTTATACTGAGGACAAAAGAAAATGTCCCTTTGGTAAGGCATGTAAATATGGATGGAACATTTATAGATGAAGTAAAAGATTTCGCAGGAGAAAACGTAAAACCAAAAGATGATCCAACCAAAACTGATCGTAAAATCGCTGACTGGCTTGAACAACATGGGAAACTTTTTAAAGCAGAAAAGTATAAGCATTCATATCCTCATTGTTGGAGATGTGATAGTCCACTTCTTAATTATGCGACTTCAAGCTGGTTTGTGAAAGTTGAAGAAATTAAATCAAAAATGATTGAGGCCAACAAAACTATTCATTGGGTGCCAGATCATGTTGGATCAGGTCGTTTTGGTGATTGGTTAGAAAATGCTAGAGATTGGTGTGTCTCGAGAAATAGATTTTGGGGGGCTCCAATTCCACTTTGGAGAACAGAAAGTGGAGAAGTTATTTGTATTGGAAGTATTGCTGAACTTGAAAAATTAAGTGGGCAAAAAGTTACTGATCTTCATAAACATTTTGTTGACAAAGTTACTTTTGAAAAGGATGGAAAAGTTTATAAAAGAATTCCTGAAGTTCTTGATTGCTGGTTTGAATCAGGCGCAATGCCTTACGCTCAAATGCATTATCCATTTGAAAACAAAGAAAAATTTGAGAAAAATTTCCCAGCAGAATTTATTGCTGAAGGACTTGATCAAACTAGAGGTTGGTTTTATACGTTAGTTGTTCTTGGAGTTGCTTTGTTTGGAGTTTCACCATTCAAAAATGTAATTGTGAATGGACTTGTTTTGGCTGAGGATGGTAAAAAAATGAGCAAAAGATTAAAAAACTATCCAGAACCAAGTATTATTTTTGAAAAACATGGTGCAGATGCTTTGCGTTTTTATTTAATGAATTCACCAGTTGTAAAAGCTGAGCCTTTACGCTTTTCTGAAAAAGGAGTTGAGGAGGTTGTGAAAAAAGTTTTGTTGCCACTTTGGAATAGTTATAGTTTTTTTGTAACTTATGCAAATATTGACAAGTTTGAAGCATCAAACTCACCCCTAACCCCTCTCTTAAAAGAGAGGGGAATAGGGGCTGGGGGTAAAGGGGTGAGTTTTAACAAACTTGATAAATGGATTTTGTCAGAATTACAACTTTTGATTCGAGAAGTTACCAAGCAAATGGATCTTTATGATTTGCAGAAAGCAAGTGAACCGATTGCAAAATTTGTTGATGGGCTTACAAATTGGTATATAAGAAGAAGTAGAAGAAGATTTTGGAAATCAGAAAATGACACTGATAAAATGGAAGCTTATCAGACTTTGCATGTTGTTTTGACAAAACTCTGCCAAGTAATTGCCCCATTCTGTCCAGCCATTGCTGATGAAATTTATAAAAATCTTACAAATGAAGAATCTGTACATTTAACTATGTGGTCAGAAGTTGACGCGAAATTAATTGATGAAAATTTGAGCAATGAAGTTGATTTAACAAGAAAAATTGTAACTTTGGGACACAACATTAGATCTCAAAAAAATATCAAAGTAAGACAACCTTTGAAAAAAGTTCGTGTTGCCTTGCCTGCAAAAATTAATTTTGAATTAGAAACAAATGTGATTTGTGAAGAATTAAATATAAAAGAAATTGAATTTTTGAATAGCGCATCTGAAATCGCAGAATACAGTCTTAGTCCAAATGCCAGAGTTCTTGGTCCTAAATATGGGAAAGAAGTTCAAAACATCATCAAAGTGGCAAAAGAAGGAAAATTTGAAATTTTGGGAGATGGAAAAATTAAAATTTTGGAATATATTTTGGAACCTTCTGAATTCGAATTAGGATTCAAAGGCAAAGAAGGATTTGATGTTGCTAGCGAGGCTGGAATTGTGGTTGCACTTGATACGGAAGTTACGGAAGATTTGAAATTAGAAGGAATTGCAAGGGATTTAGTAAGGACAATTCAGGATATGAGGAAGGAAGCAGGATATAATGTGAGTGATAGGATAGTGATCAGTGGTCAGTGGTCAGTGATCAGTGATGAAATGAAAAAAGTTTTAGAAAAATTTGGGGAATATATTAAAAAAGAAACGCTTTGTAATGAGTTTATGTCTGATGGGCAGTTTGATTTGGAAAAAGAAGTGGAGGTTGAAGGGGAGATGGTGAAGATTGGGGTGAGGAAATAAATTTTTATTGATTTTCGATCTCCATAGATAAAATTGTAATTTTAGCGAATTCAGCTCTGGTAATGAAAGTTTCCGGTTTGAAATACACCCCGTCTTCCGTTGTATAGCCCTGGACAATGTTTTTTGCAAACGCGCTAAGGATATATTTCGCATACCAAGCCTTATTATTTACATCTTTGAAGATATTGCTGACGTTTTCGACAAAAGTCATTTGGTTAGCTTCAAAAATTATTTTCATGGCCTGCCCTCTAGTGATAAAGCCATCTGGTCTTACAGTATTGTCATTATAGCCGTTAATTATTTCATGATGATAAGCGGTAAGAATGATATTGTAAGCCCAATGAGATGGATCAAGATCAGTAAAAATATTTTCTTCAGGCAAATAAGTATCTATATCTATATGACTACTGTTTAAAATAATTTTAATAGCCTCTGCTCTGCTAATGTACTGGTCAGGGCAAAAATTATTTTTGTTATCACAGCCTGATGCTAATTTTAAATCATATAATTTTTGGATGTAATCCTTCGCCCAAGACTGGTAATAATCAAGCTTAAGTTGAGTTTCAGAGTTATTTATAGAGACATTAGTATTTTGAGTGGATTCGTTATTAGTGGTTAGATCAAGATTATCTGAACTGTTATCATTATTATTTTGTATTTTTTGTTCTTTTGTATTTATTAAATTATTGAGGTCAGTTGATTTACTGCCATTGGTGGCGTCATCATCGTAATTAATAACTGTGACGTCGCCAGGATTTAGATTGTCATAATTAGAATCATTAGAAACCGCATTGCTTAAAATAATAGAATATGTTTGATGTCCATCTGTTACTAGATCATCAGCGCCAGTTACAGTCACTGTTTGAGGGATAGACCAGTTGGCGCTGGTAAAAGTCAAAGACATTGGAGAGACAGTACCTTCAGTGGTGTCACTGCTGGCAATAGTGATATTGACATCAGCCGTAGCCTGGGAAGTTAATATGATGGTGAAAGTAGCCGTATCACCACTCTCGGTAGTATGATCTAAAATCGCGCTGACGGTAATACCAGCATTATCATCATCATTATTAATGACGGTAACGTCATCAGGATTTAAATTGTTATAATTAGAATCATCAGAAACCGCACTATCCAAAATTATAGTATAACTTTGGTTGCCATCTGCTATTGAATCATCAATTCCAGTTACGGTTATTGTTTGAGGAGTAGACCAATTGGCTTCTGTGAAAGTCAAAGACGCCGGAGAGACAGTGCCTTCGGTTGTGTCGCTACTGGCAATAGAAATATTGACGTCAGCGGTGGATTGAGAAGTTAACACGACCGTGAATGAAGCCGTACCGTTATTTTCCGTGGTGTGGCTGGAAATTGCACTAACGGTGATATTGGCCACATCATCATCATTGTTAATTACGGTTACGTCATCAGGATTTAAATTGTTATAATTAGAATCATCAGAAACCGCACTATCCAAAATTATAGTATAACTTTGGTTGCCATCTGCTATTGAATCATTAACTCCAGTTACGGTTACTGTTTGAGGAATAAACCAATTATTGTTGGTGAAAGTTAAGGAAGAAGCAGAAGTTACGCCTTCCGTATTATCACTAGAATGAATGTTAAGACTAACATTACTGGTCGGTTCACTATTTAGTACAACGGTAAATGAAGCTGTACCGCCATTTTCAGTGGTAGGGCCTGAAATGGCATTGATATTGATGTTAGGTAGGCCTCCGCCTAAATAAACATAAGCCTCACCTTTTCCATTATCATATAAGTTAGCACCAATAATAATATCACTACAGCTATCAGCATTGGTATCTCCAGCCGTTGCTACTGCTCGGCCAAAATAAATAGAGGCTTGTTCGCCTGAAATAGTCCAGCTAGGGGACGTAAGTAAACCTGATGCTGAACCGTAATAAACAAAAACTTTCCCAGCATCTACTATTTCTGTGTTGTATAAATTAGCACCAATAATTATATCGTCATATCCGTCGCAGTTTACATCGCCGGCCATTGAAACTCCGATGCCAAAATCAGCGCTGGTTTGATTGCCCTCAGCTGTCCAATCAGGCGAAGTAGAGGGGCCATTGTCTGAGCCATAATAAACAAAAACTGTTCCTTCATCAACTTCACCATTATCGTAAACGTGTGCTCCTATCATGATATCGCCATATCCATCATTATTGACGTCACCTGCTGTCGATAAATAATTAGCAAATTGACTATTCGCTTGATTGCTTTCCACTTGCCAATCAGGTGAAGAAGATAATCCATCGATTGAACCATTGAATATAAAAGCGCTTCCTTCTTTTGTTTGCCCATTGGTATAGAAATTAGCGCCAATTAGGACATCATCATAACCGTCAGCATTAGTATCTCCAGCCGTTGACACAGCTATACCAAATTGAGCGTTAACTTGATTGCTTTCGTAAGTCCAATCAGGCGAAACGGAAAGACCACTATCTGAGCCGTAGTAAACAAAAGCTTTACCTTCATTATCTTCTCCATTGTCGTAATGTACAGAACCAACAACGATATCGTCATAACCGTCACCATTAACATCCCCTGCTGTTGCCACAGAATTACCAAGTTTAGCATTGGCTTGATTACTTTCGTAGGTCCAATCAGGTGAAGCCGAAAGGCCACTTGCCGAACCATAGTAAACAAAAGCTTTTCCTTCATCCACTTCTCCATTATCATATAATAATGATCCAATAATTACATCATCATAGTTATCATTATTAACATCTCCTGCGTTTGCTACTACCCAACCAAATTGAGCATTTTCCTGATCAGCTTCGACTGTCCAGTCTGTTGAAGCGGAAAGACCATTAGCTGAGCCATAATAAACAAAAACTTTACCGGCATCAGCTACTCCGGTGTCATACATATAAGCACCAATAATTACATCATCATAGCCATCACCATTAACGTCACCAGCGGTTGATGCTGATTTGGCAAAATATTCATTTGTTTGATCGCCCAAGCCGATCCATACTGGATTGGAAGCTAGTGGATCAATTGTAATAGGATAAACAGCATTTGTATCATCGATAATATAGGAAAGTGTATGAGAGGTAGAATCGAACTCATATTTACCTGAGAGTTCTTCCCCGTTAGCATCTACAATATGTAAAGAGCTAAAGTGTAATAATTTTTTATTGGCATTAAAAAATAAAAGACTGTTTCGAATTATTTGTGCTGATAGATCATCATTAATTTTTGCCATAATTTGTAAAGATCCACTGCCTGATATTTTATTCTCAAGGGAAAAATTTTGTTTAATGCCGTTAGGAGTATTTTGGTACCATATTTTAATTCCATTATTATATAGAAGAGTGACGGTCTTCTGTTCTATATTAGCTGAAATGCTTTCAAATTGTGCTGGAATGATCTTATTTCCTGTGCGAGATAATCCTTGGAATTGATAGTTTATTTGCCAGTTTCCATCGGTATTTTGATTTTTAGCTTGAGTTATCCATCCATTCTGAGAGAAATATGAGCGTAAGCCTTGCAGGCTATTAACCATATGCCAAGTTTCTTGATTGGATTCGTTTTTTGATACTAGTTTTGGTTGCATTTCTTGGTCCAAAATACTGTTTTGAATTTTTTCATCAATATCAGTATTTGTTTTTATCTGATTATTTTTTACGCCCCAAATCACTAAGACTATTAGCAATAAGATAAGGACACTGAGATATTTGTATTTATTTTTTTGAAGTGTTTTTTGTGCTTTAGCGAAATTAAATAACATAATTTGATTTAATAAACAAACATATAATCTTTATATTTTAACATATTTTCATATAATAATTAAAGTCATTTCGCTGCTTAAGATTTTTTTATCGTGATGCTAATATGTAGCTCAAAAAAACTAAAAATGTTCATAGCCTTTTGGCATGGGTAGTTTTTTGCCATTGAAGTCAATGAGGTGGAGACCTTTTGATTTTGGCAGGATTTCACCAACGATGTGGGATGAATGTTTGAAGGATTTAAGGTTGGAAAGTTTTTTGTAATTAATTTTGGAGATGGTATAGCAGAGTTCAAAGTCTTCACCACCAGATAAAGCCCATTGATATGGATCTTTATTGAGAAATTTCCCCATGGCAATAACTTCTTTTGATAATGGAATTTTTGATTTATAAACAATAGCTCCCACTTTTGACTGCTCGCAAATATGTCTAACTTCAGAAGCAAGCCCATCAGAAATATCAATCATGGATGAAACATAATTTTTCAAAATCAATCCAGCATCAAGCCTACAATGAGGTTCCAAATTTTCATTAATGCAAAATTTTTGAAATCCAAATTCTTCATTTTTCATTTTCAATTTTTCATTTTTTCTCAAATACTCCAGTCCTGCCCAAGAGCCACCTAAATTTCCAGTAACACAAATTAAATCACCTGTTTTTGCGCCTGATCTTTTGATACATTTATTTCTTTCTACTTCACCAATAACAGTGACATTTACACAAATCAAATCGCCGTGAGTGAGGTCGCCCCCGATGAGAGAAGGTATAGGAGGTTTTTTAAAAAATTTATTCCAAAAATTCATTCTAGATTTGAAACCTTTATAAAAATCAGATATAAAATCTTCTTCATTCATTTTTTTTGAAATACATAAAGAAACTAATAAATATTTTGGCATCCCACCCATGGCCGCAATATCACTTATAGATGCTTCAAAAGCTTTGATCCCAATTTGTTTTGGATTGCTCCATTTTAACGAAAAATGATCTTCTTCCACATACATGTCCGTTGTAATGATTTCGAAAAAATTTCCTCTATCAATAATTGCGCAATCATCGCCAATAGATTTTACTAATTTAAGATCAGTGTTTGGGAACGTTTTGTTGATTTTGGTGATAATGGAAAATTCCGACATGCAGGGAGTAGGAAAAATTAATTTTTAAGACTTTTTTGCCTTAAATAATGATCAGCAATGACTAGCCAGCACATGGCTTCTATCACTGGCACAGCTCGAGGCAGTAAACATGGATCATGACGGCCTTTTGGTAAAGTTGGATCTAGTTTCTCAAGCTGAATGGAGGAGGTAGGTTTGACAGCTATTTGCATGATGATAGGTCTGCCATTGGTAATACCTCCATACATACCATTCTCATTTTTATTATTTTCCGAGCCTTTTAAATGAGCGACATTAAAGCCCGCACCGTATTGGAAGCCTAAAACTGCATTAACACTTAGCAAAGCTTTAGCAAAATCTGCTTTGATTTTATCAAAAACAGGTTCGCCAAGCCCAACCGGACAATCAAGGATTTGCACTTCAATAATGCCTCCTAAGGAATCGTTTTTTTCTTTAGTTCTCAAAATTAGCTTTTCCATTTTTTTTGCAATTTTCAAATCAGCGGCTCGGACAGAATTTTTTTCAATCACTGTGACATCAGGATTTTCTACAATTAAATTTTGAATTTGTTTGGTATAGGCAAAAATTTGAGTTTTAATATTAAAATGAGAAAGCATTTTTTTGGCGATTGCTCCGGCAGCTACCCTGACAGCCGTTTCTCTGGCTGAAGCCCTGCCGCCGCCTCGATAATCTCTGATGCCGTATTTTAGATCATAACTTTCATCAGCATGTTGTGGTCGGTAGAGGTTTTTTAGTGAGGCATAATCTTGACTATGTTGATTTTTGTTCCAAATAATGAAAGAAATTGGTGTCCCAGTAGTCTTACCTTCAAAAACGCCTGATAAAATTTCCACTTTATCTTCTTCTTGTCTGGCCGTAGTTATCAGGCTTTGCCCAGGACGCCGACGGTCTAAATCAAACTGGATATCATTTTCAGATAAAAAAATATGGGGGGGACAGCCATCAATAACACCACCAATAGCTTTACCATGAGACTCTCCCCAGCTAGTTACGCGAAAAATATGACCAAAAATACTTCCCATAATACAGCTATTAGCTATTAACTTTCAGCTCATTTCTTCTTTTTTGCCTTTGCTTTCGTCGTTTTAGTAGCGCTAGATTTTTTGGTGATTTTTTTTTCTTTCTTTTCTTTCGTTTCCGTTTTTATTTTTTCCTGAATTTTTTCTAAGGGAGCTGTTGGATTTTGTTCTTGTTTTTCCTTCTCTTCTTCAATTTCGTCAAGAATGTTTTTGGTTTTTTTCTTTTTTGCTTCTTCTTTCATTTGTTTAAGTTTTTCCGCTTGTTCCATTCTTGCTTTAAATCTTTCTACTCTACCGCTGGCATCAACAATTTTTTTCTTGCCAGTATAGAAGGGGTGACAGTGCGAACAGACTTCCACTTTGGTCTCTTTTACAGTGTTGCCGTATTGAAAACTTGCTCCACAGGTGCATTGTGCTTTAGCATCTTTGTAGTAAGTTGGATGAATGGTGGTTTTCATATTAAAAAATTATTTCTTTAATTTACGTTTTTTGAATCCGGAAAAGGATTTTTTTGTTTTTTTGACATTTGTGCCTGTTTTTTCATTTTTCTCGGTTTCTGAAAATTTCGTCTCTTGGTTATTTTTGTTACCTTGTTTATCTTGAGCTTTGGAAATGTACTTTAAAATAATAATAATTGCAAGTAAAATAATTATAGATACCCCAATCCATGAATACAAAGTATAATCTTTGATGATAATTCCAAAATTGAATACTCTATTTTGTCCTAATTCATCACTAACTTTGATAGTGCCTTCATATTGTCCGGTTTTGCTGAAAATGTAGGTGATTTTTGGTTGAGTGAATTCTTGATTGTCAATTTTCCATAAAAATTTGACACTTTCTCCTTTGGGATCGTAAGATTTAGAGGCATCAAAAGTAATTTCATCGTTAACGGCTGCGACAATTTGGGTTTTGTTAAATGCAATAATTGGAGCCGGATTATATGGAAATTCGTCATTTTGATCTAAGATGACATCATTGTCGTCGTCGGTATCGGCATTATTACCAATACCATCGCCATCGCTATCTTTTGCCTCTTTGGGATCAAGAGGAAAAACATCCTCTTTATCATTTACCTGGTCATCATCAGTATCAGCTTTGAGAGGATCAGTGCCAAGAATTTTTTCTTCTACATCAGAAATGCCATCGCCATCGTCATCATCATCTTTATTATTACCGAGACCATCTTTGTCATTGTCTAAACATTCAGTGGAGTCAGTTGGGAAAGCATCCGCAGTGTTAAGGCAGCCATCATTATCAGCATCTTCATCCGCATTATCACCAAGGCCGTCACCATCACTGTCACGACATTCAGCTCGATTTAAGGGGAAAACATCTTCAGCATCCAAACAGCCGTCATTGTCATCATCAGGATCATATTTGTTAGCAATAGTATCTTTATCAGTATCTTGTTCAACTGTGAATTTGATGGAAGTGCTGTTGTTATTCGGATTATCGCCAGTGGCATCCCATGGCTGGATTGATACCATAATTTCATTAGCGCCATGTTTGCCATTCCAGGAAATGAAAACATCATCAGTTCCACCGGCAATAACTGATACAGGTTGGTCAGAACCGATTTTTTCTCCAGTAGATTTCAACTTAAAACTTACCATACCAATACTATCTGAAGCTCCATTGTTTTTTACTCTAGCATAAACAACAATTGGCTTGCTATCGATGGGGCTTTTTGGCGATAGCCAGACACTTGACTGATCAAGGCTTAAATCTCCTCCTGAAGCTGCTAGCAGGGAACAGGGGAAAAAGAGCAGAACTAAAATAGTTAGTGAAAATATATGTTTTTTCATAAGGTAGGTAATGAATTTAAATTATTAGCTTGTTAGTAATAACGTCGTTCTATAAAAGTACAACTTGAGCTTCTTCTTCCTTAGTAGTATTCGTTTCACTTTGAATTTGATCTTTTTCTGATTTGTTAATTAAGGAAAAAGAGACCACTTTGTCGCCAGAGTTTAACCTCATAATATGTACTCCCTGAGTGGCCCGCCCAATAGAAGGAATATCTTGTATCGCCATTCTAATAGTTTGTCCATTTTTTGAAATTAAGACAATATCTGGATTCTTATCGCTCTCAATTATTTTTGCGCCGATAATTTTACCGGTTTTAGGTGAGATATTAGCAGTCTTAACACCGCCAGCTCCTCTCGCTGTTAGTCGATAAGAGCTAATATTACTCATTTTGCCCAGACCGTTTTCCATGACCACTAATAACTTGGCTTCTTCGTTTTCGACAATATCCATTTCTACTACTTCATCGTCAGTTTTTAGGCGCACACCACGCACACCGGTAGAGGCTCGTCCCATCGATCTGACATCGTTTTGATTGAATACCACTGCTTTACCGTTTTTTGTTACCAAGACGATTTTATTGTTTTCATTGCATTGCCTTACCCACTTAAGTTCATCCCCCTGTCTAATGTTGATAGCAATAATACCGGTTTTCCTGACATTTTGAAAGTTAGAGATTTCGGTTTTTTTCACCGTGCCGCGTTTGGTAGACATAAAGAAATATTTTTCTAGTGATTTTTCGTCATCATTTAACATAGCGGTTACTCGTTCTTCGTCCTGTAATTGTAAAATATTGACAATAGCTTGACCTTTGGCAATACGTGAAGCTTCTGGAATTTCATACACTGGTAGTTTGAATACCCGGCCCTTATTGGTGAAAAACAACATTTCATCGTGGTTTTTGGCAAAGCGGCAAATAATGATGGCATCTTCTTCTTTGGTGGTTAGTCCGATAATGCCTTTGCCGCCACGATTTTGATTTTTGAAGGTATCAGAGCTGATTCTTTTGATGTAATTTTGGGCTGTTAGCATTATAACCATGTCGCTGTTTGGCACTACGTCTTTAATTGATAATTTGTCTAATTCATGAGGGATAATCTGTGTTTTTCGATCGTCTTTGAATTTTTCTTTAACTTCATCAAGTTCGTTACGCATAATCTCAATTACTTTTTTAATATCTGCTAGAATTGCCTCTAATTCTTTGATTAAATTCATTTTTTCGGTATATTCATCATCGATTTTTTTCCTTTCCAGCCCTGCCAAAGTATGTAATCTCATTTCTAATATAGCTTCTGCCTGCTTATCGGAGAGGGAGAATTTTTTTACCAAAGCCACATGAGCTTCTTCTTTGGTGTCTGACGCTCGAATAGTTGTAATCACATCGTCAATGTTATCTAAAGCAATTTTTAAGCCTTCCAGAATATGAGTTCTGGCTCTGGTGATTTTTAACTCAAATTTGGTGCGATTGGTAATCATTTCTTTTCTGTGCTCAATGAAATATTCAAGCACTTGCTTGAGATTCAGTAATTTAGGCTGTAAACCGCCGACCAAAGCAATCATGTTCATATTGAAAGTGCTTTGTAGGGGCGTTAATTTATATAGTTGATTTAAAACTTTGTTGGGATAGGAGTCTTTTTTTAACTCAATGACAATGCGAATACCGACCTTGTTAGATTCATCTCGAATATCAGTAATGCCCTGAATTTTTTTGTCTCGTACCAGATCAGCAATCTTGGATACCAAAACGGCTTTATTGATTTGGTAGGGAATTTCATGAATAAGAATTTGGAATTTACCATTTTTTAATTCCTGAATTTCGCTTTTTGATCTAATCACCACGCCACCCCTGCCAGTAGCATACATTTGGGTAAGGTTTTCCTTGCCATAAATGATGCCGCCGGTAGGAAAATCAGGACCTTTTACAAACTGCATCAAGTCTTCTATGGAGCAATCTGGATTTTGAGATAAGTAAACGATAGCATCAATAATTTCCGTTAAATTATGAGGAGGAATATTGGTGGCCATGCCTACCGCAATACCCATGCTACCATTGATAATCAGATTAGGGATTCTGGTCGGTAACACTTTTGGTTCTTTTCTGGAGCCGTCATAATTATCCATCCATTCCACAGTTTCTTTGTCAATATCATTCAAAATTTCTTCGGCAATTTTTTCCATTTTTGCCTCGGTATACCTCATGGCAGCCGCGTTATCACCATCAATTGAACCGAAATTTCCTTGTCCGTTGATGAGTGGATAGCGAAGCGAAAAGTCTTGAGCCATTCTGACCAGGGAATCATATACAGCACTATCTCCATGCGGGTGATATTTACCAAGCACGTCACCTACTATTCTGGCTGATTTAACATATTTAGAACTTGACTTTAAGCCGCCTTCATTCATGGCATATAAGATACGACGATGTACTGGTTTTAAGCCGTCGCGAACATCAGGTAAAGCTCTAGCTACAATTACGCTCATGGCATAATCTAAATAGCTTGTTTGCATTTCTTCGGTGATATCTCTGTTGATAACCTTGGAATTAAATAAGGAAGTTCCTTCAGGATTTGCTTGATTATTTGAAGACGTTGAATTTTCGTTATCTGACATAGGTTGGTTTGTAAAGTTTGTAAAATGGGCAAAGAATTTGTGGTGATTTTTGGTCATTAATTCTCACACAATACGAATGATAACATTTTTTTTGTAAATTTGTAGTAAAAATTCATGTTTTCCAGGTTATTTTTGGTTTTTTGGCAATAAAAACAGGGTTTTTGCAATATAGTGCGTTTTTTAGCAAATGGTTTTTGTGCTATAATTTATAGATAATAATTTGAACTTATGTCTGACGAACCAATTCAATCTAAAACTAATATTGCTAATATTTCAAGCGTTAAGCAAGATAGCGACTTGAAAGTCAAAGTGGACGATGTTTCTCCAGTAGCGGAGATAAAAAACATGCCATGGAAAGGAAAATTTGCTGATATCATGGAACAGCATGTGGAAGTTAGGGATAGAAAAATGGAAGATGCTAAACTAGAGAAGCATTCGTCTTCAAAAGCAAATGATGATCAGCGAAGTTTACCAATTAAGGAGGCAAAACCAGAAGATGTAGTAGAGTTATCACCATCAGTTAAGCGGAAAGAACAAATAGATGAAAAAGATCAGAAAGTGCTAAAAAATGATGACTTAAGCGTTAAAGCAAGTGAGAAACCAGTTACCAATGCTGGTAAAATCGCTAAATCTCTTGATCAAAAACTTAATTTTTTCCAGTCATTATTTGCCACTAAAAAAGAGATCTTAACTAAGGATAATAAATCGGACATAAAAGAAGAAGAAATTAATTTTTCTAAATTAACGCCAAATGAGCGTCAGGAGATTTTGAATATTGAAAAAGATTTTAATCAAGGTATGGCCAGCGTTTTTGACTTGATAGCTCCTTCTTCGTTTGAAGTGAATTTTGATCATTTGCGAATAGAGGGATTGTATGCGCAAAGTTATTACATTTTTTCTTATCCTCGTTTTATTGAAGCCAATTGGTTATCACCAGTGGTGAATTTTGATATAACTTTTGATATTTCTCAGTTTATTTATCCCACTACTTCGGAAAAAATTATGAGGGTCTTAAAGAAAAAAGTTGCTCAAATGCAATCCACAATTCGCATGAATGCAGAAAAAGGCAAAGTGCATGATCCGGCGATTGAAACTTCTTTGCAAGATGCTGAACAATTGAGAGTGGAATTGCAAAGAGGGCAGGAAAGATATTTCCAATTCGCTTTGTATATTACTGTTTATGCGGAAGATAGCGATAAATTAAAAAAAATTGAAAAACAATTGCAAAGTTTGTTAGGTGGTAAATTAGTTATAACCAAAAGAGCTGATTTCCAGATGGAGCAAGCTTTCACTTCCACCTGTCCTCTGGGATTGGATCAGGTGGAAATTTTCCGTAATATGAATACCTCGCCACTCTCTACGACTTTTCCTTTTAGTTCATCAGATTTAACTTCTAATGAAGGGATTTTGTATGGAATTAATAGACATAACGACAGTTTGATTATTTTCGATAGATTTTCTTTGGAAAATGCCAATTCCGTAGTTTTTGCCAAATCAGGCGCTGGTAAATCATATGCGGTAAAATTGGAAATTTTGAGAAGCATGATGTTAGGGTCTGATGTGATCGTTATTGATCCGGAAAATGAATATGAAGCCCTGGCAAACACTGTGGGGGGCACATATCTGAAAGTATCATTAAATTCTGACAGACGCATTAATCCATTTGACCTGCCTAAACCAATTGATGCTGATGAAATGAAGCCGGGAGATTTGCTTAGAACTTCGATAATTAGTTTAAGTGGACTTTTGAAATTAATGTTGGGAGAAGTGAGTCCAGCGGAGGAAGGGATTATAGATAAAGCTTTGCTTGATGTTTACGCCACTCGTGGTATTACCATGGACACGCCTAATCCAGGAGATTTTGAACCTCCAACCATGGATGATTTTTACAATGTTTTATCTTCCATGGAGGGGGCGACGCCATTATCCCAAAGATTGACCAAATATGTCTCCGGTACTTATGCTGGTATATTTAATAAAGCTACTAATATTAATTTGGAAGAAGGGATGATGGTTTTTTGCATTAGGGATTTGGAAGAAGCTTTACGACCAATTGCCATGTATATTATTTTAAATTATATTTGGAACATGGTCAGAGGGAAACTTAAGAAAAGAATATTGGTTATTGATGAGGCTTGGACAATGATGAGGCACAAAGATTCTGCTGAATTTTTATTTGGTTTAGTCAAAAGAGCCAGAAAATATTATTTGGGAGTTTCAACAATCACTCAGGATGTTGAAGATTTCTTAAATAGCGAATTGGGCAAGCCGATTATTACAAATTCATCAATGCAATTGTTGTTGAAGCAAGCGCCATCAGCTTTGGATGCTTTGACAAAAACATTTAATTTAACGCAAGGAGAAAGATATATGCTGCTTAACAGTGGGGTTGGGCAGGGATTATTTTTTGCCGGGCTGAAACACGTGGCTTTGCAGATTATCGCTTCATATAGCGAAGATAAAATCGTTACCACCAATCCGGAAGAAATTTTGAAACAAAGGGGGGGAGGGTATGCGTAAAAAATTTTGAATTTTAAATTTTGAATTTTGAATTGGGAAGGGAAAGTGTGAAGGAGTGAAGGAGGAAGGTAATGGTCATTTTGGCCTATCTAGAATCTTTTGTACATAATAAATTAAAAACAAAAATGGATCAAGGATTGGCAACAGACACTGGTTTATTGTTAAAAGATGATGAGACTCAAAGAGATGAAAAAGTAAAAGAAAATTTAGATATTCAGATTGTTACGGCTACAGAAGAGAATTTTACAGAAGCTGATATTATTAAATTAATGCGAGAATTTTGTGTTGAGACATTTGATCCAATAGGAGGATCTACAGTTGAAGCTAGGAATCAAATAAGAAAAACTTTAAAAAATACAGATGATAAGACTTTGATGAATAATATAGAAGAGACATTGGAACCTACACCTGTGGGATTTTTTATTAAAAGTTTACAAAGAAATGTGCAAAAGATGAATAAATTAGTTAAAGAAGGGAATGTACAGTTGGCTTTATGTAATGGTAAAGTTATAGGAGCTATAGCGGCTCGAATTGGAGGTAAAATGGCCGATGGAAGAGCTGTTTATGAATTTACTCAGGCAATAGTGCTACCAGAGTTTAGAAAGAGAAATATATATACACAAATAAAAGATACTTTAATAATAAAATTAAGATCTAAAAATGTTAATTGTGGGTTTATATCATCAACTGAAAATCCATCAGTAATAAAATACTGTCAAGAACATAACTGGGCAGAAAAAACGTTAGATGAATGTCTTTCTATAATATTGGCAAGACCAGATTTAGATGAAGTTTATATAAGATATTTAAAAGAATGGGTTGAAAAACATAAACTAAGATCGGAATGGAAAGTTTTTATAAATGATCCTTTAAATGAATAATAAATCAATAGGCGAAATAAGATCTTCCAAGCTTTTTTCACCATTATCCTCTAAAACAAAATCCGCGGCTTTTTCGTATTTTTCTTTTCTTTGTTCCCAGATTTCTTGGAATTCGTCGATGAAGTTTTTGCCAGTTAGCGATGGACGGTTTTGAGAATTTTTAATTCTGTTTGCACAAAGTTCTATAGGACATTTGATGAAAATAATTTTGCCATTTTGTTTTAAATTTTTAATGTTTTCATCTTTTAAAACAATTCCTCCTCCAGTTGCAATAACTAAGTTTTTTTCTTTAGCAAATTTTGCGCAAATTTCTGATTCTAAATTTCTGAAATAATTCCAGCCATGTTTCTCAACAATTTCAGGAATTTTTGAGTTTGCACCTTTTTCAATTTCTTCATCCAAATCAACAAATTTTTTATTTAATTTTTTGGCTAAAAATTTACCAAGCGTTGTTTTGCCTGAACCGCGCAGGCCGATGAGGGACAGATTCATAAGGTGGATTTCAAATTCTAAATTTTGGTAAAAATTAATTAATTTAACCATAACAAAAAATTGAAAAGTTATCAAAAATAAAACAGGATTGATTGTTTTAGGATCCTTTGTATAGACAGAATCGTCTTGAACTAATGAGCCTCTAAGGTTTCAAAAAAACACTATAAATCTTTCAAATCTTTCTCCATTGTTTGTCTTATTTTGCGTGTGATTGATTCTGTTGCTGTAAGCCAGGTACTTAATGTATGAATTGCCTGCAAGGCTATTTTTTCGTGCGATTTAATTTCCGCTAAAGGGATTAAAAGATTATGAATATCAATGATTTGTTGACGCTTAAGTTTGGCAAGTAAATGCAAGTTATCACAAATCATGCCTAAAATTTCTTCATCATTTACATATTTGATATCTATACCTAAGATCTCTGTCGCCCTTTTGAGGTTAGGATGATGCCTGCAGTTGGCACGTGGATGATTATGATCAATGGGACTTTCAGCGATAGTTGCTGTGTTTGCTGGGGCAGAGGTGGCAGATGAAGGTCTATCATTTGTATTAAAGAGTTTTGACATTGTTGTTTCTGAGATTTCTTTGATGCTTTGCATGCCTTTAATCCAGATGGCCAGTGTTCTAGTGGCTAGATTATATAATTCACGATTTTCTTCCCAGAATGCTTTATTGAATTGATAATTAACTCTTAAGGCGTTGCTAGCTTGAATAATCTGAAAAAAACTGGCATTTGTTAACACTTCAGATTTATAACAGATACTATCTAGTACAGCTTTGTCGGTAGAACATGTTTCAGGGGGTAAATTTAATATTTCGACTACTTTACTTATAGTAGGACTTAACTCATTTATACTTGATTGAGCTTCATTTTTCGGTGTCATAGTTTAAAATGATTAAAAAAAATACTTATTTGATTTAGTATCATTATAACAAAAAATAGCCAAAAAAGCAAATTTATTTTATGAGTGTTGTATCCTTAAACGTAAATCAAATTCAGATACCATTGCCAAATAACATCGCCGGCAAATATGGTAATAAACGTTCCTAAGGTTAAGAATGGGCCAAAAGGGATTTTGATGTTTTTGATTGAACCTTTTTGCAGGGCCAGAATAATGCCAAAGATTGAGCCAATGATATAGCTTAAAAACAAGCCAATAATGATTTTTGGCCAGCCGAGAATTAATCCGATAAATAATCCGATTCTTAAATCGCCGGTTCCGATCCACTTGCCCTTGGAAATTAAAATTTGGACTAAGAAAAACAGGAAGGGAATTAACGCCCCTAAAAGAGCTGATTTGATGTCTGGCAGGAATTTATTAGTTGGCAAAAGAGCGATTAGTATGGCGGTCAAAATTAAGGCTGGAATCATTACACGGTCATCAATGCTGTAGTACCTAGCATCGTAAAAGAAAATAAAAACCAACATCGTTAAGATAAAAATCCAGATCATAAATTCCCAGAAATCAGGAGTCACCAGCAAATTTTGGCTATTTAAGGAAAAAGGCGTAATGCTGAAAATTTTAACTAACGGTAAGCTTATAGCGAATAAAATACCGGTGCTTAACTCAATCAGAGGATAAAACAGGGAAATTTCTTTTTTGCATTTTGAGCATTTCCCTTTGAGAATGACATAGCTGATTATTGGAATTAATTCGGAAGGGCTAAGTTTTTTTTGGCATTTACTACAATGTGATCTGCCGGCGATGATGCCAGGTATGTCATGATAAAGCCTAGGGATCAGTACGCTTAAAAAACTTCCAATAAAAGTTCCCAACACCAATAGGAAAATTATTTGCCAGATCATGTGAAAAGATTAGTTGATATTCTGTAACGAACCATAAATTGTTTCTATAATAAGACTTAGCTTGATCGGTTGCAATGCCAGTTTTTCATTGCTAAATTATAACTGCTTAAGTAATAGTTTTTATAATAATGGCTAAAAAAAAATATAAATTTTTAAATATTGGAACTGGTCAAAACATTTGGCAAGTGCCGAGGAACACACAAGCATATTTAATGCTTGATCCTGCTGTTTGTAATCTCCAAAAAATAGTTGTGCATAATCATACTGTTCTTCATTTGTTTTGTTTTTATCAGTTTGAACAGGCTGATAATATTAGTTTTAACTTGAAAATTTATTTAAAAAATGAGGCTAAGGCGATAATTACCCAATGTTATTTTGGCGGACAATCTGTCCAAGCGGATTGCGGATTGGTTTTTGAAGGTCAGTATTCGTCAGCGGATTTGAATGTTTTGTATTTTGCTGATCAGAAGCAAGTTTTTGATTTTAAATTTGGGGCGGAATTTTTGGCGCCGAATAATAAAAGTAAGATTTTGATTAAAGGGATTGTGAAGGATGAAGCGAAAGTTAAGGTTGATGGAACGATTAGCATTGGCGAATCAGCTAAAGCAAGTGATGCGAGCTTGGCTGAACACGCTTTGAATCTGAGTCGCAGGGCCAGTGTGAGGCATTTGCCGGTTTTGAAAATTGATACCAATGATGTGAAGGCTGTTCATGCGGCCTCCGTTAGTAAATTAAATGATGAAGATGTTTTTTATCTGAAAAGTCGCGGTTTGCCTGAGCCGTTAGCTGAGAAGATTTTAATCGCCAGTTTTTTGAAAAATGTCTATATGAATCAAGAGCACTTGGAAGATTATTTTTGTAAAATTGATGAGATGATTGAGGGGAAATTGAAAATTGAAAATGAAAAATCCATTTCTTTATAAACTTTATGAACTCTATTCGTTCAGATTTTCCAATTTTAAACACGAAAGTGAATGGAAAAGACTTGGTATATTTTGATAATGCGGCGACAAGCCAGAAGCCAGTGCAAGTTTCAAAAGCAATGGAAGATTATTATTTGAAATTAAATGCGAATGTGAATAGGGGAGCGCATTTTCTTGGTGAGCTTTCAACTTCTGCTTATGAAAATGCTCGAGGAAAAGTTGCGAAATTTGTAAATGCGAAAAAATCTTTTGAAATAATTTTTACCAGAAACGCGACTGAATCTTTGAATTTGGTTGCCAGAACTGTTTGCGAAAATCTAAAAGCTGGAGATGAGATTTTATTAAGCAAAATGGAGCATCATAGCAATATTGTCCCTTGGCAAATTATGGCTAAAAAACTTGATTTGGTTTTAAAATTTGTAAATTTAACAAAAGATTTTCGATTAGACATGAAAGATTTTGAAAAGAAACTATCTAAAAAAACAAAAGTTGTATCTATTAGCTATATTTCAAATGTTTTGGGTGTGATTAATCCAATCAAAGAAATTTGTAAAAAAGCACATGAGGTTGGAGCTTTAGTCTGTATTGATGGATGTCAGGCCGCGCCACATTTAAAAATTGATGTACAGGATTTAGATTGTGATTTTCTAGCATTTTCTGGACATAAAATGCTTGGTCCTCAAGGAATTGGAGTTTTGTATGGGAAGAAAGAAGTTTTGGAAAAGTTGCCTGTTTTTTTGGGTGGAGGAGATATGATTCAGGAAGTTTTTGAAGATCATTTCATCCCTGCATATTTGCCAAATAAGTTTGAAGCTGGAACGCCGAATGTAGCTGGGGCGGTTGGGTTGGGGGCGGGGATTGATTATTTAGAGCTCAGAGCTCAGAGCTCAGAACTCAGAAAAAATGAAGGAGAATTAACGAAATTTCTTTTAAATGAGATGCAAAAGATGAAGTTTGTGAAAATTATTGGGCCGAAGGATATGAAAGATAGAATTGGAGTGATTTCTTTTGAAATTAAAGGAGTGCATCCTCATGATGTTGGAGAATTTTTTAACAATGAAGGAATTGCCATAAGAAATGGCCATCATTGCGCCCAGCCTTTGATGAATTATTTGAATTTAATCGCAGTTTCAAGACTGTCTTTATATCTTTATAATACGAAAGAGGAATGCCAGAGGTTTTTGGAAGTGCTGGAGAGGTGTTGGAGGTATTTTGGAAAATTTTAAATTCTTAATTCTTAATTAATTCACAATTATTTTAAATGGCTAAAGCAATAAAAACCGAACATTGCGTAGCAAAAAATGGTGGCGGATTTTGGGGAAAGCGTAAAGAAGCAAAAATGTTGAGTAAAAAAAAGAGAAGAGTAAATCAAAAGCAAGAAATAAATTTTAAATTAAGGCATGGAAAAGCTTAAAATATCGCTTTGATAAATTTCATATATAATTCGTAGATTCTGGTGGTGGTCTGGGGTAGGATGGGAGTGGTAAAATTTAAAGTATGGATAAAGATTTTAAAGATTTTTTAGAAAAAGTTAAATCATTACCTTTAGAATTATATGAAGATTTTATGTATAGTTGTAAATATTTTCATTTAGCATTAAAAGAAATAAATAATTTAGAATTGTCAGCTGAAATGGTTTATATAAGGTTAGTTTCTGCAATAGAAAAACTCACAAGTTCGGGGTTTAAAGAACATAAATCTAAACTTAAAAAAACGTTAAGTAAAAAGATAAATGAATCTGGGTTAAATAATAAGGAGAAAGAGGCATTTATTAATATTATAGCACTGTATGGTTCTACAGATTTTTTTGTAGATTCTTGCTTAAAATATTCAAAAGGATTTTTTGATGATATAAATTATATTTTAGATTTACCAAATCCTTCATTCATTCAAGATCATAGAATTACTAAAAGTGAATCTAAGAAATATATAAAAAATATTTATACAGCTAGATCTCAGTATTTACATGCTGGAAGTTCTATGAATTTATCAAGTTATGATTTGCTTTGTATTAAGAAGACGGAAATAGGGGTATTAAAATATGATATTAATTTTAAAATATCTGAAGGCGAGGAAGACGAAACAATTATTGTAAAAGGGGGATTTAAAAAATATACTACAAAAAATATATTACCTTATTTGCATTGGTTTGAAAGATTAGTAAATGAATGTATTTCAAATTTTTTAAATGAGGATAGTAACAAAGTTTTATAACTTTAACGTTCTAACAAACTTTTTTTGTAATAAAGTTTTGTACTATTGAAGTAAGTTTTCTATTGAATTGTAGTCTTTACTGGGATGATGTGTGAATTATGTCACTCTTTATTGATAAATGAGGTAAGATTTCCGCTTCTATAGGAATGACAGAAGAGGAGAAAGGGGTAAATTTCTTGCAATAAAATGTCTTATCTGCTATATTTAGATGGTAAAAGGTAATTAATACATTTATATGCCAAACACACAAATTAGAATTACAAAAACTGATGAAATGGAAAAAGTTTTAAATTTTTTTTATCGTAAATTTCCTTTGCTTGAGGATAGCGAGATAGTGAAGATGACTTTGTCTATTGTTTATAATGATATGAAAGAAAAATCTGATTGGTTAACTGAAGAAGAAGAGGAGGGGGTAGGGCAAAGCTTAAAGGACCTAAAAGAAGGTAAAGGATTTCAAGGCACAGCTAAAGAGGTAGTAAAATGGTTGAAAAAATAATATTTATTTTAAATGGCTAAAGTAATAAAAACTGAACATTGTGGAGCAAAAAATGGTGGCGGATTTTGGGGAATGCGTAAAGAAGCAAAAATGTTGAGTAAAAAAAAGAGAAGAGTAAATCAAAAGAAAGAAATAAATTTTAAATCACCCAAAAAAAATTGACAAATCTAATTTTATTTGTAAATATATATTCTTCCTTTTAAGGCGCGAAGGAAGACATTTTACTAACTAATTTAATAACATTATGTCAGAATCAATTGTTGCAGTCTCACCAGCCTCAGATCCTTTAGATATTACAAATGAGCTTATTTTTTTAGAATCACCTCAATTATTAGATGAATATAGAACTGCTGTTGGTATTTCAGATGGAAAAAATTTAATTAAGGCTCTTACCGTATTTTCTGATAAGGAACAACGATTAAAAAATGGGGGTTCTGTTTCACGTGTACAAGATAAAGAGGAGGATGCTAAATATTTAGAATTGTATTCAAAATTATTGATAGTATTGATAGAGGAATTAAATGCTGGATTGGCAAGATATCTTGAACAAAAACATCGAGAAAATGTTGCAATTGAGATTACTTCACTTACATTTGATCATTCTTTAAATCTTGGGGCTAAAGTTGGTTATGATATTACACTTAATATGAAACCTAATCTTCCTTTTGGTAATAGAGAAGAGTCTACTTATCTGTATTCTATTATGGACGCATTATTAGGTAAAGATTCTGCTTATCCAATGCAAGAAGATGATAAATCAAGTTACTCCTTAAGAATTGATTCTGAGAAGCTTATAAGAGTTTTATCTTTTGTAGATGTGGTTAGAGGGAATCTTCGAAAAAAATGTGATGAAGTATTGACATCAAATTAATAAAAAACCACTTACCTCCAAAAAACATTAAAAAATGGATTTACTAACTCCAAAAATTTTTATATTCAATGCATAAAATTCTGTTTTGAGAAATTTTATAGATATTTGTAATTCCATCTTTAATTTATTAATATTTGAACGTGTTGTAAAAAATAATTTTCAATTTTTCATTTTAAGAAGTGGATTTATATGCAGAAAATATCATGGATCATTACAAGAATCCGAGATTTAAAGGGGTTTTGGATAAAAGTGATGTAAGTGTGCATCAGAAAGAAGCCAATCATAGTTGTGGGGATGTTTTGGAATTGGATTTGCAAATTAGGAAAAATAAAATTAAAAAAATGGCTTTTCATGGGCAAGGTTGTGCTATAAGCCAATCTGCGATGTCTATACTTTTGGATGAGATAAAAGATATGACTTTGGATGAGATTCTAGCTCTGACAAAAGAAGATATTTATGAAATGCTTGGAGTGCCAATTTCAGCAAGACGTAGCAAATGTGCGAATTTGGGGCTTTTGACCCTGCAAAATGCAATTTTGGAATTCCAAAAAAAGCCGAAGAAATATTTAATTGAAATAGTGGGGTAGTGTGAATGTGGATGTAGGCAGAAGTGAGTAATCAGTAGTCGAAAGTCAGTATGAAGAACCGATTACTGATTACAGACTACTGACTGCTGATTTTGATCAATTTTAAAGTGTCAGTTTCTCCGCTTATGATGGAGATGTTGCTTTTAGATATATGTAGCTCTTTGCTAAGAAATTTAATTAGTTCTTTATTTGCTTTGCCTTTTTCTGGAACGGCTTTGAGGCGGATTTTAAAGATGACTTCTTTGTGACTATTTAGATTCCCGCCTTCGCGGGAATGACAGAAAGGGAATAAGACATCGACAAATTCAGTTTTATTTGATTTTGGAATAACCTTGATTTGAAGATGTGTTGGTAGAGAATTTAGGTCAATAAAATCGGAAAGTGACATTTGATAATTGTAAGTTTTTTATAAATTTTTTATACTCCTTCGCTTTTGAATTTCCATATCTTTATTTTAAAATTGGCTTAAATTCAAAAATTTCGGAGCATTATACGCTAAATTTTATAAGCGGTTGAGTATATTTAAGTTACAATTTCATTAAGTCTGTTTTCATCTATTGCCTGTTGGATCTCTATGGCAATCCTTTCTCCATAGCTAATAGATTCACCATATAAATATGAAGTGTGAGGAGTAAATTTTGTTCCTGGTGAACCAGGGATTCTCATGCTGACATCAAATATTACTAGTTCTTCTTTGCCATTTTCAGAGGCAACTGCTCCTTGCAAAGCAAATGCTCCAATAATTCCAGGATCATATTCATTTTGTGTGATTTTTACAAATTTTTCGCCAATATCAAATATTTTCTCCAAAATTGATTCTTTGGTTGTAACTGTATAATGCCCAGTCTCCACCATTGTTGGTTTTAAATATTTTAAAACTTCTATTTGTTCAGGAGCAGGAAGTCTTAAAATTCCATCAAGATTTGTCTGCCTTCTGGTGTCAGTTCCCATAAGTTCAAGTTCTTTATTTAAAACTGAATAAAAATAGTTAAAATTAACATGAGCGCCAATGATATATTCTTCAATAATGGCATCATTTAAAGCCTGTTCAGTAATTTTGCCTGATTTTAATAATTCAGAAGATTTTTTTACATAATCTGCATAATTATTTGCCAAGAAAAAAGCTCGTTCGTAAGTGCGGATAGCTTCATTAACTTTTACAAGCACAAGTCTATCTATACTTTTTGGATCTTTGAAAATATGAGGTGTTCTGATTCCAGCTTCTCGTAGCAAAAAATACTGATTTCTTTCAACATCTCTTTCTTCAAGTTTGACCATTATTCTTGAACCATGAATCGGAACTTGGAAATTATTCTCAATCTCAGCAAAATTGCAATAAACCCAGAAATAGCGGTTATGAATAAAAATTGTATTCAAAGCTTGTAATTCTTCCTGAATTTCGGGCTTAACAATATCTGAGAATTTATCAACATTAATCACATGATCAATACATCCAACATCAAGTCCATTTCTTTCTCTTGATTTAAAATATTTAGTATAAGTCTGACTTCTACCTTTCTGACAAACAGCAACAGTCTTGAATCCGAATTTTTTTGCGCCATGGCAAACATCAAGTGCGCTATGTCCACCTAAAACGCCAATTGAAATAGCATTTTTATTATAATTTTTGAGAATTTTGGAAAGATTGGGGATCATTGTTAATTATTAAATGGTTGAATTGTTATTTTTAGAATAAAGAAAAAAGAATAAAGAAAAAAGTTAAAGAGGAATAAAAACTTGACAAAGAGAAAAAACAATGTTAGTATATTTTTATTAATTAAAAATATTTTATGGAACAATTAACTGTTCGATTACCGGAAAGTCCAGAACAGCTCTTGCAAAAAATGCAGACTTTTGGCAGGGAGTTGGTACAAAAGTATTTAGAGAATAATAAAGGTAGGGATCTATCTGTAGATCAACTTCAAGCAATAGTGAATGCCGTAAATGTTGAAACTGCAAAAAACATCCCATTAGAGAAATCAAGAAGGCGGTTGTCAGCTGATACTCGTAGGTGGGAGATGGCAGAAGTGTATGTTCAGAAAAAAGATATAATATTTTTAATGCTGGTAATTAACTTAAATTCAGGTCAAATTGATCTTGATTGTGATTTAGGATTAAATGATTCTGAATGTATAAAACGTGTAAGGAGGTCGGAAGAATATAGAAAGTCTAAGGAGAAACGACAAGTCGAAATATGCTCAGTAGATTTAAGTTCACGGCAAAAACTAGCACCATTAATACCAATTTCTCAAAACGAAGATAAACGTGAAAAGCCAGAAGAGGTTTGGAGAGGTATACAGTCTTTTGCTAAAAAATTAGTGCAACAATATTTGAAGCAAAGCCCCTCAGGGACATTATCGCTTGAACAGCTGACAGAGATTCAAAGTAAAGTAAATCAAGCAATTCAAGCAAGGTATCCAATGACAGAATTTGAACAAAGAAAATATGAAGAATTATGTCTGAAAGGTAAGCGTTACAATGAATCAGTAGGTTTATATGTTGAGGGGGATATTATATTATATTTAGAGATGAATGATTTTGGTTCTTTTAAGATGATGGAATGTAATTTAACAGAGAATGAGACGGGGCGGGCAATCATACAAATAATAACTGCGCGTGAAGCTAATGCGGCTAAAAGAAGAGAAGAAGAGGGTGTTCCAGTTTCAGGACAATTAGCCGTAAAATCACCTGAAAGTTTTGATGAAGAATTAAGAAGAACGACACATGGTCGATCATTAGCGCAAGTTCAGGTGGGTGGTGATATTGGGGATCCTCCTGTTAGGATGAAGTTTGGAGATGCATTTAAGCTTGTAGGTCCACATACAGGGTTGTTAAATGTATTGATCGGAGAGAGAGGATTAGATAGGAATGATAATATTGGTTTATCGGTGGACTTAGCCAGAATTATATTTAATGGAATAGTGGAAAAAGCTTTTGTTATTAATAACTGGAAAGAATTACAAGCAATTGGTGATGCCTTTAATGTAAAAATGATGCGAGATTATGGAGTAAATCCTCCTACTGCTAAGATGAGAGCAGAAGGGGAAATAGTAGCACAGCAACCATGTCCTGGTATTGGAGAAGTGCAGGTGATACAGACAGGACCTCAAACATTTTGGGCTTTTAAAAATAGATATATTAATTAAATGTTTTTGAAGCATTGGGTGTTAATTTCAGGATCATCTGATTTTTGGTTTGAAGAAAATCATGAAAAGGCCAGAAAAGAAGAATATTCTTTTGAAAACTCACCCCGTCCCCCTCTTCAAAGAGAGGGGGATTTCTTACGAATAAATACATATGGATAATAGACCAGATCTGAAAGCTACAGTTAGAGAACTTAGAAAGAATC
>MFXK01000029.1 GCA_001788835.1 Candidatus Peregrinibacteria bacterium RIFOXYB2_FULL_33_20
AAATTATAAGATTTAGGAATGAAGATATTTTAAATGATATAAACAAAGTTATTAAAGAATTAGAATCTTATTTATAAACAAGTCCCTCTCTTTCAAGAGAGAGGGATTTAGGGTGAGTTTTTAAAGGATATCTATATTTTTCCAAACCAAAAATCAGATGATCCGGTTGGTCTGCCATTTATTTTACAGAAGAAAGGTTAAGTTTGATACAAAACTTTGCTCCGCCTAAATCTGCATTTTCCACCCAAATTTGGCCTTTGTGCAGTTCCACAATTTTTTTGGAAATATACAGTCCTAAACCAATACCCATGGCCATTGACGCTTTTTTGGTCTGAAATTTTTCAAACACCCTTTGTTTTTCGCTATCAGCAATTCCCGGGCCATTATCAGCTATAGAGATAATGATATCCGCTGCATCTTTACGCAAATCAATATAAATTTTCCCACGATTATCAACGAATTTATAAGCATTAGAAAGAATATTATTAAGTACCTGTCTCATTCTTAGTTCATCCATGTATATTCTATGATCAGTTTGTTTTAAATGATTAAAAAGTTTAAATATAATTTGTTTTTCCGCCATAATGTTCCTGAAATCCAAAAATATGTCGTTAACAAATTTAACAACGTCAACAGTTATCGGTCTAATTTCAACTTTATTTAAATCATATAATTGGACATCAAATAATTTTTGTGTCAGATATTTCAAATTTTCCAGAGAACTCTTAATAGTTTGAATACTGTCGCCTTGCTTAAATTGGGCAGAAGACTCATCAAGCAGTTCTTCCAATTGAAACAGGGCAATCGATAAAGGCGTTCTAAATTCATGGGCGGTCACGGCAATAAAATCAGATTGCATTTTAAACAATTTTTTAATTTCTTTATTTTGCTCTCGTAAATTTTTAGTTTTTTCCGCAATTTCAATATGTAATTCATAATTGTACAAAATTACCGATAAAGATAAAGCTATATACCTGGCCGTGGTATTCAATAATGACAATTCCTCTTTGGAATAAGGATCGTCAAACGGTTTTCTTCCCAAGACAAAAAAACCGATTAATTTTCTATCTGCTTGATATAAAGGGAAACAGACCTGCCCAAGTTGTTTTAATTCACTTAAAAATATAATTTTCTTTTCATCATTATTTTGTTGTAAATTAATTTCTTCAGTAACCAAAAAATCATGATGAGTCTCAAAATACCGTATTAAATGCCTGAATTTATAATAAATTTTATCTTTGTTATCTTTTCTAATAACTACGATTCTAGCTGCACTGATTCTCAAATTTTGACAAAAAGTTTTAAGCATTTGCTTCTCAAATTCTTCCAAATGGGTATAAAAAGGAACTTTATTTTTAAAATCATCAATAATTTTTTTAAAATCAACAAAATTATGATAATTAAGAGTTTTATGAAAAAATTTATAAAAAGAATTTGAATCCAATAATTGATTTAAGGCAGTCTGACATAAAGCAAAAAATATCAATCCAATAAAACCTGCCAAAGCTGGTCTTAAATTCACAATGATCCAGCCATATACCACAATGCCAAAAAACACTAAAGAGGCAAGAATAAAGCTTATAATTCTCTTTACGCCTTTCGATAAATTCAATCTAAGATCCAAAAAGCGATATTTAACAACAGCATAAGCAAGAAAAATTACATGCGCAGAAGAAAAAATTGTAGCGTATGGTGCGATATCTATATTATAAGCCAACAAATAATTGGTCGAACCTGCAACAAAAGCGATAGTATCGCCAATAAAAATTAATTTAAGCTGATACCGCCTGATTCCAGTTGATTTTTTGTAATATGTGTACAATAAATACATGGCATAAGCGATATAAGCCACCCAAACAAATAGCCATATATGATAGACAACACCTACATCAGGATAATACGTTAATGGGCCTTTTGGCACCACCCGTGGGATAAACCATCTCGTATAAACAAATGGAAGGGTTGCTAAATTAAAAATATAACCAAGCCAAATTAGTCTTTTTTTTTCCTGAGCAATTCCAATTATCGTACAAACGAAATGAAACTGGGCCACTCCGATAAACAATGCTCCTATGTGCAGCAATCTTTCCGACAGCAATGTCAGTTCTGAATTATTTGGTGTAAATGGGAAAAAATATCCTAATGACCAAAGAGCCACAAATAAACAAAAAATCGCAAAAGTCCGATTAATAGGATTTTGTTTGTTTTTGGAATAGACGAAAATTCCCGTAATCACCGAGGTAATCAAATTAAATATCGCGCTGAAAGCTAAGAAAGGGTAGATCATAATTATATAATTGGGACTTGATTGCCAAATATTCGATGTACAGCATTTATGGTTACAGCGCCAACTAACTCTCCTGGTAATCCTTTCGATAATCCAGCTGATAAAGCCTGATGAATTCGAGCACCATTTTTCGGATCAATATCCAAAATGTTTCCTAGGCATTTTCTAAGATAATCCTGATAACCGGTAATTGATTCCTCACCTTCTTTGTTATGCCATCTTTCATATATTAAAATAAAATTTGGATCAACATAATGTAAAGGCTCTTGTCTAACTTTAGCTTTTGGATCCTGAAACGCTTCATCATTAAATCTGACAACATGTTGATTAGATCGTAACGATTCTAAAGTATTGCCTTCCTTTGCTAACAAAGTTTTCATAAATTCCTGCACTGATTCCATAATCGCTTCAAAAATAAAATCCAATTGTGTTTGCGTCAATTTTGCCGGAATGCTTAGCCTAACCCCTCCTTTATCCAAAGGAGTGGCATGTGCCACAAATGCCGATCCAATTACCCCTCTTTTTTTTAAAATTTCAGTAAATTCAAAAGCCGCTTCACTGAATCCAACCGGTATGAAAACAATGGCGGAACCTTCTTTTGACTCAATATCAAAATCCCTACTCTTTAATCTATTCCGCAAATATTCAGCATTAGCTATACATTGACTGCCTCTTTCTCCTCGTTCATCCTGCATAATCTCAAATACCTTTCTATCATGAGCAATAGCACTGCCATGCAAAGTAGAAGTGAATGTAAATGGCTCAATTAATTTAAAAATTCTAGCCACATGATCCGATCCTTCTCCGTTAATAGTTAAAAAACTAGCCCCTCCACCGGTACCTTTTGAACCGCTAGCAGTTTTAAAATGAACTAGATGATTTAATCCCCATTCACTCATCAAATCTGGATTATGAACACCTATGGCGTGAGATTCATCGATAATGACAATAAAACTTTTTTGATTAGCTAATTCCAATAATTCTTTTACTGCCTGTTTATCACCATCTCCTAAGATATCACCTTCTGCACTATAAACGCTTTCTAAGATCAATACTCCATTTTCATGCTTAGATATTAATTCCTTTAATTTGTCTATATTATTATGATCAGCGAGAGATGGGGTAATAATTTTATTATCTGGTAGCTTACTATCTCTTATTGGTTTTTGTAGTGAGGTATGATCTCTTGGATCCATAATGATACAGGGAGCCTCTTCTAAATTCCTAAATAAAGATAAAATACCTTGCAATACCGCCGCATTGGCAATTGTACCATTATTAAATAACATAACCTCTTCAACCTCTAATGTACTCAAATAAATATCCAAAGGATCTTCATAAGCTTGCCCTTGCGCATTTCGAAAATCCCCTGATCTATCACCGCTTGTCCCTTTTTTTAATAATGACTTTACCATTGCCACCACTACTTCTGGGTCTCTATGAAAATCAAGTACACTATTGGAACTTAAATCAATTCTACCTTCGCTCAGAGAAGTGATTTCATCTAATAATTTTGCTAATCTGGCATAAAATGCTAAATATTTATTTGGGTACAAAAATGTTAAAAAATTTCCAAATAATTTTCTCAGGTGTTCCAATCTTTCTGTGTGATCATCACCTCTCAATTTTGCATTGAAATCACCTCCAGCCTCCCAAGTTCTTCTTTTGACTGCCCCTTTTATTTTTTCCATAAACCAGCTCGGGAAACTCAAAATTCTCTCTTGCTCCCCTTCCATTTTTTCTAATTTTTCATCATTATTCATAGATACTATAAATACATTTATAAAATATCTAATTTACTATAACTTAAAAATTAAGTTTACCCAACTTTTTACACAATAAATTCTTAATCAGGCAAGAGTTTTTGATGTTTATTTACCATACATACTGGGAGTGATGCACATTTTATCCCCTAGCCTGCTATGCACCTCGTAAGTACTTTGCACCACTTCAAAAGCTTCATCACTATTATCAGCATGGATAACAAAACTTAAATCTTCTTTATTAAGATAATTTTTGGACAATGGCTCTTTTTTAATCCAATCAGTTAAACCTCTCCACATAGGTCCCATCAATACGATTGGCATTCTGGAAATATGTTTGACCTGAATTAATTGCCAAGTATAAAACAGTTCCAATAAAGTGCCAATACCTCCATCAGCCACCACTACTATATTTGACAGTAGCATGAATTCATCCAGCCTGGTAGAGAATCGATCATGAGTTTCCTGAAGATCAAGCCCTTTATTATCATATTGTTCCATCGGCAATCTAATATTAAGTCCTATTGATCTCGCTGGATTATCTTTTTCCGGTGTGCCTGCCCGATGTCCGAGATTAGCAGCTTCCATGACACCAGGTCCGCCACCGGTAATAACGTCATGACCAGCTTCTCCTAAGCGTTTGGCTAAATTAAAAACATTTTGATAAATTTGGTCGTCAGGTTTAACTCTTGCGGAACCAAAAATCACAATTCTAAATCGCTTAGAATTAATCTCATCAAAAATTTCTGAAGACATTTTATGCAATGGCGTGGAAATATGATTTTTTGATAAAAATAATCCTATGGCCTTTTTATTCTTCATGTCTGGGGATTTAATTAAATAAATGATTTTCTATTTATTCTAGCATAAAATCCTAAAAGAATCTATATTTAAAAAGAAAAAAAACTGTTAGTTTATTTTCCCAAATGATTATTCAAAATAAACAAATAGATTTTTTAAAAACAATTACCTGGTTTGACGTGTTTAATTATCCATTGCAACAAAATGAAATCAAAACAAATTTTGATTTAAATAATAATGTTAATAACATACAATTAGAAAAAGGACTTTATTGCTTGAAAGACAGGGGAAATCTTATTGATTTAAGGGGAAAAAAAGAAATCATTGCCAAAAAATTATGGGAAAAAATTAACTTCTGGAAATGGATTTTTCAAATTACGCCTTTCATCAAAATGGTGGCTGTTTGTAACACGCTAGCTTTCAATAATCCTGATGAAAATAGCGATATTGATTTATTTATTGTCACTCAAAACAATAGGCTTTTTATTAGCCGAACCATCTTAACCTTTTTAACTTCGATTTTTGGACTAAGGAGGCATGGTCAAAAAACTGAAAAGCGTTTTTGTTTAAGTTTTTGGATCACTGAGAACGCTTTAAATCTAGAAAACATTCAAATAAAAAATAACGACCCCTATCTGGCATTTTGGTGTAAAACTTTGAAACCAATTATTAATAAAGACAATATTTATCAAAAATTTCTAGAAATCAATCAACGTTGGATAGGGGAAAATGATCCTTGCCCTTGCTATAATTACCCCAATAAGTATTTTCGCCCTAAAAAAGAATTTTCGATTCAAGACAAAAAACTTATATCAAAATGCTCTGTTCTCTATTCTCTGTTTTCTATGCTTAATTCTATCCTATGCCACTGGCAACTCGCCCGTTGTCAAATAAAGATGAGAAACCTTAACCAAAATGCCTCAGTGATTGTGTCCAAAAATATGCTTAAATTCCATAATGTTGATATGAGAGAATTTTACAAGAATAAATGGCTTGATATAATTAATTTGTATAAAGAATCAAAAACATGATATAAACCTGTTGAATCTCATTCAACAGCATGAATCACATCATCACCAATTTTCTGCAAAATTACGGTTTTAACGACACTGATATTAAAATCTATTTAGATATTTATAAATATGGACGATCATATGCCAGTTCCATTGGACACCGGACAAATATAGATAGAACAACTGTATATTCAGCCTTAAAAAGGTTAATCAAAAAAGGCTTTATTATTCAAACAAAATCAAAAGATGTCACTTCTTATTTAGCTTTACCAACTGAAATTTTTCTAGAAAAAATCGATGCTGAAATTCAATCTGCGCAACAAAAGAAAAAAATTGCCCAAATATTTATAGATGAAATTTCCAAATTAAAAACCGGGCATTATGCCAAACCAAAAATCAATATTTACGAAGGTGAGGAATCGGTAATCAATCTTTACGAACAAACTTTAGTCCCCAATAGCCAACAAAAAGCTTTTTTAACTATTCAAAAAATCCCAATAAGTTTGAAAAACTTTTTAATCAATAAATTTATTAAGACTAAAATCAGTAAAAATGTAAAAAGTGAAGTTTTGATATGTGATAGCGAAAGAAGCAGAAAATATAAATCATTAGATAAAATCTCAAATAGAGAAACTAAAATTATTACCAATCATCCGTTCGAACTACATTCAGAAATAATACTTTTTGATAAAACAAAAATAGCAATCATTGATTTTAATGATGAAATTTTTGGAATATTTATTGAAAGTAAAACACTTTATCAAACCATTGAAACTATTTTCGATTGTATTTGGCAGATAGATAAATAATCCACCACCAACGATCGAGCAATGCCATGTTCCTACTACACTTAACAATTTTTACTGACAGCCTAACGCCCTAGCTACTTCCCTTCCCCCGATATTCAATTTTGATTGCCGTGCCACCAAATCCATATTTTTCCCTTAAACGGTTTTCCAGGTATCTTTTGTAAGAAAAGTGAAAAGATTTTGCGTCATTCACAAAAAAGATAAAATGTGGCGGCTCAATTGATACCTGAGTTGCATACAAAATTTTTGGTCTTTTCGCTTTTGTACCGGTAGGGTGGTGTCTAGCTATACTATCTTGTACAAAATCATTAAGTCCAGCGGTTGGAATCCTAATTTTCCGATTTTGTTTAATTTCAATTGCTAAATCTAAAATCTTATGAATATTTTTTTTGTTTTTAGCGGAAACAAAAACTACTGGAGCCCAAGGAACAAAAGATAATTTTTGTTGCAAAAAATGTAAAGACGTGGTCATGTCTTTTTCTTTTGATTCCATTAAATCAGATTTATTAATCACAATAATCAGTCCTGAACTAGCGTCAAGAATAGATTCGCAAACATGACAATCTTGACTGGAAACTCCTTCCTGGAAATCCAAAATTAATAAAGCAACATCAGATTTCTCAATAGACTGAAGTGATCTCAGGACACTATATTGCTCTAATTTTAATTGTCTTTTGCCCGGACTTCGGATCCCAGGGGTATCAATTAATACAAATTTATGATCTTGGTAACTAAATTCAAGATCAATAGCATCTCTAGTCGTACCTGACAGGTCAGAAACAATTACTTTTTCATCGCCAAAAAAAGCGTTAATTAGCGATGATTTTCCTACATTTGGCCTGCCGGCAAAAGCAATCTTAATATCATTGCTTTCTACTTTTTCTACGCAGGCATTTTTCTTAAAACCAATTTTTTTTATTTTTTTTATCAGCTCTTTTTCTAAATCGTCAATTCCAATACCATTCAAAGCCGAAATTTCAATTGGCGAATTAAATCCTAATCCATAAACTTCAGCCAACTCATAACCATGTATTACATGTTCACATTTGTTTGCCACCAAAATAACCTCTTTACCTGATTTTCTTAGCAAATTAGCGGCCGCATGATCAGTAGCTGTCAACAGAGCTCGCCCGTCTACCAAAAAAAGAATCAAATCAGCATCATTAATCGCAATCCTAGACTGCAATTGTACATCTTCTTCAATGTTTTCTTTGTTTTCAAATTCAATGCCTCCAGTATCAACCAGTAAAGCTTCATAATCGCCAAACTGTAATTGATGAAAGATACGATCTCTAGTAGTTCCCTCAAATTCTGAAGTTACCGCTTTGCTATAGCCAATCAATTTGTTAAATAAAGTGGATTTGCCTGTGTTAGGTCTGCCTATTATGGCAATAATCGGTCTATTTGTTTTTGCTTCTGACATAACAAAGATTTAATACTTCACGAATATATAGGAAAAAGCGAAAAGACAAAAGCAAAAAGTATTTTCCAAACTTGTGGCTTGGTTTTTTTAAAAAAGCATGTTATATAATTTAGTTTGTAAAGTTATAAAATTTTTTTAAAAATTATTTAAATAACTTTATGAACTTTTAATTCATCCGGGTCAGTAGCTCAGCTGGTAGAGCAGTTGGCTCTTAACCAATTGGTCCAGGGTTCGAGTCCCTGCTGGCCCACCAGAAATTTGCTGTCACAAATTAGAATTAACTACTTTCTCCCTTCTGGCTACCTCCATTACTTCCCCTTCATACTTAATACTTTATCCCCCGCCTCCATGCCTCTCAAAGATCAAATTCAGCAAGATTTAAAAACGGCAATGTTCTCCAAAAACACTATTGCCTTGGATGCCATTAGAGCTTTGAAAACCGTCATTATGAGATATGAGACATCAGGCCCAGATAGAATTGCTACTGATGATATTATTATTGATTTAGCTAAAAAAGAGGTTAAACAAAGGAAAGATTCTATTGAACAGTTTGAAAAAGGCAATCGCCCTGAATTAGCGGAAAAAGAAGAAGCAGAAATTAAAATTCTTGAAAAATATATTCCAGCCCAAATGGGAGAAGATGAATTAAAACAAATTATCAGCCAGACCCTTCAAGAAATTGGCGTAAAAAGCCTTCAGGAATTAGGCAAAGCCATGAGTGCCATAATGCCAAAAGTGAAAGGCAAAACTGATGGCGCTTTGGTAAATAAGATCGTGAAAGAATTATTAAGCAACAGTTAGCAATTAACAACCATTATCTATTTCATTCTGTTGATTCTGGTGCCGAAGGAGGGAATCGAACCCTCATGGAGTTGCCTCCACACGATTTTGAGTCGTGCGCGTCTACCAATTCCGCCACTTCGGCTCTTGCCTTAATTTGGCTTGAATAACCTTACCGATTAAAAAAAAAATTATCAAGTTTTTTACGTTCCAGTCATCTCTCAATCCATAATTAATAAATTTTTCATAAAAGCGGAAAGAGTTGAATATCCCCTTTCCAAAGCTTTTTTTTGAATGATTTTTTTCTCTTCACTACTGACTCTGAATCTAATAACCTCCTTTTTTTTTGATTCTTTTTTATTTACCAGAATTAAAGCAGGTAAACTGAAAATTACATTAGGCAAATCTTCATTTAGAAACTCCTGAGCTAAATTTGCTGCTTTGCATTCAATATAAGTACTTTCATTATGATTTTTTTCAATTACATACTTATATTTTTTATTATTTGCAGTAAGGAAACAAGTTAAAGTTGATTTTTGCATGTAAAAAAATAATTGCTACTCTTATGCTACATTATATAGAAATGTAGCTACAAAATCTAGCATTTTCCCTTCAAAAGCTATGAAATCTCAATTTTATATCACAAAAGTAAAGTAATAATACAATGATTTGCAGAGATTACATGATAAAATTTAAACAGAAAATTTTGAATTAAATTAAAAATATCGCTTAATTCAAAATTTACAACCTAAAATTTAACACTTATTTATGGACGAACAATTTAATAACCGATTCAACAAATTTACCAAGGAAGCCAAAGCAGCTTTGATCCATGCCCAAGAGAAAGCCAAAGAAATAAATAGCAGTTATGTTGGAACAGAACATATTTTGATGGGCATTCTCAACCAAAATAACTCTTTGGGAGCGGCAATCATCAAAGAGTTTGGAGTCTCCAGGGAAAATGTTGAACTGGTGCTAAAAACCGTTGGTAGAATTAGTGGCGCCATGGCTACACCTCAACAACAAGGCGGTGGCTTAAGTGGTTTTGCTAAGAAAGTCATTGAAGAAGCAGTAAAATGTGCTCATGATTATGGTCATTCTTTCGTCGGCACAGAACATTTATTATTTGCGATAGTAAATCAACAAAATACAGCGGCTACAGTTATATTAGAGAACATGAAAATTAGGATTCAAGATGTAAAAAACAGAATAATTGAAATATTCAATGAAATGCGCAATGCTCAACAAAATCAAATATCAAATATGCCTAATCCCATGATGAATCCTTTAGAATTTTTCTTAAATGGATTACATGGAGTGCTGATAGGAAAAATGCCTGATCAGTATTATAAAGATGCTGAAAATCCACCGGTTGATCCTAACGGTCAGCCAGTTAAGAAAAAATCAAAAACTCCAGCCCTTGATTATTTTACTACCGATTTGGTCAAACAATGCCGTGATGGTAAGATTGGCCCTATTATCGGCAGAGAAAAGGATATTGAACGAGTTATCACAATTTTACAGCGTAAAACCAAAAATAATCCGGTGCTGATTGGCGAGCCTGGCGTAGGCAAAACCGCTGTTATTGAAGGGCTAGCGCAAAAAATCATGAAAGAAGAGATCCCGGAGAAAATGTTCAACAAAAGAGTGCTTTCTTTAACGATGGCCGCCGTTGTAGCTGGCACTAAATATCGAGGGGAATTCGAAGAAAGAATCAAACAAATTATTGATGAAGCCGCTTCCCAAAGTGATGTAATTTTGTTTGTTGATGAGATCCATACTTTAATTGGGGCTGGTAGTGCAGAAGGTTCTCTTGATGCCGCTAATATTCTTAAACCGGCTTTATCAAGAGGAAAAATTCAATTAATTGGTGCCACTACTATTAATGAACACAGAAAATACATTGAAAAAGATGCAGCTTTAGAAAGAAGATTCCAACAGGTGGTGGTAGAAGAAAGTACTGAAGACGAAACCTTACAAATCATGTTTGGTATCAGAGAGGGATTCGAAAATCACCATAATTTACGAATTGACGATGCCGCCATTAAAGCCGCAGTCAAATTATCCAAAAGGTATGTAAATGACAGATTCCTACCTGACAAAGCTATTGATGTTTTAGACGAAGCAGCGGCTTTCAAAAGCATTTTTATCAAACCTTCCAACGAAAAAGTAAAAATTTTACAACAAAAACTTACCAAGACTATTCAAGAAAAAGAATCAGCAGTGTCATCGCAAGATTACGAAAAAGCTGCATTATTACGAACGGAAGAGCTCAAGATTATCGACGAAATCAACGAAAGTAAAAAAATCCAAATTCCACGAAATGAAAGACAAAATATCACGGAAGAAGATATAGCCAAGGTTATTTCAAAAATTACCGGTATCCCCATGACTAAATTAATTGAGTCAGAAATTAAAAAATTGCAGACTTTAGAGGATACAATCAAAAAACATATTATTGGTCAAGATGAAGCAATTACAGCTATTGCTCAGGCTATTCGTCGTAGTAGGACCGGAATATCTAATCCTAATCGTCCGATTGCTTCATTTATATTTTTAGGGCCTACTGGCGTTGGCAAAACCGAAGTTGTCAAAACCTTAGCACGGGAAATATATAATGATGAAGATGCTTTAATTAAAATTGACATGAGTGAATTTATGGAAAGGCACAATGCTTCAAGGTTAACTGGCACTACTGCGGGTTATGTTGGTTATGAAGAAGGAGGGCAATTAACAGAATCAGTCAGACGCAAACCATATTCAATTATTCTTTTCGATGAAGCAGAAAAAGCACATAAAGATGTGTTAAACATGCTTTTACAAATTTTAGAAGATGGTTATCTGACTGACGGCAAAGGTAGAAAAGTAGATTTTCGTAACACTATCATTATTTTAACATCCAACATTGGAGCTCGTTCTTTAACGGAAAAGGCCGCTTCTATCGGTTTCAAAATCCCTAAAGATGAATTAATTAGAGCAGAAGAGGCTTTTGAAGAAAAGAAAAAACAAGTATTAGAAGATCTGAAAAACGAACTCAGGCCTGAATTTATCAATCGTGTCGATAAAATTATTGTATTTAAGCCTCTGACACATGACATGATTAAAGACATAGTCAAACTTAATCTTAACAAACTGCAAGATCGTTTAAAAGAAAGGAATCTCAGTTTGGACATTAGTAATGATGCCTTGGATTATTTAGCAGAACTCAGTTATGATCCTGATTTTGGCGCCAGACCAGTACGAAGAAAATTAGAAGAATTAGTGGAAAATCAGTTAACAGATGGTTTGCTAGAAAGAAAATTCTTAGATAATGACAAAATTAATATTAGCAAAAACAATAACGCCATTGTTCTTATCAAGAAGAAAGTTCGCACGACTAAAAGTGAGAAAAAATGATTCCCCCTCACTGACAACTAGTAGATAAGGTCTCAATTTCCGTTTTCAGAGTATTAATTTCTGTCCGGATTTCCTGGGGATCAAAATTTGCAAGCTTAATCTGCATCTCTTCTTTACTTAACTTCTGCTGATCTTCTAACTGATTTTCGTATTCGTCTAATTTAGATTTCAAGATGCCTAGTTGGATTTGGGCTTGAGTAATATCAGCACCGCATGTTGTCTGTAAAACCAACAAAGCGCTATCTGCTTTATTAATAAATATATCTACATTTTTCAAAGCAATTACCTGAGCATCAAAAACAACTTTTTGCATTTCTACTACTAAAGCATTAGCAATATCTTTTAAATCATCAATATTTTTAGCTTGTTTCAATTTAGTATCTTCATCTTGCAAAAATTTATCCAAATCATCCAGCTCCCCACGAAGTTGATCAACAATATCTTGAGGCATTTTAATTTGTAAATCTAACGCTTGATTCACATTAACAATAATTTCATTACCTTTATTAATAGCTTTTCCCAGTATTGTATAAAATATTTGATAAACTTTGGCACTAATTTGATTTTCCACTTCATCTGGTAGGTTTTGTTGAATTTGCTGAAGTTTTTCTTGTGCCTGAGAATTGCTTATTTTGCTTTTCAAATCAGCATTAGCTTGAACAGAGAAAACTGATATAAGGATTAAAGTTAAAAAAAATATTTTTAAAAATTTATTCATATAGAAAATGATTGAAATTATTAATTAAATTATTGAGCGTTTTCAGCCTGCGCTTCCGCCTCAGAAATGTTTTGAGTGGTGTTGTTCAAAGTATTAATTTGCGATACTATATCAAATATAGTATTCACATTTTCAAAAGATTGGTTAAATTCCTCCACTTCTGGTGGTAAAGCTAGCTCCTTTTTACATGAAACCATAATAATCAAAACCGTCAGTAATAAAAATAACAAGAAAAAACTCTTACGCATATTTGAAAGTATTTAGGATAATTGTATTGTAAAACTAAAAAAAATATAGGCAAGAGGTTTTCTGGAATTCTGCGAATTCAGATAAGATATTTTTTGAAACTAAAACTGGGGTGAGAGGGGTTTTATTTTTGTTTTTTTTGAAACTTTGTTTTTGTTAATTTTATTTTTGTTTTTTTTGGGATTCTTTTTACTTAAGTTTGAAAGTAAAAAGAAAATTTTCTCACCCCAGTTCTAAATTTAAAATATTATTTAAGACTATAAATAAATCTTTTAAGTTTATCATTTTTATGTTTAAATTTCAATACCACTAACGGTTTGGAAATTTAATATTCTTTTTTTATGAATGGTAAATTGTATCTGATTGTGGGCCCGTCAGGCGCTGGCAAAGGCACCATTATTGAGGGCATTAAGCAAAATTTCCCTGATATTATTTTTCCTTTATCCTGCACCACACGTGAGATGAGGCCAACTGAAAAACCAGGGCAGGTCTATTTCTTTATTTCCAAAAAAGAATTTATGAAACGGATTGAGAATCATGAATTCCTGGAATGGGCTCACGTTCATGGTCGAGACAGTTTTTATGGGACACTAAAAGCTCCCATTCTTAAGGCTTTACATTCCAACAAAAAAATCTTAAGAGAAGTAGATATACAAGGAGCTCAATCTATTCGTGAACTTATTCCTGCCAAGAATCTTTGTACTATTTTCATTACTGTTCCTGATTGGAGTATTTTGGAAAACAGAATATTAAGGCGTTGCCAAATGTCTCACGAAGAATTGACAAAAAGAAAATTAAGTTTTATAAAAGAAATGGAATTTGCGAGAGAATGTGATTTCATTGTTCACAGTAATGAAGGTAAAATCACAAAAGCAATTAATGAAGTTATTAAAATCATAAATAAATGAAACTTTTTGCTCGGCAAAACTATATAAATAATGTATAATCTCAATAAGAAAATATAAAAATATATATTTTCTTGACAAAGTCGGAAATAACAGTTAAGATAAATTCTAAACTTAAATCCAAATAAATGTCAGACAACAACTCAAAACTCGAATTAAAAAATAAATTGGAAGTAGACAAAGAGCAGAAAAATGATCACAAAGATGAATCAAATATCCCTACGGGAGCGGATATCAATCAATTTCGTGAGGATTTAGGCTCTTTAAGTGAAGGTTTGACTGGTAGTGAAACAGTCAGCGAAAGTGCGAACGAAAACCCTTCTGAAAATGCTGCTAGCCAGCATTCATCAAATTCCACTTCTACCACCGGAGATCAAAAAGCTATTCAAAAATTACAGGTAGGATTAAAAGAAAGCACTCCCAAAAAAGAAAAAATGATTAAAGAAATTAAGAAAGTTCTAAAAAAAGAAGAAAAAGCTCTAAACAAAGAAATTCATTCATATATGAAAACTAAAGCTTATGATGCCTTAAACAGCGCAGTTGCCAAATTGCGCCAAATATATCTAATGCTGGAAGAATTAGCTTATGCTACTTACGAAAGCATTAAAGGCATGTGGCTAAAAATCGTGCATAAAGTTAATTGATTAAAACACACCTTACTTTTTTTATATTTTCATCGTAAAATTAAGATAGATCTTTTAGTATTATTATGGATTTAACCAGTAAACAAAAAACGCTTATTAAGCAAATCAATCAGCTGAAAAAAGTAAAACAAGCCCTTATTCTTTGTCATAACTATCAAAGACCGGAAATTTATGAAGTGGCTGATTTCATGGGAGATTCCCTAGCTTTATCTATCAAAGCCAAAGAAACCCAAGCAAAAATAATTATTTTTTGCGGCGTGCACTTCATGGCCGAAAGCGCAAAAATATTAAATCCAGATAAAAAAGTATTACTGCCAAATATGGATAGCGGATGTGCTATGTCTGATATGATTGAAGGCTTCATGCTCAAAATTTGGAAAAAAGATTATCCTGGAGTTCCCGTTGTTTGTTATGTAAATACTACTGCTGAAGTAAAAGCGGAAAGTGATATTTGTTGCACCTCAAGCAATGCTGTCAAAATCTGTGCTTCCCTACCTTCAAAAAAAATCTTATTTGTCCCTGATAAAAATTTAGCAAGATATGTACAATCTAGGCTTCCTGACAAAGAAATTATTGCCTGGAATGGCTATTGCCCTATTCATGATAAAATTGATGAAAATTACATCAAAAAAGCGCGTAAACTGCATCCCAAAGCAGAAATAATCGTCCATCCTGAGTGTATCACCAGTGTTATTGATTTAGCTGATCATGTCTGTAGTACCAACGAAATGATTTATGAAGTCGCCAGAAACTCTCAAGCCACAGAATTTGTTATCGCCACTGAATGCGGTATGATCAATCGTTTAATCAAAGAATTTCCCAATAAAAAATTCTACACAGTCTGCAATATGTGTTATGACATGAAAAAAAATACCCTAGAAGGTATTATTGATTGCTTAGAAAAAGGTATCAATGAAATAAAAATTCCAGAACCTATCCGCAAAAAAGCCGAAAAAGCTTTAATGAGAATGCTTAAGATTAAATAATGTTTAACAGTTCCATTTTCATTTCAAATTATTACAAAAATTTTGTTCTAAAATATCTTTTTGAATCTATTGGAAATGACTTATATCCAAATGGAGACATTACAACTAAAGTGATTTTTGGAAATACAAAAAAACTTGCTACAGCTCAAATTATTGCCAAAGAAAATGGAATAGTCGCAGGCTTTGAAGAAATAAATTGGTTTTTTAGTTCCTTTATGGCATTCCTGCGGAGGCAGGAATCTAAAAATAATACAATAAATATATTATCGCGGTTTTATAAGAAAGACTCTGAAAAAATTTTTAAAAATGAAAAAATTTTAGAATTTACTGGTCCGCTTACTTTAATCCTACAAATTGAACGAACAATTTTAAATCTTCTTCAACGAATGTCTGGAATTGCGACAGAAACTTTTAATTTAATAAAAACTCTTCCACCAAACACACAAACCTTGATTGCCTCAACAAGGAAAACCCCGCTTGGACTAATTGATAAAAAAGCTGTAGTTGTTGGCGGAGGTTTCACTCATAGATTAAATTTAAGTGATGCAATTTTGATCAAAGATACACATCTCGACCCATTTGGTCGAGAGAATCTAAATATAATTATTGAAAAAGTTCTAAAAACTCTCAGCTCTCAGCTCTCAGCTCTCAGCCCTAAATTTATCGAAATAGAGGTTTTAAACAAAAATGAAGCAATTTTAGCCGCCCAAACTTTTCAAAAAATCCTCCATAGCACCGTACAAAAGCGGCAATGTCACGTTTTTCCACAACCCATCATAATGCTAGACAACTTTAGCCCAAAGCAAATTAAAGAGACAATAAACGAATTAAATAAAAAAAATATTCAAGAGAAAATATTAATTGAAGCCTCTGGCGGTATAAATAAAATAAACATTAAAAAATATTTAATCGAAGGGATAGACATTATTTCACTTGGCTATCTAACTCACTCACCAAAAGCATTGGATCTGAGCATGAAAATATTACAAAAAATTTAATTTAATTATACTTTAAGCTAATATTTGTTCTAATATTAATTTAATTTCTTCAGAATCAAGTTTATACATTTTACTCGATTCTTCACATCCTAATCTTCCTTCTTGATCTATAATAAAATTATAACAATCATCTTCATCGGCTCTTGTAAAATCTTTATCTCCTTGATCATCAACTGGAGGTATAGTGAAATCTACAGTTCCATCATCTAAAATCACTTTGTCAACCGCATATTTTAATCCCCCGATTGTTATTTGTTTAGGCCATATTTGCTCATTTAGAGGTAAAGCTTCCCCATCAGCAGTCCCATACAAACATGTTGGTAACTGCATAAGCTTTTCCAACATATCCTTTGGTAAGGCTTCACTTAATAAGCGAAGAGAGTCGATTCTTGATCGAACTACACCTTCAGTTACAGGACCTTCAGCTACAGAACCTTCAATTACAGAATTTTCGGCTACAGGACCTTCAGTTACAGGACTTTCAGTTGTCAAAGTATTCATAATTTTTTAAATAAAAATTAATTAAGGACAAATAAACAATAAACCTTATTTGCCTTTTTGTCAATATTTTGTGTAAAGCACGAAAATCAAGAATAAACCAATTCACCTGGATGATATTTATCCAAGTTAGATTCCCCAATTAACTTCACCACTTCATCAAGAATCTGATCGTAAAGTATAATCGCCTGTGTCCCCTTCTCCATATTCCTGATAATCGCCACTCCTTCTTTTACCTCAGTCAGCCCCATCAAAATTGTGTAAGGTACTTTGAACTGTTGAGCCAATCTAAGCTGTTCTTTCATACTGCCCTTCCCTAGTGCGCCTACAGATTTAACACCAATATCTCTTAAATCTTTAATTAATCTCAAACATTTAATTTTTGCTTCCGGACCTAACTGAGCCACAAAAACATGCAAATTATCTTTTGATGGTACTTTAATTTTCTCTTTCTTCATCATGGCAATTACTGCGTCAGCATTCATCTTGGCACCAAAAGCAAACAAATCACATTCATATCCCAAAATCTTTGTTAAAGGATCAGCCCGTCCACCTGTAGCAATGCTATCAGTAACTTTATCAGTACCGACAAAATCAAACACCAAATTACTGTAATATAATTCCGATAAAAATAATTTTTCATCAATGGTAAACGGCACATCAATTTCTTTCAAATATTCTTTGACGCTTTCCAAATACGCAACAGAGTCTTGAGAAAGAAATTGACTAAACTTCGGAGCAATTTCCGCCAAAATCTTACAATCTTCTTCTTGACAACTCAATAATTTCAAAGGTTTAACTAATAAATTTTTATTACAATTTTCACAAAGAGACCTTTCTTTACCAATATAAAAATCCTGCAAAGCTTGCGCATAATTCTTTTGATCGTCAATGCTCCCGACATTATTTAATTTCAACGTAACCAAGTGGCTCACACCCAAATCATCTAAAATTTGATAAAGTAATTGAATCACTTGCGCATCAATGGCCGCATCTGTCTCTCCAATCACCGACAATCCAAAACATTGCGATTGCAAATATTCATACTTGCCTTCTGTCATGCGACGAAAAACAGGTTCAATATAATAAAGTTCTACTGGTTGGGCCCAATCACGCATATTATGCTCAAAATAAGCTCTAATCATTGCAGGCAAACGATCAGCTACCAGCATTGCTTTACAATTTTCTTTGAGACTACAAGTAAAAAACTTTGCTAGTTCTTCATCGCTTAAAGCAAAGCTTTTCTGAAAAAGATTGGCATCTTCAAATAATGGTGTAGTAAAACGGCGATAACCTGAATGCCTGCACCTATGACGCACAACTTTTTTGAAATATGTGAAGTATTGATGATCTTTTGGCAAAATATCTTTTGCTCCCTCAATGATTTTAATATCCGACATGGCTAAATTTATGTTATTTCCCACTACAAAATATCACAAAAAAATAAATTCACAAAGTTTTTATTGGCAAAATATGCTAAAATTCTTTTAGTCTATTAATTAAATTCGTGCAAAAAACCGCCTTACAGATCGTCCAAATACTCCAAAATCACGGCTTCATTAGCTATTTTGCAGGCGGAAGCGTCAGAGATATGCTGATGGGTCTTTTGCCTCAAGATTTTGATATTGCTACAAATGCAAAACCTGAAGAAATTCAGAAACTTTTTGATAGAACTTTTGAAATTGGAAAAGATTTTGGCGTTATTCTTACTCATATAAATGGACACAATTTTGAAATAGCAACCTTCAGGAAAGATTTGGAATATTTAGATGGAAGACGCCCAAGTAAAGTACATTTTTGCAGTGCAAAAGAAGATGCCTTGCGCCGTGATTTTACAATCAATGGAATATTCTATGATCCAATTAAAGATGAAATTCATGACTATGTTAACGGCCAAAAAGATTTAAAAGAAAAATTAATACGCTTTATTGGTGATCCAGAAAAAAGGATCAAGGAAGATCATTTACGCATTATCAGGGCTGTTAGATTCAAAAATCTGCTGAAATTTCAATATGATCCCAAAACCTATCAAGCCTTAAAAAAATATTTTAAATTAAGTGCAAAAGTAACTGGAGAAAGACTAAATCAGGAATTAAATAAAATGATAAAAAGCAATTTTATGATTAATTGCTTGCAAGATATGGATGATTTGGGAATTTTGAAAGAAATTTTACCGGAAATAAAAGAAATGCACGGAATTGCCCAACCATCAGAATTTCATCATGAAGGCGATGTCTGGATTCATAGTTTCAAATCTTATCAAGCTTTAAAAAATAACGCTTCATTACATTTAAAATGGGCAACACTTCTCCATGACATTGCCAAACCAAAAACGTATGAATATAGAACTAAGAACTCAGGACTAAGAGCTAAGAAAGGAACTGTCATTCTGGCCTGTCCAGAATCTTCACAACGAATCCGCTTTGACCAGCATGCAGAAAAATCAAAAATTATTATTAAAAAAATTCTCAAAAGATTAAAATTTTCAAGAAAAGATATCGATCATATAACTTGGCTTACCTCTCATCATATGATTATGGAGAATTTAATTGAAATGCCAAAAGGCCGACAAAGGCACTGGTTTTTGCATGAATGGTTCCCTGAACTACTTGAACTTTTTCGTGTTGATATCGAAGGCACTGATCCAAGTGAATTTACTTTGTATAATAGAATTCAAACTTTATACAATGATTTTTTGGAACATTTAGAAAAAAATAAACCACAATTAAAAAATTATTTGAACGGAGAAGAAATTATGAAAATTTTAAAAATCCCTGCCGGCCCAGAAATTGGGAAAATTTTACAAGATCTCAAAGAAAAACAACTCGCCCATGAAATTAAATCGAAAGATGAAGCAGTGGAATGGATAAAATCTAAAACAGTAAAATTATAAAAATAATTTTCAAAAAATGCCAATCCTCCAAGTAAAAAACATATCCAAATCCTTCAACGGCATTCATGCCTTAAAAGATTTGAATTTTGATATCAATAAAGGTGAAATTGTTGGACTGATTGGTCCAAATGGATCAGGAAAATCTACTTTTTTCAATGTTTTGATGAATGTTTATTCAAAAGATAATGGTGAAATTTTTTTTAACAACATAAACATTTCAAACAAAGCTACTCATAAAATTGCAGAACTTGGAATTTCAAGAACTTTTCAGGATTCAAAAAACTGTCCGCAAATCAAGGTTAATGAAAATTTGGATTTAGCTTTTCGATATAAAAATAAAATTTCTCTTTTAAATGTTTTTTTTCAAAACAAAACTCTTAAAAAAGAAGAAAAAGAACATATGAAAAAAATAAAATTTTTACTTAAAAAAGTTGGCATAGAAAATAAATTCAATGCGCTTGCAAAAAATTTGAGTTATGGACAAAGCAAACTTCTGGAAATTTTGAAAATCATGGCAAGTGATGCAGAGTTAATTTTGCTCGACGAACCATTTTCAGGACTTTTTGAAGAGATGATTAAATTAATTTCCAAACTAATTATTGAACTTTCAAAAAAAGGCAAAACAATAATCCTAATCGAACATAACATGAAGCTGATTTCAGAAATTTGTGATAAAGTGATAGTACTCGATGCAGGGATGAAAATTGCTGAAGGGGAATTTGAAGAAGTTAAAAAAATGCCTGTTGTGATTGAGAGCTATCTTGGAAAGTAATTTTAAATTCTAAATTCTTAATTTTCAGCTCTCAGTTTTCAGTTCTCAATTCAAAATTCAAAATTTAGAATTCAAAATTTTTATGTACCCCCTTCTCCAAATCCAAAACCTCACCACTTTCTACGGTGAGAACAAAATTCTTGATAATCTTTCATTTGATTTAAATGAAGGAGAAATCATTATGCTTGTTGGAGCAAATGGTGCTGGCAAATCAACACTTCTTAAAACAATATTTGGAATAGTGCCGAAATCTCATGGACAAATAATTTTTGAAAATGCAAAAATAAAGACCAAACCCCATCAAATGCCAGAACTTGGAATTTGTTATGTACCTCAGGAATTCAGAGTTTTTCCTGAAATGAATGTTTTAGAAAATATAAAAATCGGTGCTTTTATTCTCAATGACAAAAAACTTGTTAATGACAGGCTTGAAGAACTTTTTAATTTTTTCCCGATGCTTAAGAAAAAAGCCAAACTCAATGCTTCAGCCTTGAGTGGTGGCGAAAGACAACTCGTAGCTTTAGCGAGAAGCCTAATGTTAAAACCAAAAATTTTGTTACTTGATGAACCATCAATAGGACTCGCCCCAAAACTCGTTGCTGAAATTTTCAACAAAATCAAAGAAATAAATCAAAAATTCAATACATCACTTATAATTGTAGAACATAATTTAAAAACCCTCCTCGAAATAGCAGATCGAGCTTTAATTTTATCACAAGGTAAAATCATAAAAGAAGGTCGTCCAAAAGAATTGCTTCATTCCAAAGTGTTGGAGGAGGTGTTTTTTGGGGAAAGGGCGTGAAACTCACCCTAAATCCCTCTCTTAAAAAAGAGGGACTTTGAAAAAACTGTCATCCTGGCTTGTCCAGAATCTTTAGCATATTCAATACAAGCTAATATGTCTTCTTTTGTAATATATGGATAAGTCTCAATTATAGCATCCAAACCTTGACCTTGAGATAATAATTTTAATATTAATTCAACTGTTAACCTTGTACCTTTTATAACAGGCTTCCCAGTCATAATTTCTGAATTTAATTCTATTCTATTCATAAATTAACGAATTAATTATTTTTTATATTACAATAATACAACTTATATCAAAATTTCTTAAATTTTATGATTTTTATATGTCAAATTTAAGGAAAAATAGGATCAAGCGGAAAATAGTTTGAAGAAATTTTAATTTATCGTCAGTCGTCATACCAGCGAAGGCTGGTATCCAGTAGAGGAGTAACGTCAATAGTGTTTTTTATATTTTATATGGAGGATTAGTTAAAACAAATAATACAAATCTTTCCAGTTAAGATTATCTTTCTCAATTAAATTTACTGGATTCCAGACTAAATATGGAATGACCTTACGACAAATAATATCCATCATTTCTGGTCTTTTCATGAATTTTTAAAATTATTTTTTCAAACTAATTTTCGCGTGATCCTTTTTCTCATCCTCTCCCCCTCTCTGCCTTTTGGAACTTCCCATTTCTGTTTCATCTCCTCTGTAGAATATCCAAATAAAGCTTTATCTCCTTTGCTTCTAATTATTCCAAAATTTTTATCACTTCCAGTTTGTTGAAATATAACACTTGATAATTCTTTTTCAACCACAGATAACTTTTTTCTAGCTGATAACCTTTCAAATTCCAAAATCCTTTTCTCAATAATTTCAAATTTTCTTGTCTGTACTGCAAAATAAGTTTGAGCAAATGCAATTTCTTCTTTCCTGGGATCACCATTTTGTTAGCGTCAACAAAATGGTCATTAACGCTGTGTCCAGCCACTTCACAAGCAATTTTTGCTTTATTAATAATTTGTAAAAAATTCCTCCATTCAAAATATCCAAGTAATTGTTGAAGATCTCTAGCAAACCAAAACTCTATATCTGCCTTATTTTTATGAGCATAAGATTCAAAATTATTTGTAAGCGACTGAATTATTTCTTTTTTCATAAATATCTATAAAAAAATATTACAATTTAAATATAGCTGAGCTTGCACTCACCACGCAATAAATTTTAAGGAACTGTATATTTTGCGCCTTTTTTAACTAATTCTGTTTTATTTTTAAGATATGTCGTTTAAAATGTCGCTTATTTGTCGCTAAAATTTCTAATAAATAATTTTTAAAACGTCAATTTTTGTATTTGCATGGTTAATGTATCGGGATCACTGGATAATATAAATATTGAACCATTAGAAGTAGTCATAGATCTTACTTCAGTTACGGTGTCATAAAGCTTTTCAATATGTGTTGAAACTTGATAACCATTCGCTGTATTTACTAAACACACTAAACGTTTTTCTTTATATAGAGTATCGTTTATTTGAGGTATTGAATAAGCTATCATTGCTGCTGTACAAACTTGATCTAAACTGTCTAATTTGATTTCCGCGCTACCAATATTAAATGGAGAATAGCCATCCTGAAATTCCGGTTGCCATTGTAAAAACCATTTTCCATCATCTATAGAGTTTATTTCTTTATTATCTTCATCCCATTCTAGAATATCTCCATCCAAAGATAAATAAACACTTTCTGCCCCAAACCACATCATCCTAGCAATAAATCCATGGTATTCCCTCCAGTTATCGCCTTTTAAACTATCTTCACCTAGATATGGAGCGCTACTCTGGGCAGTTTGAATATTGGATATCCAAAAATTAGAACTGCCAGGCGTCTGACAATTAACATCACAGCTAATAATGTCATCACCTAATAAACTTATAGGTCTTAAATTATTCACTGTAGTATTCTCATTAATTTGGATAGACTTTAAATATTTAATAGTATCATCTGTCAGATCATATATTTGTAAAGTTGGACTAGAAGAGCTGGCAGAATTTGTTATTAATAATGGATAAGAAACCAAAGGTATACTTGTGTATGGAGTATTGGCTGTAGCTAACATAGCCCCACTCATATCTTCAATTGTTGTAAACCCAGCAGAACCCGATCTACTTACGATCAATTTTATTGCCCCATTTGCAGAATATAAATTATAATTATATGATTGATTATAACTAAAAGTTCTTACTGTTTCCAATGTTGGTGTTGTAAATATTCTAAAATTATTATCTGGCAATGATCCTGCAGCATTATTTTTTTTATCTACCATTTTAGAACTCATTGTACCTAAATAATAAGGTGTAAATGGAGAACCGTAATAATCTTCTTTGATAGTTGAATGATCTTCAGAAGAATTTGTTGCACCATAATTGCTAATAAAATCTCCATCTAAGTATGAACAATGTGTATTATCTTGATCATCCCAACAAATTGCTTTGAAAGCTTCTGCATATCCGTTATTATTATAAACATGGGAAATTTCATGCGTTAATGACATTTTTCCACCTCCTCTTGATTCCATATAATTACAATCTAATTTAACTTCATTTGTACCTGAATTTGTACAACTTGTTTTGAGTCCGTCGCAAACTTCTGGTAACTGATCTGTTGGATATATTCCTATTTCAGGTATTCTCTCTCCATAACCTATATCATGATTAACGATATCACATAAATTTCGTCTAATTTCTGCCATTTTATAATCTTCCAAACCACATCCATGATCCACAATTGGTATTGCATTACAATCTATAGTAATAGTATCTGAACTATCATCATCATCATCTGTATCTGAACTACATCCAGTTATATGAGTTATAGGAGATACTAATAATACAGTAGAAATTAATTTTGATAAAAAACCAGAATAACGATTTTCCATTTTTACCGTTTTTATAATGATGAATAATACCACTTTAATACAAAATGTCAAACCAGATCGCTCTAAAAAAACCCAATCACAGTATTCACAGTCTAACCCTCAAAATCTCCCTTACCTTATCTGAGGTGATATCTGAACGTTCACCTAATTTCAACTGTCTCTTTTCAAATCTTGCGACAATTTCATCAATAACACCTAAAGAAACTTTATAATCACTTAATTTGGTTTTCACGTTGAAAAAATGAAAAAACTTTTCTGTTTTCTCAATTGCTAAATTTATTTTTTTAGATTCATCAACCTCATCAATATTCCAAACTTTTTCTGCATATTGTAAAAGTTTAATTTTTTTATTTTCTTTCATTACTGACAAAACTCCAGGCAAAACAATTGCCAGTGTTTGAGCGTGATCAATTCCTGTTAAACTAGTTAATTCATGTCCAATCATATGAGTCGACCAATCTTCAGGCACTCCGCATACAATCAAACCATTCAGAGCCATTGTTGCACACCACATAATATTCCCAGCACTTTCGTAATCTGATGAATTTGCAAAAAGTTTTGGTCCTTCTTCAATTAACGTATTCAAAATACTTTCAGCAAATCTATCCTGAAGCGGACTATTAACTGGGAAAGTTAAATACTGCTCAATTACATGAACAAAAGCATCAATAATTCCATTTGCAATTTGTTCTTTTGGGAGCGATGTGCAAACACTAGGATCAAGAATTGAAAATTGTGGATAAACAAGTTCATTTGAAAAAACTAATTTTTCATGACTTTCTTTCCTGGAAATCACAGCTCCATTATTCATTTCAGATCCTGATGCAGGTAAAGTCAAAACTGTAGCAAAAGATATAGCTTTTTTAATTTCTACCTTCTTACTCAAAATATCCCAGGCATTACCATCAAATAAACTAGCGGCAGAAATAAATTTTGTGCCATCAATTACAGATCCACCACCAACTGCGAGCAAAAAATCTATTTTTTCTTTTTTAACAATCGTAACTGCTTTCATTAATGTTTCATAACTAGGATTTGCCTCAACGCCTCCAAATTCCAATAAATTATAATCTTTCAAAGCCAATTTCACCTGATCATATATCCCATTTTCTTTAATACTCCCCTTCCCATATATCATTAAAATTTTATATTTTTTAGAAATAAAATTTTGTAATTCTGAAATTGCATTTTCCCCAAAAATTATCCTTGTCGGGTTATAAAAATTAAAATTTTGCATGATAATAGTTTAAGGATTTAAAATTCAAAATTTCCTACATCCTATATTCCCCCATCACCCCCTGCGGCCTGAAATAGATTAATAAAAACAAAAGAAAACCATAAATAATTTGTTGTGTTTCAGCCATAATTGAATCAGGTAATCCAACAAAACGTAAAATTTCAGGAATTATAAAAATTATTATTGCACCTAAAACTGATCCCCAAATATTTCCAAGACCACCAAAAATTGCCATAATTAATACAAATATTGATGATATTAATAAAAATAATGATGGTTCAAGATAAGTTATGTAAGTTGCAAAAATACTTCCAGCAAGCCCAGCAAAAGTAACGCCAAGAACAAAAACTAAATGTTTATAAATTGATGTTGGATGTGCAAGATTTTCAACAACTTCACAGTTATCTCTTATTCCTTTGATCACAGTACCGTATGGAGATTTGATAATTTTACGAAAAAACCAGATTGTAAAAAGTAATAAAAACAAACACAGTAGAAAAAACTTCCATTTCTCAAAAAAATTAACACCAAAAATTTCAATAGCTGGTATTCCCTTGATCCCCAAAGTCCCATTAGTTAATGATACCAAATTAAGCATTAAATTATAAACAATTAAGGCAAAAGCAACCGAAACTAACATTTGGCCATCATCTTTTAATCTCAAAATAAAAATTGACGCAATAAAACCGCATATTGCAGTAATTATTAAAGAAAAAAATAAAACTGATATAAAAGATAAATCAAAATTTTTCAATAAAATTGCAGTTGAATAAGCTCCAATTCCATAAAAAGCAGCATGGCAAAATGACATTATTCCAGTATAACCAGCAATATAATTCAAACTTATGGTCAGTATTGAGAAAATACAAACCATAATGAGAATGTGGAGGATGTAGTCCATAGAAGAGTACTCAGAACTCAGAGCTCAGTTTAAAGAGTATAAATTAATTTAGAAAGCATCATTAGAATTTCCTGCAATTTAAATATTAAATCATCAAATATTTCTTTAGAAAAATAAGCTAATTTATGTGAAATAATTAATTGTGTTTTTAATTCTCCAGCTGATCCTTTTGCTATTCCCAAAAATTGTTTAAACTCTCCTTTTGAATTTCTTTCTGCACCTTCGGCAATATTTGATGAAATAGACACAGATGACCTCCTAATTTGACTAACCAAACCATACAACTCTTCTTTAGGAAAATTTGCAGTGATTTTATAAATATAAACCGATAAATCTACAGCTTTTTGCCACACTATTAATTTTTCATAATTTGATTGCATATATTTTATAATAAAGTTTCTACTGAGTTCTAAATACTGAGCACTGAGTACTGAGTACTGAGTTCTATTCAAACACTCCCTTCGGTCTAAAAACCAAAAACAATGTCAACAACGCAAATGCAATTGTATCCTGCCATATTGAACCAAAAAAATAAATTCCAAAATTTTCAATTATTCCTAACATCATAGCTCCAGCAATCGCTCCTTTTACTTTTCCCATACCACCAATAACACATGCAACAATAATTTTCAAAATAATATGAAATCCATATATCGGCCTAATCCCAATTTCAAGTGAGATCAAACTTGCCCCAATAACAGATAAAAAAGTCGCAATAAAAAAAACATAATTCATAACAGACTCATAATTTATACCAACAGTCATAGCTAAATCATTATTTTGACCAACCGCCTTAATTGACATTCCGAATTTCATTTTATTCATCATAAATTCGAATAAAATGCCTACTATAATAGTTACGGCCAAAATAACTAATTGATTATAAGTTATAAATAAATTAAAAAATTCATAACCTTGTGACAAATTATCATGAATTGAAATTGATTTACCCCCATTTCCAAATATAAGCGACATAACATTTTGCAAAACTATCAAAAGTCCAAATGATGCCACAATCATTGATACTGAACTCGTTTTCTTTTTTTGAAGCGGACTATAAAACATTTTCCAAAACAAAATTCCAACAAATCCAAAAATAATACTTGATAAAATCATGCTTAGAAAAAAATTCAACCCAACTGAATATCGAAAAACATAAGTAATATATGCTCCAAAAAAAGCCAAACTTCCATAAGCAAGATGATAAAACCTAACAGAAGAAAATATCAAAGCAAATCCTACTGATATCAGCGCATATAAACCACCAACAATTATACCGTTAAGTAAAACTTGTATCATTAAATTATTTATTCCCCTCTCTTTGAAGAGAGGGGTTAGGGGTGAGTTTTCTACTTCATTATCTCAAACTTTCCATCCTTCAAAACCATCAAGTTTGGCAAAATTGTACCGTCACCATTTGAATCAAACTTAGTCTTACCAGCAAGTCCATCATATTCTGGCATTGTATATAACCATTCTTTAATCTCACTAGCATCATATCCAACATTTTCAATGGCATTTTTCATAATCACAATTGAATCATAAGCCAATACTGCATAAGCTTTTGCTGTTGATTCCTGCCCAAATTTGACTTTAAATTTATTTAAAAAATCCTGCACAGATACTTTTGATTCATCTGCTGAAGTCATTGCAATTATTTCTCCATTGCTAGCTTCTTTTGCTGTATCAAGATATTCCTTGCTAGTCATTATATCAGTGCCAATTTCAGGAACATTAATAGCTAATTCATATTTTTGTTTAGTAATTAAACCACCAGTAACACCACCATTTGCAAAATTTAAAAAAACCTCAGGCTCTGATTCTTTCATTTTCGTTAAGCTTGTTTTGAAATCAGTTGTATCTGGATTAAAAACCTCATCAAAAACCACTTCAAGCCCTTTAACTTTAGATTTATCTATTATTTTTTGTCTATATGCTTGTGCAAAATCAGTATTTTCAGATAGAATTGCTATCTTTTTATATTTTGTAGAAATATAATCAATTAAAACTGTACTAGCTAATTCATCACTTGGAGCGTTCCTAAATCCGAAATCTCCTCCAGCCAAAGTAATTTCTGGGCTTGTTGATACGCTTGAGAAAATCACAACTTTATTGGCATTGGCAATTGGCGCAACTGCCAAATATGATCCGCTACAACTATGAAGTAGAATTACCTGGACTTTATCACTTGAAATTAATTTATTTGCCGCAGTTACAGCTTTCGAAGGATCACACATATCATCTTCAGCAACTAATTCAACTTTTCGACCTGCAAATACTGGATTTTCATCCAAAAACAATAACACTGCATTTCTCATATCAACTCCCAAAGATGCCAAATTACCAGTTAAAGGTCCAATAAAACCAATATTCAAAATCTCTTGAGTATTGCTAGTTGCTTGCTCATCAGTATTTTGCGGTTGTGCTTGAAGGCAAGAAAATAACACAAAACTCATGACTATCATAAGGACAAGCATCCCTAAAAATTTCTTTTTCATAAAGCTTAAGATTAAATGAATAAAAATACTTTCAAAACACTTTTTATTTTAATACCAACCATAAACCTAAGGCAAATGTTTTTTACTATATTATTCCTTCCAATTCTCAGGCCTTAATTTTCTCACCTCGCTACCTGCTCTCCACATTTCAGAATTTTTAATTTCATCAAGTTCTTTATTTAATTCCTCTCTATAATTAGGTTTACTATTTTTGTCCAAAACTATTTTTGCTTCTGTGCCATTTTTTACACTTTCATATAAATCACTGAAAACTGGAGCAACTGCATCACGAAACTTATCTTTCCAATCCAAAGCACCACGTTGAGCTGTTGTTGAAATGTTTGCATACATCCAATCCATACCTTTTTCTCCTACCAACTTAATCAAACTTTGAGTCAACTCTTCAACTGTTTCATTGAAAGCTTCGCTTGGTGAATGTCCATGTTTTCTAAGTTCGTTATATTGCGCTTCCATAACACCAGTCAAAGCCCCGACCAAAATGCCGCGTTCGCCAGTTAAATCGCTATAAACTTCACTTTGAAAAGTTGTTGGGAACAGATAACCAGAACCAATTGCAATTCCAAGAGCTATACATTTTTCTTTCGCCTTGCCTGTTGCATCCTGAAACACGGCATAACTGCTATTAATTCCACTACCATTTAAAAAATTTCTGCGAACTGATAATCCTGATCCTTTTGGTGCGACTAAAACGACATCGACATCAGAAGGTGGAATTATACCAGTTAATTCTTTATAAGTAATTGAAAATCCATGAGAAAAATATAAAGTTTTTCCAGCTTTTAAATGTTTTTTTATGCTTGGCCACAATTCTTTTTGACCTGCATCAGATAAAAGATATTGCAAAACAGTCGCCTTCTCAGCCACTTCTTCCAATTCAAATAAAGTCTTACCTGGAATCCAGCCATCAGCAACAGCCTTATCCCAACTCTTAGAACCTTTTCTTTGCCCAACAATTACATTTATTCCATTATCTCGTAAATTCAAAGACTGACCAGGACCTTGGACCCCATAACCTAAAATTGCAACTACTTCGTCTTTTAAGACTTCTTTTGCTTTCGCAAGTGGGAACTCTTCCCGAGTTACAACATCTTCTGTAACTCCACCAAAATTGATTTTTGACATAGATAAGAAATTTTAAATTTTAAACATGTCATTCCTGCAAAAGCAGGAATCTTACTATTAAGATAAATCAATTACTAAAATTAGTCAAAATATATCATCAAATTTATTCCAGATAGTTGACTTTATACTGATAAAAGCTTAAACTTATTCTGTCGGAGATGATCGTCAACAACTCACTTATCCCCTGGCCCCTTTTCTCTCTTGGAAGAGAGACAAGGGGAAATAATATGCTTACAAAATTCCTCAAATCTATCGGACTATCTGAAAAAGAAGCACAAATATATTTAAGCATGCTTGAAATTGGCTCTAATGGAGTGAGTGTCATTGCAAAAAAATCAAATTTAACAAGAACTACTGCATATTCAGTATTAGAGACGCTTCAAAAGAAAGGATTTGTAACTTTTTATGAAAAAAATAAGATCAAATATTATTCAGCAGAACAGCCTGAAATTATCAAATATATTTTAAATCAAAAAGAAAATGAATGCAGAAAACAGGAAAAAGAATTTCAAAACTTACTGCCTGAATTTGAAAGTTTAATTAACAAAAATCAAATTTTACCAAAAGTTAAATTTTTTGAAGGGCTTGATGGCATTATAGAAATTTACGAAGACACGTTAAAAAATAACAAAAGCAAATTAGCTTATTCCTCAATTCCAAATGTACAAAACGAAAAATTAAAAAAATACATTCAGGAAGATTATTTAAGCAAAAGAAAAAAATTAAAAATAAATGTTCGAGCAATTTTTCAAGATACCCCCGAATCTAGGGAATTTATAAAAAACGACAAATTTCTACTCAGAGAATCGCGTTTAGTTCCAGTTTCACAATTTCAATTCAGAAGCGAAATCAATATTTATAAAAACAAAATAGCCATGATGTCTCTTGATGCCAATTCAATGCACGGAGTAATCATCGAAAGCGAACCAATTGCCGAAACCCAAAAAGCAATATTTGAAGTGGCATGGATGAATGTTAACAGCAATTTACTTTATTAAGTTATTTCAATTGTGATTCCAAGACTAATTCTCTTCTAAGCCATACTGCATATTCTGAGATATGATCAATATTATTTAAAGCAATTTGAAGCATTTTCGCGTCTTCCATTGCTATTGCAGTTAATAAATTTGCAACATTATGATTTGCAAATGAAACCAATCTTAACACGTCAAAATCTTCTATATTTTTTACAATTTCAAAATCCAACAACAATCCATGTATTTTTTCTATATTTTGAGGAGATAAATATTCACACATCTTTTCCCAAAATTTCTGCTCTTGTTGGGATGTCATATTCTCATCTAAAGAATAATCTGTTAATTCTGAAACTAAGTCCTGTACGATATGTCCTAATCCTGTAAAACCAAAAATACGGCTATATTCTTCTGTCATATGCCAAAGTAAATGTATTGATTCGGTGTCAATTTCTGGAAAATCAATCCCTGTAGGTATATCACCTGTCGATAATTTACCTTTTTCAATTGTTTGTGATATTTCTCGTGCATATGTAGTTCGCCAATCAAATATAGATAAAAGATTCCCAATTTCAACTCTAATTGCTTTTATCAAACTTTCGTTACCTGTTTCATTTTTTAAAAAATCTACTAATTTAGAATGTCGATCATTTATTATAGCTCTTAAATTCAAAAGTCTCTCTCCCAAAATAACAAGCTTATCTCGATATCCTTTAAAATATTCATCAAAATTACGTCCATTTGTATATTTTTTACCCTTTCTAGTTTCAAAAAAACTTGGTAGATTTTGCTTATAATCATTTATTAATTGATAAATAACAAATAGATCATCCATCTCCCAGCTACAACCAGATGTTTCAATTTCTACCATACAATAACTAAAAAGAATTTATCATTGCATAATTAAATATTTTTTCAGGAAAGCAAAAAAAATTTGCTCACCGCTTTGCGGATTAAAGTTTAAAATAAAAATAAAAGAAAAAGAAAAGCTTCAAATACTTAAGCTTTAGAGACCTCTAGCGCGCAACGGAGACCCCAATCCCGACTAAGAATGCTAGCACTGTCCTTGCCCACCCGCCCACGGTCGCAACAAAGCGCAAAACCAGCTTCACGAGTTTTTTCATCTGTGTCAAGGTAGTCCCAAGTCTCTTGATTTGGAGATTCCTCTAATAATGTCACCCAATGATCATGTAATTCACGCGACATAAGTTTTGCTCCTAAACTTCTGGCAATATCTACAGCATTGCCATCACATTTTTCTTCTGGATAATTGTCAGATAACCATTTTTGAGCTGTTGCATCATAAACTACATTTCTATTACCTATTGGTGATTCCTTTGATGCATCACCGAATAGAAAACTCTTAGCTTTATCCTGTAAAACTGCAGTTTTACCACCACGTGAGATTAACCTCCCCAATACATCTATTTTTTCAGGATCTTTTTTTAGTGATGCTTCAACTTCACCCCAATTAATTCCTAAACGTTCTAGATATGGAGCAGAATTATCTTTTACTGCATAAAGTATTCCTTGCCTTTCAGGAGATAAATCTGTACTTACTGCACTTACGGCTTCTCTATAAGATTTTTTACCTCCTAGCGCGCCACGACCGCCCCCATCCTGAAAATGATGGTCAGCAAATTCCCTGCTCACCCCTTCACTGTTGCCACAAAGCGCACGGCCAACTTCATGGTATATTGTGTTATCACGGTCAGATCCCTGTGTAAGAAGCCAGCTCCAAGTTTTTTCATCTAATTTGAACCCAACACTTCTTAGATATTCAAATAATACTGGAGGCATTAGTTTACTACCAATCTTTCCTAGAATTGTAACGGCATCACCATTAAATTCTTCCTTTGGGCGCTTAGCCTTGAACCATTTTGCGACTTCTGGATCATAGACGGTATTGCGATTTGGATTGCCTTCTCCCCCAGTAGGAGAATCATTAGATGCTTCAGCAACCCA
>MFXK01000030.1 GCA_001788835.1 Candidatus Peregrinibacteria bacterium RIFOXYB2_FULL_33_20
ACGTTACTCCTCTACTGGATTCCTGCCTTCGCAGGAATGACTGCTGACGATAAATCAAAATTTCTTCAAACCATTTTCCGCTTGATCCTAATTCTTCTTTTGTTTTTCAATAAAATTTTGTAAAATTTTACTGAATGTGAGCTTCAGCCCAGGTGGTGAAATTGGTAGACACGCTACTTTGAGGTGGTAGTGGCGCAAGCTATGGAGGTTCAAATCCTCTCCTGGGCACCATTATATTCTCTAGCTGACCAGATTATCTTACTTAACTTTAATTATAATTTAAAATTTAATGAATCCTATAAACCCCATCAGAATCACCCGCCTTGATAAATCAGTGCCAATCCCTAAATACGAAACTTCAGGGGCGGTTGGATTTGATTTAGCCTCCAATGAAAATATCGAAATTAAACCAGAAGAAATTAAACTAATTTCTACCGGCCTAATCATTGCAGTGCCAAAAGGTTATATGCTGATGATTGCCTCCCGTTCTTCCACACCGCGAAAAAAAGGCCTAATGAAACCGCACGGCATTGGCGTGATTGATCAGGATTATTGTGGACCAAACGATGAAATTAAAATTCAGGTTTATAATTTCACAAAAGTAACGGTAAAAATTGAAAAAGGCGACCGCCTGGCCCAAGGTATTTTCGTGCGAGTGGATAGATTCGATTTCAAAGAAGTCCAGAAAATTAAAAAAAATAACCGGGGAGGCTTCGGATCAACAGGCTGAATTTATTTAGCTCGTTCAATTAAATCATTCAAAACTTGGTATTCTGGATCCCTAGGATTAAATCTAGCCTGTACCTGTCGAGCTTGTTTAACAGCGTTAGCTAAAGCTAATTTATTCTGACTTTGCACTGCGTCCTCTAAAGCGGTATAAGCATCCATATAAGTTGGTTCAGATGGCACTTTTTGCGGCTGACTAACAGGAACTGATCCTGACCCATCATTCATACATTCATGCCCAGCCAATCCTGCCCCACCTAATAACAATCCCCCGCTAACCAGTGCCATCGCTAAATGTTTCCTAATCGTGCTTTGTGTCTCAGTTTTTCTGCCTGCTGATTTGCTGTCTACTGCTCTTACCGGCTTTTCTCTCCCTGGTCTGGTTATTTTCCCTCCTTTTTGTTCGTAAAATGTTTCTATTTGTTCATCCTTATCAAATTGCGCAATAATTTGACTATCATCATTAGCACAAATGATTGTCCCTATGCCATCCCGTTTACCTTTTTTAAATCCCCCTATATACCAATAATACCTGATATCATCACCCTCTCCTACAGTATATTTATAAAGCCCCTGCCCAGTAAAATTTGCTAAATCTGAACCTTTAACTTCTTCATAACTGGCAATATCTCTTTCAACCGCCCAATTCACCAAACTTGGATCAACAAATCTATAACCTGACTTAGGCCACCATGCACCTGGAGTTTCACCTCTTCCCGGAGTAAATTGCCTTACCAAAGACCCGTCAGCTTTTACTTCCGCTTCATTCTGAAATTTTCGCCGCGTTCTTTGACAATATCCTCTTTCCCGCTTCTCCAGTGCTAATAGATCTTGTTTGTAACTATCTGCTATTACACAATCTAAGCCATTCACAAATACCAAAGAACTAATATTATCTGCTTTAATTTGTCCTTCTGAATCTCGATGTGGCACTTGTCGCAAATTCCATAAACTATTGCCACCCCTATGAGCGCCATAATATGCTGTATCTAAAACATCACTAGCCTCTTCAGGTGATTTACCGGCAATCATATCCACGATTTGTTCATCAGTCCACAAATCTGAGAACCCATCTGATAACAATATCACTGTATCGCCAGCTTCAAAAACGATATCTTCATAATTATTTTTCGGATCAGCAATGTTGACAAGTGTTAAGTCTTTGGATACTACGTCTGATACTTCATTCCTTCTTCGATGAGCAAATACCTCATCATATGGTATCGTTGTCCTTCGGACACTATCTATAGCAGGTCCGCCATCATCTGTCCGAAATTTAATTCTGCCGTACCTATTAATTACAAACATTCGGCAATCACCTAATTTCAATATATTACGTATTTTCTGTATACATATTCGACAACTCACCAGACATGCTCCGCCATTACCTATGTACTCGTTTTTATCTCCTGATTTATCTTGCCTTCTACCATATTCATTAGCCGTATTCAATACAGCTATTTCTGTAACTTGCTGCCTGGCAACTTCCTCTGCCAAAAGCTGCGCGGCCAAAGCTCCATTCGTCTCACCACTCATTCCATCAATAACCGCCACCACTAAATTACCTTCCCCATCTTCTCCTTCTACCACCCGATCTTCGTTTACCTTCCCTCTTGCTCCTGACGATGAGTACAAATATCCTCTACCCCGGGAAGTTTTAAAAGAAATTTCCTCCGAATTTTGATCTTCTCCTATTATCAATGGAGATTGCAAGGGAACAACTGTACGTTGAGTTACTTCTGGATCTCTCATGTTAATAAACTATTGAAGAAATTTATTATAATAAAAATACTGAAAAAATCAAGTCTTTTTCAGAAAAGGCTCATTTAGTCTTAGTTTACAAAGTTCTAAATGAGCCTTAATCTTAATCAATCATTATTTTTTATTTTTCATTCTACACCTAACTGCTTCTTCATATAAGTAATTATTGATTCATCCCCAATTTTACCAGTATTTAAATAATCAGCTAATTCTCCTAATGAAGAGACTCCTAGGTCGGTCGTGGTATAACCCTTACCGTTAATTTCTAATTTATCACCCTTAATAGGGGCTATTATCGAATCCCAACCAAAATTACTATTATTTATTTCCAATCCCACAGATCCAGCTTCAAATGGGCTATCCCAATCTATCGTACTGGCTGAGTTGTGACTGCGGATTTTTTTTACCAATGCCTGAATCAAGCCAGTACGCTCTCTTAATATTTCTGTTTCCGATCTTTTTTCTATTACTGGTTCAGGTCCTTTTGCTCCTGCTCTTTCCTCAGCTGGCGCTGGTCTTGGCTCTACAGTTGGCTTTGGTAGTGGTGATGCCTCTATTGTTGCAGTCGCTACTGATTGTTCTTTTGTCAATCTTGCCAAAATCACCTGAGCGTTATCATTTAAATATTTTATCATTTCTTCGCTAGAACCAAATCCATACTTACTATATTCTCCTCCTATTGTCACAACATTTCCTTTTGTCCCATCAAACGATGTTGACCAAAGTTTCGCATCCACTTCTACATTTACTGTGTTATTAGCTGCATCATACTGAAAATTCAAAGCATTAATGTCTTGACCTTCCATTTTAGCGGCTCGCAAATTCCCAATTACATTATTTAACAAATTTTGTCTGTTCTTTTCTACATCTATTCCTTTCAATATGTCGGATTTTTTGCTGTTTAAATATTTAGCTGCTTCTGCTGGATTCTTAAATTTATATTTTGATAAATCCTCACGAGGAGACAAAACTATAACTCTCTTTTTATTCTTGTCTATTGCAGACACAGATCCATCTTTATCAACTTGGAACCTTACACTTCTACGATCAATAGTATCACCCCTTAACAATCGTGCTATCTCCTGCTCTAATTCACCCCTATCATAATCTCGTTCTTCTCCTTCTATTCGCCTACCCATATATATATGATTGGCCGCTCTTTCCGCATCATCATCATCTGCTTGCCTCTCAAGTGCTCTTTCCTCAGCTGATGATGATTTTGGCGCTACAGTTGATTTAGGCGCTGGTTTTGATGATTCCGCGTCTACAGACCTAGCCTCTTCTTCTGCCACCTTTCTGTCTCTGTTTGCTTTAATTGCTACTATTGTATCACTCTCTGCGTTTAAATAATCTAGCAAGGCTTGTTTATCTGCAAATCCGTAAGCCCTGAAATCTGCTGGCAAATCTCCCACTTCTACCGCTTCCTCCCCATCCACGCTTAAAGCAATTTTACCGGCATCTGTAGCGCTAAATTGCAATTCCGTCCCTCCTCTTAATTCATCTGATAACGTCCACCAAGAAAAATCAGCTTTATTACTTTCTACAGCAACCTGATCTAACCCGCTGATTATTCCATTAATCAATGATTGTCTCTTCTCTCTGATTGTAGTTGCCTTTTGCACTTCTTCTCTTGTCATTTTTCTGGCTTTTACTGTCCCTTTCTTTTCTATTATAGCTCCTCCTGCTTTTGCCTCAGCAAATATTTCATCTCCTTTATCATTCAAATAATCTACTAACTCCTCTCTACTTGTAAACCCATATTTCGTAAGATCTTCAGCTCCAATAGCTAATAACCCTGCATATTCATTTGCAGGAACATCGTCTGCTTCACCTGTTCTAATATATTGACTAACAGTATCTGGATTTATTCTTAAATTAATTACTCTACCTTGCATTGAAAATGTTAAATCAACACCTTCTGTCCTTCGAAAATCAGTTCCACAATTTCTTCTGATTGCTTCTATTACTTTATTTATTAATGGCTTTTTATTTTCCTCTACATCCTCTAATCCTGTTTCTGATGCCAACGGTTTTATTACTGGTGCTGATTTTAGCACTGGCGTTGATTTTGCTGCTGATTTTGCCACTGGTTTTGCTGCTGGTTTTGCTGCTGGTTTTGCTGCTGGCTTTGCTGCTGGTTTTGCTGCTGGCGCTGGCTTTGCTGCTGGTGCTGATTCTGGTGATTCTGCGTCTACAGACTTAGCCGCTGCTTCTTCTTCTTCTTCTAATTTATGCTTAAAGTTAAATTGAACTACCTTATTAAAATTAGGCAAACCAGCTCCACTACCTCTTACAATAGTTAAAGCCTGAATCAAAGCTGTGACTGTCCTTGGGCCTGGCACGCCATTGGCTTTTTCTCCCATGATTTGAGATTGAAAAGCCTGTATACCTCTAAGTGTTTTGGATGTATCAGCCTGATCATTTTTCAAAATACCATCAACCGTAATATCAGCTGGTAATTTCAAATAACCTTTCTCTTGAAGATATATCAATGCCCATTGTATGGCATAAGTTCCCCACACTGAATTCCTGGGAGAATCTGGTTTTTGCCATTTTTCAGTTTTTACCCTTTCCAGCAAATCAATCACATCCTTCAATTTCAGATCAGATAGTTTTTCTTCTGGTCGTAATGAATCATTCACTTCTTGCTTCAACCCCTGAACCTGCTCTTGAACCCATATCATTTCTTTCTCTCTACCTTCTTTAAATCTGGCATCAAAATGTTGGGCATCTAAAGTATCCCGAGAATAATCTGGACTGTCTGTTGCTGATGCCCCTTCCGCTCCAGCAAAATTGATAAATCCACTATTAAATAATGAAATAATTTGGTTATTGAAATATTTATTTAACATAATTTTTGTTTTTAAGGAATAAATATTTTTGATTTTGTAGTAAATCTTTAAATTGTAACAAAAATTTGCTAAAAAATATATCAACTACACTTGACTAATGTTATTTTTAATTTTCTAGCCTGTTTTTGGATCATATGATTTTTAGTTTGAAGAAAATCATGAAAAAGCCAGAAATGAAGAATATTCTTTTGAAAACTCACCCCGTCCCTCTCTTCAAAGAGAGGGGGATTTCTTACGATACATATGGATAATAGACCAGATCTGAAAGCTACAGTTAGAGAACTTAGAAGAAATCAAACCAAAACAGAATATATATTTTGGACTTATGTTAGAAATAAACAAATAAAAAATAGAAAATTTATAAGACAATTTGCAATCATATTTGAATTTGAAAATAAGAAAAGATTTTTCATAGCTGATTTCTATTGTCATCAATTAAAACTGATTATTGATGGTACAATTCATGATAATCAAAAAGAATATGATAGCTTAAGAACATATATCCTTAATAATTTAGGTTATAAAATTATAAGATTTAGGAATGAAGATATTTTAAATG
>MFXK01000031.1 GCA_001788835.1 Candidatus Peregrinibacteria bacterium RIFOXYB2_FULL_33_20
TGGAATGACCTTAAGACAAATAATATCCATCATTTCTGGTCTTTTCATGAATTTTTAAAATTATTTCTTCAAACCAAAAATCAGATGATCCAAGAATTATTTTGAATTGTTAAGTTGACATTTTTTCAAAAATATAATATTTTATATCCTAAAAATTTAATTTATTAAAAAATGTTTACTGAATTATCTGGAGCTGTGGATCAACTTACAATAATCAATCCGGTATTGAAACGAATATTGAGAGGTCAGGATTTACAACAATATCTGAATTTACAGACAGAAGGGTCAGAATTGACTGTAGTGCATGATACTTTTGCCTCTTTAGTTAGAAACTTGCAATCTCAGTTAGAGCGCATACCAGGGGCCTTAAGGCCAGGTGATTTAGATTGGGATTTGTATTTAGTGCCAGCTTTGCAAATTAGTGGTTTTTTAGCACGACAAGGCTTTCAAAATTTAATTAAGGATGAAGAAAATCAGTCAAATGATCATTATTTGGTCGCACCAGGTATTATGTCGTTATTACAACAGGAAATTTCAGAAGAAACTTTCAGAAGTATTGCGGCAGAAACTGAAACAAAATGTCGAAACAAAGTAGAAGTTTTTAACAAATCAGTGCAGGCAATTACTGATTCAATCAACAGGACTCAAGAAGAAATAGCTTTCGCGGCTCCTGTTAAGAATTTTGATATTCAGCAGGAGATACAACATAATTTTCCAGATAAGAATCCAATTACCTTAAATGACCAAGAGACAAGAACAAAAGGACTAAAAGCAAGATTAGATGGTAATTTCACAACCGCAAAAAATGCTTTAGTAGCTGCAAAAAAAATCCAAGCTTTATGGCAATCGCTGAAAGATAAAAAAGCTACAACTTATGCGGGATTTTTGAAGGACACTTTAGGTGCTCATGAGGCCTTTAATATTGAGCAATATTGCGTTAAATGTACAGCCTCGATGTCTGATGAGGATCAAAGTCATGATTTATGGAAAGAGGTTTCAGCTCCAGTACTTGCTCAGGTTAAATCTCAAAGTCCTAGTCTGGTAGAAGATCGATTATTGGGTGACATAGCTTTAAGAATGTTTGTCGCAAGATTGTCAATGATGGCCTTATTGTTATTATTAGTAGTAGGTAAACCTGATAATAATAAAGACTCAGTTATAGCTCCTTCTTCTGTAAATATGCATTATAATAGTGATGATTATCATAAATCTGCAGTTCAAATTGTGACAGCAGCTGAAGCAGAGCAATATCCGGAAGATTCTGTGATAACAGATCGATTGCAAAAGCCTGTATCTGATATCATTAAGGGATTTGTATCACGATCAGGAAAGGTAGCGCTCTCCTCTGACGCTACCCAAGATTATGCTGCGGTGATGAAAGACGATGCGATAAAGCAACAAATACATGATATTTTAAGAAATAACGGCTTTAATACCCATTCTTTTGATTTATTGCTGAATTTAAGGAATGGAAACTGGTTAATGGTAGTGACAGATAATGGTGGTCAAAAAATTTCTGTGCCTTTAAATATTTATGAATAATTTCTTAGGGATCCCAAACCCCACCCCATTTTGATCTTTCGCTACCGCCACTATCATGCCAATTAATTCGCTATTGAGGTTGAAGATTGGCGAACCGCTCATACCTTGGGAAATATTCATATCCAGCTGAATCAGGTTTTTTAGTTCTTCAGAACGATAGCCATTTTCAAATGAGGCTGTAAGATTTCTGTTAAGTCCGCTGATAATTCCTTTTGAAATAGAATTTGTAAAATTGCCATTGTAGCCAATGGAAAAGATAATTTGTCCTAATTTGAGATCATTGTTTTTTGAAATTGTTATGTTTTGCAGGAATTTTTGATCAATCTGAGAAATGTCATTTATCTGAAGAGAAGCTATATCATTGAGATTGTCAAAATTTTTAACTTCTGCCTTTGTACAAGAATTATCACTGAAGCAAATTAAATATTTTTGAGTATTGTCGCTCACAACATGTCTTGTCGTCATGATTTCGCCTTTGGCATTTAAGATAAAGCCTGAACCCAAAATCTGGCTATCTTGATTTTTGATCGTGACGGAAAAATTGAAAGTTTTTTCAATAGCGGCAATTAATTGTGATTCTTCGATGTATTTTTTTTCATTAATGATTACTTTTGGAGGTTCTATGTTTTTTAAATTGTTTTGCAAAAATAAAATAGAAATTACAAATCCACCTAAACAGGCAATAATTATAATAAATAAATTTTTTATATAGATTTTTTTCATATTTTTTAACTAACAGCTCAAAGCTTTTCCTGTTGACTAGTATTCAACATTGATAACTTACAATAAAATATGTGATTTTAAAAGGTTTTATAATAGGTGAATTTAATTTAAGTGGAATAGTTGCAAACTTATTGTTAGTTTGATTATGGGTTAATTTAAAATTTAAAATTTTTATTATGTTAGATCATGTACTTAAAAATTGGGAGGCTTTAGAAAAAAATGATCCCGATGTTTTTCAAGCTATTATTGGCGAAGAGAATCGGGAAAAAAAAGGGATTGAGCTGATCCCTTCTGAGAATTATACTTATCCGGAAGTGTTTGCGGCGAACGGATCAGTTTTGACCAATAAGTATGCGGAGGGTTATCCTGGCAAAAGGTATTATGGTGGGCAGGAATTTACAGATAAGGTTGAAAGTATTGCCATATCAAGAGCAAAAGAATTATTTCGATGCGAGCATGCCAATGTTCAGCCTTTGTCAGGTTCGCCGATGAATCAGGCTGTATATTTGGCGTTTCTGAATCCTGGCGATACGGTTTTGGGTATGGATTTGTCTCATGGCGGACATTTGACTCATGGTGCGCCGGTTTCCCACATGGGCAGAATTTTTAACTTTGTGCGATACAAAACTCGTCCCGAAGAAAATGGACGTATTGATTTTGATGAATTAATGCGAATTGCCAAGGAAACCAAGCCAAAAATAGTGCTTTGCGGATATACATCATATCCTCGAGATTATGACTACGCTGATTTCAAAAAAATCGCTGATGAAGTGGGTGCGATTACAATGGCGGATGTGGCTCATATTGGCGGTTTAATTGCGGGCGGAGTGATGAGGAATCCGTTTGATTATGGATTTGATATTGTTACTGCAACTACTCATAAGAGTTTGAGAGGACCAAGGGCAGGAATGATTTTGTGCAAAGAAAAATATGCGCAGGCGATTGATAAATCTGTTTTTCCAGGTTTACAGGGTGGTCCGCATATGCACACTATTGCGGCTATAGCAGTGACTTTGGGTAAAGCCTTGCAGCCTGAATTTAAACAATATGCAAAACAAATTTTGGCAAATGCAAAAACTTTAGCTCAAATACTGATGGATAATGGAGCAAAATTAATTACAAATGGTACAGACAATCATATGATGGTTATGAATACTGTTGAAAGTTTTGGCCTTGGCGGGAAAGAAGCGGAACAGATTTTGGATAAAATTTCAATTACAACAAATAAACAAGTAATACCAGATGATCCCAATCCACCACTTCGTCCAAGCGGTATTCGTTTAGGCACTCCAGCAGCTACAACAAGAGGGATGAAAGAGGCTGAAATGAAGATGATTGGTAACTGGATGGTCAAGGCTTTAAAAAATCACCAGGATGAAAATTTGTTGGCACAACTAAAAGTTGAGGTAGAAGAAATGTGCAATAAATTTGCGGTGCCGGGGCTATAAAAAGGGACTATACTCCTCTTATATTTTCACCCCCAAATGTTCCATTTCCTGCTGAAGAATTTCCACAAAATGTTTAATTTGGAGAGGTTCAATGAAAGAATCTTGTTTTAAATCAAGGGTCCAAATACGTAAAGCTTTTAATTCCATAGGGTCTTTGAATTTGGAGCTGGCTTGTTCGATTTTTTCATCCAGCGCACCTTTGTATTTTTTTTTATTTAAAATAAATTCCAAAGTATTCCAGATTTTTTTGATGCCTTCCAGATAATTTTTTTGAATAGCGGCGCAGGCTTTGGTAAAATTATATTTAACGAATTCTAGATCTTCATCACTTAAATTTTGATCATGTTTTTTGCGTAAAAAGATCAGAATCCCGACAATGTCTAGGAATAGGAGAAAAGCGAGAATGGATAATAATAATTGGGAATTAACCATATAAACAATAATTGTAGAGATATAAGATTTTATATCTCTATAATTATACCTTGTAAAAAAAAATCTAAAAGTATTAAATAGAAATAAAGCAAGATATTTTCCGTTAGGGGTTCTTTTTGAAATTATAGATTTCAAGAGGATGAGAAAGACCCTTAAGACCTGATCCAGATAATGCTGGCGGAGGGAAACGGACAAACCTTAAATTTAAGAATTGTCCGCGAGGATAATTTTTTTTGCAATATTTTTTATTTTTTTATCCTATTTTTATGGATATGTCGAAGATACAGTTCTCACCAATTAAGGAATCGCAGGTAGCCAAAGAAATGATTTCCAGATATATGCAGGATATGCTTGATTATGTACAGAGCGATGTGATTATTATTGGAGCTGGTCCTGCTGGATTGGCAGCCGCTTATGAACTTTCTAAACATGAAAATTTAAAAGTGGCCTTGATGGAAGCTTCAGTGGCTCCAGGCGGTGGCGGATGGGTGGGCGGTCAGCTTTTTTCGGCGATGGTGGTGCGTAAACCAGCACAGGAATTTTTGGATGAAATTGAAGTATCTTATGATGATAAAGGCGACTATGTGGTGATAAAACATGCGGCTTTATATACTTCTACTATAATTAGCAAAGTTATCAAACAGGGCGTTAAATTGTTTAATGCTGTGGCGGTAGAAGATTTTATTGTTAAAAATGGAGCGGTGTCAGGCGTGGTGACCAATTGGGCGGCTGTTACCCGCAATCATGGAGTGCAAAGCTGCATGGATCCTAATGTGATGGAAGCCAGAGTGGTGATTTCCACTTGCGGGCATGACGGTCCAAATGGCGCTTATGGTGTGAAGAGATTGGCGCAACTTGGTTTGATTGAAAAACTGCCGGGCATGAAAGCTTTGGACATGAATATTTCAGAAAATGAAGTGGTGGAACAGACCAAAGAAATTTTCCCTGGCATGATTATTGCTGGGATGGAGGTGTCTGAAGCTTGTGGTACGCCGAGAATGGGAGCAACTTTTGGCGCCATGTTCTTGTCTGGAGTGAAAGCTGCGCAATTAGCCTTGAAAAAACTTGGCAGGGAGGGATAATAAGTATGGCTGTGAGAAATTTGAATTTTTAAAAGATTTATTTTATGCTTGATTTTGGGCTTTATTGTATTACCGATAATCGTAAGGATATTCTGCCAATTGTCAAAAACTGGATAGATTGCGGTGTTGATATCATTCAGTTACGAAATAAAATTTTGGAGGATCAGGAATTTTCAAATCTTGCCTGGAAGATTAGGCAATTGACTTGGGGGACGAAGACTTTGTTTATTGTGAATGACAGGATTGAAGTGGCCAAAGATGTTGATGCTGACGGTGTTCATTTGGGGCAGGAAGATATCAAATTTTCAGATTTTTATGAATTTCATGATTTGTCCGGATTAAGAAAATATTTAAATGGGCAGAAAGAACGGATCGGCCAAGCAAAAATTGTTGGAATTTCATCGCATTCTTTTGAGCAGGCCATGTATAGCTATAAGTTAAAGCCTGACTATTTAGCCATCGGACCTTTCTATTTTACCCCGACCCATCCTGATTATCAGCCAGTGGGGGATGAAGTGGTCAAAAAAGTTGTAGATAGCGTTAAAAATATTCCAGTGGTAACCATTGGCGGAATTAATAAGGAAAA
>MFXK01000032.1 GCA_001788835.1 Candidatus Peregrinibacteria bacterium RIFOXYB2_FULL_33_20
GAAAAGAATTAGATGAAGAAACGAATCTTTATTATTATGGGGCGAGGTATTATAACTCACAAATAGGACGTTTTATTTCAATTGACCCAATTCAGGTTACAAAAGAAAGACTAGTTAATCCCCAAGGGTTGAATTTGTATGCTTATGTTAACAATAATCCATTAAGATATATTGATCCCACGGGAAAATCGTTAATAGACTGGTTATGTCCACCGGCTTATTCACCAGCTCCAGATGATCAATTAGGTAATTTTGAAGATTTACAGCAATCATATGAAAATACTTCACAATCTACAAATCCTATTACGATTGGGACAGAAATACTTCTTGATACTATAAGTGATGTATATTCAACTGTTACAGGTACTTCTTTGGTTACTGGTGAAGAATTAAGTACAACAGATCAAATTATCTCAGGGGCTGCAATAGCAATACCATTAGTTAGTGGAGGGATACTTAAACAAGTAGTAAAAGAAAGTAGTAGTATAATTGATGACATAATTCAAGAAACCCTTACAAAAGAAGGTAAATTTACAAGTGATTATAAATTGACTTCAGATGAATTATTAGATGCAGGACAAAAATTTATAGGAGATGATTATAAGGAATTAGGAGAAAATGGAAGTGGTGTATATAGAAGTGCAGATGGTACTAAACAATTTAGGATAGATGACTCTTCACTTAATGGTCAACATGATCCTTATGAATCACATGGACATTTAGAAAATTTTGACGATGCTAATGATGCTCATCCATCTACTATTAATCATGTAATTATTAAAAATGAATAATATGTTTAAAATTAATAAAGTGGGTTTAATTTTGAAAGGTGATAATAATAAAAAGGGTGACAATTTTTTTAAAGGATGGCACATTAAAATCAAAATTCATCCAAAAAATATAGGTTATTATATTTTATATACACATCCTATAAAAGTTGGATATGGATTTGATGATTGGGTGCAAAATTATGAAGCTCTCAAAAAATATTTTGAAGAGGGAAGAAAACGTAAAAACTTAGAAGTAGATTGGAATTTTGAGGAAAAAGGGAAATTTAATATCATAAAAAAATATCAAAATAAAATATTAGGGACAATTGATTATAAAATTTCAGCAAAAAATAAAATTACAATAGAAGATTTAATAAATTTGGAGAAATTGAAATCTTTTTTATATAAAATGGATTGTTTTGAGGCTTCATTAACTGAAACTGGTTTAGAATTTTTAGTAGAGTATTATGGATTGGACCAAATTTTTGATATAATTACAGAAGAAATTAAGAAAGGTGTGAATTATAAGTACTCAGAAAGGAAAGATCTTTTAAAATGGTTAAAAAGGCTAGGTATACCTGAATAATTATAATAATTTGCTCTTTAAAAAATAGTTTTTACTTTATCTGGCATTAACTGAAAGTTGTAGTTTCTCAGTTACAACCTCGGCCCCAGGGGATGTAATTATTCCAAGTGGAGTAGTATTAACAATCGCAGACAAAGCAATTCTTTATATAGATCTTCATAACTACAAATTACTTATAAAATCTGGTGGAGGAGTTTTAATTAAACTTGGAGGAGCAGTTAAACAAACTCCAAGTGGAACAGTGCCAACACGTTCCCCATCAACTCTTACTGGAAATATTGTATTTCATCATACCGATCATTTAAGTGGAAGTAATGTGGACACAGATGTTAATGGTAATGTTATTTCTTTATTAGATTATTATCCTTATGGGAATGTTAGGATAGATGAAAAAAGTGGTGATTATAAAAATAAATATAAATTTACTGGAAAAGAATTAGATGAAGAAACGAATTTTTATTATTATGGGGCGAGGTATTATAATGCAAAGATTGGGAGGTTTGTGAGTGCTGATACACGGCAAGGAGATTTAAATGATCCGTAGAGTTTAAATAAGTATTCGTATGTTTTGAATAATCCGCTGAAATATGTTGATCCAACTGGACTATATAACATAAAAGATGGAACAGTTGAAAAAGGCGATACATTAAGAGGTATTACCAAAGAATTAAATAATTATTTTGGAACTAATAATTCTGTTGATGATTATGTTAAAATGAATGGCATATCTGATCCAGATAAAATTTAAAATATGTTTAATCTAAATAATAGAAATATTCCGATTTACAAAGCAAATACTTTTTGGAAAAGATTTGTAGGATTGGCCTATAGAAAAGCTCCAAAATATGGATTGATTTTTGAGAATTGTAGAATGATTCATACGGTTGGTATGTGTTTTAAGATAGACGTTTTTTGTCTTGATGGAAATTTAAAAATTATATATATCAAGAGAAATATTAAACCGTTAAAAATTTTCCTTGCCCCAAAAGAGACAAAAAGTGTAGTTGAAATTCCAAGTGACTTTAAGGTTCAGCTTCCAAGCGAATCAATTACTTTTTGAAAAATCGCTTTAATCTTATCACCTAAAGCAGTTGCCACCGCAACAACTACTAGAGCAATTAAGGCTAATATCAATGCGTATTCTGACAAAGTTTGTCCGGATTCATCTTTTAATAACTTTGACACATTTGAAAGAAATAATTTCATATAAAAAATATAGAAATAATTATATTATAATTAAATAGCAGATATTTTTTCCTGTCCATAGTCTGTTTTTGAGAAAATAGAAATTTTAACAAATTTTTAATATTTTTTGCGGGAAAAATTAAGATTTTACTAAATAAAATGTAGACAGGATTTTATTAAATTGATTTTATTATTATGTATAAAATAAATAAATGGCAAAAATTATAAAAAAAATGTTACAAAAACAAAGTGGACAAGCCTTAGTTGAATTTGCGGTAGTAATTCCTATTTTTCTTCTTATTATAATAGGAATAATAGGAGTAGGGTATATGCTTGTTGCTGAACAGGTAGTCACATATGCAGCCCGTGAAGGTGCTCGTATTGGGGCGCAAACCAATAAAAACGATCAAATAAATGGAGCGATTGAAGCTGCTATGAAAGCTTTTGATAATAATTACAGCAGAACAACTATTATGATTAGTCCGGCAGAAGAAACAAGTCCTGATCGGGTAAGAGGAAAAACTTTAAGTGTTTCTGTGGCCTACACTGTACCATTTACTATCCCATTAATAAATAATGGGGAAATAATAAAAGTAAATGCAGAATCTTTAGCAAGAATAGAATATGATGATTCATTTTAAAAAACATAAAGCAAATATTTTAGTTTTGACTGTTTTGTCAATGGCAATCATTATGATGCTTTTTGGCGTGATAATAGATTTAGGACAGTCATATCTAACTAAAGCGAAAATACAGACAATTGCTGATCATAGTGCAAGTGCAGGAGCAACTGTTGTAGGAGATATGATTCTAAAAGCTGCTGAAAATAATTTAGTTTCAGACCCCTCACTTCAGAATATAGAGAATTCTCTTTTGTTAATTACAAAAGATGATATAGAAGATATTGTTTCAGATAAATCACGCGTTACAGATGAAGTAAAAAAATACATTTCTTTAAATTCCCAAAGTAATCACCTGCAAGTGGAAAATTATGAGATAATTTATCCTTATGATTATTACCAAGGCAACTCGAAAATTATGACAAAAGTTATTATTAAAAAGGATCAGAATTTTTTCTTTGCGAAACTATTAAATAAAAATAAAATTACCATAACAGCTGAAGCTATAAGTTCTATGCCTATTAAATAATCTTGTTAATTATGTTTTTTAAAAGTGATAAAAACAAACTCGAAGATTCCCCATTAACTCTAAATTTACAAAAAAAGAAGCGCCTATATATTATTTTTAGCATTTGTACTTTGCTTATTGCTGCTTTACTCTTAATTAATTGGACAAAGAAATTTGAAAATGAAAAAAGATGGATTGATGTTGTCGTGACAAGCAGAGACATAAATGAAATTAAGATTGTTGAGGATATTGATTTGCAAATGCAAGCTTATCCAAAAATTTTAATAAATGATGAAATTTTCACAAAAAAAGAAGATTTGATTGGGCTTACTTTAACTCGCAACTTACCAAAAGGAGCAATTATATACAAAAGAGATGTTTTGCAATCTATAAGTTCAGATTCAATATCTTTGTTGCTTCCACAAGATAAAAAAGCTTTTTCAATAGATGATTCATGGTTGGCGGCAAAAACTTTTGTAAAAGTAAAAGATCATGTGGATATAGTCATTGGCAATGAAAAAACTAATCTTGGGGAAAATGATTTTATAATAAGAAATGCAGAAATTATTAATGTGACTGATATAAGTGGAGGATCAAAATCAATTACTCTGGCACTAACTGATGCTGAAATAAGGCTTATTATGTACGCAAAAGTAAATGAATTCTCTATGCAATTTGCAATTTTGCCAGTTCAACTACGTTAAAATAAATCATGGGAACTAAAGGAAAATGTCTGTATTTCGAAGGGGCAAAAGGAGGTGTTGGTACAACCTTTCTTGTCTCACAAATCGCTTTATATTTAAGTGAGCTAAAAAATCAAAAAGTCCTGCTTTTACAAATAGGAAGTCTTGGTGATATACATTTATATTTGGGATATGATACTGCCTTTAGTATCAGCACGTTTTTGCCGTATTTTGAAGAAGCTGACAGCCTAACGCTTTCTGCCCTATCAAAAATAACAAACAAAAAAAACGCCCTTTTTTTTATGTCTGGGCCTGATGAAATTTTTGAGGTTGATAAAATAGCCAAGCTTCCATCTTTAGAAATATTTGCCATTTTAAAAACCTATTTTGATTACATCATTATTGATGGTGGTACAAATTTTTCCCCAAAAATTCCAAATATTATTGACCAGGCAGATTTTTTTTGGACAGTCATAAATAATGATTTATCATCTTTTAAAAGATTCCTTGATGTTTTTAAAAATTTTGAAGATCAAACTAAAAATAAACACGCAATCATATCTAATCTGAATAAATCAAATGCAAAAAAAATCTTAAAAGAATTTAAAAACCACTTAAACGGTCAAATTGAGGCAATATTTGAAAAAGATGAAGAGAGTTCATTTTATGCCCTCAGCACTGGAAAAAGTATTTTTAGTCAAAAAAATAGCTTTCTTAAAGATTCTATTTCACAGTTTATTGAGGAAAAAATATTAAATAATTTTTTAAGTTAAGATCTAAAATGCCATTCGAAACATACACGCAACAGATTCTAAAAATTTTTCTTGAGGAAGTTAAAAATGCAAAATATGAAAAAGAAGATAAATTTTTTATAAAAGTAAGGCTTGAAAAAATTATGGAAAATGAAAAAATTTTTCTTCCCCCTCTGCAAAAAGAAAAACTTCTTCAACTCCTGATAGATAATTTAATTGGGTTGGGTCCTTTGGAAGATTTACTTAGGGATGACCAAATCTCAGAAATAATGGTAAATGGTAAAGATCAAATTTTTATAGAACAAAATGGTTGCATAGTGCAAACAAATTTAACATTTCGATCGGAAGATGATTTGCTAAGGATTATAAGACGAATTGCAGGTAAAATAGGAAGGCGTATTGATGAATCAAGTCCAATGGTCGATGCAAGACTTCAGGATGGGTCGCGTGTTAATGCTATTATTCGTCCATTAAGTCTTATTGGTCCTGTACTTACAATTCGTAAATTTCCAAAAGAAGCTTTTAATATTGAAAAACTTTTGAAATTTCGAAGTGCAACATCTGAAATGGTTAAAATTTTAAAAGAATGTGTAGAGAAAAAATGGAATATTTTAATCTCGGGAGGAACTGGAAGCGGTAAGACAAGTTTGCTTAATGCCTTAGCAAATTGTATTCCCAAAAATGAAAGAATACTTACTATAGAAGATTCTGCGGAAATGAAAATTGATCATCCTCATCTTATTTCTTTGGAATCACGACCTATGAATATTGAAGGGAAGGGAGAGATTACAATACGAGGTTTAGTAAAAAACGCTTTAAGAATGAGGCCTGATAGAATTATAGTTGGTGAAATTAGAGGTGGTGAAGCAATAGATATGCTTCAGGCAATGAACACTGGACACAAAGGTTCTCTCACTACAATTCATGCCAATGCACCTTTAGAAGCTTTATCAAGACTTGAAACAATGACTTTAATGTCTAATCTTGAACTTCCACTTCCAGCAATTCAAACACAAATTCAGCAATCAGTTGATTTAATTATTCAACAACAGCGTTTATCCAATGGACAGAGAAAAATTATGTCAATTGAAGAAGTTGAAAAAAATAATGATATAAAACAAGGGTATAAATTAAATATTTGGTTTAAATACGATCGCAAAAAAGATGTATTTATTGCGTCAGATCAAGTGCCGAAAGAAATACCTTACTACTCCTAAAATGATGAATTTAGAAAATGCAAATTTATTTATTGCAGCTACACTGATAAGTATTATTGTGATTTTAAGAACAATATCAGTGATTTCAATAAATGGATTATATGTGAAACGACAAAATAAATTTTTAAAATTTTTATTTAAAAAATTTAATCACGGAGCAAAGCAAAATAATAAATTAAATATTTTTAAAAAATTAGATTTATTTTTTTCACAATATAAATTCACAAAAGATCTGGCAAAAAAATATTCTATTATTGATCAAAAATCACATTTCTCTATTTTCATTTTAATTATTATTCTAATAAGTATTTTTGCTTTTATTATTGCGCGATTTATGCATATCCCATCCATTTATACTTGCATTATAAGTATTTCTATTCTATTAAGTCCGAAATTTATTATTTCATTTTTATATAAAAAAATCCAAAACAGCGTAAATGAACAATTGCCAGATATGTTTGATGCCATGGCAAATACACTTCAAGCAGGTTATAGCATCACTCAATCAATAGAATTTTTAAGCAGAGAAATAGATTATCCTTTAAGATATTTTTTAAAAAGTCCAACTGAAAAATTAAAATATAACTTGCCTATTACAGAAATATTAGGATCTTTGGGACAAGAGATCCCGTTAGATGATATGAAGCTCTTTATTAATGCAGTGTCTTTGCAACAAGATATTGGAGGTAATCTGGTTGAAATGCTTCAGCATATTTCCCACAGCATCAGAGAAAGATTAAAAATAGAAAAAGATGTTAAATCCTATACTGCTCAAGGACGTTTTTCAGGATTAATGCTCGCAGGACTAGGCCCTTTGTCTTTAGGCGCTTTTTGGATGGTAAGTTCTGAATATGTAAAACCTTTATTTAATACAAATATTGGGAATTTTATGCTTTTTATGGCCATCGTGCTTGAAATAATTGGCTTCTTTTGGATTCGCAAAATTATTAAAATTAAAATTTAAAATAATGCCTGTTAGTCAAATTATTATCATCTTTATATTGTTTGCATTTTTTTTGTATTTTTTTGGGAAATTTTTATTTCCGAGCTATACGATTAATCTTGAAGATAAATCAAAACCACTATTTTTGCGCATAATTAGAAAAAAACTTTTCAAACCAGGTTTTATAATTAAAAAATGCAACTCAGAAAAAAAAATCAGATATTTGTTGGCTTTAGCAGGCTGTCCATATGACTTAACAGTAGATCATATAATGAGAATTCAAGAGTTGTTTTTATTTACATGTGAAATTTATGTATTTATAAGACTTTGGATAGTTGGTGGATTTTGGAAACATTTATTTTTGTATATTGTGCTTGGATTAATAGTGTTTTATCTGCCTTTACTTTGGTTAAGAGCGGAAGGGGCTAAAAGGAGGGTGACATTTGAAAAGAAATTACCTCCCAATATAGATTTGCTTATCTTAGCTATCGAAGGGGGAATGAATCTTGAATATGCAGTTGAACATTTAAGTATGATTAGCGATGATGTTTGTGCTAAAGAATTTTTACAAGTGAGTAAAGAAATGCATTATGGAATCTCAATTGAAGAGGCCTTAAAAAATATGCAAAAAAGAATAGAAAATGAAGATTTTGATAGATTTGTAATGTTGCTTTTGCAAGCAAAGCAGCTTGGAGTATCACTTGGGAAATCTTTGAGGATTCAGGCTGATCTGATGAGAACAAGGAAAAAGCAAAAAGCTGAAGAATTATCACGGACAGCGTCTGTAAAAATTATGATTCCTCTTGTTTGCTGTATTTTCCCTGCACTTTTAATAATTTATTTAACCCCAGGAGTAATCCAATTTCTTAATATAATGAAATAATTAAATTCTTCATTCTGAATTAAATATGTCTCTTAAAATTTTAATTTTCATTTCATTCATAAGTTTAATTACTGATTTATATCATAGAAAAATTTATAATATTGTTTTAATAATAGGATTTATTGCTTTAACAATAAACTTTATTTATTTACGAAATTGGCAGGGGATTTTTGTTGGCTTAATAACAGGACTAGCTATTTTATTTATTTTTATAATTCCATTTCAAAAAGGAGGGCTTGGCGCCGGTGATGTTAAATTATTTAGTATAATTGTTTTTGGACTTGGCTTCCCTGAAGGATTAAAAGTTTTAGTTGTAATTTTTTTAATAGGTGGTCTGCAGGCTTTAGCTACATCAATTTATTTTATCTTTAAAAACAATAAAAAAATAACAAAAGACTTAATTTTTTCTTCAAATGTAAAATTACCTTATGCTATTTCCATACTTGTTGGATTAATTATTTATAATAAGTTTTGTATCAGTTTTTGTTATTTTTGAAAATATTTTTAATTTTTCTTTTATAATTTATTTTAGTTTTTTATAAAGAACTAACTCAACTTTGAGAAGCAAATCGCCTAAGAGAAGGACGAAGTACATTATTTTAAAAAAAACTTTAGTTTAGTCCTCTATCACCACCATAATTTCCTTTTTTTCCTTGTTCTCGTTAGTGGCGGAGATTTGGTAAGTGCCAGGAATCTTCGGTTGCCAGATAACTTCAGTACCTTTAGCTAAAAATTTGCCATTAATATACCATTCTAGTTCTTCATTGGATTTAAGTGGAATTTGTAAATTTTCTGAAAATAAGAATTCATCATTGTTGTGAGGGGAGAGGATTAGTGTTGGATTTATAAGCAAATTTTTGTGATATTCGAAATCATCATTTTTTAAACCATATTCGATAGTATTTTCATTTGGGAAATTCTGAATTTGATCAAAAACAAAAGGAGTTTTTTTGTTATAATTTGAGTTTAGGAGTAATGTCATGACATCATGCCATATAAGTCCAGCGCCAATTTGTGAGGAGAGTTCTTTCATTGGACTGTTATCTGCATTGCCAACCCAGACTCCAACCAGAAAATCCGGAGTGTAGCCGATTGTCCAGGTATCGCGAAATTTTTGGGAAGTGCCTGTTTTGACTGCGAAATTTTTTTGGGGGAGATTTAAATTGCTTGCCATACCAAATTGATCAATTCCAGTATTTCTGTCAGATAAAATTTTATTTGTTAATTCAATATATTTTTCGTCAAATATTTTTTTGTTTGGCGTAAAATATAAATCTCCATTATTTGAAGTTTTTAAAGGTTTTAGATAACCATTATTTGGAAAAATTGTGAAGTAATATGATAAGGATAATAAATCCATTTCAAGATTTCCAAGTGCTATTCCATACTCATAAGTTTCAAGTGGTTGAACAGATTTAAATTGCAAATCTTTTGAGAGAAAATTGTAAAAATTTTTAAGCCCGACATATTCTAAAACTTTTAAAGTTGGAACATTTAGACTGTTAGACAAAGCTATATGTAGAGTTATTATGCCATGGTATTGATAGTCATAATTTTTTGGATAATGTGCGAAGTTTCCTGCTGTGTAATATTTATATTCACGATCATCAACAAGAGTGTAAGGCCTTAAATCTTTTTCAAACCCTTTCGTGTAAATAAATGGTTTAACAGTTGACCCAATGGCACGACTTTTCATTGCCATATTAACTTGATCTGCATTTAAATCTGAATATGGATCTTTAGTGCCAACAATTGCAATAAGTTCATTTTCTGGAATTTTGATCACTACTATTGCAGCATTTCTTGCGTTGTATTCATATAAAGTTGATAATTTTTCTTTTGCAATAGATCTGATTTTGTCATTTAAGTCTTGATCAATAGTAAGATTTTTTTTAGTTAAATTTTTATTTAATTTTAAATCTTTAATCTCAAATGCTGATTTTTTAGTTATAAAATTATTGAATTTGTTTTCTAGAATTTGAATTTCTTTTTTTTCAAAATCATTTATTTCTAAATTTTCTAATCCTAAAATTCCAGCAATTTTTTCAGCTTCTTTTTTATTGTTTTTTATAAATGGATTTAAGTTAGTTGGAGAACTTATTGTGGCAAGAAGTTTACAAATTTCTTCATTGCTTAAGTTTTCTGAATTTTTGTCGAAATATAATCTGCTTGCGAGTGAAATTCCCTGCACATTATGGCCGAAAAAAATGGAATTAAGATACATCTCCAGAATTTTATTTTTAGATAAATTTATTTCTAAAGCTTTAGTATAGAAAATTTCGATGATTTTATTTTTGCCGGTTCGATCATTTTCATGATTAAGTAGAATTTTAGTCAATTGTTCAGTAATGGTGCTTGAGGCCGTGTTTTTACTGTTAAAAAACAAACGCCAAATGGCTCTTAATTTACTGATAGGATTTAACCCTAAATGGTAGTAAAAATATTGATCTTCTTTTTGAATAAGTAGATTTTTTAAATTTCCAGGAATTTTTTGCGTGTAAATAGCATAAAATTTTTTTTGATTTGGTAAAATTTCAATAATTTTATTATTTCTGTCAGTGACGATGGTCGATTCATTTTGTTTATATAACTCAAGAAGATTTTTGCTGGCAAAATTTGCCCAAGTAAAAAATCCTGCTATAATAAAGCTTAAAATAAGGGCGATGATGGTTAAAATTTTTTTCATATACTTCCTCGACTTTTAATCAAAAACAGATTATCATCAAAATTCTCAGGTTTGAAATCTTAAATTTTAAATGCTACACTTACACAGCGTAATTTTTATTTAAAACTTTACATAAAATTAAAATATAATGAAAAACGATAAGATAATTGTTAAGGGCGCAAAAATTCATAATTTGAAAAACATTGATGTGGAGATCCCTAGGGATAAATTAATTGTATTTACTGGGTTATCTGGCTCAGGCAAATCATCTCTTGCCTTTGATACTATTTACGCTGAAGGCCAAAGACGCTATGTGGAAAGTTTATCCACTTATGCCAGGCAATTTTTGCAAACCACGGAAAAACCGGAAGTTGATCAAATATCAGGATTATCTCCTGCCATTTCTATTGATCAGAAAACCACTTCTCATAATCCTAGGTCGACAGTTGGCACTGTTACAGAAATTTATGATTATTTAAGGTTGTTATACGCAAAAATTGGTCATCCTCATTGTCCTTATTGCGGCACCGCATTATCCAGACAGACTATTAGTCAGATTGTAGAAATTATTGCTAATTTGGAAACTGATAAAAAAATTATTTTATTAGCGCCGATTATTAGAGACAAAAAAGGCGCTTATCAAAAAGTGTTTGAGAGAGTGAAAAAAGACGGTTTTGTCAGAGTAAGGGTGGATGGCGAAGTATACAGTGTTTTGGAGCTGCCTGAACTTGATGAGAAGAAAAAACATTCTATTGAAGTGGTGGTTGATAGGTTGGTAATCAAAGATTTGAAAATTAACAAAAAAGTCTTGTCTTCAGGTCAAGAAATCGAAATTTCTAACCCTAATAGAACCAGACTGGCTGATTCAGTGGAAACTACCGTTCGTTATGGGAATGGTATTATTATTATTCAGGATCATAATAGTAAGAAAGATATGATTTTTTCTGAGCATTTTACCTGTCCTAATCATAGTGAAGTTAATATTCCAGAAATCGAACCTAGAAATTTTTCTTTCAATAGTCCGCATGGCGCTTGTGATGATTGTCATGGGTTAGGGACAAAATTGGAAGTTGATAGAGATTTAATTATTCAAAATCAGAATTTAACTTTAGCCGAAGGTGCTATCACTCCTTGGTCTGGCTCAGTATCTCATTTAACTTGGTATAATAATTTGCTTAATGAGGTAGCTAAAATTTATAAATTTTCTATGAACGTGCCGGTGAAAAAACTTTCAGACGAAGTGTTGAATATAATTTTGCAAGGAACAGGCGATAAAAAATATAAAGTCAGCTTAAATAAAGATGCCGCTAGCGCTTCATTTGAAGGCGAATACACCACAACATTCGAGGGAGTGATCCCTAACCTGGAAAGGCGTTATCGAGAAACTGAATCTGATTATTTAAGAAAAAAAATTGAAAGTTACATGCAAATTTCTAAATGCTTGACTTGTGATGGCAAAAGATTAAAAAAGGCAATGTTATCAGTAAAAATCCATAATAAATCAATTATAGATGTTACTGAATTTTCTATTAAATCAGCTATTGATTTCTTTAAAAATTTAAAATTATTAGGCAATGAAGGCCTTATTGCTAAACAAATCTTGAAAGAAGTGATAGATCGCTTGAATTTTTTGCAAGATGTGGGATTGAGTTACTTAACTTTGAATCGGTCAGCAAATACTTTATCGGGAGGCGAAGCTCAAAGGATTAGATTGGCAACGCAAATTGGTTCTCAATTACAAGGAGTTTTGTATGTGCTTGATGAACCTTCAATTGGTTTGCACCAAAATGATACCGCTAAATTAATTAAAACTCTTATCCATTTAAGGGATATAGGCAATACAGTAATTGTGGTGGAACATGACGTGGAAACTATGATGAGTGCTGATTATATTTTAGATGTTGGCCCTGGAGCCGGTAAATTAGGGGGAGAAGTGGTGGCAGCGGGTACGCCCCAAGAATTGATGGCCAACAAGAATTCTATTACTGGCCAATATTTGTCTGGTGCTGTGAAAATCGATATTCCTAAAGTTAGGCGTAAAGGTAATGGCAAATTTTTAGAAATTATTGAAGCGAATGAAAATAATTTAAAAAATGTAAATGTAAAAATTCCTTTAGGTTGCTTTGTGGGAATCACTGGGGTTTCTGGTTCTGGTAAATCTAGTTTAATCAACGACATTCTGGTGAAGTCTCTGGCTAGATCTTTGAATAACGCTAAGTCAGTTCCCGGCAAACATAAAGAAATTTTAGGCGTAGAACATTTAGATAAAATTATTAATATTGATCAGTCTCCAATTGGTCGCACTCCCAGATCAAACCCAGCGACTTATACTGGAGTATTTACTGATATTAGAGAATTATTTGCTTCATTGCCAGAATCTAAGTTAAGAGGATATACGCCGAGCAGATTCAGTTTCAATGTTAAAGGTGGACGTTGTGAAGATTGTGAAGGCGATGGTATCAAGAAAATTGAAATGCATTTTTTGCCGGATATTTATGTGCCTTGTGAAACTTGTCATGGAAAAAGATATAATCGAGAAGCTTTGGAAATTATTTATCGTGGCAAAAATATTGCTGATGTCCTAGATATGACCGTTGATGAAGCCTTGGAATTTTTCACCGCTATTCCTTCGATTAAATCCAAATTAACTACTTTAAGTGAAGTTGGACTGGGCTATATTCATTTGGGTCAGCCGGCAACAACTCTATCTGGTGGTGAAGCCCAAAGAATTAAGTTAGCGACTGAATTGTCCAAAAGATCTACAGGCAGAACGTTTTATGTGCTTGATGAACCAACTACTGGTTTACATTTTGATGATGTTAAAAAATTACTGGAAGTATTAGAAAGATTAGTGGAAAGCGGCAATACAGTTTTAACGATTGAACATAATTTAGATGTCATAAAAACCGTTGATTATGTTATTGATTTAGGTCCAGAAGGTGGTGACAATGGCGGAGAGGTGATAGTCACGGGTACACCTGAAAATGTTGCTAAATGTAAAACTTCTTTAACCGGAAAATGGTTAGGAAAAATTATAGATTTTAAATTATAAATTTTAAAATTTCTGTCTTGCCTAAATACGATTTTAAATGTCGAAAATGTGATTTTACTTTTGAAGCGTATAAAGCTATTCATGAAATTGATAATCCTTCCTGTCCTAAATGTGCTCATACTAAGACAGAGAAACTCTTGTCAGTGCCAGCCATTGCCTTCAAAGGCAGTGGCTTTTATAAAACCGATCATAGTCACAGTGCGAAAGATAAGCCTGTTTTAAACAAAGCTGGTACTGTTGCTTCTCCCATTGTCTCGCCAGTAAGCTCTACACCAACAAATAAAGAGAATAAGGACAATCCAAAAATTAAAAAAGTATAAATTACGGTTAATTATTGCAATACTATTGCAATAAGATTTTTTGTAATTTATTTGATTTTTTACGCTTTCGTGGTATTGGCTGAACGGATTTTAGTACTGATTTCATTATAAAGATCAACGTTCTCTTTTAAAAATTGTTTAGCGGTTTCTCGACCTTGGCCTAATTTGGTTTCGCCATAACTATAGAAGGCCCCTGATTTTTTGATGAATTCATATCCCAAAGCGATATCTAATAAATCACCAGTGCTAGAAATGCCTTCGCTATACATGACATCAAATTCTGCGATACCGAAAGGAGCGGCAACTTTATTTTTCACTATTTTCACCTTGACATGATTGCCGGTAACTCGATCTCCTTCGGTGATTTTGGCTGTTGATCTGATATCCATTCTAACGGAAGAGTAAAATTTCAAAGCATTACCACCGGTAGTGGTTTCTGGATTGCCAAACATTATGCCAATTTTCATACGTAATTGGTTAATGAAAATGACAGAACATTTTGACCTACTGATAATAGCGGTTAACTTACGCAAAGCTTGGCTCATCAGTCTTGCTTGTAAGCCCATGTGTTGATCTCCCATTTGGCCTTCAATTTCATTTTTAGGTGTTAGGGCGGCCACCGAATCAATCACAATGACATCCACAGTATTTGATCTTACTAATGTTTCCACTATTTCTAAGGCCTGTTCTCCATTGTCAGGCTGTGAAATGATTAACTCATTTGTTTTTACTCCAATTTTAGCGGCATACTCCGGATCAAGAGCGTGTTCTGCGTCAATAAAAGCGGCAATCCCTCCAGATTTTTGCGCTTCGGCAATAATATGTAAAGTAACAGTGGTTTTGCCTGAACTCTCTGGCCCAAAGATTTCAATGATTCTACCCTTGGGGATGCCACCGCCAAGAGCTTTGTCCAGAGATAAGCATCCGGTAGAAATGGTTTCAATATTCATTTTTTTAGAATCCCCTAAACGCATAATGGATCCTTTGCCAAATTGTTTTTCAATTTGAGATAAAGCGGCATCAATCGCCTTGAGTTTTTCGTCTGACATAGAAGAAGAAAAAAGAATAAAGTAAAAAGAAAAAAATCTTTTCTAAATTTATTTTAGGTGAGCAAATTCTCACCGTCAAGAGAATTTTGGAAAATCATTTTTTCCTTCTTGTTTTTTAATCCAATCTTTTAAAGAAGTCCATTCAAAATCGTTCTTTTCTAATTCATTATAGATATTATCAAAGTGTTTATTGAATTTATTCATATGCTCTAAAAACAGTTTTTTTGTAAGCATATTACTTTTTGGATTTGTTTTTTTCATAATTGAGATTTTAAAACTTAAGATTCATATTGGCATTTTAAAAATTAATTATGGATTTTTCGTGAATTTAATCCCAAAAAATGATGGAGTTTTTTTTATCTATTCTTCCAGCCACTATTTTTACTACTACGCTTTAAAAAATCTCTCTTTATTTTTTTTTCTTTGGGGGGTAAGATTCGACCAAATGAGCTTTTATCTTTTTTATTTTTTTTAAAATTTATCATTGCTTATGGATTCATTATCAAAGCTGAAGTCTCAGTATAAGTATTGGGAAATATCTGCTGATTTGATAGACCAATGTATCGATATCGCTCTTAATTTAAGTCAAAGTGGACATCCAGGTGGTTCAAGGTCAAAGGTTCATATTTTGATTGCAACCTTGCTTTCTGGAGTGATGAGATGGGATATCAGGAAGCCTGAAATGCGTTTTGCTGACAGATTTATTTTGGGGGCAGGGCATGCTAATCCGGTTGTATATGCGACTTTGGCTGTTTTCAATGAAGCTTTGAGAAGGAAATATAATAAGACAAAAAACAGCAAATATCTGTGTCCTTATGGCGATAATTTTGTGCTTTATCCTGAAGATTTGTTGACTCTTAGGCAGAAGGGTGGACTACCAGGACATGCTGAAATGGCTGGTAAAACTTTATTTTTTAAATGTAATACTGGCCCGAGTGGTCATGGAGCGCCTGTAGCCGCTGGTGAAGCTTTTGTTTATAAATATATTGGAGCGGAAGATGTCAAAGTATTTATGTTGGAAGGGGAAGGAGGTTTGACTCCGGGTGTTGTCCATGAAACTAAGAATTCTGCTTATGGACTAGGTTTGGGAAATTTAATTGCCCTGATTGATTGGAATGATTATGGAATAGATGATCGCAAGTTCAGTGATGTTGTTTATGGAACCCCGCAAGAATGGTTTTCTCATCATGGCTGGAAGGCTTATGGGACAGAGAATGGATCTGATTTTGAATCAATTATGAAAGCTTATGAAAAATTATTTGAAAATGATGATAAATTGACTCCAAAAGCTCTTTGGGTAAAGACAAGAAAGGGCAGAGGTTATGGTAAATTTGATAATGCAAGTCATGGGTCTGCTCATGCTAGAAATTCAAAGGAATTTTGGATTACAAAACGTGAATTTGCGGAAAAATATGATCTTAAATTTGAATGTATGGATGCATGTGAATGTTGTTATGTTGATAATAAAGATGAAATGAAGTCCGCACTTGAAACTGTTATGTCGGTTTTTGATAAAAATCCAGATTTTTTGGATTACTTGGCTGATAGATTGATTGAAATGGCCGAAATGGTTCCAGAAGATTTAGATAAAAATAAAATTTTTGATAAAAATCCTTTAAAAGATAAAGCTTTGTATGATTATAAGAATTATCCTGTATATTTAAAACCAGGGACAAAAGTGACAAATAGTAAAGGCATGGGAGCTTTTGGGTCATGGATAAATACTTATTGCCAACAAAAATATGGCCGTCCTTTATTTTTTGCGGCATCTGCTGATTTGGCTGGATCGACGAATGTAATTGGATTTTCTCACGGACATAATGGAGCTGAGAATTTTGGAATGTATAATCGGGTTACAAATAAAAAAGGGACACTACTTCCTCAAGCTATTACTGAGTTTGCAAATGCGGGAATTATGGTCGGAATATCTTCTGTTAACCTAGATAAAAAACCTTTTGAGCAGTTTAATGGATTTTATTCGATTTCATCAACTTATGGAGCTTTTTCATACCTGAAATATGGAATAATGCGTATTTTTAGCCAAACTGTACAGGATTCAAACATTAAATTAGGTAAAACAATCTGGGTATCTGGGCATTCTGGCCCTGAAACGGCTGAAGATAGCAGAACTCATTTTGGAATTTTTTCTCCTGGTGTTACGCAATTATTTCCAAAAGGTCATGTTATTAATTTACATCCATGGGAATATAATGAAGTCCCAGTAGTTTTGGGTGCGGCTTTGGCCACCGAAAAACATATTATAGTCTTACATTTGACTCGTCCGGCGATAGAAATTCCTGATAGAGAAAGTTTGGGAGTTGTTTCACATTTTGAGTCTGCAAAAGGAGCCTATATTATTAAGGATTATGATAAAAATCGTGAAAAAGAGGGGATTGTTATTGTCCGTGGAACTAAGCCAACCGCTAATATTATTGAACTTTTACCGAAAATTAGAAAAGAAGGTCCAAATGTGAAAATTATTGCGGCTATTTCAAGCGAGTTATTTGAAATGCAAACTAAGGAATATCAGGATTCAGTTATTTCTAAAAATGAATGGCTGAATGCAATGATTATTACAAATACTGGCATTGATTTAATGAATCACTGGATGAAACATTCGATTGTGAAAGAATACTCGCTTTCTCCAGATTGGGATGACAGATGGCGAACTGGCGGTACGCTGGATCAGGTAATGGAAGAGTCTCATTTGTCTAAGGACTGGATCTGGAAAGCAATAACTAAATTTGCTGAAGATAAGGCATTAAGGATTAAGAAGATTAAGGAAGGAATGTTTGAGTAGGATAGAAAAAAGAAAAAAGTGTGAAAGTGTGAAGGAGAAAAAGAGGAGGTAGTCAGAAGTGAGTAGTCAGTAGTCAGTTTGAAATGACCGATTACCGACCACTGACTACTGATTACTTATTACAACATTTAGAATTTAAAATTTTTATTATGAACTATACACTTGCAAAAAGAATAAGCAGATTAGGCACTGAAACTGCGTATGCTGTTTCTGAAAGTGCCAGCAAATTAGCAATGAAAGGGAAAAAGATTTATCCTTTTCATTTAGGGGATATTAATTTACCTACACCGTTTCATATTATTGAAGCTATGAATAAAGCTATTAAAGATGGCAAAACAGGATATACTCCTGCGGCTGGTATTTTGCCTTTAAGGCAGGCAGTTGCAGATTATATTGGTCAAGCCAGAGGTGTGAAATATAATGTTGATAATGTAGTTATTCATCCAGGAGGCAAGCCTGTAATCGGGAAATTTTTACAAGTTGTTATGGAGGAAGGGGATGCTGTATTATACCCAAATCCAGGTTATCCAATTTATGAATCACAAATTGAATATTTTGGCGGATTAGCACTACCATATCAATATATTCCGACAAAAACCGGATTCAAAATTGATCGTGAACAGGTTGAAAATTATGTGAAAAAACATAAACCCACTGTTCTTATTTATAATAATTATCAAAATCCTTTGGGAGCAGAATCTGATGATGATGAAATGAACTGGATTGCTAAAATTACCATTGAAAACAATATGTTGGTTTTATCAGATGAAGCTTATTTTGATGTTAGATATTCTGGACAAGCTAAAAGTATAGTTTCTATTCCTGGTATGCAAGAAAGAACTATGATTTTGCATACTTTTTCCAAAACTTTTGCCATGACTGGCTGGAGGCTGGGAGCGTCAATAGGGCCAGCAGAAATTAATAATGCCATTGCCAAAATTAATACCAATGATGAGGCCTGTACAACACATTTTATTCAATATGCAGGCATAGCGGCGATACAGGGAGATAGAGAACCAACAAGACAAATTATGAATACTTTGAGAGATCGAAGAGATGTGTTGGTAAATGGATTAAATTCAATTCCAGGTATTTCCGTTCCAGTGCCTAATACGACTTTTTATTTATTTGTTGATATTACTGCTATATATAATAAATTAGGTTCAAAATCTTTGGAGGATTTTAGAATGAAAACTTTGGAAGCAACAGGTGTCTCTTTCTGTACCAGAGAACATTTTGGTAAGACTTTGCCTGGTGAGACTAGGAAATTTATTCGTTTTGCTTATTCAGGTATTAATGTTGATCAGATTCAAGAAGGTCTAGCGGTTTTGAAAAAGTTTTGGATGTAGATATCTTTTAATAATGAAAATTGATAGTTTCTTTTATCTCAGGATTAATGCTGTATGCTACAGGGCATGTTTTAACGGCATTTTCTAAAATTCTTTTTTCCCTAATTGAATAATTTTTTTGTGGTGGATAAATATCAATAATAATTTCAGTGACTCGTCTTGGATTTGTTCCCATTATTTTTGTTGTTTCAATTTTTGTATTTTTTATATCAATATTTGAAGTTCTAGCCGCTATACCCATTATTGTCAAAGCGCAAACAGACAAAGATGTTACGAAAAGATCTGTTGGAGAAAAACTTTCACCCCTGCCCTGATTGTCAGTTGGAGCGTCGGTAATTAATTTAGTCCCTGATTGGACATGGGTTGATTCTGTTCGAAGATCTCCAAGATAAGTTGTTGTGATTGTAGCCATAATTGAATTAAAAGTTTGTAAAGTGTTACCTTCTTTCCCTCATTTTTCCTAATAATCTTAGTATTTCAATGTAGAGCCAGACTAATGTGACCATTAATCCGAAGGCTGAGTACCATTCCATGTATTTAGGCATACCACGATCAGCCGCATTTTCTATGAAATCAAAATCAAGTACTAGATTTAAGGCCGCAATAACTACCACAATTAAACTGAAAATTATTCCGCCAATCCCTCCATCATAAATAAACGGGATGTGTACTCCAAAGAACCCCAAAATCATGGAAATTAAATAAACCAAAGCAATTCCTCCAGTGGCCGCAAAAATTCCTAGTTTAAAATTTTCTGTAGCTTTGATTAATCTTGATTTATAGGCAAGTAGTAAACAAAAAAGCGTTCCAAAAGTTAAAGCTATCGCCTGAATAACAATACCTGGATATTTCATTTCAAATAAAGATGAGATTGCCCCTAAAACAACACCTTCAAGAATCGCATAAATTGGGGCAAGAATTGGAGCAGATGTTTGTTTGAAAATTATTATTAGTGATATTATAAAAGCGGCTACAGCACTCAAAGTTAAATATCCGCTGAATATAGCTGGATCACCACCGCTTGTGAAGAATTTTTGCCAAACAAAAGTGGCTGAAGCAAATGCTAATATGACAAGTATAGCTGTTTTATTTACAGCTCCTTGAATAGTCATCATTTCAGTACCATATTCAATGGTCTGAGGTTTTCGAAAGTTATGGTCATTTAAGGCAGGATTTGCTGTTCGGATCATAAATAAGTTTGTAAAGTTATAAAGTTTGTAAAGTTCATAAAGCAAAGGAAGATATGTTTATTTTATACCAGTTAAGAGCAATATTAAAATGAATTTTATGAAAAATTTGACAATTACTTATTATATATAATATAGTCCGTTTGGGTGGAAAATTATATGAATTTATGAATATATTAAAAATAATATTAAGGGCATCACGCCGCAGTAGCTTCAAAAAATTCCAGAAGCTACGCTGATTTTATATAAAAAATTTTAAAATACAAAAGCCTCTGGAGTTAAAAAAGTCTTCAGGGGCTTTTTTTATGTTCAAATTCTTAAATTTATTAATTAATTACTAATATGAAAACTACAACAACTTATAAAAAAATCGCTTCACATGAAGGGAAAATCGGTGAAGTAAAAAAATGCGTATTACTTTATTCTGGTGGCCTTGACACATCTGTAATGCTCAAATGGATTCAAGATACTTATAAATGCGAGATAATTGCTTTGACCATAGACATTGGACAACAAGCAGATGATTTGGAAGAAATAAAGAAAAAAGCCCTTAAATTAGGGGCAAAAAAAGCATATACACTTGATTGTAAAGATGAATTTGCAAAAAATTATGTTTCAAAAGCAATTAAAGCAAATGCTCAATATCAAGGTGATTATCATTTATCAACACCAATTGGAAGACCTTTACTTGCAAAAAAAGCAGTTGAAATTGCCATGAAAGAAAATGCTGATTGTATCGCTCATGGCTGTACAGGGAAAGGCAATGATCAGGTTAGAATTGAAAGTTCGATCTTATGTTTTAATCCAAAAATGAAAGTTATTGCGCCAGTGAGAGAATGGGGGATGGGAAGAGATGAGGAACTTAAATATGCTAAAAAAAATAATATTCAGGTGCCACAGCTTAAGAAAAATGTGCCTTATTCGTGGGATGATAATATGTGGGGAGTTACTGGTGAGGGTGGTGAGATAGAAAATCCAGAATTGATTCCGCCTTTGGAAAAAATATTACAAATATGCAATACTCAGGAGAAAGCTCCAGATAAAAAAGAAATTATATCTATTACCTTTGAAAAAGGGATTCCGGTTGTTTTGAACGATCAAAAGTTATCTTTGGTGGAATTAATAAAAAAATGTAATGAAATTGGAGCAGAACATGCCATTGGTTATGTGATTTTATATGAAGATAGACTCGTTGGATTAAAAGTAAGAGGAGTTTATGAAAATCCTGGCGCTCATATAATTATCAGTGCTCATAAAGTTTTGGAAAAACTTGTCTCAACGCAGCAAGAAAATGAATTTAAAGAATTAATTGATTCTAAATGGGCTTATTTTTGTTATGGAGCGAAATGGCTTGAACCAACTATGCAACATTTAAATAAATATATTGACGATATGAATGAAAAAGTAAGCGGAATAGTAACCTTATCTTTATATAAAGGAAAAATTGATGTTTTGTCAGTTAAATCAAAAAATTCTCTTTTTAATCATAATTTAGCAACTTTTAATAAAAATTCAGCTTTCAATCAAAACTGCTCAGCTGGTTTTATTGAAATTTATTCGCTTGCAATGAAAACCGCTTATAATTTAGAACTAAGAGCTGAGAACTAAGAACTAAGAACTGTGAGTCGTAAGTGTCATTCCTGCCCCCATCTCCATTGGGGTAAACTCCGGCAGGAATCCAGTAAACATACTCATTATTTATCCAGTAACTTTCTGTATAAATAAAATCTATCATGAAATAGCATCCTTTTATTTTTTCTAACTAATCCTCCATACAAAATAAAAAAACAACACTATCGACTAAAGTCCTGCACTGGATTCCAGACTAAATCTGGAATGACACTGGCGACAAATTAACAATTAACGACCTTTCCTACTCAAATCCCAAAGCCCAAAGCTTTTCCCTTCCTTTACATTTAACTTAATTAATATGAAACTCTGGCAAAAAACTATTACCAAATTGGATCCGAAAGTTGAAAAGTATACTGTAGGAACTGATTATATATTCGACAAAGAATTAATGGTTTTTGATATACAAGCTTCAAAAGCTCATATCAAAGGACTTGAACGGATTGGTATTCTGAAAAAAACTGAGCTTAACAAATTTTTAAATGCTTTTATTGATTTGGAAAATGATCTAAAAAAAGGAAAAATTGAAATTAAAATTGAAGATGAAGATTGCCATACGGTAATTGAAAATTATTTAATTTCAAAATTAAGAGATATCGGTAAAAAAGTTCACACTGGGCGAAGCAGGAATGATCAGATTTTGGTGGCGTTAAGACTTTATATGAAAGATATATTGCAAAAAATAAAGTCACAAAGTTTAGAATTGTGTGAAATTTTATTGGATTTTGCAAAAAAACATAAAAAAGTGCCAATGCCTGGTTACACTCATACACAACAGGCAATGCTTTCAAGTGTAAGTCATTATTTTTGTGCTTATTTAGAAAGCTTATTAGATGATATTGATTTTTTAGATTCTGTTTATAAACACATAGATAAAAATCCTCTTGGTAGTGCCGCTTCATTTGGGGTGGCACTGCCTTTGGATAGAAAATTTACAACTTCAGAATTGGGATTTGAAGCGTTACAAATAAATTCACTTTATTGCCAAAATTCCAGAGGAAAATTTGAAAGTTTATTTTTGGAAGTTTTGGCCCAGATTATGATGACTTTAGGCAAAATGGCTTCTGATTTTATTTTATTTACATCCAGAGAGTTTGATTTTTTTCAGATCCCAGATGGTTTTGTTACTGGCTCAAGCATAATGCCACAAAAAAGAAATTTAGATGTTATGGAAATTTTAAGATCCTATGTAAATGTAGTTGTTGCAAATCAATTTATGGTAAAAGATATTTCAAAAAATCTTATTTCTGGCTTTCATAGAGATTTACAATTAATAAAGAAACCTTTAATAGAAAGTTCAAGAATTGTTTTGGATTCTTTAGAAATAATGCAAATTTTTATTGCAGGAATAAAGCCAAAAGGAAAAAATATGAAAGATAAAATTAAAAAAGATATTTTTATGGTTGATTTTGCAAATGATTTGGTAATTGAAAAAAATATTCCATTCAGAGATGCTTATAAAATTGCTTATGAAAATATTGATGATTATAAAGTTGATTTACAGAAAAATCTTAGTTCAAAAATTTCTTTGGGAGCTCCTGGGAATTTGTTTCTGCAATATTACGAAAAGAAGATTCAAGAATTTTCTTGACAGTGAGGCGCTACTCACCTAGAATGAAGTTACAGAAAAGAAATGACATGCGACTTTTTTTATTTTTGACACATTAACTTTTTTCTCATGCTAACCGAAAAACAACAACAGGTTCTGGATTTTATTAGAGATTATCAGTTAGAACATGGAGCCTCTCCAACATTGAAAGAAATGAGGATTTTTATGAAAGTCAGTTCTGATAATAGTATTTTGAAACATTTGAATGCTTTGGTGACAAAAGGGTTTATAAAAAAAGGGGATACTCCACGAAGCATAGCTTTGCTTGATGAAATAAAAGAAAAATTAAATGCAGTTGCAAAGACATTTTTAGCTCCTGTTTTGGGTTATATCCCAGCGGGCGGTCCGGTTATTTCTGAAGAGAGTGTGGTTGATCATATGAATATAGATGTATCATTGGTTAAAGACCCATCTCAGACTTTTATTTTGCGCGTAAAAGGGGACAGTATGATTGAGGCGGGAATTTTTGAAGATGATACGGTAATTGTTGACGCTTCAATTGAACCAAAACTTGGAGATATTGTTGTTGCCTTGGTTGATGGAGGCAATACTGTGAAAAGATTTATGAGAGAAAGAGATGGCTCTATATATTTACAACCAGAGAATCCTAAATATCAAAACATCTATCCTGAAAGCGAATTGCAGATTCAGGGAGTGGTTACGGGACTCATGAGGAGGTATTTATAAAATTCTAAATTCTTAATTTTGAATTCTTAATTATTGTTATCTATGAAAAATAATTTGATAAAAGAAATAAGTTTTGAATTTGCATTATTAATTTGAATGATAAAATTTAAATGTTCTTTTCAAAATTAATTTTTTAATTTAATCTTTTTTTAGTTCTTCCAAAATTAAGAATTTAGAATTCAAAATTTAAAATTTTTTTTCTATGGCTCAACTTGGTATACGTGAATATGATGCAAAACAACTTATGGCGAAATTTTTGCCGAAATTGTCTGATAATAAAATTATTGTTGAAGATAGACAGGTTTTGATTTTTGAAGGATGTGATTTGAAAAAAACAGAAAAAGAAAATTCATGGCTCAAAAAAACAAAATTAGTTTTGAAGCCTGATCAGTTATTTGGTAAAAGAGGGAAACATGGACTTGTTTGGCTAAATTTAGACTGGAATGATGTTAAGAAAATTTTTAAAGAAAAATTAAATAAGGAAGTGATGATTGGCAAGGCAAAAGGAAAACTAACTCATTTTTTGATTGAACCTTTTATTCCTCATAAAGAAGAATTTTATATTTCTATGACATCTGAACGCGACTGTGATGTGATTAACTTTTCAACACAAGGTGGCGTTGATATTGAAGCGGTTTGGGATTCAGTTAAAATTTTAAAAATTAAAGTTACAGAGGCAAAACAAAATATAGATTTTGAAAAATTTTTAGGGAAAATTGATAATAAAGCCGAAATTTCATTATTTATTAAAACTTTATATAAATTTTTTGTTGATTTTAATTTTGCATATTTTGAAATAAATCCATTTACCTTAGTTGATGGGAAAGTTATCCCACTTGATTGTGTGGCGAAACTTGATAATACTGGGGTTTTTGAATCAGGACATTTTTGGGGAAATATTGAATTTCCTAAACCTTTTGGAAGAACTTCGTCAAAAGAAGAACAATATATTGAAAATCTTGATGCAAATACTGGAGCATCTCTTAAATTAACAATTTTAAATCTTGACGGAAGAGTTTGGCCAATGGTTGCAGGTGGTGGTGCTAGCGTTATTTATGCTGATACTGTTGCTGATCTTGGATTTGGAAATGAGTTGGCTTGTTATGGTGAATATAGTGGAGGCCCTTCAACAGAAGAAACTGAAAGTTATGCGTCAACAATTTTGGACTTGATGACTCGTAAGCCTCATCCTAAGAAAAAAAGAAAAATTTTATTAATTGGTGGAGGAATTGCAAATTTCACAGATGTAGCCGCTACTTTCAAAGGAATTATTCTTGCCTTAAATAAATATGCCAAGAAGTTGAAAGATAATAATGTGAAAATTTATGTCCGAAGGGGGGGGCCGAATTATAAAGAAGGCTTGAATCTAATCAAAAAAACAGCAGAAAAATTAGGTCTTGATATGGAAGTCTATGGTCCAGAAACACATATGACAAAGATTGTGAGTATGGCGTTGGGGGATTAGGGAAGGGGAAATAGTTTAGCGACGTGACATGTTTTTTAATTTTGTCATCAGGTAAAATTTGACGATTTGAGATGAGAGATGTAAATTGATTTGAACATTAAAAAACAGAAAATAAAAACAAAATTGATCTTTAAAAATTCGGATTCAAGCAGAAAGATTATGGAGTTCTTTATATAAGACATAAAGAATCCTTTTCCCCGACAAATAAAATATAATGGATAGTTAGTATGTCTCGTGGGATATATTACATCCTTAAATAATTATAATATTATTATGGAGAGAGATACTCTTTCTAAAAAAAGGACTCTATAATTTTTCTGCTTTGCAAACAGGGTGTAAGTTTGACCTCTTAAACCCGACACAAAAATAATTCTCGATCCAAATCCATGGA
>MFXK01000033.1 GCA_001788835.1 Candidatus Peregrinibacteria bacterium RIFOXYB2_FULL_33_20
CATAATGATGTTGAAAATACTGTTTTAGAATCGCTACCTGAATTTGCAGAATTTTTTAAAAAAAATAATTTAGATTTAAATAAAGTTCATTTGTGTGGGAGTGGGGGGGCGATTTTTTTGTTAATTTAATTGACAAAAAATTAAGAAAAAATTATTTTAAAATATCATAATATTTTTTTATATGAAACAATCACACGAAATCGAATCTCCACCTTCAAAAGACATTCCACCTTTTATTTTAGGGTTAGGGGCGCTGTTAATATTAACTGGAACATTCACTATCACTGAATGGATAAGAGATAAATCTAGAGAAATACTAACGGCAAGACATGATTTAATAGCTGAAAAAGCGGAAATCGCTGATGAAATGCGACAAATAATTCCTGAATTGCAAAAAACTACAGAATTATTAATATCTGAAAGTGGCAAATTGCCTCCTATCAGACCTGTAGAAATTGCTTCAGGTATAAAAGGTTTTGATAGACAAGATCCAATATATAAAATGGTTGAAATGTATACATCAAGCAAACATCCAGAATGGAATTTAAATATTGCTGTAGATAAGACAAGGTTAAAAATTGCCGTAGAAGGTTTTTTAGAAACTCTGGGAGCTCAAGTGACCCCTTGCAGCAGTTCATTATGGAGAATAATCGGTAGTGATAGGGAAATTCATGAAGGGAGCGTTTCTCATGCTACTGGCACAACTTATACTGATAACAGTTTTGTTAAAGAGCATTTTCTGGAAGGACTAGACGCTTATCAAGTTGATTTAGGTGGAGAGGCAACAACTTTTATTATAACCCCAACAACAGTATGGGCACTAAATGTAAGGCAAGATTCTTTTGTGAGTGCTTGCGTTGGATTATGCCCGGATCAAATATCTGATATTCGAGAGCATTATCTTGGCCCTATGGATCCCAAAGATGTTAATATTGCTCCTCTAGACTTATTTCTAGCTACACGAGCATTTATGAATGGTGTTTCAAGTGGAAAAATGGAGCTATCAACAGCTGAAAATCCAGAAGATATAAGTCATTGTGATGCTGATAATTTTTATACGGCAGTGTCAAATGGCACAGTAGGGGATACAGGTTATCCTATAAGGCCAAGCTACTAAAATTCTCCTCTTCCCTCCATTGCTCTCTGCAGTGTCAATTTATCTATATATTCCAAATTTCCACCGGTTGGAATCCCTCTAGCTAAGCGGGTGGTTTTTAAATTAAATGGCTTCAAAATTTGACTGATAAAATTAGCGGTGGCTTCCCCTTCGACGCTAGCATTAGTGGCCAAAATAATTTCAGAAATATTTTCCCCGTCAGCATTTTTTTTCATAATTCTTTCTTTAAGTTCATTAATCTTTAAATCACTGGGTCCGATTCCGTCTAAAGGCGACAAAAATCCATGCAAAACATGATAAAGACCTTTGAAGGCATGGGTTTCTTCGATCGCCACCACGTCCAAAACCTCTTCGACCACGCATAGCAAATTTTTTTGCCGCAAATTATCACTGCAAATCAGGCAAACATTATTTTCGGTCAGACCAAAACATTCTTGACAATAATTAACGCCATTTTTCATATTAATCAAAGCATTACCCAAGGATTCATGTAGATTTTGCCCTGATCTAAGCAAATAAAAAGCCAGTCTGGATGCTGTTTTTGGCCCAACGCCAGGTAATCTTTGTAGTTCAGCAATTAAGGTTTCGATGGATTTTGGGAGTGAGAACATTTGAGCTTATTTATTTTCCTATTAATTTTAAAAATTCTGCTCTTGTTTTATCTGAGTTTTTGAAAGCACCAAGCATTGATGATGTTACCATTTCACTTCTTTGTTTCTCAACACCGCGAGCCATCATACAAAGATGTTTGGCCTCAATTATTACTCCAACGCCAATAGGGTCTATTAAATCTCGAATGGTTTGGGCTATTTGAGAAGTCAATCTTTCTTGCGTCTGCAATCTTCTGGCAAAAATTTCTACCAATCTTGGCATTTTACTCAGTCCGACAATTTTCTCTCTGGGAATATAGCCAATATGAACTTTCCCAAAAAATGGAAGCATGTGGTGTTCGCACATTGAATAAAATTCAATATCTTTGCAAATAATCATTTCATCATACTTCTCGCTATCAAAAACCGTTAAAACACTTTTTGGATCCTGCTTGTATCCTTCAAAAAGCTTATCATAAGATTTAATTACTCTTTCTGGAGTTTTTTTCAAACCTTCACGATCAGGATTCTCATCTATATATTTAAGAAGTTCAGTAATGTGATTTTCTGGGAACATAACTAAATTTAAAAGGCGATTTAATGCTAAAGATTTTTCTCACATAGATCAATAAAATATTTATGTACCGTTAAATCATCACTAAGTTCTGGATGAAAAGTCCCAGCCAGCATGTTCTTTTCTTGGACCAAAACAGGCTCATTTTTAAATGTAGCTAAAATTTTCACATTTTTCCCGATTTTTTTAATTCTTGGTGCACGAATAAAAATTGCCGGAATTTTTTTCACTTTCTTGTCATTCCTGCGAAAGCAGGAATCTTTAACTCGCAAAGACAAGATTCCTGTTTCCACAGGAATGACAAAATCCACCTCCGTCTCAAAACTATCCGTCTGTCTCCCATAAGCATTTCTTTCTGTTTCAATATCCATTAATTTTAAACTTTGTGCTTTTTGCGGACCGGTAATCTTTTTTGCTAACAAAATCGCTCCGGCGCAAGTGCCATAAACTGGCAGGCCTTTCTTTATTTTATCTTTCAAAACCTTATCCAAACCATACCAATTCATAAGTTTACCAATTGTAGTACTTTCACCTCCTGGTAAAATCAAACCATCAATTTTCTCCAAATCTTCTTTTGTTTTCACGCGTAAAGTTTTCATACCGCATTTTCTTAAACTTTCTAAATGCTCTTCAACTGAACCATGAATTCCAAGGACACCAATACATAAGTTTTTAAAGTTCATTTTGTAAAAATAATCGTTTGAATTATACTATTTTTAATTTTTAAAAAGTATATAAAAGCTATAATGCAAAAAAACATCATAAAATATTATCTTTTTCAATTATTTTTTGGCTTAAGTTTTTCGTTTGTACCATTCTATATTTTATTCATGAAAAGCAGGGGTTTAAGTTTTGCTGAAATTGGCATGACTCAGGGAATTTATTATTTTGCATTTCTGCTTTTTGAATTACCAACCGGGGTTTTGGCAGATAAATTAGGAAGAAAAACAGCCATTACTTTGGCTTCAATAATTAAAATTTTGGCTTTATTAACTTCTCTGATATCTCATTCATTAATTATATTTATAATTGCAGAATTTTTCTATTCTTTATCTCGAGCATTAGCATCAGGGGCAACAACGGCTCTACTCTATGATTCACTTTTGAATCTGAAAGAAGAAGTGAAATTTAAAAGTATTCAAGGCAAATCTTATGGGATGCATTTGCTTGGAAATACCTTAGGAGGAAGTATTGGAGCGCTCATAACTTATTTATCAGATGTTGAATATGTTTATGTCTTATCAATATTTATGGCAATAATATGTACAATAATTGCTATTTTATTTAAAGAACCAATTTTAAATTTAGAAGCTAAAACAGAAGGAATAAAACATGTAGAAAAAAACTTATCTGCGTATTTTCAACACACAATTTGCAGTTTTCAGGATATTATTAAAAGCAAATATATCGTATGGATTATACTTTATTCAGCTTTAATGTTTAATCTGATCAGATCAAATTTAATATCTCTCCAACAACCTTTCCTAATGTTTCTGATGTTGCCAAAATTCATGTTTGGAATAATTGATACAGTTGTTAGTTTAGGTAGTGTCATATTTGCATCAATAGCTCATAAAATTGAAAAAATATTAACTTTTAAATATCTAATTATTTTAATTGTTTTCACTCAATTTATTTCATTTCTTGGCATGGGATCTTTAAATTCAAAATTAGCTTTAGGATTTTTATTTATACAAATGGTTGCCGTTGGAATTTATATCCCAATAACGAGAGATTATATCAATTTTCATATCCCAAATTCAGAAAAAAGAGCCACCATCCTCTCTTTCGACAGTTTAATATCAAGAGGAAGTTTTGCTGTACTAAGTATAATTATTGGTTATGTTTTAGATAAATTTGGAGTCCAATCAGCAATGTTAATGATTTCATTTTTAGCTTTGATGTTTGGAACAGTTGTGTTAAGTGTAAGGCCAAAGGATAAATTAATCCCTCCATATCCAATAACCAACTAAAGGATAATAAATTATTAAAAATATCCAATTTAAAAAATTAACATTTACTGAGGCAAAAGGAACAATTGCACAAATATGCGTTAAAAAAATCATTATTTTTAAACTCAATAAAGCAGGTAGCATTAAAATTTTCCCCAATGTTATACTCAAAATACTCCCCAAAAAACCAATAAAGCCAAATAACATGGCAAATGGTATAAAAGGAGTAACAATGATATTTGAAAGTGGTGAAATAAGAGAAAGTTTCCCAAAATTAATTAAAATTATTGGCAAGGCCAGACTTTGTGCAGATAATGTCAAAAGTAAAGATTCTCGTACATTAAAATAATTTGGAAAATCAATAAATTTACCTAATTTCGGAGAAACAAAAACCAAACCAACGGTCGCTAAAAAAGATAATTGAAATCCTATATCATAAACTAAAATTTTTGGATTATAAATTGTCATTAGAAAAGCTGTAAATGCCAGAGTTATTGCAATATCTGATTTTCTTGAAGACCAGATTGCAACTAAACCAATAATCCCCATTATCCCGGCACGAACAACAGCAGCTGATGCTCCAACAAAAATAACAAAAATAATTATAATAATTATACTTGCAAAAATTTGTTTTCGCCGATCCATAAAATTTAAAAATTTCGAAATAAATACAATAATTATGGTAATATTATATCCAGAAATTGCGATTATATGACTTAATCCTGCGATTTTAAAATCATTTGTTAAGTTATCATCAATCCCTTTCCTAGAACCAATTAAAAGTCCTGCCTCAAAAGAGCTATACGGTTCAGATAAAATTTGATTAAGCTTTCCTTCTGTAATTTTTTTTAATTTAAAAATATTTGAATAGAAAAAATTTGTTTTTTCTGAGTTTAAAATTTTCACAAATGGATTTCGACAAACACTGTAAATATCATATCGAGCTAAATATTTAGAATAATCAAATTCTTCAATTTTTAATGGTTTTTCGAAAAAACCTGAAATCTCTAAATTATCTCCATAAAAATATTCAGGATATTTTGGTAGGGAAATTAAAACTTTTCCTGATATTTTTTTAAAATTATTATTTATTTTAATTGATTGACTACAAATTGTCAGTTTAATGCCATCTTTTCTAATATCTGGCTCTTCGCAAACTGATCCTCGTAAAACCAGATTTTGATTATTATAAAAAGCAATATAATTTGCATCAATTGTGGGAAACGAAGTTAAAAAACGTAAAATCCCAATTATTAATGATAAAGCAAAAATTAAAAATATTTTTTCATTTTTAATAAAACTGAAAATCAATGCCAAACAGAAAATAAAAATTAAAATAATCATCAAATGAAATTGCTTCAAATCTGCAAATATACTTGCAATCAATACTCCAGCAAGAAAAAATATTAAAGAAAATAAAAAAGATTGTGATTTTGAGAAATTCATTTTATGAGATTAATCGTATTAGTCATTCCAGCCTCAATTTTCATTGGGGTAAACTCCAGCCTTCACTGGAATGACCTGATTACAAAAATACTCTCCTTTTCTGGTCTTTTCATGAATTTTTAAAACTCACCCTAAATCCCTCTCTTTAAAGAGAGGGACTTTTTTCCACCCCCCTCTCTTTTAAGAGAGGTGGGGCAGGGGGGGTGAGTTTTATCTTTATAAATCTTAAAAAATTTTGTAAAATTAATCTCGCTTTTACACACAAATGAATTTTCAAGCTAAAAAAATCCGCCGTATTAATTGGGCCAAGAAAAGAAAAACACTTTTGTCTACTTTGAATGATTTAATAATTAAATTTTTGCAATTTATTTTTAAACTTATCGCCTCTGCTTTTAGGACCAAACATTTCCTCCCTATCTTCCTTGTTTTTCTCATGTTTAGCGGGCTGGCTTATGGAGGATATAAAACTATCGAGTTTATTAGAAATTTTAGCGCCAAAGATGTTGTGCTATCAGTTTTAAGCCAAAAAATTAAAACTGATGAATTTAACCACACTAATTTTTTGTTGGTGGGCGTGGGTGGAGATGATCATGATGGTGAAAATTTAACTGATGTCCTTAAAATTATTTCGATTGACCATAGTAATAAATATATATCCATGGTATCAATCCCTAGAGATTTATGGGTAAAAACGCCAGAATTTAAAGGGACTAAAATTAATGAACTTTTTGCTTTGGAAAAAACACAAACTGATAATGAGGCTATGGCCATAGATTTTTTGGCTAAAGAAATTGAGAAATTAAGCGGCATTAATATCCATTATAAAATTAAAATTGATTTCCAGAGTTTCAAAAATGCGGTCAATGCGCTAGGTTGTGTTCATATTGATATTCCTGAAGCTATTTATGACCCGACTTACCCCAAAGATGGAACTTACGGTTTTGATCCCTTCAAAATCAATACCGGGCCACAGTGCATTGATGGCGAGACGGCTCTAAAATATGCCAGGACCAGACACACTACTGCCGGCGGTGATTTTTCTCGATCAGAGAGACAAGTGCTATTAATCAAAGCCATCAAAGATGAGGCCTTGTCTAGCGGCGTTTTGCTGAGTCCCACAAAATTAACGAAATTATATGCGACTTTCAAGCAGGATGTTTATACTGATTTGAATTTAGATGAATTGGTTTATCTAGCAAAAATCGCCCCTAAATTTAATTCCAATAATATTATGTCAGTTAATATTAATGATGCTCCTTATGAAGCAGGTGGGTTTTTATATGCCCCTCCCCAAGGCAATTATAATGGCGCTTTTGTTTTCGTACCGTCTTATAATGCTTTAGGCAAATTTAGTTCAGCAGAAATTTATAACGAAATTAAAATTTTTATTAATTTTTTTGTTTACCAAAGTGCTACTTATGAAGCGAAAACGCCTTTGCATATTCTTAACGGCACCAAAACTCCTGGTCTGGCTGGTGATCTGTTATACACGCTTTCTCGATACGGATTAAAGGTTGCCCGCTATGGCAATGCTTTTGAGGTCAGCATGGAAAATACAATTATTTATTTTCGGCCTAGTTATGACGAGCAAGGTAATTTGATTGAGGAAAATTTCCTTAAAAATCCTTTGATAAATTACTTGCAGAATTTTCTGCCGCCATTTACCGTACAAAGTTCGGTAGGAACAGCTTATGATCAAAATAATTTCGATACCAAAGCTAAATACATTATTGTCTTAGGTCAGGATTTCGTGGATTTTAAATCGAAACACCCTGAGTTATTTTATTTCTGGAATTAGAGAAGCTGTGAGCTGTGAGCTTTTAAACTCATAGCCCACAGCCCATAGCTCATAACCCCAAACCCCCCCCATGCGTCTTCAAAAATTTATCGGCAATCTTGGCTATGTTTCCAGGCGTAAAGCTGAAGAATTAATCAGAAACGAACAAGTCAAGGTAAACGGTGAAACCATCACTGAACTTTGGCATCAGGTTGATCCGGCCTCTCATCCGCAAATTGAAATTAAAAACCAGGAAATTAAAAGTGATTTGAATAAAACTTATATCATTTTAAACAAACCAAAAGGCTACACCTGCACTAAAAAGGAATTTATTAATGAAAAAAATATTTATGAATTATTGCCACCGCAATTTGCTAATCTTCACTACACTGGACGACTAGACAAAGACAGTTCAGGCTTGATGATCTTGACCAATGACGGTGATTTTACGCAACAAATGACTCACCCGAAATTTGCTTTAAACAAAATCTATTTAGCTAAAATTAAAGGGGAGTTAACAACTGAAAAAATATCTAAATTTTGCAATGGCCTCAAACTTGAAGATGGCCTGACCGCCAAAGCAAAATTGGAAGTTTTGAAACAAAAAGAAGATCTAGCTGAGCTTAAAATCACCATTCATGAAGGCAAAAAAAGGCAAATTAGAAGAATGTTCGAATTTTTGAATCTGCGAGTTTTGAACTTACATCGCCTGCAAATCGGCCCTATCAAATTACCGAAGAGTTTGCCGGAAAGACAGTGGAGAATTTTGGATATAAAAGAATTTCCAATTTTTAACAAACTTTAAAAAAAACTCAAAGTTTTTGCCAATAAAATAATAAATTATTTGAGGTTGCAATTAATTTTATTTTTTGTAAATTTAAATCAGAGCAGTTTTATATTTTAATTATTTCCCATATGAACGTAGGTATAAATGGTTTTGGGCGCATCGGTAGATTATTTTTACGTGCTGTGTTATTAGCCGACAATTTACCTTTCACCATAACCCACATTAATGACTTGGCTGATTTTCGTTGTTTATTGGATTTGCTTGAATTGGATACCGCTCACGGCCGTCTTGGTAGAAAAACCAGAGTGGAAGGCAATAAATTAATAATTGATGGCTATAGTCCGATTACTTTTAGTCAAACCCCCAAAGCTGAAGAAATTCCTTGGAATCAAGCTGATGTTGATTTTGTTGTGGAATCAACCGGTTTTTTTACTTCAAAAGAGAAGGCTTCTCTTCATTTACAGAAAGGCGTGAAAAAAGTAATCATTTCTGCGCCGGCTAGTAATGAAATAGATGCAACTGTGGTGATCGGCGTTAATGAAGAAACTTTGAAAGAAAGTGATAAAATTATCTCCAATGCCTCTTGTACCACTAATTCGATTACCGCGGTTTTGAAAGTGGTAAATGAAGCCTTTGGCGTCGAAAATGGACTTTTGACGACCATCCATTCCTATACCATGGACCAAAGATTGCATGACTCGCCTCATTCTGATTTAAGAAGAGCCAGAGCAGCTTGCCAGAGCGTAATCCCTTCCTCTACTGGCGCGGCAAAGTTAGCTGGCAAGTTGATCGGTTTGGAAGGTAAAATTGACGGCATGTCTTTTCGCGTACCAACCATTACTGGATCAATTACGCAAGTAGCTTTAAACATGAAGAAGGAATTGACGAAAGAAGAAGTAAATCAGGCATTAAAAGAAGCTTGCGCTGGCGATTTGAAAGGCGTGATCCATTATACCGAGAAAGAAATAGTTTCCAGCGATATTGTGGGTGATCCTAGATCAGGTATTATTGATTCCAAAATCACGAAAGTGCAAAATTCTAAATTATTGCAGCTTAATGTTTGGTACGATAATGAATGGGGATTCTCTAATCGCATGGTTGATTTGGTAAAGTTTGTAACTGAAGGTAAATATGGTCAAAAGCACGAACATAGAGAGGCCTTGCGATCTTCAGGGGTAGCGGTTGGAGAGAATTACTAATTTTTTAGATTTTAAAATTTTTATTATGAAGTCATTTTTTAAATTATCTTTAGCTTTACCATTATCTTTTTTGATATTGGCTATGCTGAGTTCATGTTCTGATCCGGTAGCGCAAAAAGTGAACAACCTGGACCAAAAAATTGTGGAATTAGATCAAAGAATTGCCGATTTAGAGGCAAGATCTATCAAAGCAGAAACGGAAAGCGTTGATGCCAGCACTAATTCGGACTCTTCTGCAAACCCATCTAATCAGGATCAAACAGCAGACAACTCTGAAATCCAGGCAAACGCTTTAACCGAATATCCTTTTGAAAGTTGCAAAAGCGTATCAGAATATTCTACCGATGACTGGTTTAGTAAATTCAAGGACGCTTTTGCCTTAGTATATCCTGCAAAAAGCGGCGATGATTATTATCCAAATTTTGCTAAACTTACGAACAGCTGTTATTCAAGCGTAGGTAAAGTGTTCCTATTTTTGCAGCCTGGAGCGGCTATGAATGCCGGCTTCCATTTATTTAAATATGATATCGCCAGCAACAAAATCACTGAAGCCTATATTCAAAGCGCTGGTTTAACTACTTTTGCGAGCCCAAGCGAGTTCGGACGCCGTAATAAAGAATTAATAAGCATGATTGGAACTGCGCAAAAAGAAGCCTGCACAGAAAGCAACACTTTTTCTTATAATTATATTGAAAATATTTTGTATTTAAAAGAAAGTTGCAATAAATGTCCAGACAGCGATAGACAATGTAAAAATTTTTAGTTCCACCCTTTATTTTATTTATATGGAAAAAACATTAGTGCTTATTAAACCGGATGGCATTCAAAGAGGTCTAACTGGAGAAGTCCTCCGCCGTTTCGAAAGGAAAGGTTTAAAAATCGTCGGCCTCAAAATGATGAGACTAGATGAGGTAGTCTTACGCGAACATTACTCTCATATTGCCTCTAAACCTTTTTATTCCGGCATTGAAAAATTTATGATGCGTGATCCGGTTATAGCAATCTGCGTGGAAGGTTTAAATGCCGTAAATACTGTCCGTATCATGTGCGGCATTACCAAAGCCAGAGAAGCCATGCCTGGGACCATTAGAGGTGATTTTGGCATGAGCGTGGCCTGTAATGTTGTTCACGCCAGCGATAGCGTAGACAACGCCGAAATGGAAGTAAAAAGATTTTTCAAAAAAGAAGAAATTTTTGAATATGACAAAAGCGAATATGAGCATGTTTACATAGGTGATGAAAGAAGTTAATTAATGATTAAAAGTTTTGCTTAATAGTCCCGCCTAACATAAAATGCCATGCCAAAATTTACATCTGCTTACGTTCAGATTAATTTAAAAGATCATGTTGATTTATTAAGTTTTTTCCAGAAAATTAAAATGGAAAATGCTTGTTTACTTCAAAACGGAATGTTTGGAAGATATTCTATAATTGGATTTGATCCAATTAATATTTTGCAATATAAAAACTCCAAACTTTCACGAAAAATGTTTTTAGACAAATTAGAAAAAGAGAGCAAATTATTTCATTTAGATTTGGACTTGCCATTTACCGGCGGTGCTTTGGGATATTTTTCTTATGATTTTGGTGTGGCTTTGCATGGCATTAAGCAAGTTGTAAAAAATGATCTTAAAAATTTCCCTGAAGCTTTATTTATATTTCCTTCTCAAATTGCGGTTTTTGATCACGAAAAACACACCATAAGCTTGATTGCCTGGGCAAAAAATTCAGCAAAAGCTAAATCAAAATTGCAATTGTTAAAAAAATTTCTTAGCAATCCCCGTGCTAAAAAAATCTCCCCAAATAAAAACCCATCTAAACTTTTATTTAAATTGCATGATAATCTTTCTAAGAATCAATATTTAGACAAGTTAGATCAAGTTAAAAAAATTTTACAAAAAGGCAATAGCTACCAGATAAATTTTTCTCACCGTTTTTGGGTTAAACCCCAGAAAGACAACTTTGAAATCTATAAAATCTTAACCAAAATTAATCCATCGCCTTATCAGTTTTATTTTGAGAGGAAAAATTTTGCAATTATTTCTAATTCCCCAGAAAGGCTTTTTCAAATTAAAGCCTCTAATCGATTAATTCAATCCCGTCCAATTAAAGGCACTACACCACGTTTTTTAAAATATAAAGAAGACCAGCACAGTTTAAAAAAACTTTTGCTTAGTTTAAAAGAAAAAGCTGAATTGGATATGATTACCGATTTGGTGAGAAATGATTTGGGCCGAATTTGTGAAACTGGTTCAGTGCAGGTAACTGACGAGAGAGTGATTGAAAGTTATTCGCACGTTCATCACACCATGGCCAATGTTCAAGGTTTTTTAAAAAAAACTGCGTCACTAACAGATATTTTATATGCGATTTTCCCAGGCGGATCAGTCACCGGTTGTCCAAAATATCGCACCATGCAAATTATTGATCAACTAGAAGAATTTAAAAGATATGTTTATTGCGGTTCGGCTGGATACATTGATGGGCGTGGAAATATGGATTTCAATATCATGATTCGCACTATACTAGCTTTAAAAAATAATCAGTGGTCACTCTTTTTTCATTCCGGCGGCGGTATTACCATTGGCAGCGATCCAGTTAAAGAATGGGAAGAAACCATTCACAAGGCTCAGGCTATAATTAAAGCAATAAAGGGTTGAACAAAAGTCTCTTGTCAAAAATGCTATAAATATGTAAATTCTAATTCGTAAAGTTCATTCTTGCAACTTTTTTCTTTTAACTAATCTGGAGAGATGGCAGAGTGGTCGAATGCGACGGTCTTGAAAACCGTTGAGCCCGTAAGGGTTCCCTGGGTTCGAATCCCAGTCTCTCCGCCAGTTCAGCAAATATGATAGTTGATCCATCAATAATAATAAAATATCTGCTGACAGAAATTATTTAATAGCACTGTTGGTTTTTTTGGTGGGTAGAATATAATTTATGTATAGTATTGAAGAGTATTTCTTAAGTTTTTCAGTTCTCCCAAAAGCCTCGTTGAATTATCTTGTTTTTTTAAAAAAAATGTGTATTAATATCTTCTTTAACTTAAAGTTAAATGATCCGGCAAATAAAAAAATTTATTATTTTGATACTGCTGATTTTTACTTTATCCGCTTGCGGTACACAAACAGCGCAAAATCCAGAAATAATACCCCAAGTACAAATTCAAGCGGTGAATTACGGAGTCAATGGTTTAAGTAAACAAATTATCGGTACGGTCAAGCCAATTAATGAAGTGACCATTAAATCAGAATTATCTGGACGCCTTAATAAAATTAATTTTGCGATCGGCGATCAAGTCACCAAAGATGGCAATTTAGCAGAATTAGGCGATTCTCAGGGCATGGATGCTTTATTTATTCAATATCTGGATTCTCTCAAAACTTATGAGAACACTCAGGACATCGACCAAAATAGTGATAATTTATATAATAGCAATATCAATGCTACCAGCGATACTCTCAATAACACTTACTCTGTTTTAAATAGCACCAGAAGTTCGATTGCCATGCAAACTTCATTGTTAGAAAAACAAGTGCAGGACTCAAAAATTGCTTTTGCTAAAGCGGTAAATGATTTAGACACTGCCAGAGTCACTAACAAACTAGAATTAACCCAAACCGAAAATTTACAAACGCAAGCCAAATTAAATTTGGATTTCGCAGAACAAAATCTGGGAGATACCAAATTAAAATTAGAGAAAGCTGATCGTGATTTAGAAGAAAATACCGCCAATACGATCACCACGATTTATTCCACCATGACCAAAACGGAAACGGAAATGGATAAAATCATTGGCTACAGCGATTCAACTTCCAATGACGCTTATGAATTAGCTTTTGGCGTAAGCAATAGCAATTTGAAAAACAATGTTTTTTTGAATTACAAAACTTTTAATACGGACATGAAAGACTTTAAAGTAATTTACAAAGATTATCAGAATGGCAAATATTTACAGGAAGAAATGTTGGTGTACTTAGGTCAATATTTAAGCGAGCAGAAAAATTATTTAGATAAATTCTATTTATTAGCTACTGATTACACAACAGCGATTGGCAGTACTTCACAAATCACTGTCGATGCGTTGGTAAATAATATTTATAGTTTAGTGGCAGGTTTAGCGACGCAGAAAAGTACGTTAAATCAGATCAAGCAGGCAACGGAAGATTTGAAATTAAATCATGACAGTGTTTTGCTAGCGACCAAGAATCAATATGACCAAGCAAAAATTGTTTACGAGAATACCAATGCCACTTTGGACATGGTAAAGCAGAAACATCAAAACCAAATTGCCACGCTTGAATATGCCTTGGATATTGCCAAAAGCAATTTAGAAAAAGCGCAAACCCAACTGGATAAAGCCAAAATTGATACTGATTTGCAAATCAAAAATATCAGTAATAACATTGACACCCTTCACAATACTATCAAAACTCAACAGGCTAATAAATCATTACAATCAAGTCAGTTAGAAGGTCAGTTGGATAAAGCCAATACCCAGATCGAACTACTTAAAAATCAACTTGATCGCCGCTTCGTTAAGAGCCCGATCAATGGCATCATTTTACAGAAATTTGTGGAGACTGGAAATCTAGTTAATCCTGGCGAGCCTTTATTTAGCGTTGGCGATTTAAGTCAAGTGAAAGTGATTATCAATGTTGACCAGATATTTTTATCACAATTAAAAATTGGCGCTAAAGCTGATATTTATTGTGAAAAATGTGTAAAAAAGAATTATCAGGGACAAATTATTAATATTTCAGATGCTTTAGATCAGGTAACAAAAAAGGGATTGGTAGAAGTAAAAATTTCAGAAACCGGTGGTGAGTTGAAATCAAATATGATTGTTGATATAGATTTTGTTGGCCAGTCAAGTGCGAAAATTTTTATTCCTTTGAAAAATGTAAAAATAACTGATGGTCAATATTCCGTTTTTGTTTACGATCATGCCATTGCTCGCGAACAGCCAATTGAAGTCGGAGAAATATCTGGTGATAGTGTGGGAGTTCTATCCGGTTTGGACCTTGGAGATTTTTTAATTATTTCCAACACTCAGGATTTGAAAAGCGGTGATAAGGTCGAAAGAGAAAAAGTAAAGGTAAAAAATTAAAAATTTTTTTTCAAATCCGCCACATAAAATTGGTTCAATAAATTCCAGGCAAAATTAGAGTGTATTGCGGCAAAAATTTTTGAAGATTCTTGTCCGCAATATTTAATAATATTATTTTTGCCGCCAGGATGTTTATTAATATAACTGGTCACATCATAAACCTTATCATTCACAATTAAATAGCAATCATTTTCAGTAGAATGTCTGGCAATTTCTTTTTTGGTCAAAAATGAAGTTGGCGTTTGATTGATAATGTTTTGGTTCGCGCTTTGAGCGTGAAATGCAAAACCAAAAATATATATCAATACAGTTAACCCCATAAAAAAAACCAAGATAATTAAAGTAATTTTTTTCATGAATTTTAAAAATTAAATTCTTCGGAGTGTAAATTTTTTTTATTTACTCCTTTAGCAATAAACTGAGCCTTTAAAACCTTAATCATGAGGGGTGGCGCGCAAATAAAAATATCTTTATCATTAAAAGTCCCCGATTTTTCTTGAATAATTTCAGCGTTAATATAGCCCTCTTTATCAGAATAAAAATTAATCAATCTTACTAAAGATAAAATACTTTGTGGTAAATTTTTACAAATATTTTCGTTATCATTTCTAATACAATAATATAAATCAACCTGGTAATTTTCATTAGCTTGCAAAGATCTAGCCATGCTGAGGAATGGGGTAATGCCAATGCCGCCGGCAATCCAAATTTGGTTTTTATTTACTGCCTTTTGATAAGAAAAAGTGCCAAACGGCCCTTCAATCTCCACCCCTGACTGCAAAGTTAAATTAGCCACTTTCGTGGTATAATCACCAAGAGCTTTGATTGTGACTGACAAATTTTTATCATTACTGCCTGAAGAAATTGAAAAAGGATGAATTTCTTTGCTTAAATTTTTATCCAAAAATTTAATAAAAATAAACTGTCCAGGGATAAAATTTATTTTTTTCTTCAAAGGAAACATTGAAATTTCTACAATATTTGAACTTAAAGCTGATATCTTAGAAATCGCATATTGATATTTTTTAATTAAAAAATATCCTAACAAAGTGCGATAGCTAAATCCCAGCAAAGCTAAAACAAATAAAGTCAGCATGTATATTCGTAGCGGCAAGTACCTAGACGTATCGCTAGGAATTAAATAAACATGAATAAGGGCTAGAAAAAAAGCTAACCCCAAAAATTTATGAGTGATTTTCCATAAATTATACTTTGGCCGTAAATAAAGGGTCAAAACCAGCAAAATAATCATTAATCCCAACGCCAGCAGTCCAAAAGTAACCGGCCAATTAGCGGTTGGCGACAGAAACAAAGCGGCTTGATACCAGGAATGCCCGCTATATTCAGGCAACAAGAATAAAGGATGCAAAAGTAAAATTATGAAAGCAATTTGTCCCATCTGATTGTGCCTTTCATAAACCTTATTAAGTCCGTTAAAATAATTTTCCAACACATGCAGTCTGGAACTTAAAATCAGACTCAAGGCAAACATAGCGACACCAATTAATCCCAACAACTGTCCGATATTGGTCAAAGTCATATCTAAATCAGTGAAACGCGGCAAGACTGGCCGGGATATAAACCACAAAAGCACTGGTATCAAAATAATGATCGCCATTATTAGCCAGGCATAAATATTATTTTTAATAACTTTCATAGATTAGCACAAATTAACCTATTTAAAAGCGTAACCAATATTAACCAAAGCTTATTTATTAGGCAAATAAAGGCAAAGATTTTAATTGTTATTAGATTTTACCGGCATAACGATCATCTTTTATCAAAGTCACAAATAAAGTCGGCACGATAAACAAAGTCAAAAATGATGAAAACATTAGTCCGAAAATCACGGCACTGCCAAGCGCTGTCCAGGTTTCATTGGAAAGGGTGATTGGCAGAATACCGAAAATTGTGCTGATGGAAGTAATAAAAATCGCTTCCAATCTAGATTTACCAGCATCAACAATTGCCGGCTTAAATTCAATGCCGCTCTTTAAATTAAGATTAATTTTATCCATTAAAATAATGGCGTTTTTCACCACAATGCCAAACAAAGCTAAAATACCGATCAAACCAGGAAAACTCAAAGTCACCCTAAATAAAGTCATGCCAAAGAAAACTCCAATCAAGGCTAGCGGAATAGTTACCAAGACGATAAAAGCTTTTTTGAAAGAATTGAATTGCACAATCAATGTGGAAACAATTAACAGCATGGCCAAAATCATGGCTTTCAAGATAGATTTTACTGATTCAGCGTTTTGTTCGTTTTCACCGCCGTAAGTGATGGTATAGCCACTTGGCATTTGGTATTCTTCATCTAATAATGTTTGGAAAATTGCCAAAATTTCATTGGAAGTTTTGCCTTCTTCAATGGAAGCAGATAATAAAATTGTTCGTTTCTGATCAATTCTGGTAATAGTATCAATAGATTTGCTTAATTCGATCTTTGCTATGTCTGATAAAAACATAGCCTGTCCTTTATTATTTAAAATTTGTAAATTTTTCACATCCTCAATATTAGACACCTTATCAGCTAAAAATCTCGCCATGACCTTGATTTCTTTCCCGTCCTTAAGCACTTTGGTAACTTCCGCGCCAAAAATAGCGGTGCGAAGTAACGAGCCAACTGAGGCCACATCAAAGTTGTAAAATTCCAATTTGTTCTTGTCTAAAGTAAAAGTATACTCAGGTGGTGATTGCAACAAGGAGATGTCAGGATTAAGCACTCCGGGGACCTTAGCTAAAATTTTCTTAAGATCAACGGCAATGATATTTAATTTTGCCAAATCATCACCCATAATTCTAGCTTCAAAAGCACTGCCGGTAGGTGGCCCACCACTTTCTGAAGCCACATCAATAGTGGCATTATCAATTGATTTCAGATCCTCACGAATAATTTTTGCCAAGTCATAAGATTTAATTTGGCGATGATCTTTGTTTAGCAAATTAACAATAATGCCAGCCAAATGAGAAGCGTTACCTTGAGTGCCGGATGTTATATTAGCTGACACACCTGGAGAACCAACCACTGTTGAAAAATTTTCTATTTCTTTATATTTTAATAATTTATTTTCGATTTTTTGGACAATTTTATCAGTTTCTTCCAATTTCAAACCAACATCAGCCTTGACATTAATATAAATTGTATCTTCGTTGGATTGAGGAAAGAACTCTGATTTCAAAATCCCCGTCGTTGGCAATAAAATCGCCATTATAAAAATAATAAAAATCGTTCCTAAGGTTTTCCATCGAGTTTTTTTGGTACTGATAATTTTTTTTAAAATTTTTTCATAAATTGGCAAACAAATATCCATGTGAAAAATCCCATGTATAAATCTTGATAATAAACTAGCATCATCTTCGGAAGCTTGATGTCTTAATTTTTTCTTAATTAAGTCATCATCATGAACTTCCCTTAAACATAATTCTTCGTTAGCAATAAAAATAGTTTTCCATTTCGTTTGGTAAGCGCGCCAAGAAAAATAAATTAGCCCTAACAAAATAATCGCGATTAACACTGAAAAAAATGTTTTCTGAGTCAAAGCAAAAATCGTCGCCACTAAAGCCAAAACTAAAATAGAAAAAAATATATTTCTGGTGAGGCGCAACCGTTCCAAAGTAGCTGCCAAAGGATGATTAACCATCAATGCTATAAATAAGGAGGCAATTAAAGTTACAGAAACTGTGATCGGAATAGATTTGATAAATTCTCCAATAATTCCCGTGGCCATCAGTAATGGCAGAAATGCCCAAACGGTTGTCAAAGTGGTAGTAGTCAAAACGACTTTAAAATCATTTAACACTAACAATACCGCTTCTTCCGGGGTAAATTTTCCTGTCTTCATATATTGTTTGGTAGCGGAAACCACTACAATCGCATCATCTACCAGCAAGCCCAAGGATAAGATTAAAGAAAATAAAGATAAAAAATTTAAAGAAATTCCCGTTTGCAGCATCACGCCAAAAGTCGCGAAAAAAACCAGCGGAATTGCCAATCCAGCCACAAAAGCTTCTTTTAATCCAACAATTAAAAATAAAATGCCACCGACCAAAATTAAAGTAAAGATAAAATCATGTGTCAACTGATTAAAATCTCTTTCAATTAATTTTGCCATATCAGTTGTGACCGCATATTTCACTCCTGGCTGAAAAGTTGGTAAAAGTTTGTCAATGACTGCCTGCGATTGTTTGGCCGTGTCTATAACTGAGCCACCAGCCTTTTTAATGACATTGATGGTAATGGCTTCTTTAGGCTGACCGCCATTAACAGATAACCTTGAATAAACGGTTTTTTTAATTGCCTTTTCCCTTACTATTGCAATATCCTGAAGAGTGACTATTCCTCCGTTATCATTATGTAAAATTGGTATATTTTTCAAAATTTCAACTTCAAAAAACCGGCCATCTGTTCTGACATTATAAACATATTTATCTCCATCAATTGAGCCAGCCGGGAATACCAAATTACTAGTGGCAATTTTTTGATTTATCAGGTTAAATGACAAGCCATAATAGACCAATTTATCTGGATCATAAGCAATTTCAAATTCCCGTTCGTCGCCTCCAGAAATCGTAACTTCCCGAATAGTGGGAATTTTTTCCAATTCATCTTTAATGGTGTCAGCATAATCTCTAAGAGTAAATCCATCATATGGACCAGTCAAATCTACTGACCAGATAGGGCGATCATCAAAAGATATTTCTTTGACAAGGCTTTTATTGGATTCGCTTGGCAAATCATTTTGCATTTCATCAATTTTGTCTCGCAATTGTCGAACGGCATTCTCACTATCAGCACTGGTTTCAAATTCTACGCTAATTACTGATACAGAGTTAGAGGAGCTCGAAGTAATTTGTTTAATATTATTAATAGATGCAATTTTACTTTCAATTTTTTTGGTAATTAATTCTTCTACATCCTGAGGTGATGCCCCTTGATAAATAGTTGAAATAATAGCTATCGGGATCTTTACCTCCGGGTTTGATTCGCGTGGCAGACTGATGAAAGAGTAAATACCTATGATCAAAATGATTATGATCATAAGTAATACCACTCTGGCATTGCTGACAAAAAAATTAAGCCAAGTTTTCTTAAGTTCCGGGTTAAATTCAAGTTTTTCTAAATACAAAAGGTCAGAAGATTTGAATGGTTTTTTAGAATCTCTCATTTTTTTAAAAAAATCTTAAATTTTATAAATTTGGAGGCTATTCTTTCATTAAATCAGGTTTTTGTAAATGCCAGATTGTGTAAAAAAAACATTTACCTTAAAAATAAAGTTCGGTATACTCGGCAGGAACTTTATAAAGTTAATGGAGGATTAAAACTTTCAATTTTATAAAATCAGGGCAGGTTCCAGAGTGGCTAAACGGGATGGACTGTAAATCCATTGGCTCACGCCTTCGGGGGTTCGAATCCCTCCCTGCCCACCAGCTTACGCTAAAGCCTCGGCTGGCAGGCCAGTTTCAATTCGCTAGCCATTCGTTAAAATATCGCTCGCTATATTTATGCCACTTTAGCTCAGTTGGTAGAGCAACCGCCTTGTAAGCGGTAGGTCCTCGGTTCGAGTCCGAGCAGTGGCTCCATTATTTAAAATTGAACCAACATCTCAGCAATAAAATTCACAGCTAATTTTCCGCTTTGTTTATCAAAAGTTTCATTTTTCCCATGTGTTAATCTGGCGGGGATGGCTTTTCTTTGTGAACGCGAACCAGGTCCCATAATAATCGGCAAAACTTTATTCTGTAAATTTTTTGACAAAGAACAATAAATCGTAGTGGCATCAGATCCGCCAATATTATAGGTATATTCAATTTTTAGATTTAAATTTTTTTCTTCCCCTTTTTTTAAAATTTCAGAAATTTTATCTGTCTTAAATTTATTTCCGACATCAAAACCCTGCGAAACTTGAAAATCTTTTAATTCTTGATATTCCAAATTTTTCAATTGTTCTTTGACCTCTTCCAAAGAATCAAAAGAACGATTACTAAGCACTAAACTATGCTTTTGCGGTTTTTCCTTATGTGCCACAAAAATTTCGGTCGGCACGGAAGCAAAATTTTTCTCTTCACCAGCCTTAATTAGATCATTATCTCCTGCCGCCAAAATAACTTTAGTTAAAATATTTTGTTCTCTTGGCACTGAACAAACATGACCCCCTTGTTGTTTAAAAATTTCCGTTTTGGAACTATCAAAAATTTTTTCAGGGATAATACTAACAGGATTGAAATGTGTTAATTTTTGCAAAATTGCCTGCAAATTTGGTAAAAAATCAATTATTTTTATTACATAATTAGTTCTTTCCGCTGTGTAAATACACAGTATTGGCCGACCTGAAACTTTTACATTGTTTTCCAGAACCATTAAATAATTTATTTTTTTACTTAAAGGTAAGTTTTTTCCTAAATTTTTAGCAATTTCTTGTGCGCTTTTTTTACCAGCGCCTTCTTCCTTGAAAGTAATAGTAAAAATTGTGTTTTTTAAATTTATTAAATTTTTCTTTGCCAGCCATGACCAAAAAAGTTCAAAAGCGACGCCAGATTTGCAATCGCAAGCGCCTCGAGCAACAATTTCCTTTTCATTCTCAAAAGCTTTAAAAGGCTGAAAAGGACTATCCCACTCTTTTTCATCAGCGCCTACTGTATCAATATGCGAACTTAAATAGATTATATCTTTGTCCAAATTTACTTTATTTGGCATAGCAATCAAATTATTCTCTGCGTCAAAATAAATTTGATAATTTTTCAAATTTTCTTCCAAAACTTTTTTACAATACCCAATCCCTTGTCTAACATTTTCAGGTTCAGTAAAAACTGTACGAAATTTAAGAAGTGCACGCAAATATTTTAAATATTGTTCGAAATTTTGATGTAATATTTTTTGCATATCCTGTGTTTTTTAATTACAAAATTATCTTACTAAAAATTAGATTTAACTACTATAAAAAGTATTTTAATACTAAAAAAAGATTAAAATCTAAAAATATTATAAAATAGTGTAGTTGCGAAAAAACTCAACTTAGGTTATTTTAGTAACCATTTTTATAAATTATTGTGCGAAATTCACCAAATTCAGAATATCGTGAATTAAAAAGAATTACCAAAGCAATGTTATGGGGATTTCGAGATTGCACGAAGCGAAGAACGACAAAAGCCTATCTCGCCTTAATGGAAAAGGTGGCAACACCATTCAATGAGTTACCAAAAAATTCCGAAAAAACAAATTATGGAACCGCCATATCTCCAAGCACTGCTGGTAAGGTTATCTTAGATTATAGAAGAACAATAGCTTATGTCATTGGAGCAAAAAGGCTTGTAGAAAGAGCTCAAAAAGTAGTTGCAGGAAGACCAGTCGTTTATGCTTCTATGGGAACTGGGCCTTATGATCCAGGGGTTTTCCCTTTAACGACTATGTTCTCGTCAAAACAACTACAAATCATTGCGGTAGATTTACATCAGGCTAATCTTGATAGTTTGGAAAAAGCGGCAAATAATTTAGGAGTGATTGATTATTTTGTGGATTTTATACTAGCAGATGCAACTACTTTACAATTTATAACAAAGCCAGATGTTGCTTCCACAGAAACCATGTGTCCTGCTTTAACTGAAGAGCCACAAGTAGCAATTTATAATAACACCAAAAAGCAAATTTTAATACCAGGCGCCATGATTCCGGAAGAAGTATGTATTAGTGCGTTTTTCGTAGTAAGGGATAGTGCGTATAAAGAAACTTATAAATTTCCGTTAGGAGAAGTGCTAAGATTAAATAGTAATTCTCCAGATTGTTTAGAGGTAAATAAAGGTTTTGAAATCCCTAAAGAATTTTATAGAAAAATATCATGGATGTGTCAGCCAAAAATTTCTATTCGTCTTAGAACAGCCATTACCGTTTTTGGTGGAATAATAATTCTTCCTAATAAATCTAGCATCACAGATGATATAGATGTAGAATTTAATGTCTGCAATAAACCGTCTACGATTACAATTCAATATGTACTTGGTGCGTCTTATCGAGATATCAAAGTAATAGGCGACCAAAGAGATCTTCAAAAAGAATCTAGGATAAGAATTGGCTCCTAAGAGCCTGCCTAAAATCTCAGGATATTAGTCATTTTTATTCCCTATCGCGCATACTCAGCCGAAGACCAAACCATTTCAAATAACGCCCTGTGAGTTTCAGCTATTGCTTGATTATTAATAATCACTCCGCCCAAGCTTAGCCATGACAAAATCGCTACCTTATCATCATAGATCATGATATCATTAGAAAAATCAAATTTCCCCTGGCTTACCAGCATAATTTGTCGATAAAATTTTTTATCTTTACTTTGTAAGTCTTGTCCATTCAAACTATCTATGGCAATACCGCGCAAGTAAATTTTTTTTTCTACTCTTGGCAGGACATAATCAAATTCATAATTGGGCCAGATCGGTAAGATCGCATCTTCATTGATAATATTTAATATTTCCGTTTTAGAATCAAGGGTGTCAAAATAAATTTGCTTTAGTTCATCCACGCCTTCAAAATAAGAAATTTTCAGCGGGCTCTTAAATTTCGATAATGATTTAAATACATTAATATGTGATTTAAATTTTGCATATTTTTTTCCCAAATCTTTGTCAATATTCTCAGGATCAGTGGCTACAAATAATTGTAAGGAATCTTTCATCAAAAAAGTCACAAATCCTTTTCCCCTTAATTTCCCCAAAATATCATAAGTAGTCACCCTGTTGACCTTGGCTTCCTGGGCAATTTCAGAGACTTTAGCCGCTCCCACTTTAAGATTAGCCAAATACACTTTTGCTTCTTTTTCTGTTAAGCCGATACCGTATAAAATAGTGTCTAACATTTGTCAACGTGATTATTGTTGTAGAAATTTCCGACAAAATTAAATTTAACATTTCTCAAAACTTGTCACAAGCAGATATTAATCTTGTAATTTTTTTAAAATTGAAGGTGGTTTTGATTTATTGTCTTAACCATTTTATTTGTTGATTGTTAATGGTTATGCTAAAAAAAGTAATGTTTATAATTTAAAGAATATTTATATGAATAATTCCATGCCTCCTGCTACAAAAAAATGCTGTAGTGAAATAAATCGCTATTTCTATAACAATAATGGTCATGGCTTAACTAGTTTTTTAGAGCTTGGTTATGATGAGCTCAAAATTAAAAATTTAGCCCTAAAAAAAGCTCAAGCTAATGGCAAAAGTCCGGCGGAATTTGAAAAAGAAATCTTAGATTTGTTAAAAAAAGAAAAAAACATCAAAGCCGTCATGGTGGCTTTTTGTGATCTTGAAGGGAAACTTCACCTCTTAGATTATGATAAAGAATTTATATTAGAGGCTAGAGATAATTTAACTTTTGATGGATCTTCCATTCGTGGCTTTACTACTCAAGACAAATCGGATCTAAGGCTGAAACTTGATTTTGTTTCTTTTCGCTGGCTGCCTTCTGATATTTTTGGAGCGGGAAAAGTATTGATGTTTGCCAATGTTTATGGACAAGATAACAAACCATTTAATGCTGATTTTCGAGGGCAACTAATTGCTATGACTGAAAAATTAAAGGAAGAAAAACATATTAAAGTAAATTGCGCGCCGGAAATTGAAGGCATGCTTTTGAGAGGCACTGATGCTGAACAGCATTATAATAAATATGAAGGTTTTGAATTGGTGACAGAGGGCGGATATTTTAACACTTTGCCGCAGGATAATTTAAGATTATTCATTGATAAAGTGGCGGAAGTGCAAAGAGCCATGGGCTTTGAAAACGAAAAAGATCATCCTGAAGTGGCTCCATCTCAGTTTGAGATTAATTTCAAATATGCAGAAATTGTGAGGACTTGCGATAATATTATGCTTTACAAACTAACTGCTAGGCAGGTGGCCAGATTAATGGGTTGCACGGCTTCATTTCTGCCAAAACCAGTTATGGGAATTAATGGGTCAGGCATGCACTCCAATATTTCCCTGGAACAAAAAGGTAAAAATATGTTTTATGATGCCAAAGGAGAGTTTGGTTTATCACCATTAGCTAATAAATTCCTTACTGGCATTCTATATTATGGCCGGGAAATTGCCTTATCTTTCTGTCCCAGTGTTAACGGGTTTAGAAGACTAGACCCTCACTTTGAAGCACCAAACGAAATTAAAGTATCTAGTAATGATCGTGGTTCCATGATCAGAGTACCGCTTGGCAACGAAAAATCAGCTAGAATAGAGGTCAGATCTGTCTCTCCCGATTGTAATCCTTATTTTGCTTATTATATTTTCTTAATAGCCGGACTTAAAATGGTTGATATAAAAGAGGCGGAGTTTAAAAAAATTAAGTCGGAATTAACTTTGCGAGGCAAACAAATGCTACCTGGCAATATTGATGAAGGCATTGAAGCGTTTGAGAAATCTGCCTTTGTTGAAAGTGCCATTGGGAAAACAAACAAAGCTAAATATTTGAGTTTAAAGAAAGAGGTAGCGGAAAGAAGCCCCAAAGCCTTAGGTAAATATATTAAAAACAGTGAAATCCTTTTCCATCACGAAATAAGGAACCAAATGCTTTGGGATAAATTTTAAACTTATCTTTTTATTTTCATAAAAATAAAGTAAGGTGGGTTTACTCGGTAATAATATATTTTTATGAAATTTAACAGGCATAGATCAATACAATTTGTAGTAATATTTTTAATTGGATTAACGCTTGGTTATGGCTTACACACAAAACAGCCGTTAGCAATTATTGAAAATAAATCAGAAATAAATCAGGAAACAACTCAAATTCAAACAAATAATCAACTAGATTTAGGTAATTTTTGGAAAGTTTATAATACCATTAAAGATAACTACTTTGATGCGAGTACTTTTAGTTCACAAAAACAAGTTGATGGCGCTATCAAAGGCTTAGTTGATTCTTTAGACGACCCATACACAGTTTATATGGATCCTCAAGAAAATGAAGCTTTTAAGTCAAGTTTGGATGGATCATTTGAAGGCATTGGCGCGGAACTTTCTATAAATAAAGGAGGCTTAGTGGTGATTGCACCTCTTAAACAATCACCCGCAGAACTAGCAGGACTTAAAGCTGGTGATATTATTTATAAAATCGGTGATGAGTTTACAGCGGACATGACTTTAATGGAAGCAATTATGAAGATACGAGGGGAAAAAGGCACCTTTGTGGTTTTGACTGTCTTAAGAGAGAATGAAACTGAACCCTTGGTAATTTCTATAAAAAGAGACACTATCAGTATACCTAGTGTTGAATACAATGATTTAGGCGATGATATTTATCATATTAATTTGTATCAATTCGGTGAAACCACTAATGCTGAATTTCAAAAAGCCGTACAAGAGTTGTTGTTAAAATCTCCCAAAGGAATAATTCTGGATCTGCGTGGAGATGGTGGCGGTTATGTTGATGCCGCTATTGATGTTTTATCTGAATTTGTTTTAGGTAAAAAAGAAGCCGTAAAAATTAAATATCGGGACCCCAGTAAAAACTACAGTATGTACACCAACGAAAAAGGCAAGTTAAATAATATTCCGATGGCAGTCTTAATTGATGAAGGATCAGCTTCCGCTTCAGAAATTGTAGCTGGTGCCTTGCAAGATTGGGGACGAGCCGTTTTAATTGGCGTAAAATCTTTTGGCAAAGGTAGCGTGCAAGAACTTGATAACAGTTTTGATAATGGGGCGAGTTTAAGGATAACAGTGGCTCATTGGTTCACTCCAAATGATAGAAGTATTCAGGATTTAGGTGTTACGCCTGATCAAATTGTGCAATATTCGCAAGAAGGTTATCCGGAAGGGATGGATTCACAGCTAGATGCGGCCATAAAGCTATTAAAATAATTACACACAAAAAAACCTTAAGTTTCAATAGCGCTTTCAGCATCAGATAAGAGCTTAGAGTAAAATCCAATTCCATTGCTGAAATTGGTCCCTGT
>MFXK01000034.1 GCA_001788835.1 Candidatus Peregrinibacteria bacterium RIFOXYB2_FULL_33_20
TTTGATACTGCAATATCAGGAATTGAAAAAGAGAAACAAATTAAACATTTATATTATTTGTTTTAACTAATCCTCCATATAAAATACAAAAAACACTATCGATGTTAGTCCTCTACTAGATTCCAGACTAAATCTGGAATGACATCTGACGATAAATTAATTTTTTTTCAAACCATTTTCCGTTTGCTCCTATATCACTTCTTCAAACTAAAAATCAGATGATCCAGTAAATGTTTAGTGGGTAGTTTTAAATCGATTTGACAGAGAGAGGTGAAAATGTTATTTTGTGTCATTAGTCTTTAAAAATTATTTTTATGGAAGATTTACCACAAAATATAGATAATGAATCGATAGTTCTTAGAGAGAGATTAGACGGTGTACTTATAATTAAAGGACCTTCTCAAAAAAAGTTAGATGAAATTCTAAAGTTTGGTTCCGCTATTGACAAACAATTTATAGAAATTGCCTTTAGAAGGCGGGATCAAACAAACTCAATAGCTCTTAAATCTGCAGCCGAAAGTACAGGAATTAATTTAGAAGAAGCCTTAAAAACTTTATATCCAGGAATATCTGATGACATTATAAGCAAAATAATTTTTGTTAGTAGCGAAGAATCTGATGTAATTGAATTAATGAGAGGAGCAGTAAGAGGAATAACTGGCATATATGATGTTGGACAAGGTAAGTGTAAAAAATGATTTTTATCAATCATTCATTAATGAAGTTAATGGCAATGAAAGATAAATTATTTTTTCATAATTTCAAGCATTTCTTTAACATTTAAGAGTTTTATTCCAGAATTTTTTTGAATTTTTGAAGTATTTAATCCTCCATGCCTTGGCCTTTTTGCTGTGCTTGGGAAATCGCTGGATTTTGCTTTTAAAACTAAATTTTTATCAAAACCAAAAATATTTGCTATTTTTTGAGTATAAGTAAATCTATCAATAGTTGCAGTCCCACATAAATGGTAAAGGCCAGAAATATTTTTTTCTAAAAGAGTTTCCATATTTTTAACTAAATTTCTTGTTAAAGTTGGATTGCCAAATTGATCATCAACAGCTTTGACTGTTTCATTGTTTTTTAATTTTTTCAAAACCTGTGCTACATAGTTTTTGTCATCGTATTTAGTGTCTGCAAGCCAAGCTGTTCTTAATATTAAATAGTTTTTTAAGTTGTTTTTAATATAAATTTCAGAATCTAATTTATGCTGGCCATAAACATTTAATGGATTTGTTTTGTCATCTTCATTGTATGGCCCATTTTCGCCATCAAAAACATAATCTGTTGATAAAAATATCAGTTTTGTATCAAATTTTTTGCAATAATCTGCAACATTTACAGTCCCTTTATAATTAATTGAATAAGAAAGCTCTGGATTTTGTTCACAGCCATCAACATGAGTATAAGCCGCAGCTAATAAAATAATATCTGGCTTGTATTCACCAAGTGTTTTTTCTAAATTGTCATTGGTAAGATCATATTTGAAATCAGATGGAATATCGATGGCGCTTGTTTTTATCTCATGTTTTTTGGATAAAATTTCAGTTGCACATTTGCCAAGTTGTCCGCTAGAGCCGATGATTAGGATTTTCATATTTTAGATTTAAATGTCTCATGTCAATTTAAGCAAAACTTTATAAAGTTTCATTTCTTTTTCTTGTCATAAAATTCAGCTCGTTCCCATGCTAAATCAAAAAGACTTTTGAGTGCCTGTGCCATATCAGGACTATACATTTTCATACCCATGGCATCGCGTTGCTGATTTGTAGTAAACATCGCAATCATATTGCCAATAACATTTATTTCACAATTTCCTGGAAACTTATCTTTTGGTACCAAGCGGGTATTACGAAGTTCTTTTGCGTCTCGAGATTTATAATCAATAGCGGCATCAGTATCTGGCTGAATACTTCTAACAAACATACCTTTGTTAATACGTTTTTTGGTATAAACAGACCAGTCATCACCAGCAAGTTCAGTATGATAAGTATTTAAACCAAAGCAAAGTTGTTCTTTATGATTTTCTCCTATGGTTTCCTGAATTAAATCAGTGACCGCTTCCAATCCTTCATAATATTTAATTTTTCCACGGATTTCTAATTTTGGCATTTTCCCACGCTGTCTCATTTTATGAAATTCACTTCTTAGCTCAGTAGCTTTTTTTTGTAATCGTTGCATCTCCAATACTTTTTGTTGGCATAATTCTTCAATGTCATCTGGCTCCACCGCATCAAAATGCGCAACATTATTTTTTGAAAAACTTGCTATAACCTCTTTTTTCTCAAGTGATTCAAGGGTTGAATAAACAGTTACTCGTTTCATTTCCAGACGTTTGGAAATAACACTGGCAATAGATTCACCATGTGTTAATAAATAAAGATAAACATTTATTTCATTTTCATTAAGTCCAAGAGTGCGAAGAAAATTTTCAATAATCATTATAATAATGATAAAAAGTAAAAACACTATTTGTAGAATACAAAAAAAAATTGATTTTTACAATGAAAGCTGTTTGTAATAAAGAAAGACTGTTGGCGGTTTTCTGACAACAGTTAAATGTCGGCAAAAGCAAATCAAATCGTTGTCATTAAGGCTACGACATATTTTAGATACAACTTTAAACGCTAACATACAGGCAAATCTTTAAAACACTCAAAACCCTTTATTTGATGTTTTTTGATAAGTGTTTGATCATGAAATCTAATTTTTAATTTTGATAATATGAATGAAATAAAAACTGAACCATTTGATATTCAAGAATTTGCTTCACAAGTCAAAGATCCATCAATTCTTGATTATGCAGGCTTAAAAGCATCTTTTAACAAAGAGAATTTTGAAGCTTTGAAAGAACGGCTAAAGGCAAACTATGATCCTAAAAAAACCAATATTTTGGTAATAGGAACAGGTGGAACTTTTCAAAGCAAAGAAACAGATCATGGTAGGGCGCCAGAAGGCAGCCTAGAAGAAAGCTTCAAAGCCATGAACCTCCCTTATAGTCCGGATAATATTAAAATTAATTTATTTGAACTTTTTAATTATGATTCATCACTTTTGAATCATGATCATAGACGGTTTTTAGCGGAAGTTTTAGTTGAATTACTAGATGACTGTGAAGACTTTGTTGATGGCTTTATTATTACTCATGGTACAGATACGATGACTATAACAGCTGATTATTTATCCTTAATACTTGGTAGAGGACTTAAAAAACCAGTAATTCTCACTGGGTCTCAGGATCCAGCCAGACAAGCCAAAACAGATGCAGTTTACCATATGGATAATTGTCTCAAGGTGCATGAATTTCTCAAAGAACATGGAGTAGCTGAAGTAATGGTATTGTGTGGCAATGAACTGGTTAGAGGGGCTTGGGCTAAAAAAATTAGCGATAAAGATTCAGATGCTTTTAGCTCTTTTAATGATAAGCCTTTACTCATGGTAGGAAATAAATTAGTAAAAGAATGGAGATTGGCAAATTTTGTTTTAAAAGCTGATCCTACTATACCATTCTTGCCTTTTACTGAAATTGGTCAAGATGCTGATATCCCTGTAACTGAATTGTCTGACATATCTGCTAAAGAGTTAGCACGTATAGTGAAGGATAATAGAATATCTATTTGGCAACTTCTTGGTAGTGCTACCTGTCCTAATACTCATGCTAGAATTCTAAAAGAAGCTTCTAGGAGAGGTAAATTGATATTGCTTATGTCACCATTCCATGATTCACAGTTAGTACCTGGTACCTATGCTGCCGGATCTGTATTGAAGGGCAGTAAAATTCCTCAGCTAAAAGGAACAGCATCTTTTGTTCGAGCGAAAGCTAATTTTGTAATACATGAAATAAATGGTAAATTTATAAATGAAGAAGGTTTAGGGGAGGTTGCTGAAAGCAGTTCTAAAAGGAGATTTTATAATGCTATGGCTCAGGATTTAGTAGGCGAAAGGTTTTAACAGTATTTACGAACACCCCATGGAATTGCCGCAGTTGGTGCATTTGTAGCAGGCGCCATTTCGTACTGTGATGTGTCCGCATTGATCGCAGGCCGGAGCATCACCCATCATGTTGGCAAAGAAAGTGTCAGCAGTATTTGGAATGTGGCTGGCTTCAGCTGTGACGGTTTGTTCAGTGATCATCGCTTGCTGGACTGCTTCTTTGAGTTTGTGTTCTTCTTTGAGCTGTGCCTCGGTTTTTTCTGGTTTTACATGCACGAAATCAGTACGATTGAGATATTCCATGCCGATTACCCTGAAGACATAATCAATGATTGAAGTGCAGGTTTTCACATTAGGGTGATTGGTCATGCCACTTGGTTCGAATCTGGTAAAAGTGAAAGCGTCAACATAATCTTTTAAAGGTACGCCATGCTGTAAACCAATAGATACCGCTACCGCAAAACAATTAAGCAGTCCTCTATATGAAGCCCCTTCCTTGAAGGTATCAATAAACACTTCGCCTAAAGCTCCGTCTTCATATTCGCCAGTTCGTAAATGAACTTTGGTAGGTCCGACCTTGGCTGAAATAGTGATTCCATGTCGTTTTTGTGGTAATTTTTTTGCAGTGCCCCATAGAATTTCGGTTTTGGAGTCTTTGCTTTTGACTGATTCAGTGGTATAGGTGTTAGTATCATCTTTGGAGGAATCACTGACGTTTAATGGCTGGGAAAGTTTACAGCCATCTCGATAGAGAGCCACCGCTTTGAGTCCTAGTTTCCAGCCTTGCAGATAAATATCTTTGATTTCCTCTACTGTTGCCGAGTGAGGTAAATTAACAGTTTTGGAAATTGCGCCAGAAATAAAAGGTTGAACAGCGGCCATCATCCGTACATGTCCCATGGGAGCGATAAATTTCACGCCAGAGCCACATTTATTGGCGCAGTCAAATACGGGAATATGGTTATTGTTGATATGAGGAGAGCCTTCAATGGTTTGAGCCCCTTCGACATATTTAGCAATTTCTTGAGTTTGTTCTTTGTTTAAACCTCTGCCGATCAATTCTTTGGAATTAATATGAGGAGTCCAGTCATTCCAGACTTTGTTTTGAGCCACATGTTGAAAAGCTTCTTCGATTTCTTCAGTGCTATAGCCAAGTTTTTTTAGACGTTCCAAATCCATATATGGCGCGCCTTCCAAAGTTTCATGACCAAGCATATAAGTAATAATGTCTTTAATTTGTGATTCATTGTATTGGAGTTTGCTAAGCGCCTTGGTAACAGATTTATTAATAATTTTGAAATAGCCGCCGCCAGCTAGTTTTTTCCATTTAACTAAAGCAAAATCAGGCTCTACACCGGTCGTATCGCAGTCCATTAAAAGCCCGATTGTTCCTGTAGGAGCTAGGACAGTTACTTGAGCATTTCTAAAACCGTATTTTGTTCCCAACTCTATCGCTCTATCCCAAACTTCTTGTGCAGCATAAAGCAAAGATTGCGGACATTTAGCGCTGTCAATTTTGTGAGCATGATAACGATGTTTTTCTATGACTTTCATCATTGGTAGAGCGTTGTTGGCATAGCCTGGGAAAGGGCCTTTAATACCAGCTATTTCGGCGGAAGTTGCATAGGCTTCGCCGCACATAATGGAAGTAATTGTAGCCGCAATTGCCCGTCCTTGATCGCTGTCATATGGAATGCCATTGACCATTAGCAGGGTGCCAAGATTAGCATAACCAAGTCCCAAAGTGCGGTAATCAATGCTATTTTTGGCGATTTCTGCTGTTGGATAGGAAGCAAAACCGACAATAATTTCTTTGGCAATGGTGAAAATACGGCAGGCATGTCGATATTCTTCAATTAAAAAATTTCCTTCGTTATCAATAAATTTCATCAAGTTACATGATGATAAATTGCAAGCGGTATTATTGAGAAACATGTATTCGCTACATGGATTTGAAGCATAGATTCGGTCTGTATTTGGACAAGTATGCCAGTTGTTGATGGTGCTGTCGTATTGTAAGCCAGGATCAGCGCAAGCCCAGGCTGCATAAGAAATTTGATTCATAAGATCACGGCCTTGGTAAGTGTCACAGATTTTTCCAGAAGTTCGTAAAGTTGTGTGCCAAACTTTGTCTTCGATAACTGCGGTCATAAATTCATCTGATACCCTGACAGAATTATTGGAATTTTGGCCGCTGACGGTTTTGTAAGCTTCGCCGTTAAAATCAGAAGCATATCCTGACACAATCAATGCTTGTACTTTTTTTTCTTCTTTTACCTTCCAATTAATAAAATCAATAATTTCCGGATGATCAATATCCAAACAAACCATTTTGGCCGCTCTTCTGGTGGTGCCGCCTGATTTGGTAGCTCCAGCCGCTCGGTCAAACACTTCCAAGAAAGACATTAAACCGGAAGAAGTACCTCCGCCTGATAGTTTTTCTTGCCGACCCCTGATTTTTGAAAAATTTGTTCCAGTTCCTGAGCCATATTTAAAAAGTCTGGCTTCAGTTTTGAGTACGTCAAACATTTTCATTAAATCATCCTCTACAGACTGGATAAAACAAGCTGAACATTGTGGGTGTTCATAAGAATTTTTGGTTTCTTGGATAGTTTGAGTGTTTTCATCAAAATAGAAATTACCGCCACCATTGGTAATGCCATATTGATGAAACAACCCAACATTAAACCATACTGGAGAATTAAAAGCCCCTCTTTGCGTGATCATCATGTAACCTAATTCAGCTTCAAAAGCATCAGCATCTTCTTTACTTCCGAAGTAGCCAGCTTTTTCTCCTTCAGCGCGGATAGTATTGGCAATACGGTGAACGACCTGTTTGGCGCTTACTTCATGTCCAGTTCCTGGTACGCCGGCTTTACGGAAATATTTGGAAGCAATGATGTCGGTAGCAAGTTGCGACCAATCTTTTGGCACTTCTACCTGGTCAAATTCAAACACCACCGTGCCGTCAGGTTCGGTAATGCAAGATTTTCTTTTTTCGTATTCAATAGCGTCAAGTGGGTTAAAATTGGATTTTGTAAACAGCCTGTTGATTTTTAAGCCTGTCGCCTGTTTTTCTTTAAATTCACCCTTGTCAACATGAGAGATTTTTTTATTGGTAATGTTTGCTTTAACTTTGCTGTTTTTTACAGCAATAACAGAGCTGTCCATAATTAGAAGGCATTAAAAAATAAAAACACTAGATGTTGTAGTGTGACTCGTTAGTGTATACAAGATATACGCTTTACTTTTTATCTAAGCAACACCAATTTTTAAGAAAAAGTTGCCAAGTAGGGGATTTTAAATTCTAAATTTTTATTTTTAAATTATTTGATTGAATTTTGCTTTTGTTTTTGATTTTCGTCGTCGGTTATGGTAAAAAGTATAATACTTTAGTTTTATAATTAAAAGATGATTTTTGGCTTTGAACGAAAAATGGTTTATTTCCAGACTGGTAGTCGATCGGCGGCTGTTTTGGGAAAGATGCCCAAATTAAATGAAAGGTCAGCGGAATTAGATGAACTTTTGCCTGGACTGATTGACCCGCAAGATGAGCAATTTGGAGAGAGTTTAAAGTTTATGAAAAGTGATTTGCAAAAAAGAATTCAAAGTTTACAGATTATTCCTGAAGAAAGCCGAAAAAAATTAGAACCAATGGTGAGTTCAGTGAAAGACGCTCAGCAGTTTTTAGCTTTAGAGGAACAGATCCAGGAAGCTATTAAATATGCTAAAACTTTGGAAGATGCCAAGGAATTATTTGACGAAAATGATATTCGGGAGGGGATTAAGTTTATTCTTGATCCAAATAATTTAAAGCAAGCCAGTCAGTATCGAGAAAAATTAGAAAAAGAATTTATTCCTGAAGAGAAGAAACGATTAAGTAAAGTTTTGGACTGGGATTCTTTTGATAAAGATATTACCAATAAATATCAGGCTAGAGGCAGAAAAGAACGTGATAAAGATAAACAACAAATATTATGCGAAGAGGTTGAGAAAAATTTAAGCGCCAAGTATCAAATTATTTTGCAGGCTTCAATTGATACAACCACTGTTAAAGGGAAAAATAAATATGAAGCGTTGATGTTTAAATTCAAAAGGGAATTAGAAGGTCCTAACGCTGATTTTGACGCTAGACAGCAAGCTTTGATTAAGGCTAAGGATAAAATTTTAGCGCTTCAGGAAAAATCACCAGCTTATCAGGCCTGGCATAAGAAAATCAGAGCCAGATGGGGAAAAATTGATAAGGGGAGACTAATGGGAATTTTTGAAAGTTTACAGGAAGACCATGAATGGGATTTAGCTGTTAATGAAAGTAAATTTGAACAAGCGAAAAAACTTTATGAAAGTGAATTACGATCAAAATATCGACAGTTAATTCCAAGTATTTTTTATGATAAACAAACCCAGGATGATTGGATCAAAAATTTCGAAGAAGCTGATTTGGAAGTCAAAGTGGATATGTATCAACAATTACTGAAAAATCGAGGGAAATTTTCCGCGGAGGATAAGAAATGGTTTGCCAAAATTGATAAAATTAGGAGTGAAAATCCAGCTTTGCATCAAGCCTTTAATAAAAAATACCTTCAATTTTATAAAACGAGAGATCGGAATTTAATTTTGTCGGAAACTGAGCAAGAATATCAGGATTTGTTAAAAAAATATGAAGCTTTAGTCCAAAAAATTGCGCCAAATGAGCAGGAGAAACAAAAATTGAGGTTGGAATTTAAAGCTTTGCCTGATTTTGAGAGCATGAGGGGAAAAATTGATTTAATCTTATCAGAAACGACTGAGAAAAAAGCCTGTCCTCGACAACGATCGGGAGAAAAAAGAAAAAAGAAAAATGCGAAAGAAGAATTACCAAAAGGCTTAGAAGAGCGGGTTCACGAAAAATTACAAAGTTTTTTTGCGTCAGAGCAGGGACAAATTTCTTTTTTGCTGGGTAATGCTGTTTCGATGGTCAAGAGGAGTCAGCAGTTCCATCAAAATGCTAACGCTGAGGATAATATCAGCAAAGAAGCGGCGGAATTTTCTGATATTGGCGATAATGTTTTAAAAAAAACTTTAGATAGCTGTGAAACTGTTGAGGAGAAAAAACGAGTGATTAAGGCTCATATGAATAATCCTTCTAAATTTAGGACATTCTCTGTCAAAATCTTGAATGAGCATCAGGAAAGTCTACTGCGAGACCCAAATGATCGGCGCCGATTAGCCACTATGCAGGCTAATCAAATTATCCCCGACACCCAATCCAGGTTAGACAACAGAGGCTGGGCTTGCGGTTTTAGGTTTACGGATGATAATGGTAATGATAAGGATTTTACCAAAGACAGAGAGGCTTATAATCTTGTTTATGGCGATAGGGAACTAGAGGAAAATGAGCGAATGGCCGAAACTTTACTTAAAGAAATGGGACTTGAAGCTCCCAGTGATGATATTTTGGATGAAATCATTGCTATGGTGGGAAAAATGCGCGTCAATTATTTGGGACGCAATAGGAAAGATATGTTGAAAAATTTAGCGAATAGAGAGTGAGGTGGACTTGAATTATGACATTTTATTTGCTATCTAAAGTTTAGAGAATATATAATTTTTTATTTATGAATGATTTAGAACTCAAAATTAACGGTAAAATTTATGATATCGCTATTATTGGCAGTGGCATGGCGGGGTGCGGCGCCGCTGTTTATGCCTCCAGATTTGGACTTAGCACTATTATTTTTGGTGATTTACCAGGAGGCACTATTACTTCGACTCATTTGGTAGAGAATTACCCGGGTTTTAAAAAAATTTCCGGTTTGGAATTGGGACAAAAATTATTAGAGCATGCGACAGCTTTTGGAGCGGAGCTTAATATGAGCACTATACATGATGTTCAAAAAGAAGGTGACTTCTTTAAAATTTATGGGAAAAAAGAAATTTGGCAAAGCAGAACAATTATTATAGCTACTGGTACTGGTCATAAATATTTAAATGTCCCTGGAGAAAAAGAATTTGCTAATAAAGGAGTTTCATATTGTGCTACTTGCGATGGCGCTTTTTTTAAAAATAAAATAGTGTGTATTGTGGGGGCAGGTGATAGCGCGGTCAAAGAATCTTTGTTTCTGGCTCAACACGTCAAGCATGTCTATATTTTGTGTAGAAAAGAAGACGTTCATCCCGAGCCGATTAATAGAGAACGGATGTTAGCCACCGTTAATATAGAAGTTAAGCCGTTTAGTGAAATTGAGGAAATTTTTGGCGATGAACAGGGAGTAAAAGGTGTTAAATTAAAAAACGGCTCCATGATTGAAGTGGAAGGAGTGTTCGTGGAAGTTGGCAGAGTCGCCAGAACGGACGCTTTTCAATCTTTGGGATTAAAAACCGATAAAGAAGGACGAGTTTTGATTGATATTTTATCTCGCACTAATGTCAAAGGCATATTTGCCGCCGGTGATATCACGGCTTGGGATCAGGAAGCCAAGTGGGATCAAGGCATCGTTGGCGTGGCGGAGGGGGTGAAAGCAGCTTATAGCGCTTTTAATTATTTAGGCTAAAAGTTTTTTAATAACTTTTTTTAGTTCACTGTTAGCTTCAGCCGATAGATCATATTTAACTCTGGTATGTGGTTTTTTGATTTGAATAAAGCGTGCCAAATCAATAGGAGTACCTATTAATACAGTATCGCAATCAATTTTGTTAATAGTCTTTTCTAGGTCTTTCATTTGTTGTTGGCCATAGCCCATAGCCGGGAGTAAAATACCAATGTCAGGATAATGCTCAAAGGTTTCTTTTATTTTACCAGTGGCAAATTTTCTTGGATTAACCAAAGCTTTGGCTTGATTTCTTTTTGCTGCTACGGTAGCGGCGCCGATTTTCATTTCGCCGTGAGTTAAGGTTGGGCCATCTTCTATACATAACACTCTTTTACCTTTAATTAAATTTACTTTGTCAACTGTAATGGTTGATTTCGCCTTAATAATTTGCGCCTGTGGATTAAATTTTTCAGCATTATCTTCAATAATTTTGATATGGGTTTTTTGAGCAGAATCAATTTTGTTAATAATGATAACATCAGCTAACCTGAAATTTGTTTCTCCAGGATGGTATTTCATTTCATGGCCTGGCCTTAAAGGATCAGCAACAACAATAGTCAAATCAGGCTTGTAAAACGAAGTATCATTATTACCTCCATCCCAAACTATAACATCAGCTTCTTTTTCAGCTTCTTTTAAGATAGCTCCATAATCAACACCGCTATAAATCACATTTCCTGAGGCAATATGAGGCTCGTATTCTTCCATTTCTTCAATCGTGCATTTGTGCTTTGTTAAATCTGATAATTTCGCGAATCTTTGGACCTTTTGTTTTTCTAAGTCTCCATATGGCATTGGATGACGGATGGCTACCACTTTTTTACCAAAAGATTTTAAAATTTGGACTACGGCTCTGGTTGTTTGACTTTTACCGCAGCCTGTTCTTACGGCCAAAACCGCGATTACTGGTTTTTTACTTTTTATCATGGTTGTTTCTGCGCCTAAAAGTGAAAATTTACAACCGGTTGCTAATACCCTTGATCCTATATGCATCAGATTTTCATGTGATATATCACTATAAGAAAAAACACATTCATCTGCTTTGTATTTTTTAATTAATTTTTCTAAGTCTTTTTCATCTTCAATGGCAATACCTTTGGGGTAAAACTTACCTGCTAAACTGCCAGGATACTTTCTTCCGGCAATATCTGGAATTTGAGCAGCCGTAAAAGCTACAACCTCTGTATTTGGGTCATTACGATAGATAACATTAAAATTATGAAAATCACGGCCAGCCGCGCCAATGATAATTACCTTGGTTTTAGCCATAAAATAGAAAATTTAAATTTTAAGATCCAGACAGAAAAAAGTATATGTTGAAAAGATTTTAAAAAGCAAGATGATGTTATTTTTGATGTATTTGTTGGTGCTCTTTTTTAAAAAACAAAGCGGTTTTGAGACATTGTTGAACCTTTTTGTTATCAGGTTCAATGGCAATTGCTTCGTTTAATAATTGGATAGTGCGGTCAAAGTTTTTTTCGTGCAGATAGCAAATGGCTAAATCACATAAGACCAGACAGTCATTTTGATTAAGATTTAAAGCTCTTTCCATTACAATTAATCCACGTTTACGGTTGCCGCAATGAAAGTAAGCCCAGCCTAAGCATCGTAAAATTTCCGGATGGTTGTGTTCTAGACTGTCAGCTTTTTCTAGATTTTCAATAGAAAGATGCCATTCTCCCAAACATGAATAAAGAAAGCCAAGCAAATAATAGCCATTAGGGCTGTCAGTTTTCAGTTTAAGGCCATATTTTAAGGCTTTTTCCGCCTTTTCATATTCTTTGAGCGATAAATAATTATCTCCCAATTCTTCGTATGCTTCGGTATTGTCTAAGTCATTTATAATAATTTTTTCGCATAATTTAACTGCTTCTAGGTGTTTACCTTCCATTTTTAGCTTATCCGCTTCTTTGATTAAGAGGCTGTTTAACATTTTTATTTTTGTTTTTTTATATCTTTTAATTCTAGCAAATTTTTTTAATTCAATCAATAGTTTTCCCCTTTAAATTTTATGGCGTCAACAATTCTTTGGATGCTGCTAATAAATGCCGCCATTCGATAATTGCATTTATATTTGTTGGCGGTAAGAATGGTGCTGTTCCAAGCTTTCTTCATGATCGGTTTTAATTTTGACTTGATTTCAAATTCGCTCCAGAAAAAATTTGATAAATTTTGTACCATTTCAAAATAACTCACAGTCACACCTCCAGCATTGGACAAAATATCGGGAATAAGAATGATTTTTTTTGTTTCTAAGATTTTATCAGCTTCAGGAGTGGTTGGGCCATTAGCAAGCTCTATAATAATCTTAGCTTTGATTTTGTCAGCATTTTTTTTGGTAATAACATTCTCAATTGCTGCTGGGATCAAAATGTCACATGGTAGTTCTAATAATTGTTCATTGCTTAGACTTTCCGTATTTTTGAAATTCTTTAAAGTTTTTTCTTTTTCATAATGTCGGATTAGAGCGTTAATATCTAAGCCATTTTTGCAATAGATACCACCATGCACATCAGAAATGCCGATCACTTTATGATCATTTTCAAATAAAATTTTTGCCAAATACATACCAACATTGCCAAAACCCTGAATCACAAAATTTGGCTCTTTATTTAGAGAGAAAGTTCTAATAACTTCTTCAATAATATACATGCCTCCTCGTGAAGTGGCATCTAGTCTTCCCAAAGATCCTCCAAATTCCAATGGTTTGCCGGTAATGGCTGCTTTCCACCGATGGTCGCCATGATGGAATTTTATTAATTCATCAGCCATCCAGGCCATGGTTTGCGGATTAGTGTTCATGTCTGGGCCTGGAGCATCAATATCCGGTCCAATGAAAGGAGCGATAGCTCTAGTATAGCTTCTTAATAACTTTTCTTTCTCTCCTTGGGATAGTTTAGAAGCATCAACTTTGATGCCGCCTTTAGCTCCACCGAGAGGGATTTGAGCGATGCTACATTTCAGAGACATCCAGGTGGCCAGGGCTCTGACTTCGCTTTCATCTACTTGTGGAGCTAATCTAACGCCGCCCTTGTATGGACCGCAGGCGTTATTATGTTGAATCCTGTAAGCTTCAAAAATGTTGATTTTGCCATTGTCCATCCTGATTGGCAGGTGGAATTTTAAGATGCGAGCTGGCGATTCCAGAATTTTGGCGTAATTGTCATCTAGCTTCATGATTTGAAAAGCACTTCTAAGTTGTTGCAGGGTATTTTCGAATAGATCTACTGGCATATTGTGAGAAGTTAAATGAAATAAATTGGGGTTTTGCTCCAAATCTATTTTAAAAAATGCTATTAATCAATACCTTTTGTTCTAAAAATTTGGATTTAAGGTATAATTGAATTGTTTTAGATATAAATTATGGAAATTATTTATAAGGTCCCGAACGGCAAGCTAATTAAGATGTTTTTGGAAATTAATGATCATCAGATTTCTAATATTAAAATTACCGGTGATTTTTTTATTTATCCGGAAGAAAAGATTGTGTGGATAGAAAAATTTTTAATAGGACAGTTTTTAGGAAAAAAAAATATTTTGGAGGAAAAATTACAAAAATTTATTGAGGATGCAAAAATGGATTTGTTTGGCATTAATGCGAAAAGCATTATAGAGGTAGTTTATATGGGTATAATTACCTAGTTTCGGTTCTCACCCTACCGCTCCTTCCATCTCCAATCCAATTAAAGTATTCATTTCCACGGCGTATTCCAGGGGCAATTCTCTCGTAATATCTGAAATAAAACCATTAACCAGAATTCCCATTGCCTGATCTTCCGTTAAACCTCGGGCTTGTAAATAAAACAAATCATCTTCATTGATTTTACCAACCCGTGCTTCATGAGCAATTGATACATTTTCATTATTAACAATAATATCAGGAATCGTGTCAGAAAATGAATTTTCATCCAAAATCAAGGCATCACAATTAACACTGCTCACGGCATTTTCAGCGTTTTTAGAAATTTTTACTAAACCGCGATAAATAGATTTTCCACCTTTTTTACTCAAGCTCTTCATGATAATTTTGCTCTTAGTGTTACGGCCCAAATGAATTACTTTCGCTCCGGTATCTTGTTCCTGTCCTTGATTAGCAAAGGCTACACCCAAATGTTCAGAGGAACTAAAATCACCCTTCAAAATACTGCAGGGATAAAGCATAGTAATAGCACTACCCATATTGCCACCAACCCATTCAATATGTCCGTTTTTTTCCACTATGGCTCTTTTGGTGTTCAAATTATAAGTATCTTTGCTCCAGTTCTCCACGCTGGAATAGCGAACTTTGGCATTTTGTCCGACAAAAATTTCCACACAACCAGCGTGGATGGATCTTTTACCATATTTAGGAGCACTGCATCCTTCGATATAATGGACTTCCGCTTCTTCTTCCACAATAATCAAGGTATGCTCAAATTGTCCCATACTGGGAGCATTCATTCTAAAATATGCTTGTACTGGCTGAGTTAGTTTCACGCCTTTTGGCACATACAGAAATGTTCCACTGCTCCAAACCGCTCCATGTAGGGCGGCAAATTTGTGATCAGTGATGGGGACGCACTTCATAAAATATTTTTGTACTAAATCAGGATATTTTTTAAGTGCTACATCCATATCTTCAAAGATTACCCCCTGTTCTGACCACTGTTTTTTTAAATGATGATAGACCATTTCAGACTCATATTGAGCGCCAGCGCCAGCCAGCATTTTACGCTCTGCCTCTGGAATTCCCAATCTTTCAAAAGTCTGCTTAATATCTTCAGGAACTTTTTCCCAATCATTGGTCTGAGTAGTGCCTGGACGGACATAATAAGTAATACTTGCGAAATCTAAACCAGATAAATCAGGTCCAAAGTTAGGCATTGTTTTTTCATGAAAAATACGCAAAGATTGTTTACGTAACTCTCTCATCCACAACGGCTCATTTTTATCATCAGAAATTTTGGATATTAAAGTTAAGTTCAAACCTTTCATTGTATCCTTTAAATACGGACTATCATTCTTTTGATCAAAAACATTTTTCGTTAAATGTTCAAAAATCAAATCAGCCGGTTTTGTCTTAGTTTTTTGCTTCATAAAAATCGCTTAAAAACTATTACTAATCTAGTTAAAGAATAAGCGTTTTCATGAAACTAGTCAAATCCAGATTTATTTTTTCGCTACCGATTTATCCGAATCAAGATAAGTAAGATACGATGGTTGACGCATGCCTTGCGCTATGGCTTGTTTCTCAATATTAACAATAGCCGTGGCTTCATCAACTTGTGTCACAATTTTATCTCCCTCTAGCATTAATTTGTTTTTTTGAATTTTAAGTTCATTAATCTTATATCCCTGTGTAACTTGTTTATTGGAAATGCTTAAATAAGAAAAACTAACTGCTACTAATATCAAAATTACCATAAGAGACATGGTGATTTTTCCAATTTGCAAACGCAAATCAAGTCCTGGCATGAATTTTCCATGACGGTAAGAACGTCCCCGTGTTAAAATAAGGTGAGCCAAGAAATAAAATTTTAAATTCTAAATTTTAAATTCATTAAGAATTCAAAATTCAAAATTTATAATTTCTCCCCCGCTCTCATCTTTGCGCTTCGGCTTCGTGGATTTCTTTGAATTTCAGCCTCTGAAGGAAGAATTGGATGAGGTGTTAAAACCTTAAACGCTGCTTCCTTCAAAATCTGAAACGGTGGGAATTTTTCATAGACATCTTTACTCATATCTCTCAATTTATGTTTTACAATTCTATCTTCCAATGAATGGTAACTAATACATACAAGCCTCCCTTTTTCTGAAATTAAATTAGGCAAGCCATCCAAAACTTGTTTTAATACTTCTAATTCATCATTAACGGCAATTCTTAAGGCTTGAAAAGTTTTAGTAGCAACGCTTTTTCCCAAAATTTTTTCTTTTCCATAAACGGCCACTATTGCTTCCAGTAAATCATTTGTGCTTTTAAAAGATTTCTTTCTTCTTGTTTCAAAAATTTTAGTCGCAATTTTCCAGGCTTTTGGTTCTTCTCCATAATTTTTCAAAATTTCAAATATTTCTTTCTGTGAATATCTATTCAATAAATCTGCAGCAGTAAAGTTTTTTGAAGTGTCAAATCTCATATCAAGGGGGCCTTCTCTTAGAAATGAAAATCCTCTGTCAGCAGTATCAACATGTGGGGAGGAAATTCCTAAATCCAGTAAAACCCCATTAACTTTTTTAATTTTTATTTTTTGTAAAAGGGCTTTTAAGTTTGAGAAATTATCATGTATGGGAATAAATTTTTTTCCGAATTTTTTTAATCTATCTTTTGCAAAATTTAAATTTTCCTCATCTTGATCAATTCCAATTAATTTCCCTTTCCCTTCCAGCATTTCTAGAATTTTTTCACTATGCCCGCCAAGTCCTAACGTCCCATCAACATAAATTCCTTGCTTGTCTGTAATTAGATATTCAATGCTTTCTTTCAGCATTACTGGGACATGTATTTTTTTGTTCAAAACTTGTGTGCAAAGTGTGTATAACTTTTTTGATCAATTTCTGTATAAAAGTTATCTTTATCTTCTATTATAGTCAATTCCATTTTTTCTAAAATTTCATAAAAGAAGCCTTAAGAATACTTTTTATGTTCATCTAAATTAGTAGCCAAGCGGATAATTTTAAAAGTGCTTACATTTAAAAATTTATTTGAATTTTTTTCAATTTATTGTGCAATAATTTTATTCACAAATTTTCACAATAAAATTTCCTGTTTAAAAAAAATAATATATGATGTAAATATTAATTTAATATTATTTTTCACTTTTACTTTCACACTTTTTTCTTTTTTCTATTTTTCTCATGTTAGATCCTCGCAAAAAACAAGTCCTCAAAGCCATAATAGATCAATTCATTAGAACCGCCGAACCAGTTGGTTCTCAACATATTGTTGTAAACTACTTTCTCAAAGTATCACCTGCAACAATCAGAAATGATATGTCTATACTTGAAAAAGAAGGCCTAATTTATCAGCCGCATACTTCTGCAGGTAGAATACCAACTGAATTTGGATATAGAATATTTATTGAAAACTTTGATGAATTTGAAGATATTGAAAAACGTGCAAAAAATTATATAGAAAAATTAAAAACACGTTATTTCCTCGAAAAAGCTCAGGAAAAAATATATAATTGCGTGTCAATTCTGGCGGAAGCAACTTCTTGCATTAGCTTTGCAACAATACCTGGTAAAAATCGTGCCTTTTATTTAGGTATTTCAAATATTTTGAAACAGCCGGAATTTATTCATGAACCATTACAGGCAAGCCAGATAATTGAAATTTTGGAAGAAAATGATAAGTTTATAAGCATTTTAAATGAATTAGGAATAAATGAAAAAATTAGTGTATTTATTGGCAAAGAAAATTTGATTCAAGAAATTGAATCATGCAGTGTTATTGCAACTACCTATAATTATGAAGGCTTTAACGGCAAAATCGGCATCTTAGGCCCAACAAGAATGAACTATCCTTTCAATGGTGCGGTTTTGAAAGAAGTGAAGAAGATGATTTGATAATCTTGAGCTTCTTTTACCAATTTAAATTTTTTTGCTTTTTATGTGTTTTTTTACCTTTGACAAAAAAACATAAAAAATAAATAATTTCTTCTGGCAACTTTCAATTTTTACCTTTTTTTTCTATTATGTCCGATCAAACAAATTCACAAAATCAAGGTTCTCAACAAGGAGATCAATCACAATCAAATAATCAAAATCAAGATTTGGAAAATAAAATCAAGGCTATGCTGGACGCAGAAAATGCCAAGAAAGAAGATTTGCTTAAAGCTCAAGCAAATGAAGAACAATCAGTACAAAATCAAGACCAGCCTCCAGCTCAAGGCATGCAGGATCCAAAAGATGAATTAATTGCAAAACTTCAAAAAGAACTTGAAGAAATGAAAAGTATTGCCATACGTGCCACTGCTGATTATCAGAATCTCAAAAAAAGAACTGATGATGAAAAGATGGAATATGTTAAATATGCTAATGCCAAGCTACTTTTAGAAATTTTACCTTTTATAGATAATATGAAGAGAGCTGTTTCTCATTTACCTGAAAATCTTCAATCAAATGAATGGGCGCAAGGGGTGATCCATATCGGAAATCAAATGTTAGATACCCTGATGAAACTTGGACTTGAGAAAATCAAAACAATTGGTCAAAAATTTGATGCCAATTTACATGAAGCTTTAATGCAAATGCCTGGCGAAAAAGATTTTATTTTACAAGAAGTTGAAGAAGGATATTCTTTAAATGGACGTGTTATCAGATACGCCAAAGTTGTCGTTGGGAATGGAGAATCTGTAAACAATAATAAAGAACCAACTGATGTAAAATAATTATTAAAAATACTTGACTGCACAAAATTAGCACTCTATAATAAGGAGTGCTAATAAGAATTTAAAATTTTAAATTTTTCTTTATGTCTATAATCGGAATTGATCTTGGCACTACTAATTCGTGCGTTTCTGTAATGAAAGGCGGTGAAGCTGTGGTTATACCAAATTCTGAAGGTGGCAGGACCACTCCTTCAGTGGTTGCTATTAAAAACAATGAAACTTCGGTAGGAACACCCGCTAAACGCCAGGCGGTAACCAACGCCAAAAATACTATTTTTTCAGCCAAAAGATTTATTGGTAGAACTTTTGAAGAAGTGAAGACGGAAGGTTTAGTTGGCAAAATGCCGTTTGAAGTTGTCAAAGGCGATAAGGAAGAGGCTGAAATTGTCCTAGATGGCAAGAAAAGGCAGCCAGCAGAAATTTCTGCCATGGTTTTACAAAAATTAAAAACTGATGCGGAAAGTTATCTTGGCGAAAAAGTAACAGAAGCAGTCATCACTGTCCCTGCTTATTTTAATGATTCGCAAAGACAAGCGACTAAAGATGCCGGTCGCATTGCTGGTCTTGAAGTAAAAAGAATTATTAATGAACCAACTGCTGCAGCCTTGGCTTACGGTATGGATAAAAAAGGCAAAGATAAAAAAATTGCGGTTTACGATTTTGGTGGTGGTACTTTTGATATATCTATTTTGGAAATTGGCGACGAAGGAACAATTGAGGTTTTATCGACTAATGGTAACACTCAACTTGGTGGGGACGATTTTGATGAAAAAATTATTGAATGGTTAATCGTTGAATTTAAAAAAGACCAAGGTATTGATTTATCCAAAGATACAATGGCCTTACAAAGGCTTAGGGAAGCAGCAGAAAAAGCTAAATGCGAACTTTCTACCCTTCAAGAGAGCAATATTAACCTTCCCTTTATCACTGCTGATAGTTCCGGTCCAAAACACTTAAATATAAATTTAAACAGGGCAAAACTTGAAGAATTAATTATGCCTTTAATTGAAAAAGCTGAAGATCCTTGTCGGAAAGCTTTAAAAGATGCCAAAATTTTCGAAAGCGACCTTGATGAAGTAATTTTGGTAGGAGGTTCAACTAGAGTCCCTGCCATTCAAAGACAAGTAAAAGAAATTTTTGGCAAAGAACCTCATCGCGGAGTAAATCCTGACGAGGTAGTGGCAGTTGGTGCGGCTATCCAAGGTGGTATTTTACAAGGTGACGTGAAAGACATATTACTACTTGATGTTACACCTTTAAGTTTGGGTATTGAAACTCTAGGAGGTATTGCTACTAAATTAATTGAAAGAAATACCACGATTCCGACTGCTAAATCTCAAATTTTCTCTACGGCTGCTGACAATCAAACTTCAGTTGAAGTACATGTGGTTCAGGGAGAAAGAGAAATGGCCAGTGACAATAAATCTCTTGGGCGTTTTATTTTGGATGGAATTCCACCTGCTCCAAGAGGAGTGCCTCAAGTAGAAGTTACTTTTGATATCGATGCTAATGGTATTTTGCATGTAACCGCCAAAGATAAAGGCACGGGTAAAGAACAAAAGATTACCATTCAGGGATCTAGCGGTTTAAGCGAGGAAGAAATTGAAAAGATGAAAAAAGAAGCCACAGAAAAAGCCGAAGAAGACAAAACCAAGAAAAAATCAGCTGAAGCTCGAAATATAGCAGATAGTTTAGTGTTTCAATCTGAAAAGACTTTAAGAGAAAATAACGAGAAAATTCAGGAATCAACTAAAAAAAGCGTACAAATTAAAGTTGATGAACTCAAAAAAATCCTAGAAAATAAAGACAGCAAAACTGAGGATATTAAAAAAGTTAGTGATGAACTTTCTTTAGAATTACAAAAAATCGGTTCGGAAATCTATAAAGCTGCCGGTACTAAGTCAGACGATGGCGTTACCGTGAAAGATATGAATAAAGATGAAGATAAAAAAGAGAAAGAAAACGTTGTTGATGCGGAAGTAGTGGATGAAAAGAAAGAAGATAATGAAGATAAAAAAGATAATTAGTCACGATCAACTGAATTTCATGTGTATAAAAGGGCGAAGCAATTTCTTCGCCCTTTTATAAAATTCAAAAAAATATCTATAAATTAGTTGTTGTCATCTGCCTTTGGTTCATTACTTTCGGCTTCGCTATTAATTGTTTGATATTGAGTCTTAAGTTCAGCAATTTTGGTTTTAGTTAAAATTGATTTATCATCTTCTTGTCCATCCAATAGGCCCAAGTTAGTCATCGAAACTCCCTGTCCCCAAGTACCTTTGAATATCATCCCTGCTTCGCTTTTATTAAAAACCAAAACAGTTTTGCCATAACTGCCATCAGCAGTTTTCCAAGTACCAGTTAATTGTCCGTCTTTAGTAACTTTCCCTTCAATTATACCCCCCTGTCCGTTGTTAACCCAAATGCCATAAACAATATCAGTCAACGCATCAGTTTCTCCGGCGGCAAAAAACGCTATCTGTAAGGCTGTATCTCTATTTTTTACATTATAATAAGCGGTAATTTGATTAAGGTCATAGGCGGCATCAACAGCTTGCACATTGCTTTCAATTTCTTGTTTTTTCTCGTCAGACATGGTGGGACGACCAGAAACTTCTTTGGTTTGATCAGCAGATTTTGTGCATGAACTAGCTATTACTATCATAAGACCTGTTAGCGTTAAAACTAGCAACAAATAAAGCTTTTTATTCATAAAAGAGAAAGTTAAAAAATAAAATTTACCAAAACTCTCAACAAAAAACGATTGGATTGTAGTGAAGTAAACAATGGTTGGCAAGCTAAACTTTTTTAAAGCTGACAGCTCTAACAGTCAACAGTGATTGATATTTGCACCCTGGTTCTTAAAAGAGTAATATTGGCAAGTCTTTAAAGATTTAACCTTAAATTAATGAATCCGATTGATATTATTAAATTACGCCATTTAAGGCGGATTATTGAAAAACATCAAAATAAACCTTTATATCAAAAATTTTTTATTTATACGTTCCTGTCCTTTATAACATTATTTCTAATTGCCGGTCTGGTTTTTGTAATTTTTGTGGTCGTAGTGGCTATTCAATTGCCTAATGTCAATGATTTAGAGAAATACGCTGCCTCGCAATCAAGTCAAATTTTCGCTAGAGATGGGACTGTTCTTTATAACATTCATGGTGAAGAAAAAAGAACTAGCATCCCTTTTAACGATATACCTCAGTCTTTGATTAATGCGACGATCGCAATTGAAGATGATCAATTTTATCAACATCCAGGCATTGATATTCCGGCAATTTTCAAGGCCATTATCAGTGAGATTACTTTTCAGAATAACCGTGGTGGTTCAACTATTACGCAACAATATATTAAAAATACTTTTCTAAATTCAGAAAGAAAATATGCGCGCAAAATGGCGGAAATTTTAATGGCTTTAAAAATTGAACGTGTTTTTAATAAAAATCAAATTTTGGAGCTTTATTTTAATAGAATTCCGTATGGACATAATGCTTATGGAGTAGAAGAGGCTGCTAAAACTTATTTTGGTAAGCATGCCAAAGATTTAAATCTACCAGAAAGCGTAGTCTTAGCTTCTCTGCCTAAAGCTCCCAGTTATTATTCTCCTTATGGCGAACACAAATATCCGAAACTTGCTCGTTTACTCACTGAAGACGAAATTTTATCCAGAAACATTAAAGAACATAGTGATATTAATGATGATGAATTTGTTAATGGCTTAATCGGCACAGAAGTATATCTAGACTCTTCTAATAAATATAAAATTTATCTTAACGGCAGAACTGATATCATTTTAGATCGTATGGAAAAACTAGGCTATATTAATGAAACTGAAAAAAGTCAAGCCACAACAGTTTTGCGTGAAGTTGAATTCAAAAAGTTATATGAAGACATGCATGCGCCTCACTTCGTTCTATGGATAAAACAACAATTAGAAGATAAATATGGAAAAGATTTAGTTCAACAAGGCGGATTGAAAATTTATACCACTTTAGATCCAAAACTACAGGAAATTGCCGAAAATGCCATTAAAGATCGTTTTGATTTTAATGTCAAAAATTATGGAGTCTCAGATGCGGCTTTATTAAGTGTTAATCCTCAGACTGGCGAAATTTTGGCCATGGTGGGGTCAGCAGATTTTAACAATGATGATATTGATGGCAAGGTAAATATGACTTTAAGTTATATTCCGCCTGGCTCATCTTTCAAGCCTTTTGTTTATGGCAATGGATTTTTAAGTCATGGCCTAACTTCGGCTACAGTTATTTATGATGTAAAAACTGATTTTGGTGATGGCCGATATCCAAAAAACTTCGATGGAACTTTTATGGGACCTTTATCAATTCGTAAAGCTCTTGGACAATCAAGAAATATTCCGGCTTTAAAAGCTTATTTTTTAAGTGGAGAACAAAAAGAAATTTTACCATTTACGCAAAAATTAGGCATGATTTATCAAGAACCAAATGTAGAACATGGTTCTTCTTTGGCCTTAGGCGCAACCGGAATTCAATTTATGAGTTTTATTCAAGCCTATAGCGTTTTGGCTAATCAAGGCGTCAAACAGCAAATCTACGCAATTTCCAAAATAGAAAATGTGGATGGACAGATCCTAGAAGAGAAAAAAGTGGATCAAGGCGAACAAGTCCTTGATCCCCAAGTTGCTTATCTTGTTACTGATATTCTTGCCGATTCTTCAGTTAAACTTGGATCTAATCTCATTTTAAGTGACAGGCCGGTAGCGACAAAAACTGGCACCAGTACTAAGGTTGATTCCAAAAATGAAGATATTATTCTTCCTAAAGATTTACTGGCTATCGGATATACCCCAAGCCTTCTAACTGGAGTTTGGACCGGAAATGCTGATGGCTCAGCCGGTAAAGGTTTAGCTGATGGCTATAATACTTCTGCTCCAATTTGGAAAAAATACATGACAGAAGCTTTGAGAGATGCTCCAGTTGAAAGTTTTTTTCGTCCTGTTGGTATTACGGAATTACAAATTAGTATAGCTAGCGGTTTATTGCCAAGCGAGAATACTCCGCCTGCCATGCTAAAAATTGAAAAATTTGCCAGTTTTGCTGTTCCTAATCAGACAGAAGATCCAAGTATTTTCAAAAAAGTTAAATATGATAAATTTAGCAACGCTATTGCTAATGAGTTTTGCCCTCCAGAACTGATTGAAGAACGAGTCGTTAGAAAATATTATGAATTATTTTTTCAATATCCCCGTTGGATAGTTGGCGTGCAAAATTGGGCTTCAATCCAAGAGGACGCCAGTGAAGGGAAAGAATGTCCATTGCATAATGAGTATACTTTCCAACATGCACCAACTTTGTATATTACTTTTCCTCAAGCTTATTCTACTGTTCAGTTAGGGGAAAAACTACCAGTCAGCGTGGAAGTTAATGCTTCCTTCGGTGTACAAAAAGTAGAATTTTATTTGGATTCCATGCTTAGAGAGACGTTGACTGATAAACCATTCACGACAGATCTATTTATTAATCGCTCTTATAAACCAGGGGAAGAAATTGAATTAAAAGTAAAAATCACTGACAAACTTTATTACAGCAGTGAAGCGACTATTAAATTAAAAATTGAAAGTGAAGGGGATTCCTTTCCAAATCTTGAGCAGGAAGTCCAGCCTGCCGATCAAGTTACTGATGCGATGGAAACTCTCACCATTCAGTAATTGTAATTTATGATCAAAGTCTGTAAAAACTGCCAACAAAATTTCGAAATCACTGATGATGATTTGAAATTTTATGAAAAAATATCACCAGTTTTTGGAGGGGAAAAATATTTAATACCAGCACCGAGTTTATGTCCTGATTGTAGACTACAAAGAAGAATGTCGTGGAGGAATGATCGTAATTTTTATAAAAGAAAATGTGATTTTTCAGGGAAGGAAATGATTTCAATGTATAAACCAGGTAATTTAAAGGTTTATGATCATGAAATTTGGTGGGGTGATAAGTGGGATACAAGTGAATATGCTCAAGAATATGATTTTAATAAATCTTTTTTTGAACAACTTTCAGAACTTATTTATAATGTACCCCATCCAAATGTTGCTCAATTAAATAGTGAAAACTCACTTTATACAAATTTCACTGCCTGGAATAAAAATTGTTATCTTTGTTCCGCTGGTAATAAACTTGAAGATAGTGCCTATTGTTATAATGTAGAAGAATCAAAAGATTGTTTTGATTGCTTGAATTTATTAAATTGTGAACTTTGCTACCAAACTATACATTGCGAAAATTGTTATAAACTTTATTTTTCTATACATTCCAAAAACTCCCAAGAATCTTATTTTTTAGAAGATTGTATTGGTTGCAGTCACTGTTTGCTGTGTTTTAATTTACAACACAAAGAATATTGTATTTTAAATAAGCAATACACAAAAGAAGAATATTTAGAAAAGATTCAAGAATATAAATTAAATACTTATAATGGAATATTTGATGCTTTCAAAATATGGCAGAAAGAAAGTATTAAATATCCAAAAAAAGCCAATCATAATATTTTTGCTGAAAATTGTAGTGGAGAATATATTTCTCATTCAAAAAATTGTGAAAACTGTTATTTAGTTCATAAAAATAATGAAGATTGTAAACATATTTTTGCGGGATTTCCTAATTTAAAAGATTCTTATGACTGCATTTATACCGGAGAAGGTGCGGAATTAACTTATGAAGGAATGTGTTCTGGAGATGGGACATTAAAATGTGCTTTTGTGCAAGTAGTGATTAGTGGATGTGCAGATATTTATTATGGGGATTATTTAATTAATTGTCAAAATTGTTTTGGCTGTAGTGGGCTTAAACATAAACAATATTGCATTCTGAACAAACAATACGCTAAAGAAGAATATGAAAAATTAGTGCCAAAAATTATTGAAGCGATGAAATCCCCTAAATCCCCTTTAACAAGGGGACTTGGACACCCCCTTGACAAAGGGGGCTTGGGGGATTGTGAGTGGGGTGAGTTTTTCCCATCTTCAATTTCTCCTTTTGGCTACAATGAAACAGTAGCACAAGAATATTTTCCATTAACCAAAGAACAAGCTTTGTCGAGAGGATTTAAATGGAGTGATTATGAACCAGAATTCCCAAAGGTTGAAAAAATCATTTCAGCAAATTTATTACCAGATAGCATTTCAAAGATTCCTGATGATATTTTGAATTGGGCGATTGAATGTGAGGTTATGAAGAAACCTTTCAAAATTATCGCACCAGAATTAGATTTTTATCGCCAAATGAATCTGCCAATTCCACGAAGACATCCAGATCAAAGACATAAAGATCGAATGGCTCTTCGAAATCCAAGGAAACTCTGGAAGAGAAATTGTATGAAATGTAATAGTGAAATTCAAACCACTTATTCGCCTGAAAGACCAGAAATCGTATACTGTGAGAAGTGCTATTTGGAGAAAGTATATTAAATAGCAGCTGTCATCTCGTTCCATATATAAATTAAGATTCCTGTTTTCACAGGAATGGCATTCAAACTATGCAAACAAATTGTAAAAATTGTGGCCAATCCTTTGAAATCACTAACCATAATAAATTTTATTAAACTCAACTTCTAACTTCCAATTTATATTTTATTATAATATTCTACTGCGGAATTAATTAAAAAATAATTTTCAAAAAATTTATGCCTCAGTGCCTTCAATGCCAACGAAATTTTGAAATTCCAGATTCAATAGAAGATGTTGATAATCAAATTACAAATAAAATTTTTGCATGCACTGACTGCAATAAAAATTATAAAATAATGCTAACTGAATTAAATTTCTATAAAAAAATGAATCTACGAAATCCAATTTATATACTTGATCGAAATTGTGGCAAATGCAATTCTCAAATTAAAACAACTTACACAGAAACTTCAGCCTCATTTGTATATTGCCAAAAATGCTATAGCGAAACGGTAGATTGATAAGTATTGATTATTAACAAAAATGATAATAATTTGTATTTATCGATTGTTTTTGATATAATAAAATTATGAACATAATCAAACTAGAAAATAACGGGAATTTATTTTTTACTACTGAAGATATTAGTAGAATTTTAAATATATCTGATGCAAGTAGCAGGGTATTTTGCAGTAGATATGTAAATAAGAAAATTTTAATACGACTTAAAAAAGATATTTATATTTTAAAAGAAAAAATCAATTTATTAGAAAGAGAAGATTTGTTTTTTCTAAGTAATTTAATACAAACTCCATCTTATATATCTTTTATGACAGCTATGGCTTATTTTGAAGTCACAACTCAAATGACACGAAATATAATTGAAGCTGTTAGCGTAATAAGAACTAAAACTTTTGATTCAGAAAATTTCAATTTTATATATAAAAAATTAAAAAATAATTTATATTTTAGCTTTAACAGAATTGGAAAATTTTTTATAGCGACAAAAGAAAAAGCTTTTTTAGATTGTCTTTATTTTCAATCTTTAGGGCGATATGATTTCGATATAGAAAGTATAGATTTTAATAAATTAGATTTAAAAATATTAAAAAAACTTTCAAAAAAATTCCCCTTCAAAACACAAAAATTACTAAACCAATTAATTCAAAATTCAAAATTTAGAATTTAAAATTTTCCCCATGCTTGATTTACAAAAACATGAACGATTCGAAATGGAAATTTTGAAATTAATGTCTGACAATAATTTTCTTAATCCAATAATATTTGGTGGAGGTACTTGTTTAAGGCTTTGTTTTGGATTAAATCGATATTCTGTTGATCTTGATTTTTTTCAAAAAAATAAATTCCCAAATAATTATTTCGAAAAATTTAAAAAGATATTAGCTGAAAATTATGAAATAACTGATTTTTGGGAAAAACATTTTGCCTTTTTAATCGAGATTAGATCTCCAAAATATCTTCGCAGATTAAAAATAGAAATGAGAAAGGAAATAGAAAATAATATAGAAACTGAATTAAATATAGCTTATTCACCGTTTTCTGACACACAAGTTAGGCTTACAACATTCACTCTTAAACAAATGTGGCTCAATAAGATACATGCTTTTACAGATAGGAAAAAAATTCGTGACGCATATGATTTGGAATTTCTTTTAAAAAAAGATAGGAATTTTATAAATCTCATTTCTAACGAACAAAAATTAAAAATGATAAAAAAACTAGATTCATTTAAAAAAATGGACTTCAAAATTACTTTAGGCTCAATATTAGAAAAATCAGAAAGGGATTTTTACAATGAAAATGGTTTTAAATTATTAAAAACCTCTTTAATATAATTTTTTTATGCGAAAAACCTGCAAAAATTGTTCTCAAAATTTTGAAATAACTGATCAAGAAAAAATCTTTCATGAAAAATGGGATTTGCCAATGTCAGATACTTGTCCACAAGATCGCTTGATAGAAATAATGGCTTTTCGAAATGAAAACAGACTATATCCTCGCAAATGCAGCTTGAGTAATGAAAGTATTTTAAGCGCATATCAGCCAAATACAAGTTTCCCTGTATATAAAAATGAAATTTGGTGGGGAGATGGTTGGGATGGGCTTGAGTACGGAAGAGAGTTTAATTTAGACAAATCATTCTTTCAACAATTTCAAGAACTTCAAAAAGTTGTTCCAAGAGAAGGAACTTCAATTTTTAATTGCGAAAATTGTGATTTCAATAGCCATACCAGAACTTCCAAAAATTGTTATTTAAATTCTTTGGTGGCCGATTGCGAAGATGTCTATTACTCACATTGGGTCGTTAAAAACAAAAATGTAATTGACTGTATATATTTTAATGATAGCCAGCTTTGTTATGAATGTATTGATTGTTATAACCTATATAATTGTTTCGTATTGCAAGAATCAACTAATTGTAGTGATTCGTTTTTTTGTTATCAAATAAAAAATTGCAACAAATGTATTTTTTGCACTAATATTACAAATAAAAGTTTTCATATTTTTAATAAATCAGCATCAGAAGATGAATATAACATTTTAAAATCTAAAATTTTGAGCGGATCGTATAAAACATGGATGGATTTTTATAAAAAATTTCTGGACATGACCAAAAAAACAAAGCATAGATCCATACATGGTTTAAATTACGAAAATTCAACTGGAGACCATATATATAATTCCAAAAATTGCCACACCTGTTTTGACATTCACGGCTCTGAAGATTGTTTCAATAATGCTTCAATTGGAGACAGCAAAGATGTTTATGATTCTTATTCTATAGGATGGCCGAAATGTGAAATCGTATATAAATCTTGCGTGATAAGAGGTTCTACTGATATAGCTTTTTGTAATTATGTATGGTTTTCAAATAATTTAAAATATTGCGACAGCTGTATTTCTTGTAAAAATTGTTTTGGCTGTGTTGGGCTAAAACATAAAGAATATTGCATTTTAAATAAACAATACAGCAAGGAAGAATACGAAAAATTGGTGCCAAAAATAATTGAAGCGATGAAATCCCCTAAATCCCCTTTAACAAGGGGACTTGGACACCCCCTTGACAAAGGGGGCTTGGGGGATTGTGAATGGAACAATTTTCCAGCCAAATATTTATCGGTTTTTACATATAATGAAACTGCGGCTCAAGATTATTTTCCATTAACTAAAGAAGAGGCAATTACAAAAGGATTCAAATGGTCTGACTTTGAACCAGAATTTCCAAAGGTTGAAAAAATCATTTCAGCAAATTTATTACCAGATAGCATTTCAAAGATTCCTGATGATATTTTGAATTGGGCTGTCGAGTGTGAAATCACCAAAAAACCATTTAAAATCATCAAACCAGAATTAGAATTTTATCGCAAAATGAATTTACCAATCCCACATTTACATCCAGATCAAAGACATAAAGATCGAATGGCTCTTCGAAATCCAAGGAAACTCTGGAAGAGAAATTGTATGAAATGTGGTAGTGAGATTCAAACAACGTATAGTCCTGAAAGAAAGGAGATTGTTTATTGTGAGAAGTGTTATTTAAAAGAAGTATATTAGACTAACATAAAAATGAACTGAACTGGATTCCGCATCAAGTGCGGAATGACAGGCTTGCGAAAAATGTTATTTGGAGAGTATTTATTAATTTTCAATTTATGTTAATGCGTTATCTCAAAGTAATTTTATATATTTTTTTATTCATGATTGCTTGGTCTGGTATTTTTTTAGCTATAGCTTTATTGTCAGGATTAAATGCTGATATAATTCTTATTATGGCTATAAGTGGTGGAGTAATCTTGAGTGTTTCTTTTATCCCTTTTTTGAATTGGGCGATAAAACATTGTTTTTATTATAAAAGCGATGATAAGCCTGTATCTTATGAGGATTTATATCAAGAATTATTAAATATCAATAAAATTGATGCTCCAATAATGACACAGGAAAAAGGGAATAAAATGATTATTACATGGAAATATATTGACGCAAAATGGTGGGAGATTTTAAAAAAAAATTCCTTGAAAGCAATTTACGAATTACAAATAAAATTTAATAAAAATAAACATTATGTAGTATTAATTGATATTTCAAAAAAAGTTGAATGGGGCGTAGGACCACAAGGAGTTAAACTTTCTGCCAATTATAATCGTGGTGTTTTTGCTTCAGCAGAAATTGGTAAACAATTTGGTATTAAAGAAAATTTCACTTTAGGAAAAATTTATGATTACAAATTCAAATCTTCTGAAATAAAAACTCCTGTAGTGAATATGATTTTGAAAAAAGGATGGGATGTGTATTTCGGAATATGGTAAAATTTAAATGTATATGTTCAAAACCTGCAAAAATTGCCAACAAAATTTTGAAATTACTGATGATGATTTGAAATTTTATGAAAAAGTTTCACCTGAGTTTAGTGGCCGAAAATATTTGATACCGCCACCTAGTTTGTGTCAGGAATGTAGACAACAAAGGAGGCTTGGATCATGTAATGAGTTTAATTTTTATAATGGAAAATGTGGGATTTGTGGCAAATTTGTTTTAACAGAATTTTCTCCTGATATTAAACAAATTATTTATTGTAGAGATTGTTGGCACAGTGATAAGTGGGATAGTCGTGATTATGGTCTTGAATTTGATTTTAGTCGTTCATTTTTTGAGCAATTTATGGAAGTAAAAATGAAGACGCCAGCTTTAAATTTAAATAGTCAGGGGACAAATATTAACTCTGAATATATACATTACGCTGGTTCATGTAAAAATTGTTATTTAGTAAGGCATGCTGATTTTTGTGAAGATTGTTATTATGGATATGGATTTAAAAATAATATATTTTGCGTTGATGGATTTTATAATCTTCATTGTGAATTTTGTTATGATTGCCTTGATTGTCATAAATGTTATGAATTAAAAGGATCTCAAGATTGTATTAATTGTTCATCAAGTGCTTTTCTTCGAGATTGTATTGGATCTAAAAATTGTTTTTTAAGTGTTGGACTTAGACAAAAAGAATACTGTTTCGAAAATGAACAATTAACAAAAGAACAATATCAATCAAAAATTGCATCAATTAATTTAAGTTCATATGTAATTTATCAGGCTTGTAAAAATCGTTTAAAAGAGTTGAAGAAAAATCATACGTTTAAAGAATATCAGGGATATAATACAGAAAATTGCTTAGGAGATCATTTGATTAATTGTAAAGAAGCACAATATTGCTTTGACTGTGAGGATGTTGAAACTGCTAAATTTTGCTATCAGGTAGTACTTGGCGCAAAAAATATTTATGATATTTATCAATATGGCACTAATTTATTAGAATCTTATGAAGGAGCTATTGTTGGAGAAAATAGTTATCACCTGCTTTTCTGCAATAATTGTCATGTTAATTCTTCAGATTTGATTTATTGTTGGTATGCAGAAAGATCTAAAAATTGTTTTGCTTGTAGTAATATAAAAGGTCTTAATTATTGCCTACTCAATAAACAATATACAAAAGAAGAATATAACAAATTAGTACCGAAAATTATAGATCATATGATGAAAAGTGATGAATGGGGCGAATATTTTCCTTTATCTTTTTCTACAATTTACGGATACAACAAAAGTTCCGCGCAATTATATTTTCCTTTCACTAAAGATCAAGCATTAGCGAAAGGATTTAAATGGTCTGATTACGAACCCGAATTTCCAAAGGTTGAAAAAATCATTCCTGCAAATTTATTACCAGAAACAATTTCAGAAATCCCTGATGACATTTTGAATTGGGCGATTGAATGTGAGGTTACGAAAAAGCCTTTCAAAATCATTAAACCCGAACTTGAATTTTATAGAAAAATGAATTTGCCAATTCCACGAAGACATCCTGATCAAAGGCATAAAGAAAGAATGGCTCTTCGAAATCCACGCAAACTTTGGACAAGGAATTGCATGAAGTGTGGAATGGAAATCCAAACCACATATTCGCCTGAAAGGAAAGAGATTGTATATTGTGAAAAGTGTTATTTTGGATCAATTTATTAAAAAATAATTTATGCAAAAAATCTGTAAAAATTGTCAACAAAACTTCGAAATTACCAATGAAGATTTGAAATTCTATGAAAAAGTATCGCCGGAATTTAATGGGAAGAAATATTTAATTCCAGTACCGCAATTTTGTCCAAGATGTAGAGAACAAAGGCGTTGGGCAAGAAGAAATCAGGCTAAACTCTATAAAAGAAAATGTGATTTTTCAGGTGAAGATATTATTTCGCTTTATTCGCCTGATAAATCTTATAAAGTTTATGCTGAGAAATATTTATGGAGTGATAAATTTGATCCAATGACATATGGTCGTGATTATGATTTCTCCAAAACTTTTTTTCAGCAATTTTATGAATTGCAAAAAGATGTCCCACGCGGAGCAATGCAACAAGATGGAACTAATGAGAACTGTGAATATACTACTTTTGGTGGTAATAACAAAAATTGTTACCTTACTTATGCATGTTCTTATAATCAAGATATTTGTCATAGCACTTTTGTTATAACAACAAAAAATTCTTGCGACTGCCTTGTTGTTATTGGTTCAGAATTTTGTTATGAGTGTGTGGATTGCAGTAAGTGTTATAATTGTAAATTCTGTAAAGATTGCAATGAATGCCTTGACTCATATTTTTTGGATGATTGTAAAGGATGTGTGAATTGTATCTGTTGTAAAAATTTAAGAAATAAATCTTTTTATATTTATAATAAAAAAGTTTCCAAAGAAGAATTTGAAAAATTTAAAAAATATTTAGATGAAGGAGATTTATTAAAAGAAAAGGAAAAATTTGATCAATGGAAATTTCAATTTCCATATATTTGCCAGCACATTGTAAATTCAGAAAATTCTGATGGAGATTATTTAGAACATGCTAAGAATTGTCATCAGTGTTTTGATATTGTTTTAAGCGCAGAAGATTGTAAATATTGTCAATATTCAGGCTGGAATGGGAAAGATATGATGGATGTTTCCATGTGTGGAAAAAATTCTGAACTTGTATATGAAATGCAAGCGACAGTTGAATCTTATAATTGTGCTTTTACATTTTTTTGCAGAGATGACCAGAATTCTTATTATTGTGATAATATAAATCATTGCAAACATTGTTTCGGATGCATAAATCTTAGACATAAAGAGTATTGTATTTTAAACAAACAATACACAAAAGAAGAATATGAAATTTTGGTCCCGAAAATAATAAATAAAATGAAAGAAGATTTGG
>MFXK01000035.1 GCA_001788835.1 Candidatus Peregrinibacteria bacterium RIFOXYB2_FULL_33_20
CAGAACAACTTACGGCAGGATCTCCTGGATTAGTCACGTACACACTTCCATCGCACATCCCACTTATCATCCAATTCACAACTATTTGATTGTTAAAATCACCTGAAATTTCGTATCTGCCATCATTACATTTGCCTTCACTATTATAAGCAGTTTTACATGGAGCCCTGACAATTATTCTTATTTCACTTAAATTATCTAAGATGTTGTGAATATTTCCATCTTTGTCTTTGATATAAAGTGGTATTGCAATTGACTTACCTGGATATAATTTGTTCCAGTTGCAGGGATGATCCCAGCTATCATATTGCTCATCATTTTTATTAATAATTGTGCAAGTATCAAAAGCATCGCCATTGCCCTTGCGGGGGATTGGATAATAGCCCGTGCCATCATCTAATTTAACGGTGGCATCAGATAAGCCCTTGATCCACCATTTTGCTGTGGCATGATTAAGAGCCACAATATTTGGACTTGCTTCTGAACCGCTATCGTATCCAGGACCGGCAGATTTGAGTTGATATTTGGCAAGAGAAATTGCTGACTGCGCTGCGTAATATGCCTGTACTGATTCCACTGATTCGTTGGTCCTGGTAAGACTATTGATGATAATATCGCTCAAAGTCAGAGCCACGATGCTGATGGCGGTGATAATCGAAATGGAAATAAATAAGGAAAAAGCTTTATTTTTGTTTTTCATTGATGGAGTTTTAATTATTTAAGCGAGAGTTATTTTAAGAAATTTGTCAAAAAACACAATATATAAATTTTTTTTCAAATGACAGATTTTGGATGTTTGGTGTAATTCGAAATGGCTACAAATTATCATCAGTGAGATCAAAATCAGAGTGTTCTTAAAGAAGTGTTGAATCTGAAGCTCACGGCTTTTTAATAATTACTAATGACACTTTCAATCTCAACCTTGCTGTAATTCGTTCTATTTTTGAAATAAATAATGGCAGTTAATTTCAATAAATCCCCTTCTTGAATATTTGATGAATTTTGCATTTCTGCGACGCTGGGATCATTATTGGAAATTTTTTCGACCTTTACTGCTCGAAAAAAATTTGTGGGATCAGTTGTAACAGTCTGTACATACATATCATTAATTTTGTAAATTCTAAATTCTTCTGCTGGTGTAGAATTTGCCTCTATCAAACTTTGCATTTTTTTTATCTTCCAACTGAAATTGCTGGGATTTAAAATAGTAATATAATTATTTTTATTAACATCATCGCCCCAAAGTTCACCTGAACTTATACTGCAGTTATCAATATCTATAGCTCTCCAGCATTTAGGAGCGGCGTTATAATTAGCACTGCGTACATTAGCTTCTCTAGTATTGATAAAGACCTCCAATCCTTCGCGTGCCAGATTTAATGCAATTAATCTATCTCGCGCCGCTTGATTGCCCCGAACCGCGCTACTGATAATTCCAAGTGAGGCGGAAGCACCAATCCCAACAATCACTATTGCCACAATAATCTCCAATAAAGTTTCGGCCGAATTTTGAAATATTTTTTTCATTAACAGTTAATAGTTTTTTATTTTATTTCCACTGGCACGCCAGCCAAGGCATTAATATATATTTTTTTTTCTCGCGCCGCCACTTCCTTGTCTTTTAAGGCAATGACTATTGCAGATAAAGCTCCCGAACTGGCATCTTGAATAGCTACTCCATTTTTAAACGGCTGAAAATTAATTGTCAGACTATTTGTATTAAGTGGATTTTGCGAACCGTCAACATCTGATATTTCTAAAAAATCAAATGAATAACGGCTATTAATAGAAATAGTATCTAAATTAAGGTTGTCAGCTTTAAAAAATATTTGATTATTGCTTTTATCAAGAAAAACGGAAAAGTTATTGGCATTAACCAAATTATCAGTACTGTCTTTGATTTTAGTGTTGGTCAAAGCATACTGTCGCGCATTATTTAAATATTTCAAAAGTATTTGATAATTGGATTCAAAACTATATCGATATTTTAAGTTCTGATACGCCCCAACCCCAGATGCCGTTAAAATACCAATTATAGTTATAACTATAATAATTTCAATCAAGGTAAAAGATTTTTGTCGGCACTTACAAAAAAACATAGGATACTAATAAAACTAATTAAATTTTAACCGCAAGGTAGGTAAATTTCAAATAGAATTATAAAAAATACTGAACGAATAAATAATCGTGACCCCGAAGATATAATCTTTGATATGCTTTGTACGCCAACAAATAGGAAAATTTGATTTAAGATTTTCATTTAGACTTTTTATCCCACATTTTTTCGAGAAGCGGCTCAAGATAAATTTATTAAAAAAATTATCTTAATGGAGATGATGATAGTAGGTTTATGATTTGTTAATAAATAGAAAATATTTGACATAAGTAGATTTAATTGTTGATAATAAAATACTGTACAAAATAATATTTTATACTTATGCCGATAACAGTCCTTGAAAGTGTTGATTTACAGGAAAAATTCCAAAAAGCAGAAGAAGCTAATGATGTAATTCAGCAGGCTTATATCTTACAAGAGATTGTTCAGCAAGTAAGAATAGAATTGACTGCTGAAAAAAGACCAAAAATTAATGAACGAGTTAGTGCCCTTACAGGCCTTACACCTCCACAAATATACGATTTATTAGCTGTTTTGGAAATTCCAGAAGAAATATTAACTTTACTTAATTTTAAAGAAGCTAAAATTAGCTCTTTAGGTGCGCTAATAATTGCTTTTGCGATGAGGAGAGTAAGAAATTTTGCGGGGGAGGTCTTAAATCAAACTGTTATCATAAGTCGTGTAATTGAAGTATTGGAATTAAAGGAAAATTATAATTATGTGGGTGGTCAAGCTAAAGGAAACAGTGTAACCGATAGATTAGATGCTTTTTTTGAGGCTTTATATAATGAAAGTCCAGAAAATAGCGAATTAAGACTACATATATTATTGAGCATAATGCTAATTTCAATAAGACCGGGCCAAAAACGTTTTACCAGTGCTGTAACAGATAGGTTTCGACAATTGCAAGGTTTCGATGGTGTCATGATAGAAAAAGCCTTAAGAGAAAAAGATTATCCTTTTGATAGGGTGGCAAGATTTATTAATGATTGTAAACAACAATTTACTTCTGTAGAAGATCAGCTTACAATTGCGCATCTTGAAACAGCCTTTCAAAGATCGAAAAGACCTCCAAAATTTCAACCTGTTGCAGGCGCTCCTGATTTAATCAGAAGACATGCTGATATTTTTGGAAATGACAAACGTCACCACATGGCTACGAAATTAGCAGAAGCAGCTGCGCAAGGTGAATGGTTAACTCCAAGTGAAATTGAAGCTTATTTAAAAAACCAAGGTTTTGAATGTAATTATCCAATTAGGGATATGAGATTTCTAAAGGATGAATTAGCACAAATTGGAATTGAAGTTGAAAGAGTGGAAAACGCGGCAGAATATTTTTTACGATTTAAAACAAGTGATAATAAAGAACAGATTTCCTGTCGTAGTATAGACGAAATTTTAATGGTTAGCGAGTATCCAAGAATAGAAGGTCTTATAACTATGGTTTTATCTCAAGCAGATAGATTTTCTTATGTACCACATTTGCTAATAGCTTATTGGTTAGCTGAGGCGACTGAAAACGGGCAAATTATGAGTACTGAAGATATTTTAAAAAAATTAAATGGATACTACCAGCAGGGAATATCTTCTTTACCAAATCCATTACAAGCGGTTATAAATAAAAACAAATTTAAACCATCTAAAATAATATCTAAAGCCATAGAATTAAAAGTAGTAATGAAGTTTATGGATTGTAATCTCCAGGGATTACGTTTACAGCACTTCACTGGTTCTAGGGCCGAAACTAGAACAATGTGCCACTATTATCGTTTGTATCCAAGTGATCATAAAGCTGTCTTAGCGCAAGAAAGGAGCTCATTACCAGAACATATATTGAAAAATTTTAAAAAATTTGATAATGACAGTTTAAGAGTGGTAATTGGATATGCAATGGCTAACATCCAAACTGGTAAATTTACTCATGAAGTAATTACTCTATTAATTGAAGCACTTATAAACGGCTCATTAACAGTGCCAGAAGGCCTCCAATCTGATATTGCGGTAGTAACTAAAGAAAATATCAGATTTAGCGATAGGGTGTATGCTTTAAATTTAGATTTTATTAAGAAAGCTTTTGATATGTTGGGCTTAGAAATAGTAAAAGTACAATTATCACATTCTCAACAAAGAAAAACAGCATATGAAGTTCGTTGTAAAGATTCAACAAGCTTACAGGTTAACTCGCGTTTAGTTCAAGATGAAAATGAAAATTATAAACGGGATTTTTCTAAACATATAAGAGCTAATCTTGATGTCTTTTCTGATAATGATGTCTTGAGATATTTCATCGCTATAAAAATTGCAGAATCTACAGAACCTCTTACCGCAAGAGAAATTACAAAAGCTTTAGGTTTAAATCAGACCTATAGTTTTATGGTGTCTAGTATTTTGAGAGAACTTGCTGATTCGCTTTCATATATCGGAATTGGTCTTGATCAAGCAAAAGGAAGTAAAGTTAAATATTCACTTAAATGGGTAAATAAAAGTGAAACAAGTTACGGATCAATTTCCTATCGCCGGATAAGCGATTATCAAAGAAGAGGAGCAGAGACGGATAGAAATGTCCGAGAAGTGATAGACATACAGGCAATATCTGCTGATATAAAATTAGTTAGAGGAGGATTAACAGGAGGAGTTTTAGAAGATATAGGCGGAGTAAAATTTGTAAAACCCGTAGCGTTACGCGTGCCTGAACAACAAAGAGTTAATATCCCTACAGAAGAAATTTGGCCAGTAGCTCCAAAACCAATACCTGTATTTTATTCAGTGCAAGAAAATGATGGAGTGTTAATCCTTACCGAAAGTGGAGAAAAAGAACAAGAAGTATTAAGAATAACACAAGGGACATTAATAGTTACTAAAAGCGATCATAAATCTAGTCCTTTATTCACTATTTTTCCCATACAAGTACTAGGAATAGATATCATAGATAAGAAACCATTTATTATAGGCTCAGTGATGGGAGTTAATAACAGGACCAATATTTTTTTACCTTTAAATTCTTTTGAAGCTTTATCGCCAGAATCAACGTATATAAGAGAAATGGATGCTCCTGCTATATGGCATGTCATTAATCGATTAACAGGAATTATTGATTACAAGGGACAAAGAACGAATAAGTTAATGGAAATAATTTCTATATTTATGCCAAAATATAAAGAATGGATTTCTACTCATTCTGATAGGGCAATCTCTACCAAGGAAATTGAAGAGATGTGTAAAAAAACCTTTACCGCTGTCCCTTGAAACGTTCTATTATAAAAGAATATATTGTTATTTGTTTTTATGTCTGAGAGATATTTGCTTGTTAAGTCAAATTCTTCACCGGATTTGCTGCGTGAATGTTTAGAATTTGATCCAAAAGACCCGGCAAAATGTAGAGTGCATGTCTTACCAGCGGCAAAGATAGGAGAGGATAGAATAAAAATAGATATATTGCTTGATTCAGATGATATAAAAAATAACATAACTGTTCGACAAAAGCATTCTCATCATCAGGTAATTGTCACTTTATTAAAAGATAGAGGTTTAGGTTTAGTTTACGATCTTGAGGATGGAATTTTGAAAATAATAAACTTAGAAAGATTAAAGACGCTTGATAATATGCACATACTTAATGGGAAATTAAGAGAAATTGACCATAAACATTTAGGAAAAGTGTTTGGGATAAGGGATATAATTTTGATTGATGAGGAAAATGAAAAAAGAATAATAGGAATTTTATCAAGAAAAGAGCGAGTGGTGGAAAATTTACACACATTAATAAAAGAAAGAAACTCAGAAACTGATTTACCTCAATTAGCAATTTTTCTTTTACAATCACTACAAGGCTTGCAAGCACTCCATAATGAAAAATTGATATTTGGTGATTTTAAATTGCCTAATATTGAAATTGTCAAAGAAGGCGAAGAAAAAATAGCAAAATTATTGGATTTTGACACTATTCAAGAAGTAGATAAATGTGTTATATATCAATGTTTCTCCTGTGGTTACACCCCTTCGAGTGCTCAATTAGATCGCACCTCTTTTTCTAATGACGTGCTTTCTGTTGGCAGGGGATTAATTGGACTCTTAGCTCCAGAAATGCTGGCAATTTATAGTTTTGCTGATAAAATGCGATTAATGTTTGGCGATAGTGAACATGATAATTTAGATGAAGTTTATGAAGAATTATTAAGTAGTAGAAATAAATTTATTGAAACTTATGAATATCCAGAAGAATTAGTTGATATTATGATTGCCGCGAACCATCCAGAACAAATTCAAAGACCTTCTTTGGCGGATATTATGGATGTGATTGAAAAATCTATTCCGAAATTGCCTTTGCGATATCCAGAATTTTAATAAATTATACTAATCCACTTTTAAATTTTATGAACCCACCGCCACAAATACCGTAACATACCAGGATTCAACTTTGGCGTAATGCAGATGACCTGAGGCTGTTTGGCCATTTTCTCGGCCTAAATTTATGTGGATGTGAGGTTTGCCTTCTCTAATTTCGCCAACACCATTAATTTCCAAAGGCTCGCTATATTCTGTAAAAAAATCTTCCATTGGATCATCTTTAGCCATGGTTGAAATGCGACAATAATCAATTGCACCAACCACAGAAATAATTGCGCCGCTTTTTAAATTTTGTTCTGCAAATTTTTTTGCCAAAACATCTATCATTTCCTCACCTTTGTTGATGGTAAACTTTAAAAGTTGCATAAAAAAATAAAAATTAAAGGTGTCACCACCCTCTTTCCGCGTATTTATTTTCCAATTTGGAAATTTCAAGACTTTCCATACATTCGCCGAGGCCTTCAGATACCTTGGCAATGATTTCAGGTCTATCAAAATGAAGAGTGGCCTCAACAATAGCGCGAGCTCTTTTGGCGGGATCAGCTGATTTGAAAATCCCTGAACCAACAAAAACTCCATCACAGCCAAGCTGCATCATCATGGCCGCATCAGCTGGAGTTGCGATTCCTCCTGCCGCAAAATTTACAACTGGCAGTCTTTTTAAATTTTTTACTTCTTTTACTAATTCTACCGGAACGCGAATTTCTTTGGCGTAAGTTTTTAATTTAGCTTCAGTCATATTTTGCAGAGAGTCAATTTCTTCCTTAATTTTGCGCCAGTGTTTGACTGCTTCCACGACATTGCCAGTCCCGGCTTCACCTTTGGTCCTGATCATCGCCGCCCCTTCATCAATTCTCCGTAAAGCTTCACCAAGATTTGTCGCTCCACAGACAAAAGGAATTTTAAATTTAGATTTATCAACATGAAATTTTTCATCAGCAGGGGTTAAAACTTCGCTTTCATCAATATAATCCACTCCAAGCGCTTCCAAAATTTGAGCTTCTACAAAATGTCCAATTCTCACTTTAGCCATCACTGGAATGGAGACGGTTTTCATGATTTCTTTGATCATTTTCGGATCACTCATTCTGGCCACTCCACCATGTTTACGAATATCAGACGGGACTCTTTCCAAAGCCATCACCGCTACGGCTCCAGCTTTCTCAGCAATTTTAGCTTGTTTGGCATTAACGACATCCATAATTACTCCACTTTTCAGCATTTGAGCTAAGCCTTTTTTTAATTTTGGGGTGTTTTTTTGCATTAGTCGAAAGGTAAAGAAAAAATAAAGATGAGAAAATAAAAACACTCTAATTTTATAAAAATAAAACTAACTATGCTAGTCTTTTATCTCCTTCTTGACAAAATTAGACAAATTGATTATAATCACTTCCTTTGTAAACATAATCAAATATTAACTTCGCTGTAAAATATTTGCATTTGAGGGCTTAAATTATTAATATATTTATACTTAAATTACCATTATGAATTATCCTGATCTTAAATTGGTTATTAAGGAAGTGTGTGGTCAAACAGCTTGTCCTTCATGTAGTAATAAATATCAGGAAAATGATATTCATATTGTGGGAACAACAAAAAACGAAGGCGTGTTGATGGCCAGATGTCAGAAATGTCATTCTAATGTGGTAATTAACGTCTCTGTTACCAGGAAATCAGGGAACGACATTAAAGCTCATGAGCGAGACTGGAAACCAATTTTTACCAAAGTGACGGCAGATGAAGTTCTGGATGTTCATAATTTTCTGAATACTTATAATGGAGATTTAACCAATCTTTTTAAATAGCCGCATGGTAAAAAAAATTTTGACTTTAACTTATATTGCAATATTTTTATTTTTTTATAGTTGTTCTTTCCTAAACGAAGCACAAAAATCGGCCGAAAATATTCAAAAAGAATTTACGGATAAAAAAAACAAAGTCGAGGAAGCCAGTCGGGAAATTAATGAAGCCGCTAACAGTGTAAAGGAAGCGGCTGATGCTACTTCGAAGGCGGTAGATAACGTTTTTGGAGCGCTTGATGCTTTGGGAAACGTAACTCAAAGCAGTAATGCCGAGCCTTCTGACACAAATCCCAGCCAGGAGGACTCTAGTAAATAATCAATCAGATGCTAACTTTGGCCATTAATACCGCGACGAATTTAAATGAATTAGCGCTTTTTGACGATATGGAGCTTTTAACTTCTAAATCTTGGTTAAATTCCAAAAAAAATGACGATGATTTATTTCAAAATTTAGATAGCCTTTTTAAAAACGAAATCTGGCCAAAAAAAGATTGGAAGAGAATTTTCGTTCTGAATGGGCCAGGACCGTTTACTTCTTTACGGGTGGGGGTGGTAGCCGCCAACGCACTTAGTTACGCTTTGAAAATTCCAGTTTATGGATCAAACGTTTTTGATTTTGTGAAATTAACTAATGCTTTTGAATTCTTTGATGGTTTAATTCTCAATGCTTCGCAAGGACAAGTACATGTCTCTGATAAATTCACTGGTTATCGCCGACTAGATCTGGCTGATTTTTTGCAAAGCACTGATTTGAAAAAAATGAAAAAATGTTTTGTGTCTTTAAGTAATAAAAATTTTGACAAATTTAAATCGGTTTATAATGGACAAATCGTGAATTTGCCATTTGCTGAACTTTTAGCTAGACTTGATTTTAAGCGCTTAAAAAGCAGTTCAGTCATTGAGCCTGAGTATTTTGGGGAAGCGATATAAATAAACGCATAATATTATTGAGATATATGTTCAAAACTTGTAAAAATTGTCAGCAAAATCTTGAAATCACTGACGAGGATTTGAAATTTTATGACAAAATCTCGCCGATTTTTACTGGAAAAAAATATTCACTCCCTCCGCCAAATTTATGTCCTGATTGCAGAAGTCAGCAAAGAATGCAGTTTAGAAATTTTCGTAATTTATATAACGCTAAATCCGCATTATCAGGAGAAAAAATTATATCCATGTATCATCCACAGCTTAATTATAAGGTTTATTCCATTAATGAATGGTGGAGTGATCAATGGGAAGGCCTGAATTTCGGACAGGAATATAGCTTCGATAAAGATTTTTTTGAACAATTTTATGATTTGCAATTAAAAGTTCCTAAACTGCCATTGAAGCAATTACAATGTGAAGCTTGTGAATACTCTAATTTTGCTTTTAAATCACAAAATTGTTATTTGGTGTTTGGTTGTGTGGAAAATCAAGATTGTCTATATGGACACATTGTCTGGCGTTCCAAAGATTGTCTAGATGGACTGTATATTTATGAGTGTAATTTTTGCTATGAATGTCTTGATTGCGTTGGTTGTTATAAATCTTATTTTTCTACTGAATGTGTGAATTGTGCTGAAACATGGTTTTGTCATGATTGTTTAGGATGCAATAATTGTTTTGGCTCTACCAATCTTAAACAAAAAAGCTGGTACTGGAATAACGAATATCTTGGTAAAGAAAAATATCTGGAAAAATTTAAAAAAATTTCCCCTTTAAACTATAAAACTATTAAACAAGCAAAACAGGATTTATCGCTTAGAAAAAAAAATCAAACTGTTTTTCCGGAAATATTTGGCAATTTGAATGAAAATGTGACCGGTAATCACATTTATTTTTCCAAAAATTTAACTAATTGTTTTGACGCTAAAAGATGTGAAAACTGTAAATTTTTATACACCTCTCAAACATTCACAGATTGCTATGATTGTAATTTTACACCAGGTAATTGCGAGTTATCATACAACTGTTTGGCAGTTGGAGATAGCCGGAATTTAATTAATTGCCGCGAAATTAGCAACTCGACTAATTTAATTTATTGTTATGAATGTCAGAATTGTCATGATTGTTTTGGTTGTGATGGTTTAAAATATAAAAATTATTGCATTTTAAACAAACAATACAGCAAAGAAGAATATGAAAAATTAGTGCCAAAAATTATTGAAGCGATGAAATCCCCTAAATCCCCTTTAACAAGGGGACTTGGACACCCCCTTGACAAAGGGGGCTTGGGGGATTGTGAGTGGGGAGAATTTTTCCCATCTTCAATTTCTCCTTTTGGCTACAATGAAACCGTGGCGCAGGAATATTTCCCTTTGACCAAAAATGAATGTTTAAAAAAAGGATTTAAATGGTCAGATTACGAGCCGGAATTTCCAAAAGTTGAAAAAATTATTCCAGCTAATCTTTTACCAGATGCAATTTCAGAAATCCCTGATGATATTTTAAATTGGGCGGTGCAATGCGAAATCACCAAAAAACCTTTTAAAATCATCAAACCAGAATTAGATTTTTATCGCGAACATAATCTGCCAATTCCGCATTTGCATCCCGATGAACGGCATAAACAAAGAATGGCTCTTCGAAATCCAAGAAAACTGTGGAAAAGAAGTTGTATTAAATGTAATGCTGAAATTCAAACTACTTATTCTCCTGATCGACCTGAGATGGTTTATTGCGAAAAGTGCTACTTAGAAATTGTATACTAAAATTGCCTGCCTACCCATAGTTTCAGCGAAGGTAGGTGAAAAATGCTATTTGGCAGCGATTTATTTCTAATCATCAGCCATTCCACTGGCTGTGGAAAGCGCCTTTTTTATCAATTCTTTCATAGGTATGCGCACCGAAATAATCACGTAATCCTTGAATAAAATTTGCTGGAAGTTTTTCTGATGTAATTGAATCAAAATAACTTAAAGCTGTAGTTAAACTTGGCATTGCAATTCCGTTCAAAATTCCAAACGCACAAAGTTCACGTAAATCTGGAACAGAATTTTCCATTGCTTGTTTAATTCCATCAATTTCAAAAAGATGAGGGCTATTAAAATTCGTGCCCCCGTAGGAATGACAGGAAAGGAAAGCTTTATGTAAAAAATTTAAAATTTCTGCTCTGATAATGCATCCCCCTTCCCAGATTCTGGAAATTTCCGCTAAATCAATCTGCCAGTTTTCTTCTGTCATGGCGTTCTGAATCAAATCAAAACCTTGAGCATAAGAACTGAGCATACCGCAATATAAGGCATTTTCAAGAATTGCAACAAATTTATCGAGCGAAATAATAAATTTTGAATTTTGTCCCAGACTTGATCTGGAATTGAATTTTGAATTATTTTGAAATATCTTTGAAAGTTTCATCCTTTTATCCTTTTGACCTGAAACACATCTTGCAAAAACCGATTCAGCAATTGAACTTAAATTTACTCCTCTTTGTAATGCGTCAATTGCCGTCCAGCTCCCAGTTCCTTTTTGAGAAGCTTTGTCCAAAATCATATCAATTAAATTATTTTCTGACAGTTCATCTTTTTTAGATAAAACCGTCATAGAAATGTCAAAAAGATATGAATTTAATTTCCCTTTGGAAAGTTTTTGAAAAATTTTCGCAATTTTTGGAGCTTTTAACTTATACACTTTTCGTAGAATATCATAAGCTTCACTCATCATTTGCATGACGCCGTATTCAATACCATTATGGACCATTTTCACGAAATGACCGGCGCCATTATCGCCAATATAAGTGACGCAAGGATTGCCGCTAAAATCTTTTGCGGAAATTTTTTCAAAAATATCTTTAATTTGAAGCCAACTTTTCCTGTCTCCTCCCGGCATTAAACTTGGCCCATTTAAAGCTCCTTCCTCACCGCCTGAAACTCCTGACCCAATAAATTTGAAACCTTGTTTTTGAATTTCCAAAAATCTTCTTTGAGTATCTTTATAATAAGAATTACCTAAATCAATAATAATATCATTTGAATCAAGCAAGGGTTTTAAATTTTCAATCACAGCATCAACAGGTTTTCCAGCTTGTACTAACAAAATTATTTTCCGGGGTTTTTCCAAACTGTCAACAAATTCTTTTAAATTTTTTGCTCCAACTAAATATTCATTCCCAAATTCTTTAATAAATTTATTTGTTGTTTCAGTTGTGCGATTAAAAACAGAAATTCTGAATTTATTGCGGGCAATATTGCGGGCCAGATTTTGTCCCATAACTGCAAGACCGATAAGGCCGATTTTAGAACTTATAAAATTCATAAAGTTTGCAAAATTCATAAAAAATCAGGAACAAGAAAAGAATAAAGGAAAATATCGGAAATTTAAAGTGATGATCAGGTTATTACTTGTTTGATAATCTCTTTTAGAGTTTTAACGAATTATAAGCCGATATAATTACTCTTTCACTAAATAATAATGATAATTTGTGAATTGCTGATCGGTGCTAATTTGAAATTGTCTGGTTTGAGAAATTTTTAAATCCGCCATATTCAGAGTAGCGCTTTTTTTATCCACCATTAGTCCTTTATTATAAAATTCCACCATGACTATCACATACGGCTCTTTAATATGCTCACTCCCTTTAATTACCTTGCCGGTGATAGTGGTGTGATTATTATTATCAAAATTTTTATCGACAGTGATGTCAGTAATTTGATATAAAGAAATGTTTTTCAAAGCATCAAAAACGTCAAAAATACTCAACTTATAATTACTGGACGCACATGTCCCAAATAGCATTACCGCCAATATTACCATCAAATAAACTAAATTCTTCTTCATAAGTAAAATTTATATCTTTTGTTAAATTATACCCGATTATTAATTAAATTTTTATTAAAAACTTCATAATTCTTCATCTCCTCTATATTGCAAAGCTTCTGCGACATGAGAACTTAAAATATTTTCACTCTCCTCCAAATCAGCAATAGTTCTAGCCACTTTCAAAATTCGGAAATAAGCCCGACCGGAAAGCTGAAATTTGTTAACCGCTTCTTTCATCAAACCCCCCCCTTCCTCCTCCAAAATACAAAATTTTTTAACTAAAGCACTGTCCATTTCGCTATTGGAGAAAATATTAAAATTTTTAAATCTTAAATATTGAATATTCCTGGCTAATTGAATTTTATTTAATAAATCCTGAGAAGAGGCGGTTTTTTCTTGAGAGGTTAATTTTTGAAAATTTAATCTTGGCACCTCCACAATCAGATCAATTCTATCCAAAAGCGGTCCGGAAATTTTTTTCTGGTAATTTTTAATTTGCTGACTGGTGCAGATACATTGTTTCTGAGGATCAGAATCATAGCCACACGGACAGGGATTCATGGCCGCGATAAACATAAAATGAGCCGGGTAAGTAAGAGTGCTTAAAGCTCTACCAATCGTAATCTTCCTGTCTTCCAAAGGTTGACGCAATAATTCCAGCACTTTGACAGGAAATTCCGGCAGTTCATCAAAAAACAACACCCCCCGATGCGCCAGAGATATCTCACCAGGGCGCGGAATTCTGCCGCCACCGACAATTGATGCTCCTGAAGCCGTATGATGAACAGCACGAAAAGGTCGAATGATCTTCAAGGGCTTATCTTTTGGCAACATACCGGCTACTGAATAAATTTTAGTCACCTCTAAACTTTCTTCAATAGTTAACGGCGGCAAAAGCGATGGCAATGTTCTAGCTAACAAAGTCTTTCCAGACCCTGGTGGTCCAGAAAACAAAATATTATGCGATCCGGCCGCCGCCACCATCAAGGCTCTTTTCGCCTGATAATGACCCTGGATATCAGAAATATCAGAAAAATAACTTTTTTCTTCTTGGTACTCAGCAAAGTCTTGAGCTGCAATCGGCGAAATCAGTTTAAAAGCATTAAAATGCTCACAAAGTTGGCGTAAAGATTCCACTCCAAACACCTCAACGCCTTTAATCAAAGCGGCCTCTTTGGCATTGCATAAAGGCAAAAATAACTTTTTAAAGCCTTGTTCTTTCACAAAATTAGCCATCAGCAAAGCACCATTAATATGTCGCAATGCTCCGTCCAAAGCTAACTCTCCAACAAACAAACTATCTTCAATGTCCTCAATGTTGATTTGCCTAGACGCGGTAAGCAAACCCAAAGCAATTGCCAGATCAAAATGTGGTCCTTGTTTTTTCAAGTCCGCCGGCGCTAAATTTACAATTTTTTTACGTCTGGGAAAAATAAAACCAGAATTGCGGATGGCTGGAAAAACACGTTCTCTGGCTTCCTGAATCGCCGTATCTGTCAGCCCTACCACCTCAAAAGCACTCATGCAATTCATAATTTCCGCTTCCACCTCTACCAAATGACAATCTAAGCCATTAATAGCACACGAATAAATTTTAGAGGACATAAAAAAATTAAAAACTAATTTTGCCTAAATATTAGATATTACAAATAATCTTACTCACCATTTCTGGCCTTTTGATGAATTTTCACCAGAAAATTAATTATTGTCCTGAAAATCACTTACTAAACTTACAATATGTTCTTTAAATTTACCTTTAAGTCGTAGCTCTAATTGTCTAATCCTTTCCTTGCTCACTCCAAACTGCTCACCAATTTCCTCCAGGGATAATGGTTCTTCAGCTAATAAACGTTGATTAAATATAACTTTCTCCCTCTCGTTGGTTAATTGCGATTGAAATTGCCTAATTAAATTAACAATTTTAGACTTATCCATCAACTCAATTAACCACTCATCACTTACCACCCCTGAAGTTAAAACCATATTATCATCACCTTCTGGAGACAAAAAATCTAACAAATACCTCAGTTCAGTAACTTCGTTTAAGGTAAAATCGCCATTATCAGCTATTTCCTGATCAGAAGGTTCACGCCCTAAACTTATCAATAATTTTCGCATTATTCTTCTAAAAGAATTTATTTTACGCGAAACCCTATTATCACCAGTGAAACCTTGTCCCTCTTTAACACTTCGGAATAAAGCTCCTTTAATAAAAGCTCTAGCATAAGTTGTAAATTTCCCAATAGAGGCATTAAATCCTGATAAAGATTGTAAAGTTCCCAGAAGCACACTTTGTTCAAAATCTTGACGTCCCAACAAATATTCATATTGATGTAGCTCTTTATCTTTTCTAGCTAAAGCCAACAAGAAAACAATGTGCTCTGGATTATTCAATATAGTCGAATCCAAAACCTGTCCTTCTCTTGTTAATTGAAAAACCTGCTCATTAAGATCACTTTGTACGGGGGAATGCCCTAAGTTAATTCCTTTCATAAATTAAATTTTTAAGACTATTAAATAACGTATAGAACAAAATATGTCAAGCAAAACGATTTAATGAGGATTGAATTGATTCCTGACTCTTGCTATAAATTATCTTCAGTGAAGTGTTGTAAAAAAATATTATTTTATTATTTATTTTATATGTATATGAAAAAATGTTGTCCAGTTATGTGCACGGTCATAACTCTACTTATTATTGGAGGCATCAATTGGGGCCTTGTCGGCGCTTTTCAATTTGATCTTGTCCAGTACTTGCTTGGCTCATGGCCAATTCTTGCCAGGATCGTATACTGCTTAGTTGGTGTGGCTGGTATCATGGGCATTATCGGCGCCATCAAAATACACAGCTCTAAATGTTGTAAAGATGGTGAAAAAGGAGAGGATTGTTGTTGTAAATGATCGTTAAATACAAATAAATTTCAAATAATTTATCTTATCTCCTAAATTTAGGTGGGTTTTTTCATATTTAGTCTGTATCGACAAAACTTCATCTCTCAGCTTACTGCTATCATAAATATCCCGATTCGTTTGAAGCGGCTGAATTTTCATCACTTTCAAAATATTTAAAGTATAATCAAAAAAAGCCGTATGATCAGTTTTTAAATGAATAATCCCATTGGGTTTCAAAACTTTCTTATAAATTGCTAAAAATTTTGGATTAGTCAGACGATGCTTTTCATTTCTTGCCTTAGGTTGAGGATCTGGGAAGGTAATCCAAAGTTCAGAAATTTTGATGTTTTGAAAAAATTCTTCCAGTCTTTCAATTAAAATATTCAAAAAAATCACATTATCAAGTTTTTTTTCCTTAGCTGATTTCGACCCAAACCAAATTCTATCAGCTTTTCTATCTACGCCAATAAATAACCTATCAGGATATTTCTCGGCTAAAGCGATACTATATTCACCTTTGCCACAACCCAACTCCAAAACAATTTCCTGATTCTGATAAGCTGACAAAAATGATACGAAAGGCTCAACCTCATAAAAAACATTAGCAAAATTTTTGACTTCCTCAATATGAATTTTCTTTTTTCTCATTGATTCAAATCTGATTTGACAAGATTCTTTGCATCAGTGCCAGCAAAAAGCTGCTTGCCTTTTGATAATAAATTTTTAATATTTTCATAACCGCCGCTAGCCGCCAAACCAATAGCCAATCCTAATACAATTGCATCAATCCAGTCAATGTTTGGATACAAATCCAGTACATATTTTTTTAAAAAAATATAAATCAACCCAAAAGCCAAAGCCACAAAACAAGCATAATCATTATTTTCTGATTTCAGGAATATCCTTTTTATCAATTCCGTCAAGCCAGAAATCACTGCAATCAATAACAAAATATCTACACTGATTGTTTGCATGTTTAAATAAAACTTATAAATTATAGTTAATTTAATTTAATTATACGCACTTTAAACAAGCTGTACACAATAATTTTTACCTTCGTCAACTTTATTTTACTTTTAAAATAAGGTAAAATTTGATAAAATCATATGAAATACTTTATTAATCATAATTAATATGAAAACCAATATGGGAAAAACCATTGTTCAGTTATCCGTAGTGATTGCCATGATCGTGGCAGCGCTAGGTGTCGGTTATGCGTTTAGCAATCCAGCTTTAGCGGCTGATGCTACTTCTGTTATCAATGCCAACGATCAAATTTTTCAAACCTCATCAGGAGGCAGTGTTAGAACTCTTATCCAGACTATTCTTAATTTCGTATTAGGATTTTTAGGCTTAGTGGCCGTTGGATATTTAATTTATGGTGGCTTCCTGGTTTTAACTGGTGGTGCGGAAGATGCTATTGAAAAAGGCAAAACCGTTATGAAGAATGCGGTGATTGGTATTGTAATCATTGTTGTATCATTCGCAGTCGTAAACACTCTTATTTCAGGCTTGGCAACGGGTACCGAGGCGGCATAAGAAAAAAACTTAACTTAATTTTTAAAACCCCATTCTACAAAAATGGGGTTTTTTAATTGCCAGGTTTTTTAAATCTAAGCTGGGACAAAATTAACCACTTTAATTTTTTCTTTTTCGTAAACATCCTTCACAATAATGACATTTTGTTTGACTTCCACAATATTTTCCCAGGGAATTCGGTGAGGTTTAGATTTAATAAATACAAAAACCTTCTTTATCACTTCCAGATGTTTAATAAATCCAGCTTCAGGCGATAAACAAATTTCCGTAACCTTACCCAGATAGTCACCTTCATCAGTTAACACTTTTTTACCATAAATCTGACCTCTTTTGTTCATGATGTCTGCCTTTGGGAGTTCTCTAAAATTCTTAAAAGCAATTTGATTACCAACAGTAAAGTACTTTTTTCCATATTTCACGATATCTAGCGGCTCAATATAAGCTTTTTTTTGTTTCAAAACAAAACCCGCAATTTTACCGTTATCAGGATCAAAAATTGCCGTTTTGACAGTGGCAATCACTTCATTATTAGAGTTCAACACTTTATATTTTGCCAAATTACTGTAAGCAATATCCATTTTTAAGTATTGGTATAAATAAAAGTGGCAATAAAATCATATACCAAACTAATAAATCGACTGATTAATGATCCGTGAAAAATTGCCTTCAAAACATAAGCATCAAACAAAAGCAATAAAAGCACATAAACCACGCCTTTTTGCATAAACTCCTGATATTGATATTGATATCTAGAAGGAATAAACAAGGCCAAAATTTTGGAACCATCAAAAGGAGGCAAAGGGATTAAATTAAAGACTGCCAACACAATGCTCAAAGTAAAAATGCTGTTCAAAATTTCTAGTAGCCAATCAAAATTCGCACCAAAGCTCAGATATTTAAGAGGCAGAGCAATCAAAAAAGCTGTAGCCAAATTAGAAATTGGTCCGGCAATCGCAGTCAAAGCACTGTCTCGAATTGGTTTCTTAAAATTCCGATCGTTAATGATCACGGGTTTTCCCCAGCCAATATGGAAAATAAAAAGCGCCAATGTCCCCAGTAAATCCATATGTCGAATAGGATTTAAACTAAGCCGGCCATCAATCTTTGGTGTTTTGTCTCCCAAAAGGTTTGCCACAAAAGCATGTGAAAATTCATGAATGGTCACTCCCACAATCAAAGCGATAAGAAAAGCTAAAAAAGACATGGAAATTTAGTCATTAAAGATTATTTTTATCATATAATTCAAAAAAAACTTTTACAATGAAAAATTCTTATAGCTATGAGCTATTGACTGATGTTTATTATTAAAATCTGTACTTTTTACGAAAAAAGACTATAATGCCAACGTTAGGCTTAATTGACTAATTTACCAAAATGTTGTTAAACAAGCAACAAACGGTAACTCTCCCATAAAATCATAATATTGAAAAGCTAATGTTCTTTAAGCGTTAGCTGTTTTCAGGTTTAGCCCTAAAAAAAACAAAATTTTTGTGCTAAAATATTAAGATTTAATCAATATGGGACAAATGTTTTTCCATAACATCAAGACTTGGATAAAAAATAAATTTTCTTTTGGAGAAAAAAGAAGACTTTTTGCGAACACTGCTGGCGAAGGCGGACAGGGCGCTAGAGAAAATTTAGAGCGATTGACTAAGGCTGAGAGAATTATCTGGGAAATTTTACAGACTAAAGGAACCCGTAATCAGGAAGAACAATATGTTTATGAACAGTTAGAGCAAAAACAACATGCAGAAGCTAATTTAACCTACATCCATAACCCCATCGTTAAGGATTATTGTTTATGCTTACTACATAAAATTGAACATAAAGAAGGTCTGGCAGAATATGAAAAAATATTTTTGCGGGATAATGAAGAGGAAATTCAAAATTTAAGATTACAAAAAGGTCAAAATGAGAATTTTGGCTTGAAAGATGAAGAAATCAGAACCCTTTATGCCAATGTGGTGGAGGAAGAAAAAGGCGCAGCGTATAGAATAAATAGAACCATACTGGCTTCTCGAAACAAAATGTATGCATTGCTGGCCAACGAAACTGAAAAAATTGAGGATAGCACCAAGTTAGGCATTAGATCAATTTTTGACCTAGTCAAAGACAAAAAATTAATGAATAGGATGAGTAAAGAAAAATTAGCCACTGAAGAAGAAATGACCGCCAAATGGGAAGAGATTGAAAAGCAAATCGCTGACTTCATTCATAAATTTTTACCACAAGAACAGACAAGATTTAATCAATATTTAAAATCTTTCCCTCACGATGTTCAAGATTCTGAGAAAAAAAAGAAATTTTTAAGTGGTGATATGCCTCATGGGACAGAAGCATTTCCTTACGCTTTGACTCAATATTTTTTGGATTTTAATCCTGTCTACAGCGGCGATGAAGATAAAATCGGCAAGGCTTATAAAAATTTGTTAAAAAAATATGAAATTCATAGCAATCTAAGCAATATCAGAGAGGCGTTAAGATTGCACAATCTCCAATTCAACTCAGAAAATTTAGACCGAAAAAAAAGAAATCTGGCCACAGCGGCTGAGCAAGCAAGGCGATATTTTGAGGAAAAAACGAAAGATCAAGCCCAAGGCGTGATTCACTTAGATGATCCGCAAGTACAAGCATTCATAGATAAGCAACAATTGGGCCCAACGGTAAAAAAAATTCTGGCAGCAAAAGAAACAGGACAAAATACCAAAACTATCACGATTGAAGAGTTAACAGCCATGCAAACACAATTGGAAGGGCAAATGAAAGATTCTGAAATTACAAGAGTAGAAGCGGCACAAGGAAGAGAGGCGGCTAGCGCTAAGCTTGGCGTGATGGGAAGATTGATGTCCGTCAAGAATCTCTTAGTAAATCAGCCTAGCAAAAAGAACGACCATGGCGAAATAATAGCAAAAGATAAAAGTTCCAAAACTATTTATCATAAGATAAAAATTTGGGCGGATAAACAAGCAAAGAAAAAAAATGACATTAGATCTAAAACAAAGCTAGAAGAACATAAGCAGCAACTACGAAGCGATATTGAAGATGTTAAAGGCAGTAAGAAACTTTTGGAAGGCTTAACATCTAGCATAGGAAACTTTGATAATTACTTTTTATTTACTGAAGGCGTCTATGATACACGCTTTCACAGCAATATGGTTGATGTAAGGTTTCAAGGTGAAAAACTTATAAATGCTGTGAATCAATATATTAATATTCAAGAACCAGGGGCTCAAAATTATTTAAGAAATATTATTTTACCTGAAATAAAAGAACAGGTAGCCAGCTGGGAAGAAAAAATAAATAGAATCAAGGGTTCTTCCCTTTCAATAAATGCTAAAAGCCATTTCCAAACTGAATACACCAAATTTAAAGATAAGTTAAAACCTTCCACCCATCCAGGCCTTTTGAAAGAACTATCAGAAAGATTTCCTGGTCAAGAAGGGGAAGAAAATGAATTTGTAACAATTTTTGATAAGGCTTTTGAAGCCGCTATAACAACTCCTGATGAGGGAAAACCAGATGAAGTGTTTTTTGATTCACAAAAATTTTTAAACCCATTAAAAGAATACATATTAACCCTGCCAAAAGATTTGCGAACTTATGCTGATGACGTGCAAACAGCTGATAAGTCTATGGAAAAAATTAACGAAGAAAGAAGCGAAATTTCCAAACAATTAATGGCCATTCAACAACTTCGGGATAATTTCGCGGAAACTGAAGACCAGAAATCCTTCAATTACCTGCAAAAACTTCAAGATGAACTTAAAAGTCTTGATGATAATCCTGATCCAAGCGAAGAAGGTCAGCTCGCAAAGTTAATGAGAACGGAAACAATGGTACGCCAGCATGGAGACTTATTCGCCAAAATGGGTATTGATATCGAACGAAATTTGGAAGAAGGAACAGTAGCTCAAATCATTTCTCAACGTAATCAGGCTTCAGAAGAACAACTAAAACAAACAGTAAAAGACTATAAGCAGGCTTTAGGACAAAATATGCCCACTTATCCGCCCAGAGCAGTTAATCCGGAAACATTCTTACTGCCTGAATCTATTCATTGCAAAGCGGTTGAAGGTCAGTGTCGTGTTTATCCGCAAACTTCTGCCATCATTGATAGGATTAAGAATGCTAATCAAACTCATTTTCGCGTGATCAGCAGACAAACGGCCATGACCATCCCTGAAATAAAAACAGAACTTGAAAAAAGAAGCGATGGAACCATTAAGGGTTTTGATACTATCGATTGCCACAGAAATCAAAGCAATTCAAGTAAAATACAACCAATGGGTATCCAGGTCACCTATGGAGAAGACCCAAATAAGCAATATGCAATTTATGTGTTTGATGATTTCCAAAAGCAACTACAAATTAGAAATATTGGAAACAATAAAGAAGCTGTTGATCATGTTTTAGCTAGTTTCTTGAGGGAGGAGCATATTCACAGCATCCAAGAAACAAAAGGCAAAACGTTAAGCCAATGGTTACAAAAATTTCAAAGTCATCAGGCGGAATGGAATGATATTGTTACTAATTTTCAGAATTTTTATGGTTATTCAAACCGGCCAGAAGACAGAAATGTTTTAAAAGAAATTTTAGCTCAGATCACAATTGCCGATGGACGCAACTTCAGTAAGGCTTACCAGCCAATGGTTGATACTGTTAACAACATTGCCCATCAAGAAGGAATTAATTTAGATCTGTTATCAGATAAAGTGACTAGCCGAACTGAAATGGAAATGGGAATACAAGAAGTATCCGCTCAACACGATATTGGCGCCAACGGATTAAATATCTTCGGTGATAATAATGAAACTAGTACGTCTCAAGAAACTGAAAATGAGGAAAATGTGGCTAAGAAAAAAAATGACATGATAGAGGAAATTGGAAGAATTACCCAAAGTCCTGACAAAGAATCTTCTGATGGACACGGTGGAGAGATAAAGCCTCATTATCTAAATATTGAAAATCTAAAAAAAAGGATAAAACAAGCTGACGTTGATTATGATTTTCAGATGCTCAATGACGCACAAAATGATTTGGAAGAATTGAAAAATGCCTTAAATTTATTTAATACGAACACGGATAATGCAAAAAATGATTTTAAACCATTAGAACAACGTTACAAAGCCATTAAAACCGACTATTTGGAAAAATTAGAAAAACACTTAAAAGAAGCCGAAGCGGTCAGTGCGCCATCAGTATCTTTTTTGCAAGATTTGTGGAATAATACCAGGTTTCTTTCTATACATAGCTGTGGCACCATTATTAAGGAAGCCTGGGGACATTTCAAAGAAGAACACGAAACCAACGAAAATTTCAAATCTCACTTAGTTGGGCATCATATAGGCGGTGCCACTGCATACGGCAGTAAACAAAAAGCCAAGAAGCAAAGTGATGAACAACACAAAGTGCATGAATGGGTAGAGATGTTCAAAGGTATCAGCGAGGTGGAAATTGATGAATTGATGTATAATTGTACGGATGAATTTCAGCTCAAAGCCTTATTGGAACATAAAGCCAATACCATCGGTGATTTGAGTTTTGGCGATAAGGCCGTATGGAGAGGTATAGAACGCACGCTTGGCAAAAGAATATATAGTCGTAGACAAGCTGAATATGCAATTGATGAACGTTATGGTAAAAACACAGCTTTAGAGCTGAATAAATCAGCTAAAGCTAAATATAACGGCAAGGCTAATGAATTCAAAGAATTAGTACGAGCCCAGCAAAATCAAATGGACATTTGGAATGAAATGGTAGAGCACGTTGAGCATGCCAAACTTGCTAAACAAAGAAAACCATGGGTTGATTCCATGCACTATGACGCAGCTTTCCGATATTCCATTGACGATGGTAAGTCAACGCCACAAAAAGCTTTTTATTATTTATTTAAAGGTTATAGCCTTGGCATATTGACACCTGAAGCAATGGAAGAACTGCAACAATCAAAATTAAACGACTTTCCTCCAATAGAAAATCTAGGCAAAGTACTGGAAGAACATGAAAAAGGTATTGTTTTCAAACCGCCAAAAAGAATTGCCGCTATGATGGATAAATTAGGTTATCACTATCATACGGAACTTGATTTTATATCTGCACTTAAGCCTTTCAAAAACCATGGCAGTCCCACTGATCCTGATTATTTAATTTGGGAATGGTGGCTGGCTGGAGAAAGATTTGGAGAATCTGACAAGGCAGCTGAACGTTTGAACAAGGCTTTCTCTAGAGCTAAAGCCAGCGCTGATCCTGATTGGTCAGAGGAAATGTTATGGCATTTGTCTGAAAGAGATTTCAAAACTGCTTTGGAAAAAACCGGATCCATGTCAGCTGATAAAATATCATCAAATTGTATGGCAAATTCCTATAAAACATTAATATATTATGCTAGTGTTCAAAATGACAATATATTCGAAAAAATGCTTAAAAAATTCGTAACTATAGATCGATATGTTTTTGAAGATTCATATAAGTCTGATAAAGGCAATATCACGATAGATCAATCAGGCGGTCCAGTAAAAGACAGACCATCAGCTCCAGGATATTGGAAAACAGACCTTGATGTTAAATCAGTAATGCCTCCATCAACTGCATTTGGAACATATAGATATGTTTTATTCAAAGGAATGCAAGCTTATGCACAAGGTGGTCTTTCGGCTGCCAGAAAAGAAATAATCAGGTATGGAATGGCTCTAGGTGTTTATAATGATAATTCCGAAACAAAAGATTTTTTAGCAACTCAATGGGGAGCAGATTATCAAAATATTTTAACTAGGTCAGGAGAAAAAGAAATTTTATCAGGCGAAATCATGACAAAATATAAAGATATGCCATTAACACATTTAAATAAATTTGAAGGTAAAGCTCTTGCTGATTGGATGGGTGGTAACGAAAAATACAAATCATTAATTGGAAGCGCAAGCTCTTCTAAAACAACAGCATAAAGAATAATCAATTTCCCTTTCTCATCTTAACCTAGTCGATTCTTAATTTCCTCTGAAATATTTTTCAAAAAATCCTCAACCCTGTCTACCTTCTGCTCTTTAGTCTTATAATTTCGAGCGGCAACACTCTCGGCTTCAATTTCTTTATCACCGATTACCAGCATGTACGGAATTTTTTTCATTTCTGCATTTCGAATTTTTTTACCAAGCTTTTCATCGCTATCATCAATTTCTGCTCGAATATTATTGACTAGCAATTTTTGGCAAACCTGATTGGCATAATCTAAATGCTTAACTGAAACTGGAAGAATCATCGCTTGAATTGGAGCCAGCCAGGCTGGAAAAGCCCCAGCGTAATGCTCCAACAAGAAACCAATGAACCTTTCGTGAGTGGAAAGCGGTGCTCGATGAATACAAAGTGGAGTTTTTTCTTTACCATCATGATCAATATAAGTTAAATTAAATCTTTTCGGCACGGCAAAATCTAATTGATTGGTGGCTAAAGTGAATTCACGTCCAATCGCGCTCCAAATCTGTACGTCAATTTTGGGACCATAAAAGGCTGCTTCACCGGCCACTTCCACAAATGGAACTTTGGAATCCTGCATTACCGCCCTAACTTCTGCCTCAGTTTGTTTCCATAGCTCAGGCTCATCAACATATTTTTTCCCTAAACCTTCTTGGTTATGCAGGCTCAAGCGCATCTGATATTTTTCAATACCAAACAAATTAAAATAATATTTATACATATCAATGACCGCCAAAAATTCAGCTTTAAACTGTTCAGGCGTACAATAAATATGAGCATCATTCATACAAAGCGATCTTACCCGCATTAATCCAAACAGAGCGCCACTGTCTTCATATCGGTAACAATGGCCATATTCCGCCAATCGCAATGGCAATTCACGGTAACTTCTTGGTCTGTTAGCGTATATCAAATGATGATGAGGACAATTCATGGCCTTAAGATAATATTTTTGATTATCAAGATCCATTGGCGGATACATAGAATCTTTATAATACGGCAAATGTCCGGAAGTTAAATAAAGTTCTTCTTTGGCAATATGAGGAGTACGTACTCTTTTGTAGCCAAAAGAATTTTCTGTTTCTTTGGCTAATCTTTCCAATTCTTCCACAATTATTGCTCCATTTGGCAACCACAAGGGAAGTCCTGGACCAACTTTGTCATCCATCATAAAAATTTCCAATTCCGCTCCTAATTTTCGATGATCTCTTTTTTTGGCTTCTTCTAAGTTTTTTAAATATTGTATCAACTCCTCTTTACTACCAAAAGCCACACCATAAACCCTAGTCAGCATTTCATTTTTCTCATCGCCACGCCAATACGCACCAGACATAGACATTAATTTGAAAGCTTTAATTTGTCCAGTCCTTTCCACATGCGGTCCTTTGCAAAGATCAACATAATTATCACCAGTCTGATAAACCGTCAGAGTTTTATCTTCCGCCGCCCATTTCTCTACCCATTCTGATTTGAAATGATTATCTTGAAAAATCTTTTTGGCTTCTTCCAAAGACACTTCTTTACGAACAATTGGTAAATCAGCATCGATAATCTGCTGCATTTTTTTCTCAATTTTCGGAAAATCCTCTTCCGAAAGCTGAATAGCCCATCTGGCATCGTTGGCGAATTGATCGTCAGAAATATGAGCCACCGCCAAAGCAATTTTATCGCCATAAAGTTCTTTGATGGCTTGAGCGTAAACATGCTCACAAGAATGTCTGATTTTATGTGCTTGGTCTTCCATATAATTGTAGTAAAAAGTAAAAATACCCATCTTACTGTTAGTCAGATGAGTTAAGCTACCACCAACTGACTAACCATTTACTGGATAGCTGTAGTTGTAGTGGTTTTTATGATTTGCAACATTTGATTTTTTTAAACTATATGAATATTACTGGATGAAATTTGTTTTGGCAATTTTTTTATTAAATTTTAATCCATTCAATTTTACCTTCTTATATTTTGTCGCTACTAATTTGGCAATTGATAAATTTGAAGTTTCGTACTCCCCTAAATCAAATTCCTTGATAATTTGGTCTAATTTTTGAGAATTTTTGATTTCTAATTCCACAAAAACTGGAATTCGGGGATGTTCGTCAATTTCAAATTTTACACCATCATATTCATATTGTAATCGTTTTTTTTCATAATAGATCGTTCGTTTGAGACCAGCTTTGATCAAAATTTGGCAAAGTAATTCAAAATTTTCTGACAAAACCTCCGATTCATCATATACTTTGCAACCATCTTTTATCCTGGGATTAGCTTTATAAGTTATTTCCACCTGTCCATTGCCAATATCTCTTAAACGAAAAAGTTCATCAGCTTTTTTAATCCTCCCATCTGCTTGATCAAAATAAGCAACCTTCATCAGTCCCTCAAAAGTTTTTTTGGCTTTTTTAACTGTTAGTTTTTTGACTAAAGCTTCTTTATTAATTTCCAGAAACTTAAGTTCAATTTCTTGCATAGAAAACAAAAAATAAAAAAAGTATAAAGTATTATTAATTATTTCTGGTACTCATAAGCCCCAATATCTATATTACCCTTATTTCTGCCTGTTACAATCCTTGGATTCCCATCTTTATCAGTGCTGGTGGGAGGTGCCAAATTATTATTGCCTTTATCAATGGCAAGAGAAAGTGCTCTCAAGTGTAAATCAAACGATTCTTTAACAGTATTGACATACAAAGGATTTACCACGAAAGATGTTTTGTCATAACCCAAACCCTGCCACTGTGCTAAAGCATTATATACGCCCTGGATAATAAACTGTATATTTTTATTTCTATTATAAAAAAGATTATTATCAGAAATCAATTTGGTGGCCCCATAACTTGCATCAGGTAAATCATATATTTCAATTGCCGCCAAATCACTATCAATAATCGAATTATAGATATAAGTGTTAGGTGAATTTTCTATTAATACTGCTGATTTTGTAACGGTATAATCTGTTTTTGGATTGTAAATGGAATTATTCTTGAAATTAATTTTGCCCACCTGATTAATAACCACCGCGGTATTATTTGTAGTCAGTACATTATTATAAAATTCAACCGGCGCATTAATGGAGAATAATGAAATGCCATAATAAGAATTAATAGAGTCATTATTAGCAATAGTTACAGTGCTAGAGGGCTTAGTAAACAATTGAGACACGAGAAGCCCTATACAAATGTCATGATTATCAGCCGGAATTTCAATTTTATTGTTAGTAATATTTTTGGGATTAGTATAATTAAGATAAACACTGTAAGGGCGGTTAGCTTGATTATAAATGCTGTTATTTTTGATATCTTTTTCTTTAAGATCGGTGTATTGAATATTCATGCCATATCCCATATCATTTATATTCTGAGCTGATTGATTGGAAGCAATAGTTATTTGATTGCCAGAAATATCGCCAAAAATTTGATTTAAGATAAAATCGTTTGGATAATTAACAGGCATCTCAAACTCAATTCCGCTGATAATGGCATCAATATTGTTATTAGCAATAGATCCATTAAGGCTGGCAGAATTGCCATAAATAGCTTTGGCCATCATGGTAAAAGTATTACCGGCTATATCACCTTTAACTTGAGAATTTTCAGTAATTGAAATGCCATAAGCATATAAATCCTGATCAAAAAGATAACTATAAGGATTAATAAAATTATTATTTCGAATCGCACCGACTGTTGCGCCATTAATTAATGATATAGCATTGCCGAATCTTCCAGTAAAAGTATTGCCTTCTATCACTATCTCTTTATTATCTGAATCTTCGCTAGTGTTATTAAATAATAAAATTGTGCCATATTGAGGGACGTAAAAATCAAAAATATTATTAATAATTTTAACATTATGAGTAGTGCCAAAAATATTAAAATTAGCATAAGTTGAATCTATTTCTGTATCTGTCCAAGTAAATTCCAAGCCATCAATGGTTAGGTCGCTAGCATTATTTAAAGTTACGGTAGATAAAGTTTCTTTCAGTTCCATTTGAGGCATTTCTGTCTGTTCCGGCCAGGCGGCGATAACTGTTTTTGGCGTATTAGAATCAACCGCAAACGAACAATGCCATCTATCAAAATTTAAATTTTCAGCTGGACTGCAATTACCAGTTACAAATAGTACAAAAAAATAATTTTGCGCGTTTGGATAAACACTAATATAGTCCAAAGCTGACTGTATTGTGATAAATGGATGAGCTTGGCTCCCGTCTGAAAAAGTATCATTAACAACATCACGTTGATCATCAGTACCTTCCACAAAAGATTGAGGAACAGTTTGGTTTATATATAAACAAATATTTTGACTGCAATCATATTCTGTAGTAGTGGTGGCATAACTGGTGCTTAAGATCAATAGAAACGAAGTCAAGCCAAAAGATAATTTAAACAAAAATTTAAAATTAAACATAAAAAATGTGTATAAAAATATAAAAAACAGCCTAAAAACTATAAAGTTATTTCAAAATATGTCAAATATTTACCCCCGATAAATGATGCAATTTTCATCGGTCTCCCACAATTTAATCTCATATAATTTTATTCCTTCAGAATTCACTTCTTTTTTGATTGTTGATGAATCATTATTAATGATTTTTTTTAAATCTTCAGGCACATTTGGGTCACTTTGTTCTTGTTTTAATAAATTTCCAAAATCTTTTAATTTCCCCCAAATCCAAACCGCAATATTTTCCGCGCTAGGGTTTTTCAAAAAATCATTTAGGTTTTTGTGGTCTAACTTGTCAATAACTTTTTCTTTAACAACTTTTTTTAAAATCCCAAAATCAACCACCATCCCATTTTTAAACTTCGGACCTTGAATGGTTACCTGCAATCTATAATTATGTCCATGCAAATATTCGCACTGGCCATGATATTGCGTTAAAAAATGCGCTGCCGAAAATTTAAATTCTTTTGTCACCAGCATATTACTTCGATTTTTCATAGAATTTATTTAAAATTTTGTTTTCAATTTATACCACACAGTAGCTAACAAAATAATAGAAGCAAAAACCAAATTAAGTCCATTCAAAAAAATAAAAACCCTGTCCTTAATACTAATAGAATATATTAACAACATCAAATCAGCTAAAGCCCAAGTAAGCCAAGCAAAAGAACTGACCCCTGTTGAATCTTTTTCTTTAAAAATTTTAATAATTTGTGGTAAATGTGCCCCAGCTGATATCACAGTTCCGCCGAAACCAATCACTTCATAAATATAAAAGGACATAGGAAGAGGGATAAAAAAATAGAGGATAGCCGTACTATTAAGCGTTAATAATTGATTATTGATTGTTAGGTGGCTAGGGGTTTTATTTTTCTCGCAACTAATATGCCTTTATCAAAATCACGAAAAATATTCACTTCAAAATTTTCATCATTAACAATTGTTTCCAAAAAATTCTTCATCGCTTCTTTATGAGACTCAACATTATCAACAATGAGAAGTCCATGTTTTCTTAATTTATCTTTGATGGCCTGAAAATACAAAATATGTTCGCATTTGGTAGCGTCAAAAAAAACTAAATCCCATTTACCCTTAATCCGCGGAATATCTTCTGGCGCGTGTCCTTTTATCTGAACTATATATTTAGCTAAACGACTTTTTTGAAAAAATTTTTCAGCACTGGCAAATCGATATTTATTAGACTCGATCGTGTACAAAATGCCATGATTTTTTTTCAAGGCCCAAGCAAACCACAAACCAGAATAACCGATAGAAGTGCCAATTTCCAAAATCTTTTTGGCTTTGATTGCCAAAGCTTTCTTATACAAGAATTTGCCTAACTCTGGCGAGACAATCCAACAAAGTTCTTTTTGGTTATATTCAATAATTTCAGCAAAAACCTGCGAGAGTTTAGTCATTTGGGGAAATTAAAATTTTCCATTGTATCAATTATTTTTTTCACTTCTTTAATATCATGAGCTCTGATGATATTTGCGCCATTATAGAGTGCTATTGCCGATGTCGCAAGTGTGCCTTCAAGTCTTTCTTTTGGCGATAATTTGCCGTCAAGGCTAAGAAAACTTTTTCTAGAAGTTCCAACCAGAACAGGCAAATCAAAATATTCTTTTAATTCTTTGAGTCTATCCAAAATTTGAAAACTATATTTTGATTTACCACTAATAAAAAATCCCATTCCAGGATCAATAATAATTTGTTCTTTTTTAATGCCTTGCGAAATTGCGAAGTCAATTCTTTCTTCAAAAAAAACTTTTAAAGTTAAAATAATATCTTCATAATCAATACAATCAATTGTGGTTCTGCCATTACTTTCTTTAGCATACATGATCACAATCGGCACCTGATGTTTAGCAATAATTTTGGCCATGTCAGGGTCATATCGAAGTCCTGTTACATCATTAATAATATCAGCCCCATTTTTTATAACTTCTTCAGCAACACTAGCCCGATATGTGTCAACAGAAATCATTGTTTTTCTCAGTTCTCGGTTTTCAGCTCTCTTCACTAAATTTATCGCCCTTAAAATTCTTTTAACTTCTTCTTTTTCTGAAATTTCTTTTCTATCAATAAAGGTAGATTGAGCTCCAATATCGATTATATCAGCCCCTTCATCAATAATGTCTTTAATTTTTTTCTCAATTGCTATTGTTTCTAAATATTTACCGCCATCATAAAAAGAATCTTCTGTAAGATTCAAAATCCCCATTAGTAAAGGTTTTCTAAAATTTAATGACATGTTTATAAATTTTAATTCTGAGCATAAAGATGATATAATATAATGATAAATTATTTAAGTAAAAATTATGACAATTGAAAGAATCATCTCAAATCATGAAATTACTGAGGGGGAAAGTCCACGGTCAGTTGCCGCCAAATATGTAAAAGGGAAAACAAACCGTGGCATATTTGCAAAGACGTTACAACTAGAATGGGAAAAATCTCATGATAAATGGGGTGCAATAGTAAAAAGAAATGGATCCAACAATCCATCTGATACAACCTTCTATTTAATAAGCGGAGCAGAAATCCCAAAAGATGTTTTAAATACTGCTACAAATGCGGTAATAACTTATCAGGAATATGAAGCCAGCAGGTTTAAACCAACAGAAATGACAAAAGAAAGAGAACAAAAAATTAAGGATAGTTTTGCCAAGGCTGGATTTACTGTCCACTTATTGCCAGATACCAACAATTACATCAAAGCTTCTATTTTCAGTAATAATGGATTTACAGCAACTTGTTTAATAAACGGCCCGTATGCTACTTTTTACTTTCCAGATTCGCAACAAGGCTATCCTTTAACTGAACTCCCTTCTTCAGAAGTTTTAATATCAAAATTTTTAAATTCGCCATTAAATCACGGCGTATTAGTCAGAACAGACATAGAAGACATTAATCTAGCTGAAAATTACACAATTATTGGTTTATCGCCAAAACTCTACAGTAATAATACCGGAATTATTATCAGAAAAAATGGTTTTGATATCACCATATCAAATCCCCAGACCAATCAGTTTTACGCCAACCGGCAATTACCAGAAAAAAATACTCTACTGGCTTTGTTTGGAAATAAAAACAAAAACCATACCGAAGCAATAGCTAGCAATAATTAATGCAAAAATTCATTTCACTCAAAAACCCTTTCAACATTTTTGCGGCTTTACCTCGGTGACTGACTTCCATACGTTTTTCAAGACTCAAACCGCTGTAAACGTGATCATATCCATTTGGCTTGAAGCATGAACTTAGAGGGATTCCTTCTTTTATTGGTGCTTCTAAAGTTTCAGTGATGACTCCTGAACATTCACCGTGAAAAATTTTTTCTAAATTTTCCCCAACTAAAGCAATACAACTTTGAAATTTTGCGGCCCTTTTTTCTTTAGGAAAATCTTTCATTTTTTCCAGAAAATATGCTATCCACTCTCCATCAGAAGCTTTTTCTCCTGCCCCCCAACGACGAGTTTTTACCCCCAATTCATTTGGGAAAGCATCAACCAGAATGCCAGAATCTTCGGCGATCACCGGAATTTTGGTTTTGGCAAAATAAAATTTAGCTTTAATCACAGCATTTTCTTCAAATGTTTTGCCATTTTCATCAGGAGATTCTTTGATGTCAAAATCTTTTAAATATAAAAAAATTAAATCAAGTCCAGATAAATATTCTTTCATCTGATTTAACTTGCCTTGATTGGAAGTGGCGATGAGGAGGGATGGCATGAGTGGAAAATAATGAGAAATTACTAAACGAGTCATTCCAGATTTAGTCTGGAATCCAGTAGAGGACTTTAGTCGATAGAGTTGTTTCTTTATTTTGTATGGGGAATTAGTTAAAAAAAAGTAAGAGGATGCTATTTCATGATAGATTCTATTTATATAAAAAATTACTAAATAAATAATGAGTATGCTTACTGGATTCCAGTCTTCACTGGAATGACATTCTCTATTTTTATCTTCTCCTCCTCTAGCATTTTTGTATGGATCAAATTTGTTCTTAGATCGCAGAATTCATTTTTTGTAGTGCGGCAATCAATTTTTAATTTTTCTAAAATTTTATCTGCAATCATTATTGCATATTTAGGATTATCGGTAAGGATTGTGTTGTGAGCATTTAAGCGTAATTGAGATAAATAATCTGATAAAAAAATTTTTATAAAAGTTAAATATCTGTTATTGAAATTTTCATCATTTAAAATTAAAAGTTCATTGTAATAATATTCTAAATTATTTTTTGGATCCCTTTGGATGGCTGTTGAAAAATATAAATCATATTGCTCATCTTGAAATAAATTTTTATTATTAAAGATTAATTTTCCTAAATCATTGTAAGTTCTGGCATTATAAAAATTATTATAAATAGCATTTTTGAAAATTTTATATGATTTTTTAAGATCATCTTCGTTTTTTGATTTTGCTAAAAGTTGTGCATAAGATAAATCTAAATCTCGTTTAAGCCAAATATTTTCTGATTTGTTGTAATAAATTTTTGCCATTTCAATATTATTTGCCTGATCAAAGGCTCGAGCGTTTTGGAAAATGTAACTGTAATAACCGTCGTGGATGGACCAGGATAGAAGGAATATGGAATAGAGAATATAAAATATGGGTATAAAATTTTGAATTTTGAATTTTGAATTTTGAATTGAAAAAAATGTGACAGGGTCAATGTTGTGAGATGTAATGCCCAACAAAAACCAGAACAAAATAATATTTGATGTAAAATTTAAGTTGTAATCGATTAATTGATGAGTTAGAAATCCGATTAAACTTAAAAATATCAGCAATTTGATTTTATCTGTTTTTTTAAATTTTACTTTTAGCCAAAAATACAATTTTGGGATAAGAATAAATACTAAAAATAAAATGAAAAAAGCCACTGCAAAAATTCCATTTTCAACAGCAATCTTGAGAAAAATATTATGTGGATGATCAGATAAAGCTAAAAGTTTTTGTTGATACTGTGGATAAACAAATTTAAAACTATATGGTCCATAACCAAATATATAACTATAATCATTTGATTGCATCATTTTTATCGACCCTTTCCAGAAATCAAGTCTTTCGTTTTCAGAAACATTTTGTTCGAGATTTTTAACCTGATTATCATTTAAATTATTTAAATTTATTTCTGGAAATTTATATTTATGAAAACTTTTAAATCCAAAGTTTAAAGCAAAAGCAGTTAAAAATATTAAAATAATAATTGATAATTTTTTTATTTTAAATTTAGTGAAAATAAAATATATAAATGTTAATCCCATCATTCCAATTAGCACAATCATTGCTCCTTGTGACTCCGCTAAAATAAATCCTGTTAAATTTAAAATAGCTAAAATAGAATAAAAAATCTTCCATTTAATATTTTTATTATCAAAAATTTTCCAAATTAAAAAAGGGGAAATTAAAATTAAAAAATCGCTATAAGCATTTGGATAAGCTGAAAAACTTTCTCGAAAATCCTGAAATGATCCTGCAAATCTTTCAAATGGTTTTGCAATATAAGCCCAAAATCCGATTAAGGTTGATAAAGTTGCAATGTAGATTGTTACATTAATTAAATTATTTTGAGTTTTTTTATCAAAGATATTTTTAGTTAAAAAATAAACAATAAATCCTCCAATAATTCCAATAACCTCAAGAAGTCCATAGTTTTTGGTAGTGGAAAAGAAAAAAGAAAAAAGAAAAAAGATAATAAATAGAATTAAAAACAGATCCTGAATTTGAAATTTATTTTTTTTTGACTTAAAGATTTTATATATATTTAAAAGCCCACAAAGTCCAATAAAAAATGCAAATACAATATGTGCCTGCATACTTATTCCACCTCGATGAAGTACTCCAATTAAAAGTGGAAGAATTATGAAAAAAAGTGAAAATTTTTCTAATGAATTTTGAAATATCTTTAGCATATATTGTCATTTCTGCGAAAGCAGAAATCTTATATGTTTGAAGAATTAAGATCCCTGTTTTCACAGGGATGACACTAGCGAACTAGTTTCCCTCTCATTTCATCTCTTTCATTTTTTATTGCAATTTTATTTTCGGAAATTTTTAATTTAGTTTCTCCCCTTACGAAACTATTTTTTTCAATATCCTGAGTAACTGTGATGCCAGCGCCAATCATTGAATTAGAGCCAATTTTAATTCCAGGCATGAAACTGACATTAATTCCGCATCGAATATTATCACCAGTCAGCAAGCCAAATTTATTTAAACCTGTATCAAGATTTCCGCATTTAATATTTTTTTCATCTAATCTTAAATTCCCAGTAACCGTTCCAGCACCAAAAGAAACATTATTGCCAATAATACTGTCGCCGATGTAATTACTATGAGCCCAAACATTATCACCAAGATGGCTTCTTGCTATTTCAGTTGCAAATCCAATAACACAATTTTCACCTATATTTGAATCTCGCACTAAAGCATTATTGGCAATGATTGAATTTTTGCCAATATAGCATGGGCCTTGAATTATAGCGTTATCAAAAATTTTCACCCCATCTTCAATTATAACATCACCATTAATTATTGTCGTTTTTGCAATTGAAGTTTTTTTTGAAATTAAAGAAACTTTATCCTTTATCCTTTGTCCTTTATCCTTGTCCAAAAAATATCTTTGCAATTGAAAAATGTGCCATGGAAATTTAACTGCCTGCCAGAATCCTTTGTATGGAATAGCTTTAACTTTCAGTCCATCATTTATCAAATTTTGGATTGATCGTTCATAAATATCATCTTTGGATTTGTTTTTTATTTCTTTTTTTAGATTTTCAATTAATTCCTGAACATCAGCAAAATAATGAATTACAATGTTTATCATATCACTTGGCTCTTTACCTTCTTTTGGTTTTTCAATAATTTCTGTAATATAGCCTTTTTTGTCTATTTGCAAATATCCACCTGGAAAATATTGCGAAACCTGATAGCCAATCATGGCAGATTTTTCTTTTTTAGATGCTTCCTTGATTAATTCATAAGCTTTGACGTCAACAACATCATTTGAACTTATTATTACAACGTTTTTTTTGATTAAACTTTGATTGTCTACTATTGCTCCAGCCATTCCCAAATCAAGATTTTTTTGTAATCCAAATTTGATATTTTTTGGTAAATTTTTGTTCTTGGAATTTTTTACAAATATTTTGATTTTTTCTAAATTTAATTCATTACAAATAATCAAAATATCTTCAAGTTTAGCTTGTTTTAAAGTCTCCAATTGCCATTCAATCAAATATTTACCACAAAATTTAATGAAATTTTTATCTTCAATTGGCTTCACTCTTTTACTTTGACCCGCAGCTAGAAGAATTATTTGCATTGGATTATTTAATCAAGCTATTGTAGTTTACAAGATAGCGTTTTAAAAAAAAAGACAAAGCTAAATTTATTAGTAAAAAATTTTTAGCAGTAGTAGAATTTTTAGGCTTATTTAATGAACATGAAAAAAAATCTATTTCTTTCAATAATTGTTGTTAATT
>MFXK01000036.1 GCA_001788835.1 Candidatus Peregrinibacteria bacterium RIFOXYB2_FULL_33_20
ATATATTTTGCTAAACTTAATTTAAAGAATTTTTTTAAAAAACCTTTGAAAAAGAAAAAAATCATTTTTGCATCTATAAATATATTTATTTTAAGTTTAATTTTGATCGTTTTGAATTATGCTGGCATTTTTCATAATTTACATTTAAAAATTTCAGATTCTTTCCATGGTAAAGATAGAGTAAGTCCTAACATTGTAATTATTGCGATGGATAAAGATAGTATAAGTGATGAAATGCTAGGTTTATCAAATGCATGGCCATATAAATATTTTATTGATATTTTAAATAAAGTTTCATCTGCAAAAGTAATTGGATTTGATTATGTTTTTAGAAAAAATGATAAAGATGAGCAGTTATTTGCTAAAGCAATTAAAGATAATAAAGTTATTCTTGCCCAAATGAGTAAAAATAAAAATAGTACTTATTTTAAAGAACTATTCTTTATTTCTGATAAGGGATTTGAGACAAAATCTCTTGATATATATTCAAGTAGTGCTGAAATAGGAGAAATAAAAACATTAACAAATGATGACGTTCTTCGTAATTTTAATATAGGCAGTTATGATGGTATTAATATAATTGAAAATTTTGCTGTGATTATCAGTAGAAAATTTTTAAATATTAATACTAATGATTATTTTTATGATAAAATAGAACAAAAATATTATTTAAATCAAGATAAAAGTAAATATATAAATGTTGTTGATGGTCAATTTAAAATTAAATTTTTTAATAAACCATATAGTTATAAATATTACTCTTTTGTTGACGTATTAAATGGAAAAATACCTGAAAGTGCATTTAAAAATAAAATTGTTTTAATTGGCCCTACCGCACCAGCTTTCCAAGATTTAAGGATGGTTCCAACTTCCGATGCCATTCCAATGCCTGGAGTGGAAATACACGCTAATGCCATACAAACCATCATTGATCAGGATTTCCTTTCTGACCAGAGTGATTTTGGACAGGGGTTGACTTTATTTATTGTAACTTTAATTTCGTGCTTTGCCTGTTTGTATTTGGGGATTTTTTCATCAATTGTTTATGTGTTTTTGGCGGGAATTATTTATTTTTTTACTGCAAAAATAAGTTTCAATCATGGAATTATCATGAATATGGTTTATCCATATATAGCTATAGTTTTGAGTTTTATTTCAGTTTATTTATATCGATATTTCACTGAAATTAAATCAAAAAAAGAATTACAGTTGGCTTTTGGCAAATATGTAAATCCTGAAATAGTTAAAAAAATCACTGAAAATCCAGAAATGGTTGCTCTTGGTGGAGAAGAAAAAGAAATTACAGTATTCTTCTCTGATATTGAAAATTTTACAAATGTGTCAGAACGATTCAAACCAAAAGATTTAATTATTTTGATAAATGAATACTGTGAAGTGATGGTCAATATTATTCTCCAAAATCATGGAACACTTGATAAATTTGAAGGTGACGCAATTATGGCTTTTTGGGGGGCACCTTTAGATCTACCAGACCATGCTTATTATGCCTGCAAAACTGCTATTGAAGCCAGAAATGCTTTGATAGCTTTGCATGAAAAATGGACGCGTGAAAATAAACCACTTTTAAATTTTCGATGTGGAATTAACACGGGTACTGCATTGATAGGTAATATGGGAGCAAAAGTAAGAATGGAATATACAGCTATAGGTGACAATGTAAACCTTGCTTCAAGATTAGAAGGCATTAATAAACAATATGGAACTCATTCATGTATTAGCGAAATGACATATGAAAAAGTAAAAGATAAATTTGAAGTTAGAAGATTGGATAAAATTAGGGTGAAAGGTAAAAATATCGCTGTAACAATTTATGAACTTTTAGCGGAAAAAGGACATCTGACTGAAGAGGCATTACCAGTGATACAAAATTTTGAAAAAGGTTTTGACTCTTATCAACAAAAAAACTTCACTCAAGCTAAAGAATATTTTAATCAAGTTCTTCAAGTACGTCCAAATGATGAGCCAAGCAAAATATACCTAGAAAGATGCGATCATTTCATCTCCAACCCGCCAGCCATAAATTGGGATGGGGTGTGGGTGTGGGGGGTGAAGTAAGAGGCGCGAATTTTCAATAATATTTTATATTAAAGTTATGGCAATTTTTTTATCACTTTTAACGAAATTAGCGCCATTATATATATTGTTATTTTTGGGGTTTTTGGCGGGAAAATATCACGCCGTGCAAAAAGAATCAATCGCAAAAATGCTGGTTTATTTTTTACTGCCGGCCGTAGTGTATTTGGGCGTTTATAAGGCAGAGATTAAAAATACTTTTTTCCTGCTGCCGTTAGTTTTTTACATTATTGTTTGTTCGATTGCGCTAATGGCTTTTTTTATTGGCAAATTTTTATGGAAAGATTCTACCAGAACTCTATTTGCTTATGCCAGCGCGGCTGGCAACATCGGTTATTTGGGATTGCCCCTATGCCTAATGCTCTTTGGCGAACAAGCTTTACCAATCGCGGCTACTTTAATCTTAGGATTATCTTTGTTTGAAAGCACGCTTGGCTATTATTTATTTGCTAGATCAAAATCTGATTTCAAATCTGCTTTGCTTAAATTGCTTAAATTACCGGTCCTATATGCCTTTATTATTGGTGTGATTGTTAATAAATTTGCCTTGTCCAGCCCTCAGGCGTTAATAGAAGTTTTTAATTTGTTAAAAGGCGGATATAGTGCTTTTGGCATGATGATTATTGGCCTGGGATTAGCGGGAATCAGTCAGAAAGATTTTGATGGCAAATTTATATTATTAAGCATGTTGAATAAATTTGGTTTATGGTTTTTGATTGCTTATTCATTGATTTGGCTGGATCAAAATTATTTGCATTTATTCAATGAGATTACCTATAAAGTATTTTTGGTGGAATCTATCGTGCCGATTGCCGGTAATACAGTTTCTTATGCCTCAATTTTTAAAACCAAACCTGCAAAAGCTTCCATTGCTGTCTTATTGAGCACTTTAGTGGCTTTGATTTTTATACCATTAATATTAATATTTATGGATATGGCTAGTTAAGTAGGGTAGGTAGAGTGGTAAGTAGTTTGAAAGCCATCTTCATCCTCTCCAGACTTCTCTCTTTTCCCATCACTCTCAATAATTCAAACACTCCTGGAGAAAATGATTCATTAGTGAGTGCCACCCGAATTGGCCAAAGGACTTGTCCATTTTTAAGCCCTAAATTCGCCACTACTTTAATTAAGACTTCTTTCGTTTTTTCTTCATTTTTAAAATCCTCAGTGTTTAAAGCTTCCAAAGCTATTAAAGATTTAGCTAAGGCTGTTTTGGAAATTTCCAAATCAACTTTCATTTTCTCATTAATAAATAATTTTGTATCATAATCAAAATTTTCCACCAAAAAAAATTTCATTAAAGCGATGGCATCACTAAATTTAGTCATTCGATCCTTGGCTAATTTCAAAACTTCTACAAAATATTCATCATTAATATCCAAATGAAACCAGTCTTCCTTTTTTAAAATACCAAAAACTTCTCTGGCCAGCTCTTCAATTGGCATTTCTCTCAAATATTTTCCATTCATCCAATCCAGTTTGGCATGATCAAAAATCGCACCGGCTTTCTGAATCCGGCTTAAATCAAACTGTTCTGTTAATTCTTTTAAATTAAAAATTTCCCGCTCTGTCCCAGGATTCCAGCCAAGTAATGCAATAAAATTAAGCAAGGCTTCCTTGATATAGCCTTTTGCTAAATAATCTTCCACTGCCACATCTCCCTGACGCTTTGATAGTTTGGTTTTATCTGGATTCAAGAGTAAAGGCAGGTGGGCAAAAATTGGTTTTTCCCAACCAAAAGCATCATATAAAGCCACATGCTTCGGCGTAGAGGGTAGCCATTCCTCACCTCTAATAACATGCGTAATCTGCATTAAATGATCATCAACCACATTGGCCAAATGATAAGTAGGTAAACCATCCGACTTCATCAACACCTGATCGTCAATCAGGTAACCCCTAAATTCAACGTGCCCTCGGATAGCGTCATCAAAAGCAATAATTGATTCTTGAGGAATTTTCAAACGGATCACATAAGAACTACCTTTTTTCACTTCAGCCTCAATCTCATCTTCTGACAAATAAGCACATTTCCGATCATACATTGGCGGAAGTTTTCTCGCATTCTGATCTTCACGCATTTTTTCTAAACGTTCTTTGGTACAAAAACACCTATAAGCGTATCCTTTACTTAAAAGCTCTTCTGCATATCTTTTATAAATTCCTGATCTTTTTGACTGTATATACGACCCAAAATCTCCTTTTTCAATAACTGACCACTGATCACTAACTACTGATTTCTCTAAATATACCCCTTCATCATAATCAATGCCCATTATATCCAAAGTCCTTATTAGATTTTCCATTGCCCCCTCCACAAATCTTTCCTGATCAGTATCTTCAATACGCAACACTAATTTACCCTGATTTTTTCGGGCGAATAAATAAGAATATAGAGCGGTGCGAAGTCCGCCAACATGCAAATATCCGGTTGGTGATGGCGCAAAACGTGTTTTAATCATATTTTGAATGTCATTCCTGTGCAAATGCAAACAGGAATCTTAAATTTTAGATAGGGACAGATTATATCCAAACGAAAAAATTTTCGTCTTTATGATTATTACTAAAAATCTCAATAAGAACAAGAAAAAATAAACTTAATGATATTATTCTTCGTGTAATGAAATTCGAGCCTCTCTTAAACTAAGGGAAACAATACCTGAAACTTTTGCTTTTTCAGTCCTAGCTAATCCATAAGCATTCCTTACCCACAATTTTTTTGCCTGAGAATCAACTTCTAAAAATTCGCATCGCTGACCATCAACCCATAATATATCGCCTCGTTTTACCCTTGCCAATAATTCTGAATTTAACTGAAACCTTTGATTACCACTTAACTCATCCGACGGAAAAGGTAAAGGCTCACTTCCAAAAAAAGTTGAAGTGTCTAATCGTCTTAATAAAGCTTGTAATTGTCTTCTATATTTGGCCACACCTCTTGGATAATGTCCTTCATATTTTGTTGCTAAAGCTGTTAATCTTACTTCCGCCTCTTCCGGTGTTATTCTAGCTACCCTAGATTGTCTCTGAGTACCTTTGTTGTGCAAAGGGAAATATCCATCTCTTTGTTCTTCTTCCCTCTTTTTAATGACCTCAATCTCTCTTTTATTTTTACTTCTCATTTTTATAAAATTAGCAAGATTTAAATATAAAACTTTTTTTTATATTGTCAAATTTATAGAAAAAAAACTTAAAATGGATTATTTTTAAAAAACTATACATTAACACTAAAGATAATGTAAAATACAATATGAAAATATTCCCCTCACACTTAATTCATGCCTCAACGGTCACAAAGCATTGATATTAACAGAAAAAAATCCCGAAGATATACTAGAAAAAAATCAGGTAGCGGTTTAGAGATTGAATCAAGCGTAGCCAGAGAAATCTGGGCGGTGATTTATTTTGCTCTGGGAGCCTTAACTGTTTTAAGCCTCTGGGGCAAACTGGGTACTGTCGGTAGCGTCTGGGGTAATTTTCTCAAACCAATCTTTGGCTGGGGCGTTTATGCTTTTCCGGTTATTTTAATATTTTTAGGACTTAGTAATCTATTTAAAAAAGAAAATAACGTTGGTTTAATAAAAATTTTTGGAGTGTTTTGCCTGTATATCGCTGTTTTAGGCACTTTTCACCTAATCCTTCCTGAAGATCAAATGTTTGATTTAGCGCAACTTGGCAGTCACGGTGGATACATTGGTTTTGTCGCAGCTTTTTTATTAAAATCAGTTTTAGGCAAAATTGGCGCTCAAGTGGTGTTTATTGCCCTTTTTATCATTTCTGTCCTGTTAACTTTTGAAATTTCTTTGGTGTCTTTAATTAATTTTTTAAGACCAGAACTGCCAGTTAGCATTGAACGAAATGTCAAAAATTCAAAAAATTTCCGAAAAAAACTACGCATTAATAAAAATGGCGAAGTCGAAGAAGTGGATGAAGATGAAAGTGATGAAATCGATTTTGATAAAATCAACATCATTGCTCCGGAAAAACCAAAGACTAATTTATTGAAAGACATGGCTCTAGATAAAAATATTCATCTTGATTTAGGAAAAGGATCAGACTCCAAGCCCACTAGCCATTTCAAAGATTATTCCGGCTGGGAATTCCCAACTTTAGATTTACTAGAAAATAAAGTCGGCAACGTAGATTTAGACGATAAATTTCTCAAAGATAAAGCCGAAGCCATTAAAAGAAAACTTGCCCAATTCGGAATTGAAGTGGTAATGGGCGATATTCATGTCGGACCAACAGTAGTGCAATATACTCTCAAACCAGCCGAAGATGTGAAATTATCAAAAATCACCAGTCTAAAAAGTGATTTAGCTTTAGCTTTAGCCGCGCAATCCATTCGTATTGAAGCGCCAATCCCAGGCAAAAACGCCGTTGGCATTGAAATCCCTAATCAAAAAAGGGCTAATGTCTACATGCGGGAAATGATGGAAACTGATGAATACAAGGAAGAAAAATCAAAACTAAAAATTGCCTTAGGTCGAACTGTCACCGGCCAGCCGATCATCGTAGACATCGCCAGAATGCCACACTTATTAATTGCAGGAGCAACCGGTTCCGGCAAATCAGTAGCCGCCAATTCCTTTTTAATCTCACTATTATATAATAATTCTCCCAGTGAACTGAAATTCATCATGATTGACCCAAAAAGAGTGGAACTTAAAAAATACAACTCTATCCCTCATTTATTAACGCCAGTAATTACCGAACCTGATAAAGCGGCCATCGCCTTAAAATGGGCCACCATCGAAATGAATAGAAGGTATCAAATTCTTGCCAATTCCGGCCATCGAAATATTGATGAATACAATCATGATAAAGCAATAATTGAAAAAATGCCAAAAATCATCATCATGATTGATGAATTGGCTGATTTGATGATGACTTCCGGCAAGGAAGTCGAAGCTTCAATTTGTCGAATTGCGCAAATGGCTAGGGCGGTTGGCATGCATTTGGTGGTTTCCACCCAAAGACCTTCAGTTGATGTGGTGACTGGATTAATTAAAGCCAATATTCCGGCCAGAATCGCTTTTGCCGTAGCTTCAGGTATTGACTCCAGAACCATGATTAATGGCTATGGAGCGGAAGATTTACTTGGCAATGGTGATATGCTTTATTTATCAGGAGCTTTAGGACGATTAATAAGAATACAGGGAATTTATGTCTCAACACAAGAAGTTGATAAAGTAACAAATAAAATTAAATTCACCTCTGATCCTGAATATATTGATGAGATACTTTCCCCAAAAATTGCATCAATGGATTTCAGTAATAGATCAGGGCAATATGCAACTTATAATGATGATGTAGGTGGAGATGAAGATGAAATGCTATCACAAGCCTTAGAACTTATTAAGCAAAGTGGCAAGGCTTCTGCCTCACTACTGCAAAGACGCCTCTCTGTTGGCTATGCTCGAGCCGCAAGACTTCTTGATATCATGGAAGAAAAAGGCTACATCGGTCCTTCAAATGGTGCAAAACCCAGGGATATTTATGTAGAGGCTAAAAAATAAAATTAATATATTTTGCCTCAAAAAGCAAATTAGTTTTCATAACAAATCTTAGAAAATTTGCAAAAAAAAACACATGCGTATAGATTTAGTTTAACCAAAAAGAAACTAATTTGGTTTCTATCTTTATTCTTAACCTAACCACTATGATTATTGGTTGTTTGCGCGAAATCAAAAACAATGAAAACCGTGTTGGCCTTACGCCTGAAGGCATCAAAAAACTCACTTCTGCCGGTCATCAAGTAATCATCCAAGAAACTGCTGTTAATGGCGCTGGATATCATGATTATGAATGCCAAGAAGCAGGGGCCATTTTGGAAAAAGAACCTATCAAAATTGCGGAAAAATGCGATATTTTGGTGAAAGTCAAAGAACCATTGCCTGAAGAATATTATTTATTCGAAAAAATGCAGGATAAAACAATTTTTACTTATTTTCATCTTTCCGGTGTAGATCCCAGTTTAACAAAACATCTTTTAAAACATAATATCACCGCTGTTGCCTATGAAACCGTTCAAGACAAAAAAGGACGATTACCTTTGCTTGACCCAATGAGTAGAATTGCTGGTATTGCCGCCATTCAATACATTGCTGAGTTATTGCAGATCAAACATGGAGGCCGAGGTAGGACTTGCGGTTTTGTGCCTGGCACCAAACAAACCAATATCATGATTGTAGGCGGCGGTGTAGTTGGCGAAAGCGCAGCTAAAACTGCAGGCGGTATAGGTTCAAAAGTGAAAATTTTTGATATTAATCCAAATAGGGTAAAAGAATTACAAACTATTTTAACTGAATATTTAGGGCCTAATTTAAGTAAAAATGTGGAAGTCTTAGTCCCTAGCAAAGAAAATTTCGATCAAGCTCTCAAAGAAGCTGACGGCCTTGTTGGCGCTGTTTTAGTAGCTGGAGCGAAAGCCCCTGAAGTTGTTAACGAACAACAGGTTAGAAGCATGAAAAAAGGTTCAGTGGTGATTGACGTAGCCATTGATCAAGGTGGTTGCATCTGGGGCTCTCATGCCACTTCACATAGTGAACCGTCTTATGAATTAGAAGGTACTATTTATTCTGCCGTGCCAAATATTCCAGGTCAATTCGCTCGACAATCCACTCAGGCTTTGACAAACGCCACTCTGCCTTATTTATTGGATATGGCTAATCAGTCTCCAATTGAAGCTTGCAAAAAAGACGCTGGTTTGATGAAAGGTGTCAATGTGCACAAAGGTTTTATCACCTATCAGTCAGTGGCTAAAGACCTAGGCATGGAAGATAAATACAAAGATATTCATGAATTAATCGCCTAAATGTTTTATAAGTTAAAAAAGCCAGAAGGCTCAAGTTTTCTGGCTTTTTTTATAAATAGCTCCTTAATTAATATTCATCACAATATTATCAATTAATCTCACCTTTCCCACAAAAATGGCACCGGCAATGATGATTTTTTGAGAGTTTATAGAAACTTCTCTCAAATCATCCGCATCTAAAATTTCGATATAATCAATTTTGGTATGAGGAAAACGTTTTAAATCCTTTTTGAATTTTGCTTGGATTTGATTCAAAAATTCTGCTAAATAGCCTAGCTTTGTTGCTATCATTTTTTTATCAATTTTCAAAAATTTATCTCGCGCTAAACAAAGCCCTTTATACAAATTTGTTCCTATCTGCCTGTCTTTCCCCTTAAGAAGAACATTCCTGGAGCTCATTGCCAATCCATCGGTTTCACGTACTATTGGGCAAGGAATGATGGTAACATTTGTAAATTCTGTTTTAGCTAATTCAGTCAAAATTTTCATCTGCTGATAATCTTTTTCTCCTAAATACATCTCAACTTTTGGTAATTTTCTTTTGGAAACATGGTCAAACTTGCCTTCCTCTTTATCATTATTAATAATACGCAGAAGTCTAGTCACCACATCTACCACTCCAGCAAAATGTCCAGGTCTAGTTCTGCCACACAGGCAGTTTTCTAAATTTTCTGGAATCACAAAAGTCATTGCTTCATCTTTTTTAATCAAATCAACGTTATCATTATCTTCCTCATACATTTCCCACATACTTGGCAAAAATACCGCATCTATCTTTTTTAAACTTTCCAGCATCGCCAAATCACGATTTTCATCCCTGGGATAATTCTCAAAATCAGATTTATCATTAAATTGCGTAGGATTAACAAAAGTTGACACCACCACACAATCACTTCCCTTAATGGCTTTTTTGATTAAACTTAAGTGCCCACCATGTAAATATCCCATCGTTGGGACAAAACCAATTTGCTTTTTATCTTTTAAAAAGTCTTGTAAATCAGCATTGTGTCTAAAAATATCCATATCCTATGCATTTAAAAAATTTTACCTACCTCTTGCCTCTATTTATTTTTGTAAATTTTCTTCTAAGAAGATTATGACATAACGACAAATAATTGCAAAACTTTTTCAATTCCGCTTAATATCACGAATAAAATCCTGCAAATTAGCTAAATCACTTTTGTGTGGACTATTATATTGTTTAATAAATTTTAATTTTTTTCCCCCTGGCCAGGCTAAAATATCATGCGTAACCCTGATCTGTCCGTCAGTAAATTTTCCCGCTCCAATTCCTATGGTGGGAATTTTCAAATTATCAGTAATTTTTTTCGCTAAATCTTCTGGAACACACTCCAAAACCACAGCCAAAACTCCAGCTCCTTCCAGAGCTAAAGCCTCTTTATAAATACTGTTAGCTTCTTCGGTATTTTTACCTAACATTTGAAACTTACTAGCAAATTGAGGCTTAAGGCCCGAATGACCAATAACCTTAACGCCATTTTTTACTAAAAATTTCACAATTTGGGGGCAGCCCTCAATTTTGATCGCTTCACACTTAGTTTTTTGCAAAATTAACTTAGCGTTATGTAGCGCCATTCGCTTATTTTCATAAGTTTGATATGGCATGTCCACCACCACAAAAGAATTAGGCGCGCCTTGCCTAACTTCCTGTCCAATTTTGATCATTTGTTCCAAAGTCACAGTCTTGGTATCTTGACTACCAAAAACCACCATACCATAAGAATCACCGACCAAAATCATATCTACCGCTGCCTGCTCCAATAATTGAGCAGTTTTAGAATCATACGCCGTTAAGCAAATCAACTTAGAATGTGTTTCTTGAAACATGATTTATGACAAAGCAAAATTAACACTGGTTAAAGTTGAATAAGGAACAATGTCCTTTCATATTCTTTAAAAAATTAAGCTTTTCTTCTGCAAATTGCAACTTTTGCAAGCAATGCAAAACGAAATGTTTAATTTATATTATTTAAAGATTAAACTATCTGATGATCAATTTACTATCAAAAATGTTTCTAGCTAATTTATTGAGGGATCTGGGTTTTAGTGAGAATGAAGCTAGTATGTATCTGGCCCTATTAGAATTAAAAGGTTTTCACAAAGCCAGCGAAATTGCTAATAAAGCTAATCTCAAACGCACTACGGGCTATTGTATTTTAAATGATTTATGGCGTAAAGACATCTGCAAATGCAAAAACCTGAACAATATTAAATATTTTACTTTAAATGCTTCTTTAATTGACAATTTGAAGGCTCATATTGACAAACAAAAGCTCAAAGCGGCAGAAAATGAACAGAAATTTCTTAAAGCCACACCCTTTTTGCAAAAATTAAGTCCTTTTGCTACTTTTTACGAAGGAATTGAGGAAATCAAAATTATGTATGAAGATATTCTGAAAGAAAAAACTGAAATTTCCGCTTTTATCAATTTAAATGGACTAGATAAAGAAATTGCCGGCTTCCTTACCAAAGATTTTCTGCCAAAATTAACAGCTAACGGCATTAAATCTAATCTAATTTGTACCGAATTCATCAACACCAAAATCAATAAAGATTTTTTTGCAAATTGTTTAACCAAACACATTATTCTCCCCTATAATCTCTTTAACTTTCAAGGGCAAATCACCATTTATAATAAAAAAATTTCTTTTTGCGCTTTTAGCCCCACAGAACTAATCGGAGCCATTATCCAGAGTCAGACTTTGAGCGCAATGATGAAATCTATTTTCCAATTATGCTGGCAGATTGGTTATGAATATGACGAATTTCTAAGATCGATAGAGTAAAAATTCTTAAATTTTTCTTCATTTTTCATTCTCAAACAATTTGCTATATTATCTTTGATCTAGCTTTTTAAATTTATCATAAATCTCCAGGGAGTAGTTCAGTTGGCTAGAATACACGCATGGGGTGCGTGTGGTCGCCGGTTCAAGTCCGGTCTCCCTGACCAGAAATTTACCTCAGCAAATTTCTCCTTAATTTTTATTCTCAATCTTATTTTAATCTTCAATATATTTTCATTCTCACCTTATGCCCAAATACAGTTTTAAGAATGATTACGCTGAAGGAGCTCATCCAAAAATCATACAAGCTCTTAGCCATGGTAATCTAGAGCAAGAAGATGGGTATGGCAAAGATAATTACTGCCAACAAGCCGCTAACCTCATTCGTAAGATAATTAAAAATTCAAAAGCTGACATTCATTTTGTCTCTGGCGGAACACAGGCAAATTTAATTGTTATTTCCGCCATTCTTAAACCTTACGAATCAGTCATTGCCGCTAGTACAGGACATATTGCGGTCCATGAAGCTGGAGCCATAGAAGCCTCTGGTCACAAAATAAATATTATTGAGTCTAAAGATGGCAAATTAACTCCCCAGAATATTCAAACTGTGCTTGCTCAGCATCAGGATGAGCACATGGTTAAACCAAAATTAGTATTTATTTCTAATTCCACCGAAATTGGCAGCATTTATAGCCAAAAAGAATTACAACAATTATCAGTATACTGTAAAAAAAATCATCTACTGCTATATCTTGATGGCGCTCGTCTTGCTTCAGCTCTAACTTCGCTCGTCAATGATTTATCTTTAGCGCAGTTATCTAAATTAGTTGATGTGTTTTACATCGGCGGCACAAAAAATGGGGCGTTGTTAGGCGAGGCAATCATTATAAATAATGACAGACTAAAAGAAAATTTCAGATTTAATTTAAAACAAAAAGGCGCGTTATTAGCTAAAGGCAGAATATTAGGACTACAATTTTTGACTTTATTTCAAGATAACTTATTTTTTGAATTAGCGAATCATGCCAATTTAATGGCTTTTAAATTAGTAAAGGCAATAAGAAAACTTGGCTATAATTTCTTAACTGAACCAGCATCAAACCAAATTTTTCCAATTTTCCCCAATAAATTAATTAACAAGTTGCACCAAAAATATGAATTTTATGTATGGCAAAAAATTGATCAAAAAAATTCCGCGATTAGACTAGTAACTTCCTGGGCAACAAAAGAAGAAGCCATTGATAAGTTTATTAATACCATCAGCCTTTAATATTTTAATTTATCCAATCTCTTTCAGGACGTTTAATGGGAGGCAAAGGCAAATCTGGTATTGGCGTCCCAGGAGGAAATGGCATCTGAGATGAATCTATTTCTGGTTTAGGCGATTCTGGCACTATTTCTAATCTAGGCTCAGGAAGAGAAGTGGGAAATGGAGGCTTATCATCCTCTAAGCTCCCAGGCTGATCGCCGCTATCGTAGGTTGTTTCGCCAGTTCCTATATCTATAATAATATGACGACAACAAATTGTTGTATCTGCCACAACTAAAGGTAAACCTAAAGGCCGTGAACATTGCTCTGCATAAACACTTGGCATTTGTGATAGATGGTGAGTTTTCATATTAAATTTTTCATCTTAAGCCAAGACAACATAAAACTATTAAAAAGGCAAGTTTTTCAAAATAAAAGTTCCGACTCAAATTCCCTTTGATTTTAAAATAATTTTATAGCATAATGCTTTGGCAAAAATTATTATCTCAAAACATTAACTTATATGAGTTCACGGCGCGGTCGACATGCTCATGGCATTAAAGCTCACAAAGAAAGTCCACACAGAAAATCACCGATTAAATCCGGTTGGAGGCTTAAAAATAAAGAAAAAGCACGAACTAGAAGATTAGAACGACAAAAAATAATAGTAGCGGACTAATTGTTAATTATTAATTGCGAATTACTGGCAAGTTTTAACTAAACTGGTAATTTTATCGTAAAAGTAGTGCCTTTATTAACTATACTTTTTACAGATATTTCACCTTGTAAAAGTTCTACTAAACCTTTGACAATAAACAATCCTAAACCGCTACCTTTATATTTACGCAAAGATTCATTAGTTTCCAATTGAGTAAAGTCATTAAAAATATTATCTAAATGTTGCTTGGGAATGCCAATACCGGTATCGCTCACTTCCAGAGTCAAAATTTGCTGTTTTATTTTCGCTGACACCTGAATTATTCCTCCTGATGAAGTAAATTTAATAGCATTGGCAATCAGATTACTCAAAATATCAAAAACTTTTTCCTTATCCAAATAAATTTTTTCTTTGGCTTCTTGAATATCTATTTTAAAAATAATATGATTTTCTTTAATTAAAGGATGTAAAGAATTTTTCACATCATTAATTAATTCCTCAATATAAAATTGACTTTTGATAACAGAAATCTTGGCGGCTTTAATTTTCGCAAAATCAATAATATGATTAACCTTTCGTATTAAACGCTGGGCATATAAATTAATTGATTCTAAATGCGATTTCGTATCAGCCTCAAGCCCTTTATTAGTCTCAAAAATCAAATCAACAAAGCCAGTAATAGCTACAATCGGCGTTCTTAATTCATGGGAAATTTTGGTGAGAAAAGAGCCTTTGATATTATTGGCTTCCTCTGATAAGAGCAATTCTTTCTGTTTAACAGTAATAATTGAATACATGGAAGCTGCCACTGCCAGCACCAAAACTATCAAAAAACCCGAAGCTCTTTCTGCTCTATTCAGCACTTCTTCCACATTAGCCGCGGACATATCAATCCCCAGCAAAGCTACAACCTCTCCTTGGGAATTCTTGATGGGAGCGTAACCGGAAAGCCATGTCCCCCATTGATCACTATTAATTTTATAATCGGCAGTGGGATGATCAAATCCCAACATCAACTGTGGAGCATGGCTGCTATTATACAATTCTCCGGTCTGCGGCAATTCTTCTTCCGGATCTATCACACCATTATTATTTTTATCAGGATTGTTAACAGTCAAATAATTATCAGCATCAACAATGAATGTTACCACGTCAGGGGTGTCAGTTTTACGCATGGTATAAACATACTTAATGCTTGGATGTCCATCTTTAACCTTATTAAGTTCATTAGAAATAATCCGAAAATTATCACCACTCATATCATCAACAGTTTGAATTTTCTCAATCAAATCCCCGTCAACACTCAAAGCCCCCAATTCCGCAATACTAACCATATTTTCTCTTAAAAACTTTGTAAGATTTTTATTGGTCATAGCGTAAAAACTTACCAAAACTCCCGCAATACAAAGCAAAATACCCCCTAAAATTAATTTATTTCTTTGTGGTATAAATATTGGCCTAATGGTGAATTTTTCCATTATTTAAAAAACGAATTTCTGCTTCTGTTATAATAATATAAATTTGTTTTTTTTGCAAATAATTTTCTATTTTGTAAAGGAGAAAAGAAATCAAAAAAATGCGGTTTTAAAAAAAAGCCCCAGAGGATTTGAAATCCTCCTGGGGCTATAAATCGTAAATTAAAATTTAATTATTAAATTGATTTTAATCCAGCATTACTGCCATCAAAACATAATCCAGTATCATCACTTTGGATCCCATCGACATCTGCTGGCAAAAAACTATTACATCCTTCTATTGGATGGACTAAAGAAGCATCTACCTCTAATTTAACTGTTTGATCACCTTGAATTTCAAGTCTTGAAATCTCTGCCCCAGTCATTACATCCTCTACTGTCCCAGGGACACCACAAAGACCATAAGGTACGCCTTGAAAATCCTCTAAACTTACCGAACCATCAGGCCAATCTAAATTCTCAGCTCCAACCGTTACACTATCAGATGTTACAATAATGTTTGTAAGAGCAGAAAAATCAGTAGATGCTAATGTTACATAATTATTATCATCAGTTGAGCTACCGGCCACTTCAACAAAAGCAGTATCTGACTGCATTGTACCGACCATGACAGTTGGACCTACAACAGCATATTCACTTGTACCTGCTCCTGCTGGGAATTTAAGTGTCATTAATACTCGTTCAACTTTTCCTTTACTCCAATCACCAACTAAAGCTATTGGTTTATCTCCACACATAATAGCGTAATTTTTTTCCCCTGTTGAGGGAATACAATCTTCATGAATATCTGGATTATTATCATCACAATCTTCTCTATCAGAATATCCATCTTCATCTCTATCAATTATCCCATCTTCTCCATTACAATTTTGATCAATCCCATCATATGGTACCTCTGGTGCGCCTGGATGTATTGAAGATTCATTGTCATTGCAATCATCACCTCCGACAACTGTTGAATCATGACCATCACCATCAACATCAGTTAAATCTTTTGTGTCACAATCCTGATCTGTTCCATCGTATGGTACCTCTGGTGCTTCTGGATATATAGTTGGGTCACTATCATTACAATCTAATCCGTTTTCTAAGTTACTATCTAATGCTTGTACACTGCCATCACATTGCACCTCATATAAAGCCTCCACTCCGTCGTCGTCTCTATCTAAAGGCACAACTTCTCCTTCCTTCCATCCTTGATCAGCACACTCTCCCCCCTTGCAAGGGACACATCCTGCAGCTGTACCTAACAAAACGGCTAACCCTGCTACTGTAGCAACATCCCTAACTGGATTTAGTCTCGCAGATAACGTTTTTGTATCTAATCCGGCACTTCCACGCGGTTTATTTATTCCCATATTTATAAAGTTAAAATGTAAAGTTATTAATTATATTAATTTTTTTTAAAAAAGCAAATTTTGAATTAATTAACGGCTTGCAGAGGAGTTGCTAAATCTACGTTTTCCATAATCCATGGAATGACTTTTGCCACTCTGACCGCCAATTTAACACCTTCGCTTCTAGTGACAATTTCATTTGGGAAGAATCTTCTGATTTTCTCGCCGCTAAGGTCAATTTTGTTTTCCATGTAACCAATTAAGTTTTTGTACCAAGCATTGTCATCAATATCATTGAATTTATCTACTTTATAAGTACCATCATCAAATAAATCGCCTGCCCGAGTGAATATTGCTAACGCTTCAACACGAGTGATTTGGCTATTTGGTCTAGCATAACCGCTGTTTTTATTAATAATACCTAAACTATAAGCGGTATTCATAATTGCTCGAACCCATTCGCTATCTTCATCCTTGCTTCTTGGCACATCATAGAAAATCACATTCCTGGAAACATTGTCTTTGATTTCATTACCGCTTAAGACAATGGCAATCTTAGTAGCTGATAATCTGGTCATTGGCGTATTTGGCGCGAATCTGGCGATTTTTGCTGGATTAGCCACATCATCTTTGTTACTCATACCACTTAAGGCATATTGAAATTGTGAATTATACATTTTCTTCAAAACATCTACATATGGATAAATTGTATCTGTAGCCTCTAAATCAGTAAATCTTAAATCTCTGGTCGCGTCATACCTAACTTTAGCATCAAGATTGGTAATTTTGCCGTTAACTTGAGCGGTTTTAACTTTCGCTTTATTTTTGGCAATAGTCATTTCAATATTATTTTTCTTTAAATAATCTTGTAAAGACATAGCTATTGCCCCGCCTGGAGTAAGAAATAGACTAGCGCTCACGGTTGAACAAGCTTTATCGCCAGTATTTAAACTAGCATTACTGTCGTTGCAATCTAAATTATTAGTTGAATAACCAGCTGGCGTACTTGAGCCGTAACATAAAGTTATTGGTGTACCTGCCCCATAAGTATCAGCATCTTGATCTACATAAAATGTACCGGTTTGCCAAACGGTCGCATTATTGTCATTGCAATCAACATTACTCAGATGCCCATCGCTATCAGCATCAGTAGTGCCGCCACCGTTGGTACAAATATTAGTACCAGTATTCAAACTAGCATTACTGTCGTTGCAATCTAAGTTATTAGTTGAATAACCAACTGGCGTACTTGAACCGTAACATAAAGTTATTGGCGTGCCTGCCCCATAAGTATCAGCATCTTGATCTACATAAAATGTACCGGTTTGCCAAACGGTCGCATTATTATCATTGCAATCTACACTACTGATATATCCATCGTTATCCCCATCATTATTACCACTAATACAGGCATTTGCTCCTGTATTCAAACTAGCATTACTGTCGTTGCAATCTAAATTATTAGTTGAATAACCAGCTGGCGTACTTGAGCCGTAACATAAAGTTATTGGCGTGCCTGCTCCATAAGTATCAGCATCTTGATCTACATAGAATGTACCATTTCTCCAAACATTAACGCTGGCATCATTGCAATCTCCCTGGTTCTCGCTATAACCATCACCATCATCATCAATATAATAGTTATCAGCACAAAGCAAATCTTCATCATTACAATTTTGATCAATATTATCGCCACAAGTTTCTACAGCATTTGGGTATATATTTGGATTAATGTCGTTACAATCACCCTCCATTTCAGTGAAACCATCATAATCATCATCCATATTTGACCCACCATTAGGCACATCTTGCGTATCTTCTGGACTTAAACCATCTTCACCGTTACAGTTTTGATCAACATTGTCATTTGGAATTTCAGTGGCATTGGGATGAATGTTTGAATTAGTATCATCGCAATCAGTACCCCCCGATTCAACTGAAAAATAACCATCACCGTCAGCATCTACATGCAGACAAGGATTAGTTGGGTTATAAACTGGATCAGTATCATTACAATCTACGTCATGAGTATAGCCATCGCCATCCAAATCATCATCTTTGGTTGAAGTCTTACAATCATTATCTTTACCATCATAAGGAATCTCAATCCTACCTGGGCTAACGGTTGAGTTTGAATCATCACAATCGCCCTGATTTTCACTATAACCATCATGATCATCATCAACATCATTCGGATCTGTTACTGGACAAGCTAAATCTTGATAATCACAGTTTTGATCAATATTATCGCCACATATTTCTTTAGCACCTGGATAGGTTGTGGATAGATTATCATTACAATCGCCTTGATTTTCACTATAACCATCATCATCATCATCAGTATATTCAGTACCATTTACAATAGGTTCATCTAAAGTATAAACATTACAATCATTATCAATTCCATCGTATGGGATTTCCGTCATGCCTGGATTCACTGTCGCTTGATTATCATCACAATCGCCTTGATCTTCAGTATAACTATCATGATCATCGTCAACACTGTTAGAATCACAAGCATCGCCAATTCCATCAGCATCTGAATCTGCCTGATTAGGATTATGAATAGCAGGACAATTATCCGTGCCATTGGTTACATAATCTTCTGGAACAGCATTAGGGATATAGCATAAAGTTACCGCTTCCCCGCCAAAACCATCAGCATCAAAGTCTTCATAATAACTTTCTGTTGCCCAGACAGTTGGATCATTATCATTACAATCATCTGACTCATTATGACCATCATGATCATTATCAACAGGATTATCTGTTGTTGTTGAATTACAATCATTATCAAGTCCATCATATGGAATTTCTGATTCTCCCGGATTAATAGTGGCATATTCATCATTACAATCATCACCGCCGGCTGTAATATCAACATAACCATCGCTATCAGCATCGCAAGTGCCATCAGTAGCCGCGCCGATATTTGGGTTATTATCATCACAATCTGTTGTTACCGCAACCCCATCGCCATCACTATCAGGATTATCTTGAGTATTTACATTACAATCATTATCAAGTCCATCGTATGGAATTTCCGTCATGACCGGATTCACGGTCACTAGGTAGTCATCACAATCACCTTGATTTTCACTATAACCATCGCCGTCATCATCAATATAATTATTACCATTAGTACCATCACAAGCATTTCCAGCTGCATCATTATCAGAATCAATCTGCGTTGGGTTATAGGCTAACGGACAATTATCAATTGTATCAGCAATTCCATCATTATCAGAATCTGCTATAATGACCAAACTGTCACTGAAACTATTATTATTTTCATTCGTTTCTTGAATCTTATTGTTAGGATCAATCAGAGTATTAACTAAATAAGTTTTGCCCATTTCTACTTCAAAATATGATACATCCCAGGAATAAATTCTTTTACAGGTTGTGCCAAGCGCTGATCCATAAGATATTGTTTGAGTATGTGCATTCACATTTATTTCTACTTCTACATCGCTGACAACACCTCCCGCATTACAGATATCAACATATAAAGATCCAGAATTAACACTATCCATGCCTATTTCCTTTATATACAAATCTGCCCCTATCATATTAGGAATAGAGCCATTTTGATTGAAAACATTATTATTCTCATTGGATTCTTGTATCTCGTTAAACGGATCAATAGTAGCTGCAAGATTATAATATTCATTAGCTTCCAAATTAAAATAACTAAAATTTTCTGAAGATATTGCTTTACAAACATTAGCTTCCAAGTTAGATGAGTTAATTACCTGATTCACTCCGTTTATCTGTACTGAAATTTGGAAATTACCAGAAAAAGTCTGTGAAGAACAAGCGTTTATTTCAAAAGAGCTATTTTTGATATTGACACTGCCAATATATAAATCTGGATTTTCACCTGCCACGGCATCACAGGCATCGCCAATGCCATCAACATCAGTATCCATTTGATTTGGGTTGCTGCTGGCCGGACAATTATCCCGAGAATCAATAATACCATCCGAATCAATATCTGAACTGCATCCATCTGGATTGACCGCCGAGCCCAATGTAGTTTCAGGGCACATATCCATTATATTTTCTACTCCGTCACCATCTATGTCACTATCACAAACATCACCTTGTAAATCACTATCAAGATTTTCTTGCTCTGGATTATAAACCTGAGGGCAATTATCAACACTATCGTCAAATCCATCATTATCAACATCTAAATTATCTGGACCTGGAAAACAAGCTAAATCTTGATTATCACAATTTTGATCAACATTATCACCACAGATTTCTATTGCTCCCGGATAAGTTGTATTATCAAAATCATTACAATCACCTTGATTTTCACTATAACCATCATCATCATCATCCACATATTCATTACCATTACTGCCTGCCGTGTCGGCAATTACTTGGGTAATTACCACCACGGACAAAACCTGTGATAGCATAAATAAGACTATCAAGGTTAACGCAAAAAACTTGCGCAAATTTTTTTGAATAACCTGCATATTTTTAAAATTTAAAAAATTGAAAGGGATTAACCTTAATATTTTTTAAAGATAATGTCAATAGAAATTTGGAAGCTTAATTAAAATATGTCAACCATTTTTGATATTTCTCTACTTTACCATGCACAGTATCAAGATAAACTTCGCGCAACTTAGAAGTGATTTGACCGATACGGTTTTTGATAAGCTTATCATCAACTGATTCAATTGGCTGTACTTCAGCGGCGGTGCCTGTAAAAAAAGCTTCATCCGCGTTATAAACTTCATCTAATTTAAAGTTTTTTTCCACCACTTCATAACCTAAGTCCTTGGCAATAATTATCACTGAATGTCTGGTAATTCCTGGCAAAAAATTGCCTTCATTTTTTGGGGTGTAAATTTTACCATCTTTAATAATAAATAAATTCTCGCCTGGACCTTCAGCGATAAAATCATTTTGATCAAGCATCAAGGCTTCATGATAGCCATTTTTTTGCGCATCCATGCTAGCCAAGGCCGCGTTGAAGTAATGTCCGCAAATTTTGGCATCGCAGATATCTGCGTTTTGGGGGATTCTTCGCCATTTGGAAGTTTTAACTCGAACCGAATCAGCGGCCAAATATTTATCCCACCCCCAACAGCCGATAGCCACATGAGCTTCTCCTCCGATAGGTGGGACACCAACTTTTCCGGTAATATAAAATATAGGTCTGATATAACCATTTTTAAGTCCGCTTTCTTTAGCAGTTAACACTTGAGCCTTAACAATATCTTTTTTGCTAAATTTAAGCTGCATTTCCATAAAACTAGAAGAATAAAATATTCTATCCACATGGTCACCATTACGAAAAAGCACTGATCCGTTTTCAGTTTCATAAAATCTTACCCCTTCAAATACGGCTGAACCATAATGTAAAGAATGGGTGAGCATCACATGGACTTTGGCTTCCTCCCAGGGGGTTAAAACGCCATCCATCCAAATATATTTACCTGGAATCATAAGATTTAGTTGAAAGAATTAAAAAATTGTATCAATTTTTTTCTCTATCCTATCAAAAGCTTCATTCAATTTAGACTCTTCCGCGCCAAAAGCCATTCTTATATGCCCTTCGCCAATTTCACCAAAAGCTCGACCTGGCACCACCACAACTTGTGTGAGATCAAGTAATTTTAAGGCAAATTCAAATGAATCAACTCCTTTTTTTAGAATTTTTGGGAAAACATAATAAGCACCTTCTGGCTTAACATAACTGAAATATTTATTTAATTTATCAAGCCTTTTGCATACTAAATTTCGTTTATTTTCTAAATTTCCAATTAAATCATTAACAAATCCTTGAGGACCTTTTAATGCTGTTTCCGCGGCAATTTGGGACACAACTGGGGCACATATTGTAAAGGCATCATGAACTTTTGACAGATGATTTATAACATCAGCTTCCGCGCAAACATAGCCAACTCTATATCCAGTCATTGCATAATTTTTGGAAAAAGAATAAGTGCAAATCAGATTTTTTCTAAGTTCAGGAAGTTTTTCGCTATATTTAATAAAACTTTCAAAAGATTTTTTGTCATAAACTAAGAAATCATAAGTTTCATCTGTTAATATAAATAAATTATTTTCTAAAGCTGATTTAGCTATTTCGTCCAGAATTTCTTTTTTAAAAACTGTTCCAGTAGGATTAACCGGATTACAAACCAAAATCATTTTAGTTTTTTTGGTTATTAATTTTTTGAGATCTTCAATTCTTGGCTGCCAACCATCTTCTTCATATAATTTTAAACTTTTGATCTTTCCACCAGCTAATAAAATTTGTTCAATATGCGAAGCAAATGTTGGTTCAAATACAATGACTTCATCGTTTTGTTCTACAACTGTCATGATTGCACAGGCAATCGCTTCCATCCCGCCAACGCTGACCATTATTTCTTCAATAGGATCATAATTGACATTATATTTTTTATATAAATTTTCAGCAATAGCCTTTCGAAGTGGTATACGTCCAGGTAAAAGTGAATATTTTGCCGCTTCTTTACCCTGAATAGCCTCAATTGCGGCTTTCTTAATGTGTTCCGGGGTGTCATATGAAGGTACACCTTGTCCAAGCGAAATAACATTGTCATATTTTGATGCTAAAATCATCATTTCCTTAATTGGAGAAGTAACAATGTTTTGTACTCTTTTAGAGATCCCTTGTTGTCTGAATTTTTTTCCGACTTTTTCCAGGGCTGAACGGGACATAATGAAAATTTTAAATTTTGAATTCTAAATTCTAAATTAAGGAGAAAATACACCAATGGCATATTTGTATATAAAAATTAATGTAAAAAATTAGTTTTTGCAAATGAAGTCTTGTATATATATAATTTGACGGTGAGGAAAGTATGAAGAAGTGAAAGAGGATGTAGTCGGAAGTCAGTAGTCAGTTCGAATCGACCACCGATTACCGATTACTGACCACTGACTAGAACATTTAATCCATAAATTGCGATCATAGCTCAGTTGGATAGAGCGTTGGTTTGCGGAGCCAAAGGTCGCAGGTTCGATTCCTGCTGGTCGCACCATCCTACGCTAAAGCTTCGGATGGCACGCCATTTGTAGTTAGGTGAAGGTTGCTTTTTATAGTTTTAATGTAGAAGGACATGTTTTAGTTTAAAGTGAAAGTTAAAAATAATGGAATGAAAAAAGCCTAATTTTTTAGATTAGGCTTTTTTGTTATGATATTTTTTTACTTTTCTACTTCAAAAGTTCATTAATTGATACCGCCACTTTTGCAGTTTCAGCTCTGGTGATAGCTTTATCAGGTTTGAAATATACTCCATCCTGTTCTTGATATCCTTGTATTACAGCCTGAGCATATGCTTTCAAAACATATTTAG
>MFXK01000037.1 GCA_001788835.1 Candidatus Peregrinibacteria bacterium RIFOXYB2_FULL_33_20
GGAAGTTGTTTCACGAATCAATTAATTATCTTGAGTTTTTTTATTGTAAATGATTTCAGTTTAGCTTTAAAATCCGCATGGCATTATAACTCGTTTTTATGCGAAGTGTTTGCAGGTTAATAGTAAATTTTTGCATTTAATGCGAAACGAGCTATGGATTTTTATAAATTTATCAACAATTATATTTATCCATAATTGTTAACTTTTTACAAATGGAAAATCATCAAAATCAAATGGATTTGTTTTTAGAAAAATTAGCTAATGAACTGAAACTTCGAAATTATAGTCGCAAAACAATTAAAAGTTACGTTTTATGCTTAAGAGGTTATTTTTTATTTTTGAAAATAGATTTTACAACTTTGAATATTGAAAAAATCAAAGAATTTCTTTTATTGAAATATGATAAAGGCTTTTCTTCACAAACTATTAATCTTTATCTGAACGCAATTAAGTTTTTTTATCGAGATGTTCTTAAAAATTTTACAAACATTGATATTAAATTTGCAAAAAGATCAAAAAAATTACCAGTTGTTTTGTCAAAACAGGAAATTTTGAGAATTATTGATGGTATTTCTAATCCAAAACATAAATTGATAGTATCTTTGAGTTATGGAGCTGGTCTGCGTGTAAGTGAAGTTGTAGCTTTGAAAATTAAGGACATTGATTTTGAAAGAAATTTGATCTATGTGAGGCATGGAAAAGGTGCGAAAGATAGAATTACTTTGTTATCTGAGAAAATAAAGAATGATTTGAAAAGTTTTGCTTGTATGAAAGATTTTAATATGTATCTTTTTGAAAGTGAAAGAGGTGGTAAATTAACTATTAGAAGTGCTGAGAAAATTTTTGAGAATGCTATGAAAAAAGTAGGAATTTATAAAGATGCTACTTTTCATAGTTTGCGTCATAGCTTTGCTACTCATTTACTTGAGAATGGTACTGATATTCGTTATGTGCAGGAACTTTTGGGTCATCAAAACATAAGAACTACTCAAATTTACACTCATATTACATCAAACGCTATTAATCAAATCAGGAGCCCACTGTAGACAACTGTCTAGACATGTCTACATTGTTTTTAGTTAAAATTTATATAATATACTTAATGAAGCATAATTAAGAATTTAGAATTCAAAATTTAAAATTCTCCCCATGTCTTTGGTTTTTATATCACCAGATCCAGTGAAAGCACTTGGTTTGGAAGATTTTATTTCAAATTATCACGTTGTTTGCACATTTAAACATCCGATTTTGGAATTTTTGAAAAAGAAAAAAATAGAAGTTTTTTGTTTGGAAAAATTTTTAGAACAAAATAAAGATGCTTTAAAAAACATAAATATCAAAAATTATTTGGAAAAATTCCGAAATACTGGAAAATTAATCGCAAATAATCATGTTTTAAATTATTTAGATAAATTAAAAAGAAAAAATGAAATGGACTTAAAGATTTTGGCTTTTAAGCCAAATCCAAGGTTTTTTAAGGTGTGTAAGGAAAATAATTTTAAAATTTTACTACCTGATGCTGATATTGCTAGAGAACTTGAAGACAAAGTTATTTTTTATGAAATTTTTACAAAATATAAAAAAATTAGTTTGCTCCCTTATAAAATAGGGATTTTAGAAAATTTTAAATTTGAAAATGTTTTTAAAAAATTTGAAAATTTTGTGGTGCAAAAAAGAAGAGGTTATGCAGGTAATTCGACTTATTTTATCAAAAATAAAAAAGATTTTGAAAAATTACAAAATGAATTCCCAGATGATGAAGTGAAAATTACGAAATTTATAACAGGTCCAACTTTGACTTTGAATGCCTGTGCTACAAAACAAGGGATTTTTGTTAGCAAACCTTTTTTACAAATTACTGGTGAAAAATTATTATCTAGACAAAAAGGCGGGACTTGTGGCGTAAGTTTTGATATTGATCAAATTTGTGATGAAAAAATTTTAACAGAAATTGAAAATCAAACGAAATTGATTGGGAAAATTATGTATGAAAAAGAATTTAGAGGGATTTTTGGCTTAGATTTAATATTGACTGACGAACAAGAAGATTCCTGTCTTCGCAGGAATGACAATGGGGTGTATGTAATTGAATGTAATCCAAGGATGACGATTTCAGTGCCTCATTTTACAAAAAGAGAGTTAGCGTCAAGACAAAAGCCTTTATTGATGGAGCATTTAGAGGAATTTGAGGGAAAAAATGAAAAATGGAAAATGAAAAATGGAAAATGTAAAGAAGAAGATTCCTGCTTTCCCAGGAATGACATAAAAGGAGCGAGTTTAATTTTGAGGAATAAAAGTTCGAAAGAGATAATTTTAAAGAAAACCTTCCCTGCCAAATGGCATAAATATAATTTAAAAACACAAAAAATTGTTGAAACTGATAAAGGTTTTGAATTTGAAAACTTACCTAAAATTGATAAAAATGAACTTTTATTTTTCACAATGTTCCAAGAAAAAGGATATATAGTTCATCCTGACATGGAATATGCTGAAATTTATTTTGTAGAAAATATTTTGGATAAAAATTTTAAGATCAAAAAAGAAGTTTTGGATTTGATAAAAAAGTGCAAATAAGAGTAAAAGATGATTGTTTTGTCGTTAGCGTCATTCCAGATTTAGTCTGGAATCCAGCGTGCCACTTCGAAGTAAAACGTAGGCTGGTAGAGGACTTTTTCGATAGTATTGAGTTTTAAATTATATGGAGGAATGACATTCTATCTAGTTTTTACGCTTCAGCCTGTTTTTGTTGATCAGCGAGTTTTTTTTGTTTTTCTTCTTCAACAATTCTGTCACGTTCCTCTTTTTCTTTTGCTAATTTTTCTAATTGGGCGACATAACTGTCAACGCTAGCTTTTTGTTCTGGGGTTAACGAGGCAATAGCCTCTTCAATTGTCCCTTCCCCGCCAATATCCACTTTAAAAACCAAATAAATCACAATTCTGACCCATTTGTCAGGTGTTTCTTGTTTTTTGAACGAAGCTTCATCCTTTTTGGCTTTTTGCATGGCGGCTTGGTTTTTTTGTTGGCGATCCTTGAAAACATCACTTGGCCCTTCATCCACATTGATTTGAGGTGTTGCAGAAAATTTATCATCAGCATTTAAAACTTCATTTTCAAAGATAAATCTCTGATTAAATAGAGTTAAATTTATTTTAAGCATTTTAGTGTAAACTAATAATTATCATAAAATTATACCCTAAAGTTTATTTGTGAGCGAATTTAAATTTTTCTTATTTCCTGAATTTGTGTTATAATAATAAGATTTAAAAATATTTTAAAGAAAAAATCTATGATTACACAAATTGGATTAAAATCGGTGAGAGCAAGTGAAGAAGATTTAAATGATATTATTTTGACTGATACTTTCCGTAATAAAGTGGAAAAACAAAATTGGGCCGAATATACAAAAGAAGGGGTTGAATATTATTATTTATTACGTGATGAACTTAAAATTGATACTCTTTATGAATCACATAAAGCAAAAGATTTATATCAAAAAATGGAGGAATCTTTTGAAAGGCAATTACAATTATATTTAAGTAATATTAGAGGTTACAATGAAGGCGAAAAATATTTAGAACTTGCGGATTTTTATTTATTAATGGAGAAATGTTATGGATCTTTGGAAGTTATTTATGATAAAAAAGATTTTATTGATGGGGCAAAAAGATCATATGAAAAAAAGATGAATTATCGCAAATTCAGTTATTTTTTCCATAGAAAATACTTAAGATGGTTTGAATATTTCTTTTTGGAAAAAACCACTAAATATGGGGATAGCTTCTTAAGATGGGGAGTGACTTCCCTGGCTTTTACATTGCTTTGTGCCATTGGATTTTTTGTTTTTGACCAAATTCAGCCTGATATGGCCTTTCATACGATTCAAAATGGTCATTTGTATGATTATTTTTATTTTTCAATGCAGAATTTAACCAGTTTGGGGGCTGGAGATTTCTTGGCAAAAACTTTTTTAGCTAAAATGCTTGTAACTTTTCAGGTGTTCTTTGGTTATATAATGCTTGGCATGTTTATTACGTTGTTGCAGAAAAAGATATAATTTTCCAACTATTTATTTAATATCCACAAAACTGGCTGCAAAGCTATCATCCCTAATAAAAGAATGGCAAAAATCCATTTATTTAAACGTTCCATTTTAAGTTTTTGCTGAATTTCTTCAGATTTTTTTTCTAAATTAACTTCAGCTTCTTTTAATGCTAACGTGTTTTCTTTTAATTCAAGCAGTGGTATAGAATTATGAAGTTTCTCTTCAAGTTGTCCAAGTCTATAATTTGCAGAATTTAATTCAGAATATGCTTGTTTTAATTCATTCTTTGTCTCTTCATAAAGATTTTTATATAAATGATCAAATTGTCCTTGTGGGACAGTCATTTCTTTAGTTTTGGAGGTATGCGGGCTAATAATATTTTCTTGAGTTATAATTTTTTTACCTAAATATTCAGAAAATTTTTCAATATCAGTTTGATAAATTCTCACCCGTCCTCTTATCTGGCTTGATTTTATTTTTTTTGTTTTAAGATATCGGTCAAGGGTTCTTGTGGAAATTCCAAGAAGCTCTGCGGCCTGTTCACGCGAATAACCTGTGTCTTTCATAAGAGGGAAAAAGAAGAAAGTTGGAAGAAAAATGTCTATAGACAATGTCTAGACAAAATTTTAAAATAAAAGAGTGTTAATAGCAAGGAAATTTATGAAAAATTTGAAAAATCCAGTAGTTTTAGTTCTAGATAATATCCGTAGTCTTCAGAATATTGGAGCGATTTTTCGGACAGCGGAAGCAACTAATGTGTCCAAAATTTATTTAACTGGCATTTGCGGTCAGCCGCCAAGAAAAGAAATTACTAAATCAGCTCTTGGCGCGGAAAAATTTATGGAATGGGAATATGTTAAAGATAGCGTGAGCTTAATTAAAAATTTAAAACAGGCAGGTTACTTCATAGTTTCAGCGGAATTGGACAAAAAAAGCGTTAATTTCAAAAAAGCTGAATATCAATTTCCTTTGGTTTTGGTTTTGGGGCATGAAAGAGAAGGCGTTTCAAAAGAAATTTTAGATTTGACGGATTTAATTGTTGAAATCCCAATGTTAGGTAGTCACGCTAAATCATTGAATGTGGCAACGGCAGGGGGTATCATAGTATATGAAATAATTCTTAATTCTAAATTTTGAATTTAGAATTAATTAAGAATTTAGAATTTTAAAATGGCTATATTGAAAATCCAAATCGGCACTAATAATCCAATTCTGCGTACAAAATCAAAAAAAGTGCAAAAGGTTGATGCAAACGTGAAAAAATTAATCAAAGACATGCAGGATACTTTACATTTGGATGGGGTAGGTCTGGCCGCGCCTCAGGTTGGGCAAAATTTACGGGTGATTTTGATTATTATTAATGCCGCTAAGGTTAACCAGAATATGTTAACGATGATTAATCCGGAAATTTTGTTTTTTTCAGAAGATTTGGAAATCATGGAAGAAGGGTGTTTAAGTTTGCCAAAAATTTTTAAAAACGTAGCCAGATCAAAATCGATCACAGTTAAGTATCAGGATTTAAATTTACACGAGCATGTGCTTCAGTTGTCAGGGTTTAATGCGAGAATTGTTCAGCACGAAGTGGATCATATTGATGGTATTTTATTTATCGATAGGGCGGAGGGAAATTCTAAATTTTGAATTTTGAATTAAGGCCTTAAATTAACAAAATCATTTGCAATGTTTGATCAATCATTGTGTGACTCTTCTTTGACATGAGAAAAAATCGGGGTTTTGTGATAAAATAATAAGAATATAATTTTTTAATTTTTATGGCAGACAATTTACAATCAGTTGCTATGTTAGATGAGGAATTTTTGGAGCTTTTGCTTCATTCTGAGTTTTATAAGAATTTAGATAGGAATTTACAGGAAAGACTGATCCTAATTGTTTTAACAGGCGATGAGGAATCAAAATTTGCTTTGCTAAATATTTTGAATAACGCCAAAACTGATTTTGATAATTTGAAAAATAATTTTTTAAAACAAGAATTTAAAGTCCTTAACGAACAAGCGCAGATTTTGACGGCGGCTAAAAATTTGCAACAAAAAGTACTTCGCATAGATACGGAAGTTTTGGAAAGGCAAAAAGAAGAGAAAAATGCCGATGATTTGCTTAAAAATATTTAAATAAAAAACAAAAATAAAAATAAATGCCAAATGAAGCTTTACAATTTGCGGAACAGGAGTTTTCTAAGGAACAATTAGGGCAACAGGTGTCTGAGGCAAAGGTAGACGGGCTTAAGATGAAAGTGGCCAATTTGAAAGGCGAAATTAAGCAACTGAAAGAACTAGGCGTAAAAAACAAAGATGGCGCGAATTTTCAGGAAAAAACCATCACTGATAAATTGAAGAAAGCTGATGAGTTGCAACAGGCTTTGGAAGATTTACGGACAATGACTGCTGAACAATATGAGCAGTTAACGGCAGAATATGATAAGCAGGTATCAGTTTTGGCTGAACATGCGGATTTGAAGTTTCAGACTTACATTGGGGATGATGTTGGTAAAGTTTTGCAAAGTTTGGATGGTCAAACGCAAAAGCCAGAAGGCGCAATTGTGAATTTGGATAAATCCTCTCCAGAGTTTAATGAACAGATCTTCGGTAATGAATGGCGGCTGAGGAAAGGACAGGATCTTACGCTTAGGGATGAGCAAGGGGTGCCATGTTTGAAGCTCAAGTCAAGACTATTAGATAGAATTTTTGATAGTGTTTCGATTCAGGCGGAGGTTAAAATTCAATTGATGGAGAAAGATGGTGATAAATATGTGCAAGGACCAGAAAAATCTTTTTTTAAGATAAGTTATGGCGGAAGGGAGTGGTATGTTGAAAAAGAAAAATTTGAAGCAAAAGAGAAAAAAACTGATTCTCAGCCAGAAAAATTTACGGGAAAAAATACCCAAATTTATAATGAAAAACTTAGTATGGGTATTGATGCTGGCAAATCACAACTTATTGATAGAATTTATGATCAGGTAGGACAATTTGAACCTGGTAAAAGCAGCAAAATTTTTAGTTACCAATATGCAGAACAGAATGGGAATTCCCTTAACTTAGAAATGACCTTTGATGGGCATGATATTTTGATGAGAAAAAATCTTGGAGAAGGAAAATTTGATACTCAAATAATCTCTCTGTCTAATTTGAATTTGGAATTAAATAGAGCTTTATTAAGATTTTTAAATGAAGAGAATGGCGGATCAATTACACCAAAGAATTTTGATGAAAAAACTTCAATAGAACAATTTCCTGATATAGATTTAATAGAATTTCCTGATTTTGATCAAGTTGAGCATTTTCTTAATAAATGTGAAGCTCAAAAAGGGACAGAATTTCGAGGTACTTATAAAATTGCTGATAAAATTTACTATCTTGCTGGTCGTCATTATGAAGACGGGAGAAAAGAATATTATATTTCTGACAGTTTAAATCTTTTGGAAGGGAAGAAAGAAGATGGGACTAAAGAAAAAAGATTTTTTGCGAAAGTTGATAATAAAGAGGAGTTTTTGGGCTTGTTAGGGGCAGATTTAGATAGTCCGAAAAAAGCCAATGTTCAAAGTTTTGATTGGTTTGAAAAAGTTGTTCCTCAACAAATTGCTGAAAAATCTCAACCAGCTAATACTCCTGAGGCAACTAAAGAAGAAGAAATTAGTCATGAAATAATTACACAACTTAATACCATTTTGAATTCAAATAAGGATGGAATTTCTATGGCTCAGGATTATTTGAATGGTATTGAAATTTCTCAAGGTGTAGATAAAAATAAATTATTTTCTGTGATGGGTTCACGTTTACTTGAAGTTAAGTTTGTTATGCAAAAATTAGAATTTTTTCGATCACAATATTCTACAAGAAAAAGTTGGCAAGATTTTGAACAAAAAGTTTTTGATAGGGTGAAAATAATAATAAAACAATTAGTTCAATTGAAACAAAATTTAATAGAAGGAAAAGAATTGACTATCAATTTTGAAGCGAATATGTCCTTAGAAGAGGCTGCAAAAATTCATGCAGATAACGATACTTCCTTGGCAGACAGGCAGGCTCAGCTTTTAACAGATAGAGAAAGGACAAATGAAACAATGGGTAAACTTGATTTAGAGAAAAGGGATCAGGCATATACAGGATCAGTTGATTTAAATGTCTTAATTGAGATACAAGAACCTGAAGAAGAGGTAAGCCAAGAAAAAGAATCAGCTCCCCTAATAATTCAAGACACAGAATCTCCACAAACGACGATGGATAAATTTAAGTTTATTAATCTTTTAGATGAAAAATATGGGATATTAACTGATAAACTAGGCGGACTTTCTCTTAATCAGGCGTTAGTTGTCCCATTACCAACCTTTATTAAGGGAGGACACGATCAATTTGTTACCATTGTCAAGCGTGGCAATGATTTATATCAACTTTATCCTCATGGATTTGAGGACGGAATGACAGTAAGCGCTAAGTTTTATAATGCTGAGACTTTAAAACAAGGATTGATTAATATAGTGGAAGAGCAGGATTTATTACCTGAACATTTGAGGAGACCTGGAGGTTTGGAAGAGAAAATAGCAGAACCAGCAGCGATAGAAGAAGAGTTCAAAGAGCCAGAGGGCATTGCCACTTCTACAGCTCCTGTAGCTTCAGAGAGGCAAGAGTCGCCAGAATTGTTGTGGGAAGAAAAATCAAAAGATAGGACAAAAACTGCCATTGAACGTCTTCAAAATGATTTACGGAAATTAAGGGCTTTAGTTGGACAAGATTTGCAGGCAAAGATTGATCCATTAAATACAGAACTAACTCAAGATTGGGAGCATTTGAATAGTCAGGATAAATCGGTTTCAGGACAAGTTATAGAAAAATATGGCATTTTTATTAATGATTTTGACACTCCCTATCCTGAAAAATTTAATAATTTTCTGATTAGCAAAGAAATCACTTTAGAGACAAAAAAAGAAAAAACCAAAAAGGAACCATCTAAATCTAAAGAAGGACCTCAAGTAGCCTTGGTCATAAACAATAAACAAGTTAAACAGGCTTTGGAGGCGCCTTCTTTGAATTTGCGTGATCAATTTGAAGTTTTTACCCTTAAGGCTCAACCTAAACAATTATGGAATACCAATGGAGAACTGCTAAGTATTTCTTTACCTGCCAGCGTGGTAGATGCGGTTTATTTGACTGAAGGTCAAGTGTTTAGTGTTGACGTTCCAAAACCAACGCCAAAAGGCAAACCAACACAGACAGAAAAAATGGAATTTGTAAAAATTATTTATGCCGGGCAGGAATTTGTAATCAGGAAAGATGATTTAGATATTAAAGATAAGACCGTTGAAGAAAAAAAATATGATATGAAGGGGACTACTGAATATGATAGCAGTCTAGGCATGAACTTAGATTCAGCTAAAATTCAGTGTTATAAAGATATGTTGCAAGTTATTGATGGTTATAAACAATTAAAGCCAGATCAAACAGATGATAAAGTTCATAAATTTATTATTAATGATGGTTCGACACAAATTGTTTATGAAATGATTTATCATCAAGGTAATGTGGAAATTTATACCGGGGGTGAGTTTACAACGTTATTTTCCCCAAATAAAGATAAGTTTATTCAAAAATTTATTAAAAATGGCACGGAAAAAGATTATCAACCTAGTTTTGATAAAAGACCTTTGTCTGCTTCTTTTGATAAATTCCCAGATAAATTACCTGCTATCGAAGCCAGCCTAGATGGCTTTTGGAATCTTTATGGCAAAATTAAGGCCTTGGCCAATAGCGAGGAATTAGTTTTTAAAATTTCAGGGCAGGGAGAGGGAGCAAAAGACCAATATGTTTATATAGCAAAAAGTGCTGATGGCAAATTAAAGTTTATTAGTTCAGACAATGCTGATTTAGTACAAGCTTCTGAAGGTAATTTTAGACAAAAAGATGATGCTGAGTTGAAAGAAATTTTCAAAACCCTGCGAGATATGATGGGCGTGAAATTGGAAAATACAGCAGTTGATTTGGATGGAGAGACAGGTGTTAAATTTCAAACCTTACAAAATCCAATTTATAGCCCTAAACGCTGGAGTGAATTTCTGACAGGTGAAGGCGATGATAAATTTGGCAAAATTATGGAAGATTTACCTGTCGGCAAGAATGTCGATATTAGTTTGCCTGGCGACAGGAAGCTTACAATTTATAAACGGGCAGAGAATTTATATGAATTAAGGGATAAATATAAATTTCAAGCAACAGAGGGAATTGATTCCAGTTCTACTTTTGAATTTAAGAATTTAGATGACCTAAAAGTTGATTTGGACCTGAAATATAAAGAGAAATCAGCAGGCTGGAGGCCACTTGATTCCAGTATTTTTGAAGCTACCAGCGCTCAGATTGCTAGTGTAAAAGCAAGCATACCGCGAGAAATATATGGGCATCCTGATTTAATTTTGAATGGACCAAAGCAAGTGCAAACTTTATCATCTGACAGTGAAGTTCAGTCAGAGCCAGGTCCAGACAATCTAGGCAAGTATCCAAAAGGCGACGTTGAATTGGCTTATGAATATTTAAAAGTTAATGCTTTGAATAAAATTAAAGAAATTTTTATTAATGCTCAAGATGGTGTGATAACCAAGGGTGATTTAATTGCTTATGGAGTGAAGGAACCGGCTAGATTTTTGGGGTTATTTACTAGCAGCCTTTCTATTGATGATAAAAGAAGCCTTGGCGCGGCCTTGTTTATTAGTGCCATGGAGGGGATTAATTTAAATCCGGGTGAAGGCGATCCAATGGCTAATCAGTCAGATCTTTTGGGTGATACCTGGGATTTTTATGCGCTGGATATCCAGGATAAAGTAAAAAATATTATCCAGGATTTGACTAAGAAGACTGGGCCAATTGTAGTCCTTGATAGCGCAGAACTCCCAGCGTCATCAGAAGCAGGGGTGGCAGAAACCGTTTCAGACAAACAAACTGCGGTAACATCAGAGAGTTCAGCAGAAACAAGTATTAGCACTCCAGAACGGTCTGTAATCAGCGAGACTTTAGGTAGGGAAACAGGCGTTAGTAATTTCCCCACTATTCCAGATTTTGATAAATTTAGCAGTTTAGCTTTGGGCAATAATAGCAAAAATAAAGGAGAGCTCTTGAATTTTGTGACCGAACCGGTGAATGGGCAAAGAATCAGTTCACCTCGAGTCAAAGTTTTGGAAATTATGGGAAAAAATGCTGACGGCAATCAGGTGCCAGATAAAAAATATATGTTGATGATGTCAGCTGATGGTAAAATCATGGTTTTCCGGCAAGAAACAGGAGAAACCGAAAATCAAAAATGGGTCCAAATTGCGGTGGAAGGAAATAATGGTGATAAAAGTCAGTTGCGTCAGGTTTTGGAAGGTGAAATTAGAGAGGCTTACCATTCTAATGTTAAATTAATGAAATCAGCTAAACAAAAAGAAGCTGAAGCTAAAAAAGATTTAGCCAAAGCAGTAAAATTGAAGGAAAAACAAGCAACTATTCCGGTTAAAACCAAGTTATTGACCAAAATTGATTTTAAACATTATAGTCATTACAGTCAGGATACTTACCCGAGTTTATTTTTGCGGTGTGAGCTGGATTGTCGAGACGGCACAACTAAAATTGTAGACGTTAAGATTGATTCATGGCTGGCTGATAGTAATGGCCGAAGTTTTTATTTTAATGTCGGACAATTAGAAAATGCTTTGCAATTAGCAACTCAAGAGGAATTTAAAGCAGATTATGCTTTGCCATTACCAAAAGACATACATGGCAATGTCACTTTTCCAGTCAACGGAAAACTTGATTTCTTATTGCACCGAAAACTCGTAAAAGCTGAATAATCTTGTTTAAAAAAGGTTTAAAAATGTATTCTTTGGATTCAGGATAACTGATAATTATGCCTCCGAATTTGAGCTTGAAATCAGTGACGGATTGGAGTGGATGTTTTTTCCCGCTTTCGCGGGAATGATAATTAGAAGTTGGCGCAATACCAAGAAAATCATAAATTTCAAAACCGTTTTTTTTCGCAGCCTGAATCGCTGTCCACTGCAGAAGATAGGGGGCCATGACGGCACGATGCTGGCTGGATGAGGCTCCATAATAATAAATTACAGTGTTTTGGAACTGGGTAGTGATAATTCCCGCAATATACTTATTTTCATATTTGGCTAGATATAGTTTGGCATGATTTTTTAAGGCTAAAAGCATTTTAAGATAGTAATCTTGGTCATGAGAAAAAAACTTATCACGGGAGGCAGTTTCTTTAAGAATTTGGTGAAAATTAGCAATGGCGGATTTTAATTTTTTTTCGTCTTGATAATTGAAGTTTTCAATAGTTAGTCCTTTTTTTTGAGCCAATTTAATATTATATCGTCCTTTGGGCTTCATTTGTTTAAGAATCTCTTCTTCGGTTTGCGTCAAGTCTAGAATTAAGGTGGTTTCAGGCAGATAGCTTTTTTTAGCCGTTTGGAATTTGAGATTTTTTAAAAAATCAGTGATTTTTTCAGAAGGATTTTCGAATCTGATATAAACAGTTCGCTGAGTTTTAGCTAAGTCGATAATTTTTTGCCAAAAACTATCGTTGTTTTTTTGAGTTAAAAATGGTTTAGAAACGAGAAACCAACAATAATTGAATGGTAAAGGAATTTTGGTGATTAAAATTTCATCAACCCAAAAACATTCTCGACCAATTGACTGCTGAAAATTTTTCCAAATATCAGATTGCTGGATAGCCTTAATTGATAATTTTTGTAAAAAATCCATTAAAGAACGTCATTTGATTTATTTATTAATCTTGTTTCTCATAAAAGCCGGAATATCATATTCGTCTTTGGAGGTAAAAGAGTCAGGGATTTTGTTGGTAGTGTTGTTAGGAGGCAGGAAACTACCAACCTGTTGCATCCTACCCATTACTGGTTCAGGGGCTTTTTTGCTATCATCAAATCCAGTGGCCACTACCGTAATTTTGACTTCGCCAACATAGTTTTCATCAGTAATAACACCAAATATGATATTACAATCCTTGTCGCAAGCTTCTGTAATAATACGGCCAGCTTCTTCCACTTCGCTCATTGATAGGTCATTGCCGCCAGTAATAGTAAATAGAAGACCTTTAGCGCCATGGATGTCTACGTCTAACAGTGGACTAGTGGTGGCGGCTCTTGCGGCATCAATCGCTCTGGTTTCATTTGAGCCATAACCGATACCCATCATAGCAGTGCCGGCATTTGCCATGATTGCTCTTACATCAGCAAAATCAACGTTGATAATGCCATGTTCGGTGATAATACTAGATATACCTTGAATACCTTGTCTTAAAATATCGTCAACGCATTTGAAGGCATCGTGCAGACTGGTTCTTTTATCAATTATGGATAAAATTTTGTCATTTTTGATGGCAATTAAGGTATCCACTTTGTCTTTTAGATCAGCATAACCTTGATCAGCCTGTTCTTTTCTGCGTTTACCTTCAAATGAAAATGGAATCGTGACAATGCCAACAGTAAGGATGCCCAATTCTCTAGCAATTTCAGCAACAATTGGAGCCGCACCTGTCCCAGTGCCACCGCCTAAACCGCAAGTGATAAATATCATGTCCGCCCCCTCTAGATGTTCTTTGATCTCATCATGGCTTTCTTCCGCAGCTTTACGACCAACATCAGGATTACTGCCAGCTCCCAATCCTCTAGTAATACCACGCCCTAAATTAATTCGATTTTGGCTAGGCGCATGAGACAAAGCTTGCGCGTCGGTATTAGCTATGATAAATTCCACACCACTAAGTCCGGCCTCTACCATCCTATTTACAGCATTAGAACCGCCACCGCCCACGCCAATGACTTTGATGTTTGCACCACGCTGAAAATCAGGCGTAACTTCCACATTTTTGGCTTTAAAAGATTTTTGTTGACTGGAAAAAAGTGATTTTAACCTTACTTCAGTATTATCGCTTTGGTTATTCACTGGATTGGCTTGAAAGAAAATTTTAGTCATATAGAAAGTTATAAATGTAGAAAGCGTAGCTTTTAGAGAATAAATAGAAAATAAACTGAAAGCTCAAAGCTAATAGCTAACAATTTTTTATGGTAATAAATGACGAAGCCAGTTTTTGGTCGAAGTCCACATCTTACCCAAATTTAAAGCTTTAAACTGGTTGAAGTTATTGAAATGAGCTTCATATTGACTGCCTAATATCAGAAGTCCAATTACTGTAGCAAATTGAGGATCGTCAATGCCATCAACCACTCCTTCCACCTGTTGCGGGTAGCCAATTTGCACTGGTAAATTTAAAGTTTCTCTGGCTAATTCTAATATTCCCGGCATTTTAGCGGCGGCGCCACTTAAAATTGCGCCGGCAGGAAGCATTCCATCCCGGCCGATTTTTCTTAATTCATCTTTCGCTAAACAAAAAATTTCATGATATCTGGCTTGAATTATCTCCGCTAATTGTTGTTTTGATACAGTTTGAGTGTCAAGTGGGCTTAATCTTGATAGATCAATAGTCTCTCTTTGGGAAACATCGGCTGGATTACACGAACCAAATTCTATTTTTATTTTTTCAGCGGTATCAATAGAGGCGCGTAGGCCAATGGCAATATCATTGGTGACATTTTCGCCGCCCACCGGAAGAATGCAGGAATGAAGAGTGGTCCCATCTTCGTAAGCGACCATTGAAGTGCCTCCTGCGCCGATATCAATAGAAACAACGCCTAGTTCTTTCTGACGTTTGCTTAAGACAGCAGAACTAGCGGCAATGTTAGCAGGAATAATATCTTGAATATCCACGCCTGCCTGAAAGACACATTTTTCAATATTTTTGATGATTGGCAGCTGTCCGGTAATAATATGAGCATCAACCTCCAATCTTACCCCCATCATGGACACCGGATATTTAATGCCTTTTTGTTCATCCACATTGAAATTTTTTGGAATTACCCTCAAAATTCGTGAATTATTAGGAATAGGTACATTTTTTGCGGCTTCTAAAACTCTATCTATAGCTTCTTCCGTAATTTCATTTTCGTGATGAGCAATAGCAATCACTCCTTTGCTGTCATGCGAGGTAATATGAGGACCGCCGATACCCAAGAAGACATAACTAATCGCCTCTCCGGCCATTCTTTCTGCATCTTCTAGTGACATAGAGATACAGCCAATTAACTCATTAACTCCGATCACTGCGCCTTTCCTTAAACCTTCTGAAGGGGCGATTCCCACTCCTAAAATATTAACATTATCTTCTTTTTCTCCTAAACTTGCTACCATGGTGCGTATTTTGTGATTACCGATATCTAACGCTGCAATAATGTGGCGTTTCCCCATAATTTTAGATTTTAGATTTTAGATTCAAAATTTTTTATAGGCTGATAAAAAAATAATTCGGGATTAAAACTGACATTTTTTTAAATTTCCCGAAATATTTACGATCGGCCGTTTGAATTAAATACGCTTGGCAATATAATATAATTTTTTTTTTTCATCAAATATTTTTGTTCAAAACTATAGACTATTTTGGAGACTGTGCTAAAGATTTATTCAAGATAAGGAAAAAGGGGGAAGGAAAAAGGAAAAAGGAAAAAGTGGATTTGGATTTGATTAGTATTATGTTTTGAAAGTTAATTTTATGTGAATTTAACAATTGTGACAAAATAAAATGTTCAATTTTTTCATGTGCATATTTTTTGAACAACTTTTGTTGGAATTTGTTGTTTCTTTTTAAAATAATGAAGGCTGAAAGGTTTCGTTAACTGGAGTTTTTTTCTGTAAAAAATCCATTTTTTTTATTAAATTAAAACATTCATATTTGCTAAAAAAAGTTTTAAGAGCCTCTGTGTTAAATTTGTCTACTGCGCTATTTTCAATTTCTAACTTTAAATTTAGTTCGGTTTTGATTGTTGCCAGGTTTTTACTTAACAAAACCTGCTTTTCATTGTCTTGGAATAGATTTTTTATTTTGGCGGTTAATTTATCTAAATTTTTATAAATTCCTTCAATGTTTTTAAATTCAGTTAATAATTTAGTGGCTTGTTTGGGGCCGATACCCATTAACCCTGGGATATTATCGCTTTTATCGCCACATAGAGCTTTATAGTCAGGAATTTGTTTGGGGGAAACCTGAAACCTGTCAAAGACTTTTTGTTCGTCATAAATATTTAAATTGATAATGCCTTTGGCCGGGGTAATGACCCTGACATTATTATTTACTAACTGCAGAGCATCTAAATCGCCAGTGGCAATATAAATTTGCAAATTTTCCCCTCCATGTTCAGAGGAAATAGCCCCTAAAATATCGTCCGCTTCAAAACCTGGGGCAATAACACAGGTAGCCTGTAAAGCCTCAAGCCCTTCTCTAATCAAAGGGATCTGGTCATAAAGGGACTGTGGCGCTTTAACTCTGGTGGCTTTATATTCTGTAAACAGTTCATGACGAAAAGTTTTTTCTCGGGCATCAAAGGCAAATATTGCATAATCAGGGGTTTGAGTCTTTAGTAGAGTGAGAACCATCAGAAAAAATCCGTATAAGGCATTGGTCTGAAGGCCGTTTTTGGTGCTGAAGCTGGCGGGAATGGCATAAAAAGCACGATAAATGAAAGCACTGGAATCAAATAGTAAAATTTTGGACATTTTAGGGAATTAATTATTAATTGTCAGTGGTTATTGAAAACTCTATTTTATTTTTTCTTAAAAAATGATAGAATATAAAGATAATTTTATCAAAAAAATAAATGCCAAAAATTATACTAGACGCCCGTAATCTTCCTTCGCCAATTAATCTTCAAGAATTAGTGGCCGGCATGCAGACTTTACCGGTGGAAATTAATATGATCGTTGATCAAAATTTAGGTAAAATGGGAAAAGTTCAAATCATTTCACAATCTTCACTGCCAGAGGATGTTTTAGAAAATAAAGATATTTATATATCTTTAAATCCAAACCTCCCGGTTAATGAATTAAAGCTTATTTCTCAAAAAGGCCTAGTTCCTTTATTGCATTCGAATTTTCAATCTTTAGGTTTCGCTCCTTTTATGGCGGTGGAAGAAGCTGGTAATAGTTTTTTGTTTGAAAATTGGAATAATTGGGAAGTATTTGCTGCTTTGGTTAGGTGTTTGGAGAACTACCAATTCCCTTATGACTGGTCAAACATCGTAACCGCCGTGAAAAATCTGGAGATAGAGATTTGAAAACAGTAAGTCGTACCTAATTTTCATTATAAATTAGTCCCAGGATAATGAAGGTAACGACAGGTAATAAAAATGAGATATTGAAATTGGATATTAGAGTTTTTGCCAAAAGTGAATTTTGATAAATGGCCATTAAATTTAAATCAGCATTGACACTGTTAGTTTGGAAAATAAAAGAACCGCCGCTGATATAGACCAGAAGGACGCTAATAATTAAATTAGCGCTTAATAAGCCAACAAATGACGTGGTGACAAGTTTTAAAATCACGGATTTTTCGTTAGGTAAGTCAATAGTGAAGGCTCCTCTGACTGTAGTGACCACTATCAACAAGATAAAAATAAAAATTTTGAAGGAAGCAATGCCTTCTGAGCCAAGCATGTCAGAAATTTTAGTCAAAATCGGGCTAAATCCGAGCACATGATTCACCACTAAACCAATAAATCCATCAGTAGCCAACACCGCAAAATAAGTGGCAAAAATGATACGTAAAACTCCATTTCGCCCAATAATAAAACTATAGGCAGCCATGATGGCAATAATAGAACCGATAAAGATATCAGCCGTAATTTGCACTCCTCCAACCTCCATTGGTTTTTAGAAAAAAGTTAAAAGAAAAAAAGAAAAAATTTTTAAATTTCAAAACAATTAACATAGTACAATTTTAAATCCTAAAATTCAAATTTCGTGTTTAATACCCTAATATTTTTTTCAAAAATCCCTGATCTTTGGTTTTGCCATCTAAGTTGAGGCCGCTTTCTTTGGCAACTTCTTCATATAAGGATTTTTCTTTGCTAGATAATTTATGTGGAATAACTACTTTAATAGTTACATATTGATCGCCACGACCTTCCTTGTTTAATTTTGGAATGCCATAGCTTTTTAATCGAAAAGTTTGATCGTGTGAAGTGCCGGCTGGAATTTTTAAAGCTATTGGACCGTGAAGAGTCGGGACTTCAATATTATCTCCAAGAATAGATTGCAAAACGTGAATTTTTTGATCTAATAATACATCATAATTGTCACGCTGAAAATATTCATGGGCTTGGACTTGAATGTTAATGTATAAATCTCCAGTTTTGCCTCCATTAATGCCGTTATCACCTTCATTAGCAATTTTTAAGGTTGATCCGTTCAAAACTCCGGCAGGGATTTTTATATTTAATTTTTTTTCTACATATTCGCGACTTTTGCCTCGACATTGGGAGCATTTGGTTTTGACTACGCGTCCACTACCGCTACAGTGCGGACAACTTTGGGTTGTGCGTATCTGTCCAAGCAGTGTTTGTCGAATAGCAGAAATTTCACCAGTGCCGTGGCAATCAGGACAGCTGGTAACGGAAGTGCCTGGTTCCGCTCCGGTGCCGTTACATTGGCTACAAGTCTGCATCCGGCTGATAGTCATTTCTTTTTCAATACCAAAAGCCGCCTCTTCAAAAGTTAAGGTGATAGAAGATTCCAGATCTCGACCTTTTTGTCCATAATTTTTATGAGTTCTTTTTCCCCCCATGCCGCCAAAAAAGGTTTCAAAAATATCCTGGAATCCTTCCGCGAAGTCAGCATTCTGATTAAAATCAAAACCATTAGAGTTGAATCCGCCAAACTGAGATTCATTTTCTCCGCCAAATCGATCATAATTGGCCCGTTTCTGTTTGTCAGATAGTATATCATAAGCCTGATTGATTTTTTTGAATTTTTCTTCCGCTTCTTTGTTGTCTTTATTTCTGTCCGGGTGGTGTTTCTGGGCAAGTTTGCGGTAAGCCTTTTTAATTTCACCGTCAGAAGCGTTTTTGTCAACGCCTAGAATGTTGTAAAGGTTGTCCATGGGGTAGATTTAAGTGGCAAAAAGTAGTCAGAAGTCAGTAGTCAGAAGTCAGTGGACTACAAGGTTTACTGACTACTGACTTCTGATTACAGTTTTTAGCTCTCATTTTATACTTCAATCAAATTTCTTTATCAATATTATACTCCTACGCCTTTAAATTTCAGAATTTGTATAATACTACGAAGCTTTTAGTCATAACATTTAATCAGTTCCTAAGCTAAATTTAAGGTTTCAGAGCATTATACTGAAATGATAATTTTGAAGGCGAAGGAGTGTAATTTACACAATAAATTCTATAAAAGTATAGTAGAAAAGATGGATAAAAGATTGATACAGCTTAATATATCATATAAAATCATTTAAGCTTTTGCCGTGTAACTTGACGCATGGTCTCATCGTCTAGTGGTTTAGGATATTGCCCTCTCACGGCAAAGACACGGGTTCAAATCCCGTTGAGACTACCAGCCTACGCTCTGTGAGCTTTGGCTGGCACAGCCAGTTATTAATTCATTTAAGCCTTTGATGTTAATTACTGTTGTATATAGTAGTTAGCATGAAAGGCTTGACGGAAAGTGTAACGTTTGAATTTTTGTTAACGTTTATAATACTATAGATCGCAAATTTTTTGATCTTTTAAAATCAGGGAATTTTAGTTAGGAGGTCCTTATGGGTTAAGGAGCAACTAAAAGACGATTACTAGAAAAGGTGAAACGTGTGCTTATTAAAACTCCTTTTTGTTGGCAGACAAAAAGGTTTTATGGAAATTCTGCCAATTTAAGTTACAAAATAGTTTTAATTTTTTTAATTTTTAAATATGGATAACAACTTTTCGCGAAAAGCACGAAAAATTGTTGCTAGTCTATCAGTAGCATTCGTAATGCTATATGCTATAGGACTTTCAACAATTGCAAGTGCTTACACAAATCCAACTGCAGATGGTGACTACGGATGGTCAGTGCCTGCTTTTGATTATCTTATAGATAAAGGTGCTTTTACAGATGTTGCTGATATGAATGCAGGAGAAGCAACACAGAGAGATCAAATGGCTAAATTACTTGGAGCATTGCTTGGAATTGAAGGAAGCACACAAGCTAATTTATATTTTAGAGATGTACCAGATTGGGCCGCTACTTATGTAAATGGTTTAGTTGATGCAGGTGTTATTGATCAACAAACTGATGGCCTTTATAGATCTGCTGATAAAGTTACTAGAGCTGAAATGGCTAAAATGGTCGTATTAGCTTTTGGATGGGATGTATTGACTGGAGAAGATTGTACAATGGAAGGTAGCGATTACTATAAGGATGTACAAAAAGGAGCTTGGTATGAATGTTATGTCGCAACTCTTACAGACAAAGGCGTTGTCAAGGGTTATGAAGACGGATCGTTCAAGCCAGCAAATGAAATTGCTAGAGCTGAAACAGCTGTAATGTTATATAAAGCTGATACTTACACCCCAGGAAGTACTGGTGGTGGAACTGATGAGCCAGGAACTATTGATACTACTAAACAAGATTCTGATGCTGATGGTGTTGAAGATGCTTCAGATAATTGTCCAAACGTTTCAAACGCTTCTCAATTAGATAGCGATGGAGACGGAATTGGTGATGAATGTGATGAAGATACAACAAGTCAGGCTGGAGTAACAATTGATCAAAATATAATAGCTGATATGGAAGTTCCAACTGATGCGGAGGATGTTAAAGGATTATCACTTAACTTTACTGCTGGGACTGAAGATTCAGTTATTGTTAGTGGTTTGACTGTAGAACACAAAGGTCAAGCTGACGATCAAGATTTAGATTCAGTAAGAGTTACTCTTAACGGAGTAAGATTAGGAAATGATGCTAATTTCACAGATGATCAGGCTTATGTTACTTTCGGTCAAGATAATGTAACTGTTCCAGCTGGTGAAACAGTTACTTTGGAAGTACATTATGGTTTAGCTTCAGGCGCTGATCATAGTGTAAACCATTCAATTGGCGTGTATTCTGCTGACGTTGAAACTAATGCTGCTGGCGTAACATTAGAAGATGCTGATGGTACAGATGTAAGCGACGAAGGTTTATGGGGACCAAAAGTTGAAATTAAAAACTATACAGTAGGTAATATTTCTTTTGATCAGTCTGATAGCGCTTCAAATGAAGTTGAAGTTGGAGATGTTGATGAAATTTTGGGCGTGTTTGATCTTACTAATAATTCATCACAAAATGATAAGATTTTCTATGTTCAATCTATAGCTTTCAAGAATTCAGGAACAGCTGATTTCGATTCTCTTGATAATTTAACTATAGTTGATAGAGCTGGTAATGTACTTGCTGGACCAGTAAGTCCAACATCAGAAAGAGTTACATTCGTATTTGCAGAACCATATGCAATACAAGATGGCGATACTGAAACATTTGAAATTCATGGCGATGTAATCCAGGCTAATGATGCAGATACAGTTGCGTGGAAGGTAGAAGAAACTTATGACATCAAGGCATACGCTTCTGGTGAAGAATCAGAATATGGTGTTGATGTTTCATTTACTAACGAAACTGATAAAACATTAGGTACATATACTATCCAGGCAGGCTTACTTAATTTTGCTTTGGCTTCAACAAGTCCAACAAATACAAGCTTGGTAAAAGATTCTGATCAGGTGGTTGCTTTAGTTTCAGATGTTACAGCTGGATCTAATGTAAGCGTTGATTCATTCACATTATCTATGGATTATGATTTAGATACCATGGCTAATGGAACAACAGCTTTTGATTCAGATACTTGTACAGCTTCTAACGTTGAATTAGCATTGGAAGCTAAATATGAAAGATTTAGATTGTATGATGGTAATGGTAAGAGTATTTCAGAAGTTATTAATGATCCAACTACAGGATTGTCAAGTGCTACAATTTCTTTTGCTTCAGGTCTTTGTACCTCAAACAGCACAGAATATTTATTTGACAATAAATTCACTATCCCAGCTGGAAAGAGCCAAATGATCGTTGTTCTTGATGTTACAAACTACGCTACAAATGCTGAAACTTTCCAAGCTAAATTCTTAAATCTTGATGAAACCACATCTTCTGACTATGATTTCGAATATGTTGACAATGGAGATAGAGTGGCTTATGGAGATATCACTGGTGAACCAAGTGGAGCTTTGTTCACAATTACAAGTCCAACAATAACTGTAACTGCTATCACTCCAACAAGTTCAGCAGATAGTCTAGTACAAGGTTCTAAAAACGTACTTTTCTCTGAATTTGCTTTGAAGGCTAATGATGTTAGTGATTTAACAGTTAATTCTCTAGTCTTAACGGCTTATACAAATGCTACCTCAGATGTTCAACATTTGACATCTGTTGCTTTGTACAATGGTGCGACTGGAGAAAAGATTTCAACAACAAAATCATTCTCAGGTGGAACTGCTAATACAGCAGGTTCAGTAACATTCTCAGGTTTGAAATTGAAAATTGCTTCAGGCAAAACTTATGACTTAGAAGTTCGTGGAGATCTTTCATTATCTTCTACAGCTCTTGGTACATACAGATTTGCTATAGCTGATGGTGATGATACAAATTCATCTTATGATGCAACTGGTACAAGTACTGCTATTGATGCGGATGATGTTAACAACAATACAGTAACTATTACAGTTAGTTCTGCTTTGTCGCCTACATATACAGTAACCGCAGGTGGAACATTAACTGTTGTGTTTGATCCAGCTTACAAAAATGCAAGCGCAATTGTTGCAGAAACAGGAAGCTGTTCAACAACAAACTATGATTGTTATATAGCAGTAGGATATTTTGAACTTTCAGTTACAGATGATAATTTGTTATTAGAAGACTTAACATTAACAGACAACGGAGGAGATAATGCCACTGTATATAAAGACTTCGTATTGAAGACAGAAGCAGGTGAATATATTGGTGAAGCATCAATGCAAAGTGGTTTAATCCCTTTTGCAAATGTTAACTATGATTTACCAGAAGGCACACAAACATTAATTGTTTATGCTCAGGTTGCTAAAATACAGGCTGTAGCAAATACAGGTGCTAATTTGTTATTATCTCTAGAATCTGGAAATATATCAGTATCAAGCAAATCAACAAGCCAAACAATTAGTGGTTCTAATTTGACTATTACTGGAGCGGCTAATTCTGCTTCCAATCAAACTGAATACAGAGCTTATAAATCAATACCAACAGTTTCTATGGTAGCTTTATCAAGTTCTGAATTGATTGAATCTTCAGATAGAGAAGTGTTTAAGTTTAGTGTAACTGCTGATGATGCGGGTGACCTATACTTATCACGTGTTGTCCTAGATGTTTCTGCTTCTT
>MFXK01000038.1 GCA_001788835.1 Candidatus Peregrinibacteria bacterium RIFOXYB2_FULL_33_20
TCCCTCTCTTTCAAGCTTGTCCTCGACTCCGATCGGGGAAGAGGGATTTAGGGTGAGTTTTTAAAGGATATTTATATTTTTCAAACCAAAAATCAGATGATCCCTGTTTTTCAAAACAAGCAAAAAATATTAAAAATTGTAAATTATTTTTAATAAAAGACCTAATTTCACGTCAAACCTATTCAGAGATGGGTGTGTTTTTGGCATCAGAAGCAGTTACAGGCAAAGAAGCGGTTGCAGGTATAGACATTGCTTCTAAAGGAACGCTTACAGGTATAGAAACTGCTGCTGGTAAAGGAGCGATTGCAGATAGAACAGGCGGTTCAGGGTCTACAGATAAAGGTTCGGTTAATAATATCACAGTAGATGGTAATGTGATTTTTGGTGGTAAAATAGCAACAACTGGCTGTTTCTTAAGTGGCGTTCTTCTTTTTTTGGCAATTGATGGTGTCGATGGTGTGGGTGGTGGCGGTTTTTTCCCTTGCTCTATATCTCTTACTGTTTGTAACATCTTACCTGCTATAGGTGCGGCAGAATGAGTGGATATCGGTAAAAACGGAGATGTTTTGCCCGGACTATCATATCCAGTTAAAGCTACAGTTGTAACATAATCAGCTCCAGCTATAAAATTTGAATCTATAGGTGTGGTCATTACCGTCCATGTGGCGCTATTTTCACCAGTTGGTGAGCCTGCAGTTCCTGTTTTACCCCAAATTTTCCCCTCTTTACCAAGGCTAGCATAAGCACCTAATGTGCCACCTTCAAAAGGTGCGTGTAAATAATACCGCATTAACATTGGATCAATCATTCCCGAACATTCTTGTATATATCTATAGGTGTCTGGTAAAAACTGACTATCTGGATTATATGCAGTTGTGCTTGAATAACTGCCTTGAGGCGAAATTCTATCTCCCTGCGTATTGATGAAATAGGCCACAACTTGAGGCTTTGAATGTAAGATCTCCACACCAGTAGTCATGGTATAAACCAGATCGCTTACTTGTAAGGGAGAAATCTCTGTATTACCTGTGGCAGCTGTTCTTATTGATGCAAAGGACGGAACGTTTGGGCGTGTGTTGGAAAAACATTGAGTTAATTGATCTACTCTACGTCGATCAATTCCATGTGCTCTAGCAGACCATATCACTCCTGGAGTAGAAGAAATTCCTATCTTGTCATGTAAATCTGGAAATTTTCTTTCTGCCGCCCCAGCAATAAATATTTTACCCAGCGAAGCGGCAGAATAAGGATGTTCTAATCTAGAGCTTGTCATAGGTCCTTTTGTATTACCAACATACACGGCACGTATAGACTCATCTGGATGAGTAACAGCCATAGCAATACATGTCAAGGCAGGATCATCAATTCCCATCACTTTCAGCTGTCTCTGGCATGATTTTGCCGCAGTTGTCTGTAAGGTGGGACTGATATTCAAATGAATTGCTTCAATATTTCCTGTCCAATCTCCAGAAAAAGTGGCGCTTGTTTCTTGTATGACTTGACTTATTACTGGGAAAAAATCTGGATTCTTTAAAAGAGAAGTGATGTTAACTTGAGCTGGATCGTGAATAGTAATGTTATCAAATTGAGCTAATATTTTTGATCGTTGGCCTGAAGGGATTTGATTGTTTCCTGTTAACATATTAAGAGCCGCGATGGCTCTTGCTCTGATTAAATCTAAATTATGACCGTTATATGGGTATTTGGCCATAGCCGCTAAAAGTAATTGATGAGCGATGGTAAAATTTTTATCATATATACCGTTTTCTAACCCAAAATATCCCTGCGTACACAACTCTATTCCTCTTACTCTTGGAGCAAAATAACCATGCGTCCCATATAAAGCCACAATTTCTTCTGGACTATATCTACCATAAATCGCTAAACCAAGGGCGGACAATGAATCTATGACTTTTCTTGTAATTTTTGCCTGCCAGGCATCTTTACTAGTTTCACTAATACCATATTTTCGATATAATTCTGAACCGCTAAGAAGAGAACCGCTAGTTTGATCGGCAATAGATGATGTTCCCACCCCACCCGTGAGACCACTATAAATTCCTCTTAAACTAACGCCAAGTAAATCAGAATCCCCACCTTCATGTCCATGATCTTCTAAGGCAATAAGTGCTAAATAAAATTCTCTTAACTCTCCACCAATCTTTAAAGTATTTGGATCTATTGGAGCTGCATTCATACCATAATAATCACGATGGAGGCCTTCTGGATCAGCATAAGGGCCATATAACCACCCGATGGTTTCATAAGTTGAATCCGCCCCTTGTTCGCTGGAAGCAATAAGAGGAATAGCTTGTTTTTGTTGTCCTGCCTGCACTGCATAATCAGCGATTTGTATGCCTGTATATATTGCAGTTCCGCTTCCACCTAAAAAAAACGGACTGGCATATAACAAAAAACGTAAGGCTCTACGTATTTTACTTTGATGAGGTACTGTTTTGTCTTGCTTAGAGACATCAGACTCATCATTCCTTACTTCTTTTCCTTTAATTGAAGAAGGGCCCCTAAAACAATCTTTTATTCTTTGAAAATTCAACATAATTTTACGATTTTTACGTTACATTGTTAAATTCTAACAATATTTCGGCTAATTGTCAAACGCATCTATTACAAATATTTTTTTGAATATTAATATCTAATTGCAATATTATTGCATTTATAAAATTTACAGTATGACATATTTAAAATATGCAAAAAAATAACTAACTATAATTAAAATGAACACAATTTGGATTTATGCCCTTTCAATATTCCTGAATAAAAATTTCGCGCATTGGGATTAAACTATTTTTCTCATAAAAAGCCATAGATTCCCGATTCCAGTAACTCAATTCTAGTCTTCACGATGGAGCCATCTTTGGGAATTGAACCCAAGACCTCATCCTTACCATGGATGTGCTCTACCAACTGAGCTAAGATGGCGTATGATTTTTCGAACTATTGTTAAATTGACAATTAATAAAATTGCAGAAAAAAGCTTAGTTTTTTTTGAAAAATCATGCAAGAGCTAAATCTGAAATTCAGTTTTAGATCGTTTTAGCACAATATTTGTTGTTTTAGGTTTAGATTTCTTTGGCAATGCTCCAGATTAGTTCGAAAATAATATGACGATAAAAATGGGCAATATCCTGGTTGCCGATGATCGTGCAGCTGAGCTTGCCTTCCGTAAAAGCTAAAATTGCCAGATAATTATTCCAGGCAAAAATGCCAGATTTCCATTTGTACATTTCAGGTAGTAAACGAATCTGAATTTTGTATTTTTTTGCCTGTTGATTGACACGGTAAGCAAAATCGCAGGGCGGGAAAATCAGTCTGGTGCTAATGCCTTTTTTGGCGCGCCTTTGAAAATAATTTTCCAGATAATCAGGGTTTATCAATTTGGCAAATACGTCAACATAACTAAAGACCAAGACCTCATTTTTGGCTTCCAAAGTTTCTTCCAACATTTTTTTGAAACCATTCACGTCTTCATAAAGTTTGATCACCGGTATGTAGCGATCAATTTGGTCCACTTTATTTAATAAACCGACCAAATGATCTAAATTGATTTTCATTAGGTTAAGATCATTTTCTTTTTTTTGCATAATTTTGTACAGAACATCTGGTTTCTCAGCGGCAATTAAACGTTTTTTACCTTTTTTTGTTTCATACAATAAGCCTTTTTGTTTTAATTGTTCGGTGGCGCTATAAACAGTCACTCGGTTGTTTTTGAGAGCTTTGGCGATTTCTTGCACTGTTGCCGGACCTATTTTTAGTACTTTTAAATAGATTTGGGCTTCTTTTTCCGTGCAAGCAAAATTTTGCAATTGCCGGATAATGCGATTTAATTCCAAGTCGCTTATCATAAATGTAGAATATATTTCTACAAAATTATATATCATTAGAAATATGTCTGCAAGCTAATTCTTTGACATATTTTATTATTTTTTAATCAATTTGTATCATTTTAATGTACAAATTTTTGGTTTTCTTATATAGTAATGACCATTAATTAAAATTTTTTATGCCAAATTTTCTTGATCATTTTCGTTCACTTTTATTGGAAAACCCTCGGTATAATTTAAAAATCGTTAATAGTGAAAATTGTGATTATGCCGACACTGTCCTGAATTCCAAAAACTGCTATTACAGCTTCGGGATTTTTCACGGTGAGGATGTGTATTACAGCCGTTATTCCAGGGATTGCCGATCCTGTTCTGATCTTACTTTTTCATTTAATTGCCAATGGTGTTATCAATGCCTTGGATGTTCTAGATGTTATGATTGTGATTTTTGTAAATTTTGTAGTGGATGCAATAACTGTAGATTTTGTGAAAATTGCCTTGGATGTAAAAACTGTTTTGGATGTATTGGACTTAAACAAAAAGAATATTATTTTTTTAATCAAGACCTTAGTAAAGAAGAATATTTTAAAAAAACTTCTGAAATAGATTTAAACGAACCGAAAAATTTTCAACTGATAAATGATTATTTAGAAAATTTAAAAATCACTTTTCCTCAACTCGCAATACATCAAACAATGTGTGAAGACGTAGTTGGTGATAATATAGTTGAAGCAAAAAATTCTTATCAATGTTTCGATTCCTATGATCTTGAGGATTGTAATTATTGTATTGAGACAAATAGTTTAAAAAACTGCTGTGATATTACTATATGTTTTAAAGCGGAAGAATGCTATCAATGCGTTCATTCACCTGGTTGTTATAATTGTAATTTTTGTTATCATTGTGATTATTCCAGTGATAGTGAATTTTGTGCATTTAGCAAAAATCTAAAAAACTGTTTTGGATGTGTGTATTTAAAAGATAAAGAATATTACATTTTAAATGAGCCCTACTCAAAAGATCAATATTTAGAAAAAATTAAAATTATCAAAAAAGAACTTGTAGAAAGAGACATATATAATCTTGTGCCGTATTTTATTTCAGATTACGAAAAACAAAGATTTATTAATGAATCCGATCCGGTAATCAATAATTCTATCCCTGCTTAAATTTAAACTTTAATTTTTAAAACTCAAATATATGCAAACATCATATCCAACAATACATAATTGTAGTAGCTGTAATAAAAAATTTAATATCATAAAACAAGAAGCTGATTTTTATCAAAAAAAAGAACTCCCATTGCCAATATTTTGTCCAGCCTGTAGACACAAACAAAGAATGGCTCTTCGAAGTGAAAGAGTTCTTTATAAAAGAATTTGCTGTTATTGCCAGCAAGAATGTTTGTCTACATATTGCGAAACCGCTCCATATAAAATTGCCTGCCGTGACTGTTTTTGGAAAAATATTGCTTAAAAAACAAACAGCAATTGACTTCTTGGCTATAAAAAATTAAAGTTTTGAAGCATATTTAACTTTCAATTTTTAATTTTATAACTTTTAACTTATTTTATGGCTAAAGGTAAAAGACAATTTTTTACATTGTTTTGCTCTGTATGTAATTTGGGACGATATTTGATTTGTCGGACAGAAAAAAATAATTATCCGGAAATGGTGAAAAAATTCTGTAAAAAATGTCATAAACATACTGATCACAAACCGAAAAAGACGAAAAAAGCTTCTTAAATTTTTTAATAAAATTTAGTATATGAAATCCTTTTTTAAGGCTAATAAAAAAAATATTTTTTTAACGGCTGCTATTGTTCTAGTTATTATAATTGGAGCGGTTGCTTCTTACTCTGTTTTTTATCATAGTGATTTAAGCCGTTTTTACACTAAAGATGGTGCTTTTGAAGCTAATTTATCTCCTGATAATACAGTTTTGTTTGCTCAATTTTCTAATGCCGGCACTTCACAACGGACTAATTTGCAAAAAATCTGGGAAGCCTTTCCCAAGAATCAAGAAGCAGGAAATTTAGATACTTTTCTTAATGATAACTTAAGCACTTATGGCCTGAATTATAAGCAAGATATTCAACCGTTGTGGGGAGAATCTTCAAGAGTTTCTTTAAGTGTGGCTCCTGACATGAACACGCCTGAAAACAATGATGTGTTGGTGACTTTTGCCGTGAATGATCCAGCTAAAGCTATGAATTTATTTGATAGATTATCTTCCCAAACAGGATTTTTTAAAGAAAATTTAGATGATGCGGTTTTGGTTGGTAATTCTGAGGCGAATTTATATCTGACTATTTATAAAGATTTGGTCTTGGCTTCCAGTAGTCGGGATGTGCTGAGAAATACTTTGGATAGAGCAAATAAACATAGTCTATCTTTGGTTGATTCTGATGGTTTTAAACAGCAATTTATCAATAAATATCCTGATAATTTTATGTTTGTTTATTTAAATCCTGGCCAGTCACAAAAGGCATCATCAATAGCGCAATTAAATGATTTAAAGTTGAGTGAGTTTTTTGCATTATCAGCAGAAAAAGAGGGAATTTTGATCAGCGCTTATATGAAAGCTGATGGCAAAACTACTGCCAGCGACACTAAATCTTATAAAAACGGTATTGGTTTGATGAAAAACGTGTCCGTGGATGGTTTGATTGCTTATTTTGAAACGCCGAATTTTATTAAATTTTTGCACTTAGAAGACGCGCAAGCAATGCCTAGTATTGATCAGCTCTCATCAGCAGTGCAAGGATACTTAGGTCTGGATTTGAAGAAAGATATTTTAACTTGGATGGATAAAGGTTTAGCCATTTCTCTATCATCTCAGGACGATTCCATTATCCCTGGTGTGAACCTTTTAGTTGATGCTAGTTCTAATGTGGACGGTGCCAAAAATTTAGTTGCCAGAGTGGATGGACAATTAGATGGAGTGTTGACCCTGGTAAAAACGCAATTTGCTGGTTATGGCGATATTGTTTCTAAGCAAACGGAAGAAGTAAAAGACGGATTAGTCCATCGTTTAAAGCTGGATTTAAGCAAAGTGCCTGATGAAGTTTTTCAGGCTTTTTCACAGCTCCCAGATTCATTAAAAAAAGAATCTGTTAATTTAAATTATGGTTTAATTGCCAAAAATATTTTATTAATCAGTACTTTTAATAATCTGGAAATTCAAGATCCTTTAAGTGATGATGTGAACTTTAAGTTATTGCTTGATAAAATTGATGGTTATGAAAATGGCGTGCTTTATGTAATTCCGGCAAATGTAGCGCCATTGGCTGATCAATTAATTGCTTTAAATAGTCAGATGTCAGGGCCATTAACTGAAGAAGAACAGTTGGGTTATGGTTATTTCAAACAATATGTGACCTTGTTTAAAGGCGTAATTTTTGGTAATAAAATGATTTCGGATAATGAAATTGAAGCCAAAGGCTTTGTGGAGATTGGTCTTTAAAGTTTATATCCTGCAAAAAGGGCCATGGTGTTAATGGTAGCACAGCGGTCTCCAAAACCGTTAGTGAGGGTTCGAATCCTTCTGGCCCTGCCACTGCGAACGAGTGGCATATTTTACAATCAGATTAAAAGGGCTTTTGTATACTCTGCGTATTTATTGTTTTTGAGATAAAAAACTTTTAATAAAATTAAATTTTGATATATTGTTTACAGTTTTTATAAATCTATCAATCTTATGAATTACAAAATTGTTAAGGATTACTTAGATAAGCAGAGAATTAAGGTTGTTGAGATTTATGATTTTGAAAATAAGACAGTAAAATATTCTGAAAAGATTAAAGGATGGAAAATTGATAAATTTAGAGGGGATGAAGAGGTTGTTAGAGCTTTTGTTATTGCAAAACTTGTAAATGAATTAGGCTACAAACCTGAGAATATTGAGCTAGAAAAAGAATATAGTATTGGTCATCCAAACTTAAAAAAAGCAAGAATTGATATTATTGTTAAAGATAATAATAGCAATGCTTTTTTGTTTATTGAATTAAAAAGTCCGCAAGATTTTGAAAACGAGAAAAATAAAATTATTGAAGAACAATTATTTAAGCTTGCTTCTCAAGAAAAAGGACAAGGTAAAAATGTAAAATATCTTGTTCTTTATACTTTTGAACTTAATGAAAGTGAGATTAAAGATAAATGTATCTTGATTGACTATGAAAAATTTACTTCTTTTGATGGTTGGAGAGAGATTAGAGATTTTGCTGATGAACTGCCAGAAAGATATGGAAAAGCACAAAAAGAGCCATTTGTTAAAAGTGGTAAAAAAGATTTAGAAATAAGTTTTACTCATGAACAATTAGATGGGCTTAGAAAAAATTTACATAATGTACTTTGGGGTGGTGGTGGTACAGATGATAATGATGTTTTTTCTTCTCTTGTAAATATTATTCTTGCTAAAATCCAAGATGAAAGTGAAAAAAAGAAAGGTGAAAAATATGATTTCCAAATTTGTGCTTATGCAGATAAAAAAGATGAGGAAAAAACTAATTTTGAATCTAACGAAGAACTTTTTGAAAGAATAAATGAACTTTATAGGAGGGCTTTAAAACAAAGATTAAACATTGTAGATGAAGCAAAACTTAAAAAATCTTTTGTAATAGATGAAAATAAGTTTTCACTTAATAAACTAAAGTATACTGTTGCAGAATTGGAAAGGTTTAGTTTTGTTGATGGTAAGAATAGTTTCAATGGAAAAGATATTTTGGGAGATTTCTTTGAAGGAATTATCAGAGAAGGATTTAAACAAACTAAAGGACAATTTTTTACACATATAAATATAGTTAAATTTTTGTTGTGGGGTTTGCAGATTGATAAACTCGCCATTGAAAGAGTAAACAAAGACTTAGAAATACCTTATTTGATTGATCCAAGTGCAGGTAGTGGAACTTTCCTTATTGAATATATGAAGTTTGTTACAGAAAATTTAAAAAGAAGATTTAGAGATAAAATTGACGATTCAAGAGACATGGAAGAAAAGTTTGATAAATGGTTTTATCCAGACCATAGAGAAAACAAGTGGGCAGAGGAATATATTTGGGGAACTGAAATCAATTTTAATCTTGGAACAGCCACAAAAGTGAATATGATTTTGCACGGCGATGGTTCAAGCAATATTTTTGTAAAAGATGGTTTGGTTCCTTTTAGACAATATCAAAGAAATTTTGGCAGAAATTGGCTTTCTCAAGCAAAAGAAGATAAATCTTATTTTAATAAAGATGTGAATGAGGTTTTTGATGTGATTATTACCAATCCACCCTTTAGTGTTGATTTAGATAATGACACAAAAAAGAATGTCAAAAATGAATTTATTTTTGGCGATAAAAAGAACTCTGAAAATTTGTTTGTAGAAAGGTGGTATCAATTGCTTAAACCAAATGGTCGTTTTGGTGTGGTCTTACCTGAAAGTGTTTTTGATACGACAGAAAATAAATATATCAGACTTTTTATTTATAAATATTTCAAAGTTAAAGCGGTTGTGTCTTTGCCACAGCTTACTTTTGAACCATTTACCAGTACCAAAACGAGTCTTCTTTTTGCTCAAAAGAAAACCAAAGCTGAAATTGAAGAATGGAATAAACTTTGGAGCAAATACTCGAATGAGTGGAATAATCTTAAAACCAGATGTGAAAATTTATCAGCCGTTTATCTTGACGGAAAGGATCGTAAAAAACTGCCTTCAATCAAAGATTTAATCGAAAAAGAAGAAAAAGAAATTTTGGCAAGAATGCTTAAAAATTATATTGAAGAAAATGACAAAAAACTTTCATCTAAAGAATTAGTAGAAAAATACAAAGACGAACTGAAAGAACTTTGCAAATATGATAATGATACCAAAGATATTTTTGGATTTGTAAATACTTGGTGGGTTTTTGGTGAAGTTGCCAAAGAGCTAAATTATAAAATCTTTATGGCAGAAGTGGAGAATATCGGCTATAAGAGAACAAAAAGAGGCGAAAAGCCAATGCCAAATGAACTTTATCGTGTAAATGATAAAAGTGAGGTTCTGGTGGATGATGGAGTGAAAGAAACCGCTTTAGATTATTTAAGAAATGTATTATGGGATTAAATTTTTATTTAAAATGTAATAATTATGTATAAACCAAATAAATTACCGCCAAATTTTGATTTTGAGTCAAAAAATATTTTAAAAAAGTTAGCAGATGCTCGCTCTGCTTTAGCTGAATTAAAAGGCTTTGTACATACTATTCCCAATCAAAGTATTTTGATAAATTCTTTAGCACTGCAAGAAGCAAAAGATAGCTCGGCAGTAGAAAATATTATTACTACAGATGATGAAATTTTTAAGGCAGAATTAGATCAAAAATTGATTAAAAATATTGCGACAAAAGAAGTTCAAAATTATAATTTAGCTCTACAAGAAGGTTTTAAATTAGTTCAAAAAAACAAAATTATACAAAATAATTGTATTTTAGATATTCAAGAAATTTTAGAAGAAAACAAAGCGGGATATAGAAAATTACCTGGGACTAATTTAAAAAATGAATTAACAGGTGAAATTGTTTATGAACCACCGCAAAATTCTCTGGAAATTCAAAATCTTATGACTGATTTTGTTGATTATTTGAATAATGATGAAAAGCACAATATTGATCCTTTGATCAAAATGGCGATTATTCATTTTCAATTTGAATCAATTCATCCTTTTTATGATGGCAATGGGAGAACTGGCAGAATTTTAAATATTTTATATCTTATTTCAAAAAGACTTTTGGATTTACCTATTTTGTATTTGAGTCGTTTTATTATTCAAAATAAAAGTGATTATTATCGTCTTTTGCAAAATGTTCGTGATAAAAATGAATGGGAAAATTGGGTGATTTTTACGCTTCAAGGAGTGCAGTTAACCTCTTTGGATACTATTAATATTATTCGAGAGATTAAAATCTTGATGCAAGAATATAAAGATTTTTTGAGAAATAATTTTGGTTTTTATAGTCAAGATTTGTTAAATAATCTTTTTAAACATCCCTATACAAAAATTGAGTTTGTAGAAAAAGATTTAAGAATTACAAGACAAACGGCTTCAAAATATTTAAATGAAATAGCAAATCATCCTTTAAAACTGATTGAAAAAATTCAGGTGGGAAAATTTAGCTATTTTGTGAATGTGAAACTTTTTGAACTTTTAAGTCAAAAAAGAAATGTCATGTTAAAGAAATAAAAAAATCTTAACATGAAAAATTTATCATGTTAAAAAAGTAGAAAGATTTACTTATGAGAAATTTTTTATGGGTAAAAAATGATAAAATTTACCCATAATAATAATTTAAAGAAATAATTATGCTTAAAACTTTTACAGTAGATTTTGCAGAATTTTCTCAAGAATCATTAGTAAGATCTAATTATAAGACTACCATTTTAGGTGTTGAAATTAAAAAACATATTCAAAAAGCAGCAAATAAATTTGTCAGGCTAAAAGATTTCTTTTATATTGTTTCGGGTTTTGCTTTTAAAAGTACGGATTATGAACAAGAAGGATTGCCTTTGATTAGAATAGGAGATGTTGGGAATGATTTTGATGAAAATAATATGGTTTTTTTGCCAGAAGATTATAGAGAAGATTATCAAAGATTTTTGCTAAAAAAAGATGACATTGTTGTTTCATTGACAGGAGACGGAAAGCTAAAAAGTGATTTAATTTTGGAAAATGATAAATATTTATTAAATCAAAGAGTTGGAAGTTTAAGAGCAAAAGAGAATACAAATGTTTTGTTTTTTTATTACTTGATAAATTATTATTCGCTTACAAAAAAGCAGTTTTATTGGTGGTCAAATGGGAAAACGCAATTAAATATAAGTCCGTTTGACTTTCTAAAAATCAAAATTCCCCTAATCCCAAAACTAAAACAAGACCAAATCGTTGCTCAAATAGAACCGATTGAAAAGAAAATCAAAGAATTAAAAGCACAAATTAGACCACCACAAGAAGTAATCAATAAAGTATTTGCAAGAGAGTTTGGGTTTGATTTAGAAAAGTTTGAAAAATTAAAGAAAATTAAAAATTATTATTTAGATATTTCATTAGCATCTCAAAATAAAGATTTGAGAAATAGCGTTGCTTTTCATCAAGAATCTGCACAATTTGTAATGTCAGAACTAAAGAAAATAACAAAATCAAAAATAAAGCATTTTATTAATGAACCTATTGTATTAGGTGCAAGTATTTCTCCATCAAATTTTGATGAGCAAGGTGAACATTATTATATCTCAATGGCAACAGTAAAAAATTATTGTCTTGAACTTGATGATTCTCAGCTTATTTCATCAGAATATGCAAAAAATAATTTAAATAAAGCCGTTAATAAATATGATATAATAATGACCCGTTCTGGTGTCGCAATAGGTAAATTTGCTCTTATTGAAGAAGATGTTAATGGTATTTTTGCAGATTTTACAATGAGGATTAGATTAAAAGATTATAATCCTTATTTTGCCTATTACTATTTTAGATCAGAATATTTTCAGCATTTAATTCATAGCAATAAAAAAGGACTGCAAAATAAAAATATCTTTCCAAGCCAAATACAAGAATTGCCAATGATTGATATTTCTTTGGAAAAACAACAAAAAATTGTTGATGAAATTAAAGAGGAATTAGATAAGCAAAAAGAAATGAAGCAAAAGATTGAAAGTGAAAGAAGCAAGATTGATGAAATTATTGAGAACGCGATTAAGTAATTATAATAAAATTTATTCTTCAATTAAGGTTATTTTACATATTTCATCATCTCTTAATACTTCTTTAACATCATCTCTTATTTCAACTAAATTACCACTTAAAGATAATGTGTCATCTAATTCAAGTTCTTCACGTTCAAAATATCCATTCATAATCAATACAGTTTCTTCTGTGTCTGAAAAATTCATTATTTTAAGAATAAAAATATCAGAGGCTAATAGTAAAGATTTAATTTCTTCAAGATTGCCATTCGCTAAATTAGTCATTAAGTCGGCTTGATTACTTCCCATTAAGTCTCTTAAATTTTCAGTATTTATATTATATTGACCGACTTTATCAGGAGCTTCTTTTAAAAATTATTGCAATGTTAATAATAATTTTTGTTCTGTTTCTGATAAACCGTTAAATATTTCTAATCCATGAAAATAATTATTTGATCCATCTTGTGAATTAGTGCAATGTGCTAAATTTGGAATCATGTTTGAGAATTTTAATGGTACTCAAATATAAAATACAAATATTATATTTGTCAAATTAAAGAATATTAAATGTTGTATTTCATAAATATAAAAAAACATTAATAAATTTGAGTAATACTAATAAGCTGTTTGGAATGCAGGATATAAATTTCTGATTGCCTTTAGTTTATCCATGAAATAATCTATGTTTGGGATACATTCAAAGAATGAAAAAGTTCTAAATTCACTCATTAAGCCCTGCCATTTGCTGGACGATTCCTAGTGCTCTATGAGTTTTTACAAAATTTCGCCTTGACAATGGGATTCTCATCTATTAATATATACATTCTTAATTTTATTAAATTTATTTTTTATGAGCCTTGATAATCAATCTGTTCCTGAAAATTTTTCTCATGAAAACCAAAGGATAAATGAGTTGCTATTTTGTGTTGAAGGAGTTCATGGACAGTACTTTTTTTCAAAAATGACTCCTATTCAAATTCTAGGATCTCTATTGGTAGGTAGAATAATTGGGAAATTAACTGATGCTGACGTAGAAATAAATGGAATGATACAATCATTAGGAGTACAACCATCTCAAGCTCTTGCGGAATATAAAAATTTTAGGAGAAATTCTCTGGGTGATTATGAATATACTCTTCCTAAATTCTGATAAATTTACCTGGATTTAATTTCCATTATTTCTTTTACTTCTTTTCTAGTAGCACCTGAATTGTTTGTTGAATTTATTAATTGATCTATTTGTACCCAATCTACTCTTTCTGTAGCATAATTAGTGCGAAAGGGATCAGACTGAAGAGTATCTTCTCCTATTAACTCTTCTTTTACAAAAGATTGATCGGTCTTATTGAAAATCAAAAAAGCAATTTCTTTTCCATGATGCCGAATAATAATGTAGATGTGATTATTTCCTGGGCTATTATGGTGCATGTTTATTGAAACCACTTCATATTCCTCGTCTATACTTACACAATCATTATCACGATCGGGTAGCTTTTGAGTTCTTACTCTTGATTGATTTTGTGCGAAAAATTGCTGCCAAATTGAAAAATTTCTATATTTTCCTCTACATTCTACAAATTTAGTATATGACTCTTGAATACCACCCAATGCTGATATCGTCTCGGCATGATCTGCAATATCAAAGCGCAAATTATATTGCCCAAAACGATCATTACCATATGTGAATCTTGTACTGAGAAATTTATGAAAATCTGATATGTCGCTAATATTTTTTAGCTTAGAAGAATCAATCTCTAAGGTAATATAACCGGCAATTCCAAAGCTAACTTTTTTGATAAAATCAAGTCCCAGGGCCTGTAAGTGTTGTAAGGCGGCATCGCTAATTGGTAATGGTATCTTGTGATCGGCAAGGTTATGCATAACGCCAATCCAGAAAATTTCCTCTAGGCTAAAAGACTGTAAACTTTCTTGACTTGGGTTGGTTACATGATTTCTGGATAATAAACGTTTTGCTCTCTTACTAATGGCTTTAATGTCATTGGTTGCTTTAATTAATAAGTGCTGAATTGAGTTTCTCTGTTGTGAATCTTTTTTTTGCAACCCTCTAATACTCATTATAATTGGTTCAATTGATGTGGCGCTTAATCTATGATCTTCCCATTCAGGATAAATTTCTTGTATTCCTGCTAAATCTGTTGGTTGGATAGATGGTTCTGTTAATTCTTGCAAGGCAGTGAGCGCTGCTGCCAACTGTCCAGATGATCTATATATTGAATTATGTTCGGTAATAGCACTAATTTTTGCTCTTCTATTTAATGAAGCGCTATAGGCATCCATTAACATCCTACCTTGTACATCTAGACCTTCATGCACAGATAGTTCTTGCTGTTCTCTCATTGAAGTAAATAAGGTAATTATTTTGAGATTTTTTAAAACGTTATTGTATATTATACATTAAAGATAAAGTAAAATACAGATATTTTGTCACTCTTCTGTCTCAATATTTTGATACTTAGTGATGGTGTCGGTGATGAATTGCTTGGTTTCTTCTGGTCTGGACAAATCTGCAAAAGTAATATTGTGAAAGTTGGCAGCGCTTTCTACCTCCATACTGCCGTAGTTGAAAAAAGGAATAAATTCCAGAATGCCATGGCATTTAAAGGAGATATTTTGAATATCTTTAAGTTTGATGGAATACACTTCTTTTTTGAAGAGCGTTTTCCAGTTGATATGCATGATTCTTTGATTGCTGACTACTAATTTATCTAACCAATAAATCAAAAAAACATAAGTTGCGATACCTAGGCTTGTTAAGGTTAAAATGAAATAAAGCCAAACCGTATAAGTAGCAGGTAAATAATTTTGAACGAAACTAGCAATTATAAATAAGGGAATTACCAAGACAAGGATGATAGCGATATCAATTAAAAATGGAGAAAAATGATGCCTAAAAATTTTTAGAATTGTTTCATTTTCTTTCAAATGCATATTTTGGCGAAAAGATAATTTGATTATACAGTAAATTGGAGAAGATATTCAACGAGAGTTCAATCTGCCTTGTATGCAAAAATCATCACCTCCCAATAGTAGGAGTAATTAGGGCAAATTTCTGGCGAAATTTGGTGCCTAGGGGCGGAATTGAACCACCGACGCAAGGATTTTCAATCCTTCGCTCTACCACTGAGCTACCCAGGCATATATAGTAAGAATAGCAACTGTTGATAAATTTAACGAAGTGATTTTAACAATAATTAAAAAGAGAAACAACTGAAATTTATTAAAATCATTGAATCCTCAAAAACTTTTTCTTGATTTTTCATCTACCTTACCGCAAATTATAACCTTTTTTAAGGTTTTAATATTTTTTATAAATTAAATAATTGCACAAATTTTTTTTATATATTATAGTAAAAAATTCTGGATCTTCTCTATATGAACAAAATATTAACAATACTGATTATTGGAGCTATACTTCTTGGGAGCACACGAATAATAAGTAATTCAAATTTTAATTCATTAACCCCTCCAAAAAATTCAGATGTAAAAAGTTTAATTATTCATAATGTCCCTTTTGCTGCTCAAGCAGCTCTTGGAAATTGGGAAGATGAAAGACAGGCTGACGGATGTGAAGAAGCCTCAACTTTGATGGCAATGATGTGGATAAAAAATTTTAATCTAACCAAAGAAGAAGCTAAAACAATGATAATAAAAATTTCAGATTATGAAAAAAATACCTATGGAAGTTATGTCGATACTTCAATTGAAGATTCAGCCAAAAGAATTATTGAAGGATATTTTGGTTATAAAAATTATAAATTAATTTATGATTTTGATTTACAAACTTTGATTAACAAAATTTATGATGGCAATATCATAATCTTACCAGTAAACGGGAATAAACTTGCTAATCCGCATTTTAGAATTCCTGGCCCTGTAAAACACATGTTAGTGTTAGTGGGCTACGACCCAGAAACTAAAAAATTCATAACCAACGATCCAGGCACCAAATTCGGCCAACAATATAAATATGACGAACAACATTTGTATGATGTCATAAAAAACTACCAAACGACTAACCACAATGAATCTCTCACCGATAAATCAGCCATTTTGTTGAAAAAATATATTTTTTAGAAGCTCCACACAAATTAGAACATAAAAACGCAACCACGGCAGGTTAAAACTAAAAAAACAGTTGTTTTTTAAAAAATAAATGATTAAGATAATTAACTATTATTAAATTAATAATAGCTAGAAGCCCAAAAAAATATATTTTTACTATTATGCGCCACGAAATAAATGATTTTTTTAAGCAACCATTTCATCCTGACAGAAATACTTTGGACCTGCCCCCTGAAGAGTCGGAGACTATTAGAACAAGCATTAAAAAAATGATAGCACAAGCCCCATCAAGTCCGTCTAATGATGATGATTTCTCCTCTATATTTTCTTCCACTTTTTCGCCAATAGACAAGAAACGTTCACGCCCTTCTACTGATACATTACCACCAATCATTTCCAAACCAGATACAAACAGCTCACTCTCAGCAAATCTATCTCCAACGAGTGATGATAAAGACATTGCCACTCAGCCGCTAAACTCCGCCAAAACACCCATTCGCAGTAGACTAAGGAAATTAATAAAACCATTCGTGCTTGGTTTAACTTTGGCAGGATTAAGCTCTCCTTCCGTTAGTCCTCTCAACAATGGAAATCATGATAGTATCTCAAATGATGGTAATACTCATCAAATCGGCATAGAAATCAATACTAATCCAACCAGTAGCTCTTCAATAGTGGATCAAAATCCGTCAAACCCAGCTGAAGATGCCAAATTTGCTAAACTTGAACCAGGCGAGACTTTTTATGAATTCTTATGTCGTAAAGCTGATAAAAAAATACCGCATGAAAGTCCAGCCTCAATGTCAGCCATCATGAATGCTGCCTCTGATTATTTACAATCGCAAGGTAAAGAGATTTCCCAATACATCAATTTAGATACCCTGTATTATTTTCAAGCCAAGGAGCCAATAGCTTTAGCTCGTATTATCAATCAAATCAGACTAAGCGGTATAAGAACCCCTTCAGATACTGAAATTGTTCACCTCGATTTATCAGCAATTCCTGCCAACAGCGTTTATGAAAATTTTGTCCATCATTTATGGATGTACTTTGTAGATATTGATCAATCTAATCAATTTTATGAAATCTTATATCAGGCAAAACAAAATCTAAATAAAGCCAATGTTGATGAGTTTAGCAATCATAATGCTAAAAGAAATACATCTGAAAGCCTACACGGCTCAAACATAAATTTAAAAGTTTTAGAAACTCAACAAGAATCACTAGCGTTAACCAATCCTTTCAGAGAAAGCAATCAAGTCCAGTCTGACGATTATCAATTCAACCCTGAAGAATTCTTTGACACCGGCAATTATGACCAAGATGATGAACCTGAATTATTAACAGATGTTATTAAGGAGCCTGATGATGGTCAAATCGACGCCAGAGATTTTTTTGGGATAGACGGTGATAATAATTCATTAAATCTAAATGCAAACAGATCTGTTTCTCAAATCAAACAAGATGATGAACCTGAATTATTAACAGATGTTGTTAAGGAACCTGATGATGGTCAAATCGGCGCCAGAGATTTTTTTGAAATAGGCGATGAAACAATGACTGATTCTAAGCCAACTAAAAATGATGACAAAACCATTGCAACAAAAAATAGCTTTGCCTTAGCCGCTAGTTTACAAGAAACCAGAAAAAAAGGAAGCTTATTTCGTTCCATAGCTAGTGCCATTAGTGGTTTCTTTAAAAGCTTTAGACGTAAGAAGACTTAACCTTTAACTCCTTTGTTTTATGTTAAAAATCGGCGATCAAGCTCCCGCTTTTACCATTTTAAACCAAAATAACGAAAAAATCTCACTGACAAATTTCCTTGGACAATGGGTCGTTTTATATTTTTATCCAAAAGATAACACGCCCGGATGCACTGTAGAAGCTTGTACGTTTAGTGATAATTTAAATGAATTTAAAAAATTAAAGGCTGTTATCCTTGGGGTAAGCGCTGATTCCACACAAAGCCATAGAAAATTTATTGAAAAGAAAAATTTAAAAATCATGCTTCTATCTGATGAAGATCATAAAGTTTTAAAAAATTATGAAGCCTGGGGAGAAAAATCCCTGTACGGCAAAATATTCTTTGGCATTATAAGAAGCACCTTCCTTATTGACCCACAAGGCAAAATCGCCCACATCTGGCGCAAAGTCAAACCCAGTGGTCATACCCAGGAAATACAAAAAATTTTGAAAAACTTAACTAAAGAATAAAAATCAAAAACCTGACCGACAAAGTCTTTTTTTCATAGACCAGGCCAAAAATATGATCTATATTTTTTGATAGAATAAAGACAAATTCCTTTTTCCTAATTCATAACTAAAAGTTAATAGTCTTTTCCTCCACCCATGCCCCCTCTAGCGTCCACAATCCGCCCCAAAACCCTGAAAGAATTCATTGGCCAGCAACATCTGGTAGGTGAAGACAAACCTCTCAAAAACGCTATTGCCAAAAAACATCTTTTTTCCTTTATTCTCTGGGGACCTCCCGGCGTTGGCAAAACCACCTTAGCCAAAATTTATGCTTCCAGTTTAGACGCAATGCTTTACGAATTATCAGCCGTATCTGCTGGAAAAGATGAAATTCGCGCTATTGTGAAAGAAAATTCATGGGGCAAACCAAAAGTATTATTTTTAGATGAAATTCATAGATTTAACAAATCTCAACAAGACTTTTTACTCCCACATGTGGAAAGTGGAGAAATCACCCTAATCGGAGCTACAACTGAAAATCCTAGTTTTGAAGTTATTTCTCCCCTTCTTTCCAGATGCCGAGTTTTTGTTTTAAATCCTTTATCCAAAGAAGAAATAAAATTAATTATTAAAAGGACTAAACATGAAGTGGATCAAGAAGCTGAAGATTGGCTTTTGGAATTTGCCAATGGTGATGCCAGGCAGACAATTACAATGATAGAAAATACTCACCAACTTTATAAAAAAATTACTTTAAAAAATCTAAAAAATACTCTTCAATCCAAATTCTTGCGTTATGATAAAAAAGGCGAAGAACACTACAATCTTATCAGCGCTTTTATCAAATCCATGCGTGCCAGCCAGCCAAATGCCGCTCTTTATTATTTGGCACGGATGATTGAAGCTGGCGAGGACCCCAAATTTATTGCCAGACGAATGGTGATCTTCGCTAGTGAAGATATTGGTTTAATTAATTCCAATGCCCTGCTCCTTGCGAATGAAGTATTTAAAGCAGTTGAAACAATTGGACTGCCTGAATGCGCTATCAATCTAGCTCATGGCGTTACATATTTAGCTCAATCCACAAAAGATCGGTCGAGTTATAATGCTTATCAGCAAGCACAAGAAGATGTTAAAAAATACGGCAATTTACCAATTCCTTTAAGCCTTCGAAATCCTGAAACAAAACTGATGCAAGAATTAGGTTATGGCAAAGACTACGAAAAATACACAAAAAAAAGTTTATTACCAGATGAAATTAAGGATAAAAAGTATTTTCTCTAGACTTAATTTTACGCAAGTTCTAAAATTTATTAGCAATTAATTTTGAATTTAAGTGCTTTTCAAAAATCAAGATGATCAAAAAAATCATAGTCAATTTAGCAATTAACATCGTAGCTTTGTATGCGGTAGTATATTTCATTGATAGCATTGATTACACTGGCGGCTGGGGAGTTTTTGTCTTCGCAGGGATTGTGATTAGCCTGCTAAACAGTATTGTCAAACCGGTGCTGAAACTTATTACTATGCCAGCAATTTTCTTTAGTGCTGGGCTGTTTTTAATCCTAATTAATGGCTTTATTTTTTATTTAACTGACTATATTATAAACGTTTTAAATTTTTATAATTTCCAACTGATAGTTACTGATCGCTTAGATTATTTATATGCCGCCATTGTCTTCGGTTTTTGCAATTATGCCGAAAAATTTGTCCTTAAAGCTTTGAAATAATGTATAACATAAATTGACAATATTATATTTCTAACCTACCAATAATTAACAATTAACAATTTAAAATGCACACTATCGTTCAAATCACTCAAATAATTAGCGCTATCCTACTTGTTATCTTCATTCTTGCCCAACAAAGAGGCTCAGGCCTGGGCAGTATGGCTGGCTATGGTGGTAATCAAGTTTTCACCAGTCGAAGAGGCGCTGAAAAAGTTATTTTCAATATTACCATAATTTTGACCGTCATTTTCGTCAGCTCTTCAATTTTGATATTCGTGTTATAAGCAAAATTTTTAGCAGCATTAATTATCACACAGCTATTATTAATAGCTAATAATTGAGAGCTAACAGCTCTTATAAAACCATGCAGACAAAAGAACTAGTTCAAACGTTTTATTTAACCATCAAATCTTTTTCTACCAAAGAACGGTATTTAATTTTAATATTATCGTTTATTTTAATATTTTCCACGACTAAATCTCTATTTAACTATGTAAAAGCTGATATTTGGAGTAATGATGATAAAAGTATTTATGTCGAAGGCATGGTTGGTAATTTAGGAGTATTAAATCCACTTTTTAGCCAACCAAGTAGCGTAGATAGAGATATTACCGCTCTGATTTATCAAGGCCTAAGCAAATATGACCCGCTGACACAACAGGTGGTTGACAACAAATCCATTGCTACTCATAGCCTCAGCCAAAATCAAAAAGAATATACTTTTTACCTCAATAAAAATGCTACCTGGCAAGATGGGAAACCTTTAACTGCTGATGACATAATCTTTACCTATCGAGATGTTATTCAAAACGCCAATTTTCCCAACGTCATCCTGAAAAAAACTTTCGATCAAATTACCATAGAAAAAATCGATGAATTTACTGTCGTTTTCAAATTACCGTTAAAAAATTCTTTTTTCTTTACCAGCACCCTGATTGGCCTGCTACCCAAACATATATGGGAAGGTACTAACGTTGAGAATATTGCTACCAGTGACCTCAATAAAAATCCGATTGGCAACGGCCCATACAGATTTGATTCTTCCACCCAAAGCGGCAATCTGACCAAAATTAATTTAACTCGTTTTGATAATTATCAAGGCGATAGAGCTAATATCCTTAACTTCAGCTTTGTCATTGCACCAACTATCGATGATTTGAAACAAAATATCGAAAAAATCCATGGACTTGCCAGACTATCAAAATTTGACAAGGCGGAATTAGTAAATAATCGCTTTGCTCTATATAAATACGATTTGCCAAGGTACACCGCTTTGTTTATTAACAACGATAAACCTTATTTAAAAAATCAAAAAATACGCTTAGCAATTCAAAAAGCCATTGATAAACAAGCCCTGGTTAATGAAATTGGCTATGAGCAGGTAATAGACACTCCCCTGCTAGAATTACAAGAAGACAAATGGATGTTCAAATCAAATAAGGAGGAAGCCATGGGAGCTTTGTATGATGCCGGTTGGAAATTAAACAAGGATACTAATGTTCGGGAAAATCGTAATGGAGACAAACTAACTTTGAGGCTATTAACTCGCACCTATGAAGACGTCAAACAGCAAGAAATCAACACTAAAAGCGTTAACTTTATCAAAACTGCTCTTGGTAATGTTGGCATCGACGTATCAATAGAGAGCTATCCATTCAGCTTCTTACAATATGTAATTCTTGATCGCGATTATGATTTACTGCTATACGGACAAAGTTTAGAATACAACCTTGACTTATATCCTTATCTTCATTCCAGCCAAGCCAAAGATCGCGGCTTAAATTTTTCCAATTATCGAAACGTCAAAGTAGATCAATTACTAGATGATCTTAGAAATACTTTTGATCATGACACTAAAACAGAAAAACTAAAAGCAATTGGCGATGAGCTCGAAAAAGATATACCTGCTGTTTATTTATATACACCTTATTATTATTATTTGGTCGATGAAAAATTTAGCATTGGCGAAATTGGCGAATTGGCCACGCACACTGACCGCTTTGCGAATATCACTAACTGGACAAAAGAAAAATGAAAAACCCTTGAGCTTTTCATGTCTGTATGTTAGAAGTATACATGCTTCGGAAATTTAAAAATCTACGAAGGGTTATTCTATTTTATTTTTTTAATTTATGATTGAAGTAGTTTTAAAAAAAGACATTAAACCTCTTGGATTCAAAGGTGATATCGTTAAGGTTAGGCCTGGATATTTCAGAAATTTTTTATCAGCCAATGGTTGGGCAGTTATGGCTGACAAACACAATAAAGAATTAGTGGAAACGCAAAAAAAACGTGCTGTTGTAAGACGAGAACAAATTGCTGTAAATGCCAAAGCTATTGCTGATCAACTCAAAAATGCGGCAATTAGATTTAAAGAAAAAGCTACCGACAAAGGACACTTATACGGCTCTATTGACGAAAGAGCAATTGTGGAAGCTTTGAAAGAGCAAATTAAGATTGACATTGACAGATCAAATGTGGAATTGTCTGAACATATCAAAACCACTGGAGAATTTGAAATTAGTTTAAAACTTAACGAAGAAATTTCCGCGCCCGTTAAAATTATTGTTGAAAATGCTTAAAGGTAAAGTTCTTGGTCTTGATTACGGCCAAAAAAGAATCGGGCTGGCAATTGGTGATCTAGAACAAAAAATTGCTGTACCCAAAGGCTTTTTAATAATTAAAAAACACAAAGAAGCCCTTCAAAAAATAAAAAAGCTCTGTTTGGAAAATCAGATCGTTTTGATTGTGCTGGGCTTACCATATTTATTAGATAGGCAAGAGACCAAAACCACTCAGAAAATCAAGCAATTTGGCGAGGTTTTAGCCAAAAAAACTCAAATTAAGGTGAATTTTATGGATGAGACTCTCAGTACTTTCGAAGCGGAAGAATCGATGTCTAATTTTAAAAAAGATAAAAAAGATAAAACCTCCGGCGAAAGAGATTGCCTAAGTGCCGCAATTATCTTAGAAAGATGGTTTAAAGGGAAATTTTGAATTTTGAATTTTGAATTCTAAATCACCTAAAGATCCATTATTTTCAATACAAAAATCAGGTTTTAAATTATCAAGATCTGTGTGAAAATTACTTAAATCATATTTTTCCTTAACTGAATTATCTCTTTTTAGCAAAATCCATTTATCAATTAAATCATTAATTTTGGCTTCTTTGCGATAAACTGAAATTTCAATAATAATATTTTCTTCTTTTGCCTTACTTATGAGCAATTTTACCTCATGCAAAACAAATGGATGTATAAATATCTCCAGTATTCTTAATTTCTGCGAATTGTTAAATACTGCCTTACGAAGTTTATTCCTATTAACAGAGCCGTCTTTTTTTAAATAGTCAGAGCCAAAAAAAGCTTCAATTTTTTGAGTGCCAAGTCCATTTGTTTCATATAATTTATGGACAATTTTATCTGTATCAATTCGTAAAAAGCCTTTTTTTTCAAAAATCTCAGAAACAGTGGTTTTACCAACTCCCGGAAGACCTACAATTGCAAAAATAGCCATATTGAGAGATAAAGAGCGTGAGCTGTGAGTGTCATTCCTGCCCCCATCTCCATTGGGGTAAACTCCGGCAGGAATCCAGTAAACATACTTATTATTTATGCATGAACTTTATATATAAATAAATTCCATCATGAAATTGCATACTATTTTTATTTTAACAAATTCTCAATATAAAATAAAAACAATACTATCGACTAAAGTCCTCTACTGGATACCAGCTTTCGCTGGTATGACACACTGGCGAAGCAATCAATAATTCCTTTCCTTTTTACTCAAAGCTCAAAACCCATAGCCCATAACTTTTCCCCTCTTTCACACTTTAACTCAACACATACGCCTTAGCTTCATCAAAATTTTGGTAACATGTGACAAGTTGCGTTAAGCCAACAACCTGTAAAATATCAACAATATTTTCTTTCGGTCCAGCAATACAAATTTTGCCTCCATCAGTCGTGATTCGGCTATACCAGTCAGTCAAATATCCAATGGATTTGCTATTCATATAATCAAGCTCAGCAAAATCAAAAAGTAAATTAACGTGTTTACCAGTCGGCACTGATTCCAAAACCTTATATATATCTTTGGCTTTTTCATCTACATTGCTTTCATCAAGCTGCCCTTTTATTTTCACCGCTTTGGCAATGATATTAGGATTTTGGCTGTCTAAATCAGTGATGGTAACAATAGCTTCTGTCATAAAGGGAATTTTAAATTTTAAATTTTAGATTGTGAATTATTTTCCTTAAAAGATTTTATCACCCTTACCCGAATTCCGCCACTATCAATATTTTCAAAAGTTACTTTATCACTCCAGGCATTCACTATCTGAGCTAATCCTCGCCCTCTAATGCCTAAATACTGACCTCGCCCATATAAATCCAATTTATTTCTATATATTTTTTCCATTTCTTCGGCTGTGACTTTTTTTGAGCCATGTCCAGGATCTTCTATCATTATTTCAATACTTTTATCAGTATGGGCCATTAGAGTAATCACTATCTGATCGCCTTCTCGACAACCATACTCCATGGCATTGCTAGCTAATTCATCCACAACTGTTTGAAACCTATAAGCCCATTGTTCACCAAATCCAGTCATGTTTTTCACAAAAGTCATTGTAAAATCCCTTAACCCTGACAAAAAATAAGCATTAGTAGTCAAAGTAATGCTAATTTTAACTTCGCCAATTGCATTTGTTTGATTTTTTGTTTTTGCAAGATCCATGAAATATATTAAATCTTTCGTATATTATACCAAATTCTTAGTTTAAGCACAAAATTTAGTTATATTTTTGAATTTTTTTAGAATAATTTACCACCAGGATAAATAAATCATTTAAAAAATCTTCTGACAAAACTTCATCTTTATGTTGTTTCCAAATCTCTTTTAATTTAATTTCCACCTCCGGCTGGGTCAATTTTAAATTTAATTTTTTTTTTATTTGGGCCGCCTGTAGACAATATTCAAATCTTTTTTTTAAAATCTTTAACATTTCCATATCGCATTCCGCTATGTTATTACGTACTGTCGTTAGTTTTTTCATAATATTTTCAATTTTATGAACTTTACAAGTTTTACAAACTTTCCTCTAATTTACCTTGATTTTTTCTCACTTGCAAAGTAACTTTACTTTGTTATATTCTTACTATAGATATATACTTAATTCTAATATGCCTTTAGAGGCTTTCTATCTGTATATCTCTTAATTTTTTGCATGAATACAATTAATTGTATCTACCAATTTAACTTTTTACCCTAAATTATGACAGAACTCACCTTAGAAAACGCTCCAAAATCAGAGCTTAAAACCATGATGGAAAACGCTTTGCATTTAGGTCATCAAACTCAAAAATGGCATCCAAAAATTCGCCAATACATATATACAAAAAAAAATGGTATCCATATTTTTGATTTAAGAAAAACATACTTACAGCTACAAAAAGCTTTGGAATATGTAGAAAAACTAGGCAATGAAGGCAAAGTCATGCTTTTTGTTAACACCAAACCTCAAGCACAAAAATTAATTATAGAAGCGGCTCAGGATTGCGAATGCCCTTATGTCGATTCCAAATGGTTCCCGGGCCTACTTACCAACTTCAAAACAATTAAAGCCAGAGTTCAATATTTCAAAAAACTTGAAGCTGAAGATAAAAGCGGCGAATTAGAAGAAAAATTTCTCAAAAAAGAAGTAAGTAAATTCAAAAAAGAAATTGAGAAACTCAAAGATGCTCTTGGCGGTGTGGAAAATCTTAATAAATTACCAGCCGCTTTATTTGTCACTGACATCAAAAGGGACAGCATTGCCGTCAAAGAAGCAAGAAAACTTAATATTCCACTGATAGCCATTACCGATTCCAACACCGATCCCACCTTAGTTGACTATCCAATCCCAGCTAACGACGATTCTTTGAGGGCTCTTGAATATATCGTAGAAAAAATTAAAGGCAGTTATGTAAAAGGCAAAAAATCTCCTAAGAAAAAGTAACATGGCGGATCCTCAAACTCCAAATATATTTGATAATGCTCCTGAGGCAAATTCAAATAATAATGCCAACGAATCAATTCCTGATTCTAATGCTCAATCAAAGGATAGTTTAAATGTGATTGCCCAGACTCCAGCAAATCAAAATTCTAGCGAACAAAATCAAGCAATTTCAAAAGAATCTTCCAAAAATTCAGCTACTATCAGTAATTCACTCACTCCTGAACAGGCTTTATTCTCTATCATGGCCTATTTGGATATTTTAATTTTCATCCCCATCACGGCTCAGCCAAAAAATGAGTTTATCAAGTTTCACATGAGGCAAGGATTAGCAGTGACAATATTTGACTTTTGCCTATTAATTGTCGCCAGTTTTTTGGCAAGATTAAGTGGTCGGTTAGGAGATTTTGTATTCTTAATTTTCTTTATTTTACCATATCTTGGGGGGCATACCTTCCTAATCTATCAGGTAATTGGGGCTCAAATGTGGAAAATTCCAATAATTGGTGATCTTATTCAAAAAATCAATTTAACCAAGTTAAATCCGAATCAAATTAACTTCCCCAGTGCTAATAAAGTTCAAACTTTACCAATCCAAACTACTAACAATATTCCGACTCAAAATACCAATCAATCTACCAACGATCAGCAATCAGCAATTAACAATCAACAACCTCCAGCTCAAAACAAATAATTATTATTGCGTTAGGCGTGAGTCGCAAATCGCACAACACATATCGCCTGTCATTCTCTTAATTCAAAATTTAAAATCTAAAATTTTTCCTAATGGTTACCATAGAACAAATCAAAAAACTTCGCGATGCTACCTCCGTATCAATTTCTCTTTGCAAAAAAGCCTTGGAAGACTCCAATGGCAACGAAGAGAAAGCCATTGAATACCTAAGAAAACAAGGAGCGATGAAGGCCGCTAGCAAAGCCGAAAGAGCCACAAATGAAGGAACTATTGCCATAAAAATAAAAAATAATAAAATCGCTATTGTCAAATTAGCTTGCGAAACTGATTTCGTGGCCAAAAATGAAAATTTTAAAACTTTAGCTCAAATACTTGCCGAAAAAACTCTTGAAGGCAAAAAACCTGAAGATATGAAAGATGATATTAATGATTATGTAGTCAAAGTTGGAGAAAATATTCAAATCCTAGATGCAACTATTATAGAGGCAGATTCATCAATGTCATCCTATTCTATTGGCTCTTATATCCATTCAACTGGAAAACTGGCCGCAATTGCTATCCTTGATGGTGGAGACAAAGAGCTTTCAAAAGACATTTGTATGCAAATTGCCGCAACCAATCCTCAATTTATTTCGCCAGATGAAGTCTCTGCAGATTTAATTCATAAAGAGAAAGAAATCTGGAGAGATCAACTAAAAAAAGAAAATAAACCAGAAGCAATTTGGGATAAAATTATAATTGGTAAAGAAAAAAAATTCCGTGAAGAAAATGCTCTTCTAACTCAAGAATTTGTCAAAGATCCAGAAAAACAAGTCAAAGACATTCTTGGAAATGTAAAAATTGTGAAAATGATGAGAGTTAGTTTATAAAAAATTTGGATTGACTTAACGCTATTCACTTCGCAAAAACTACAAGTTTCAGTATGTTTTACGAAAACACTTCGCATAAAAACGAGTTAGGCGACATATTTTTCAATATTTTTTCTCAAATAAGGAATTTTGTTGAAGAATTTAAAAAGGAATGGAATTTTTATTTTTTATTTTAATGAGGGGGATAAGCGGTTATTTTTTGCTCCGTTCCTCCGCAAAAAATGAATTTAATTTAAAGGTGGAAAAATTCAAGAAAATAAGTATATTATGAATACAAGATTTTAATTTATAAAGACGTTTGATATGGTTACTACAAATTCAAAACAAATGACGACGGGAAAAGCTTTTGAATATGCCTTACTGACTCAATTTCAAGAAAAATTGGAAGATAAAACGAATGTTGAAGTTATTGAAAATTCTTCATTTCATATTGCAAAAGGTTGTTTTGAAAATACGAGCAAAATAGAGCAAAGCGATTATTTACTTACGGCAAGTTTTGCCGTTAATTTTTTGATGGATATTGAACCAAGACTTTCCAATGATATTGGAGCAAAAGATAGACTTCAACTTGAAATATTATCTGACGATCATGGAAAATCTGGTGATGTTAGAGATGTGCTTGCTATTAGATTATTGCAAAAATGGGAAATTGGTGTTTCAGCTAAAAATAATCATAATGCTGTAAAACATTCTCGTTTATCACATTTGATAGATTTCGGTGAAAAATGGTTAGGTGTAAAAGTTTCAAAAGAGTATTTTGATACAGTTACTCCTATTTTTCAAAGTTTAGAAAAGTTAAGAAAAGATAGTAAGGCAACAAAAAAATGGAATGAATTAGGAGATTATCATACTATGGTATATCTTCCAATTTTAGAAGCATTCATCAAAGAACTAAGAAAACTTGATGAAAATAATGATAATATTTCATCAAATCTTGTTTCTTATTTGATAGGAAATAAAGATTTTTACAAAGTAATCAAAAGTAAAAATACAGTAGAGATACAAGCATACAATATACATGGAACTTTGAATTTACCTTTTGAGAAAATTGAGCCAAAATATAAAACACCAAAAGTTCCTTTGCCAACAGAAATAATTGATATTTCTTTTAAAGAAAATAGCAATACAACTGTCATAATAACGATGAATAATGATTGGACTCTGTCTTTTAGAATACATAATGCAAGTTCAAGAATAGAATCATCTTTAAAATTCGACATAAATCTTTTGAAATCTCCAAAAAAGTTATTCAAAAATACTTTAAATATTAGCAAGGATTAATTATGAAAATAATATCATTATTTACAGGTGCTGGTGGTCTTGATCTCGGGTTTAATAAAGTCGGTTTTGAGACTATTTGGGCAAATGAATACGATAGTACGATTTGGGAAACTTTTGAACATAATTTTCCCCATACTTATCTCGATAAAAGAAGTATTGTGAATATTCCTACTTCTGATGTACCAGAATGTATGGGAATTATCGGAGGTCCTCCATGTCAAAGCTGGAGTGAAGCTGGAGCAGGAAGAGGAATAAACGACAAAAGAGGACAACTTTTTTTTGAGTATATTAGAATTTTAAAAGAAAAAGAGCCTCTCTTTTTCTTAGCAGAAAATGTTTCTGGTATTTTACTCCCAAAACACGAGGAGGCTTTTCAAAATATATTAAACGAATTTAAGTCTTTGAATTATAATGTTTCCTATTTTCTTTTGAATGCGAATAATTACGGAATTCCGCAAGATAGACAAAGGGTTATTATCGTAGGATATCATAAAAAAATGGGAAAAATGTTTACTCCCCCAAAAGAAATTATACCAAGACCAACGATAAAAGATGCAATCTGGGATCTGAGACTCGCTAAACCTGCAAAGGACAAAAATTATGCAAACGATATTTGTGATCTCCAATGCTCAAATCATGAATATATGAATGGTGGGTTTTCTACTATTTATATGTCAAGAAACCGCGTAAGAAGCTGGGATGAACCGAGTTTTACTATTCAAGCTGGAGGTCGTCATGCTCCACTCCACCCACAAGCTCCAAAAATGCAATTTGTCGAACAAAATAAAAGAATTTTTGTGCCTGGAAAAGAAGACTTATATAGAAGACTTTCCGTTCGTGAATGTGCCAGAATACAAACTTTCCCCGATGATTTTTTATTTAAATACAAAAGTGTGGCAGATGGTTACAAAATGATCGGAAATGCTGTACCAGTAGAATTTGCAAAACACTTAGCAAGTGTGATTTATAAAGATATTTCTGAATATTTAACTATAAAACAAATTCAAAGATCACAGCTTGTAAATGAGAAAAAGGAAGCGGAAAGGGATTTGGTTACTTTTTAAAAAATGAATATGGAAAAATACTCAAAATTTATAGACATAAATGCTGTATTAAAAAAAACAAAAACAACTTTAGATTTAATTGAACAGAAATATAACGAATCCCTACATGATCAAGAAATTTCATCAGAATTACTCGTTGAAATAAAAGATTATTTGGGGAATTTAAGATCATCTTTGGATTATCTAAGAAGTAAGGTATCAAAATATAATTTTCCTATTTGTAAGACAGAAAAAGAATTTGATAATGCTACTACTGACCTAAATTCAGATTTAAAATCTGCTATAAAAAAATGGCAACCATTTCAAAATAATCAATGGATTGATTGGTTTAATATCTTGAACAACAAGTCAAAACATATCACTTTAATTCCACAAAAAAGAAAAGAAAATATTAAAATTACAGTGTCGTCTCCTAATAATGGAGGATCTGTTAGTTGGGGTTCTGGAGTAACTTTTGGTGGCGGAGTAAGTGTTATGGGAGTTCCAATTGATCCTCGAACTCAAATGCCTGTACCGAATAATATTGTAAAAACAGAAAAAACAATATGGGTTAGTTTTGAATTTGAACATGAAAATTTACCAAATGGAATATCGGCACTACCTTTTTTAAAAGAATGTTTTGATAAAATAGCAAAATTGATTGCTGAAATTGAAGTTTTTATAGAAAAATAAGGTGTTTTTCTTTTTCCAATTCACCCCTAACCCCTCTTGGAAAAAAGAAAAACGAAAAAATAAAAATTCCAAATAATGATAAAATTCTTCAACAAAATAATAAGGAATGAAAAAATATTGAAAAATACGCTTCGGGGTCGTTACACTTGACTTTCTTCCGTTATCACTCCAGAAAATCACCCTCGCACAACACAGTATATCTGGCTCGCTCCTGCCGTCGCTCCACCCATATTTGTCTCCGCTATCGCTACGGCAAACATCAGATATACTGAAACGTTGTACGACATAACAAAAAATGATATACTTTGATATATCTAAAAATTAATCTCAAAATATGGAATCACCTAGTCAACCGCCTACTACAACTCAAGAACTTTTGGATATAATCCCTATAGGTAGAACTAAATCTATTGATGGCTCTATGTATATACAAAAAGCTACAACTGGAGCTTCAGTTTGGCCTATAGATGATTCGGGAAATTTTCCAATAGCCACATTTAACACTCTAAGCTTGCAAGTTTCCCCTCCAAAACCAACAAACTTAAATCGAGATGAAAAAGATTTAATATTAGAATTTTATAATTTTTTAAATGAAAAGTTTGGTTTATAATTTTTTTGTTACCTCGTACAACAAGAGAATATGCGGTTCGCTCCACTCCTCACTTATTTAAAATTTTTGAATTTAAATAAATTTTCTGGTTTTCTAAAAATTCAATCTTAAAAATTCCGCTCTCTCAACTGGCAAAATGATAGGAAATATTATATCATTTCGCCAGTTCGCATATTCTCAAACGTTGTGTGCAATTCTTTTCCCTCACTATTTATGAGTAGTAACCAAATAAATGAACAAGGTTTAGAATCAAATCAATTACGAGAAAAATTCTTTTTCCACTGGGCTATTCTCGCGGCAGGAACATTCTCACTTTTAATTCCATTTGTTCAAAGTCTTGAGAATATAGTTTCCCCAAAACTATTTATTGCAGTTGAAATACTATTAATCCTTTCAATAATTTCTTCCTCATTAAGAAATTTCTTTTGGGCAAAAACAACATGGTATTGGGCTGAAATTAATGCTGGAATAACAAAAAACAAAAAGCTTAAAGATAAATATCATAAATTCGCCCTGAGTTTAGAATTTTTCTCAATCATTTTCTATATTGTTGGAATATTTTTAGGTCTAGTTTTTGTAAACCTCAACATATTGTGTTAGTGAGCGGGAAAAGAACAGCACACAACAGGGTATAGGCGGTTCCGCTCCTCCTTCCAGTCGTCGCTCCACTCATATTGTCTGGCGGTAAAACGCTATCGCGTTATATTATACCGCCAGACAACATCGCCTATACCCGAACGTTATACGACATTTGAGAGTGTGCCTTTACTCTAGAAAAAAGTGGGGCTAAATTTATAAACGATCTAACCTCTTATCCTGATATGGAGAAAAAAATTGTAGAAAAAATTTTCACAGAACATGGCTTAGACAAAGTTGAGTCCATTGCAAATATTGAGATTGGCTTCACGAACAAAGTTTATTTGATAAATGACGCTTTTATTCTCAAAGTTTGCGAAGATGAAAGCAACGAACAAAAATTTGAAGTGGAGGTATTTTTCTACAATTTTTTCAAGGATAAAATTCCTGTTCCTATAATCAAAGTTTTCGACAAATCCAAAAGTATTTATGGCAAATTTTTCATGATTTATCCCAAAATTGAGGGTGATAATCTGTACTCAAAATGGCATTTGTTGAGCAATGAACAGAGAAAAATCATCATCAAACAACTTTGCGATATTCTTAAAGTCATCAACAAATCGCCATACGATGAATTTTTGCAAAAGTTTGATATAAATTTTTCGGACAACTGGCACGATAAGATACTCAACCAAATCCAAAACTCATTAAAAACAATTGAGGAAAAGAAACTTCTGTCCCCAGAATTTATCAAAGTCATCATGAAATTCATTGACGACAATCATCACGTTCTCAAAGAGCAGAAGCTCGCGTTGGTATATTGGGATGCTCACTTTGATAACATTTTAGTTCAGGATAATAAGATTGTCGGGCTTTTGGATTTTGAAAGGACAGAAGTTTCTTCATTGGATTTCGTTTTGGATATTGTCAAAAGAATGGTTGAATATCCGAAAAAGTATATGTCCGAAAAATTTGAAAAATTTGCCAAAAAAGAAGATTACATCCATCTCTTGAATTGGTTTCAGGAATTTTATCCAGAACTATTTAAATTTGAAAATTTGGATAAGAGGTTAGATCTCTACGCTGTTGAACATGATTTAGATACTCTGATTTGGTATCCAAATTCTGTCGAAGTTAAACAAATGATAGCTAAAACAGTAAAGTATGATAGCCCCACTTTTTAAAATAATGAACGGCACACTCTCAAACGCAAGGGGGCGCTGCGCTTTCGCTCCATTTCATTCCGCTCACCCTCGTATAACAAGGGATATACGGTTCGGGGCTCGGCTCGCCCCTCACCCAAATTTTTCTTCCGCTACGCTACAGAAAAACTTCGTATATCCCTGACGTTAGTTGCAATAAGCAAACGGGCTGACTGCGTAAAACTTATATATGGCTTTATTTTCTAATAGTCTAAGATGAAAAATTTAGCACCAAACATTATGAGGCAACGATTGCTGATAGAAGGATTCTATAAAATCGATGCTAACAAAAGCGTAATCGAAAATTATTTCAAAAAAATAACTAAATCTCTTAATCTTCGAATGTATGGAAAACCTATAATTTTCTCACCTGGTGGAAAAGGTAAAGAAGAAAATCAAGGTTATGACGCTTTTGTTCCATTGATAGATTCAGGAATCTCAGTTTATGTTTGGTCTAATGCTAAATTTTTATCATTGATAATTTACACTTGTAAATCATTTGACGAAAATAAAGCCCTCGAAGTTACTAAAAAGTTTTGGAAAATAGATAAAATAGAATCGCAGTCTTTCTAACGCCCGTTTGCTTACTCTTCGGGATTTTTTGCTTCGCAAAAACCGTTGCACTATCCCTCGGTCTCCGCTTCGCTCCGACGCAACTAACAGGAATTTAACGGTTCCGAAACCTTGCAGGTTTCTCCACCCAAATTGAATTTTGGAGGTCGCTCGCTGTGGTTTGCCTCGGCTCGCTCCATCTCTCAAAATTCAACTTCGTTAAATTCCGACGTTAGATGCAATGGCCGTTTGGGGGCTTGGCATTTTAAAAAAAGTATGGAGAACGACAAGTGATTTCTCGTTCCTCCATGAAGCGAACTATCTCAGCAGGTGACATTCCAGCTCTCGGCAAAGCTGCTGTTGGCTGTTGCCTGAAGAACAAAAGCATTTCAACCGCCATAGGATTCATGCCCAATTGGAGTATTTCTGTAACGCTCGGTTTTTCTATTTCATCAGAAACATCTCTTACCCTACTTCTTGTAGTATCAAGGACATCCTGTGGCTCAAGAGTAGCAGCATTTGCCTCGAGCACCATTACGGCTGGTGAGACCCGATCTCCTAAATACCAATGACTAATTCGACCGCGAGCAGAACTTGCTTCTGCTTCATCTCTCTGAGTTGTATCAACAATATCACCTTGGTTGCCCCAACGCTCCGAAGTTTCCAAAACTTTTCGTATGAACCGATAACTAATTCGACTACCAACAGCCTCTCGAACAAGACCAACGAGTTTATGTACATCTCCAGCTTGTTTTCGCCCTCGGTCTTCTGCTTCACCCCAATCTATGGCAATAGCTTGTGCTCTCTCAAGTTCTGCTCGCGGAGATGATGGTGCTTTTAATCCAATCATAATAAAACATTAAAGGAAAGCAACGTAGTCTCACCAGCCTTATTTGTCAAACAAAATTATCCAAAAAACGCCCCCAACGGCCACAGCATATAACAGGGTATAGGCGGTTCCGCTCCTCCTTTCAGTCGTCGCTCCACCCATATTGTCTGGCGGTAGATCGCTTCGCGATATATTATACCGCCAGACAACATCGCCTATACCCGGACGTTATATGAAATAATTTTTGGGCAACTATAATCAAAACATTTATGAACTACTTCATCATCATTCGTGGTCCACTAGGTAGTGGTAAATCAACAATATCCGAGAAACTCGCTGAAAATCTCGACGCTAAACTTATTGCAATAGATGAGGTGCTCGAAAATCTTAAATTAGATAAGGTTGATGAAAAAGAAGGTTGTATCCCTGCAATAAACTTTATAAAAGCAAGTGAAAGCGTACTGCCAGAAGTCAAAAAAACATTACAAAATGGGAAAATAGTAATTTTCGACGCTTGCTTTTACCATAAAGAAGTCATCGAGCACCTCATCCAAAACCTTCCCTTTTCGTACCATATTTTTACACTGAAAGCACCATTGGAACTTTGTATAAAAAGAGATAGTGAGCGCAACAAAACTCATGGTGAAGGTGCGGCATGGGCTGTTCATTCGCTCGTTTCTCGGTTCGATTATGGCAAAAACATTGACGTTACCGGAAGTATTCAGGATGCCTTAAAAGATATACTTTCTGATTTGCCAAAGCCCAAAAATTAAATCATATAACACAGAATATGCGGTTTCGCTCCCGTTGGTCGCTCCACCCATATTTGCTGGTGATGGCTCACTTCGTTCGCTATTATATCACCAGCAAACATCGCATACCCTGGGACATTAGGCGACATACATTTTCGACCGTTCCTGTGCCGAAATATTTCCTAAAAACTTGACAAGAATTAAACAATATGTATAATCGTACCATGAACAAGCAAATGTACAACCAAGCCATAACGACTACCACAACCAACAGTTCTCTGGGGTTGCGGTAATTTGTATATTCATTTCTAAGAATCACAGCCGCCCCCAGAAAGGGCGGTTTTTTTATATTTTAACAATTCTATCACAACATCCATCCTCCAACACGGCTCGTCCGTGTAATACTTTAATTTTTTATTTAGTTATTATTTCTTAATCAAACTTATTATGAAACCATTAAATAACTCGTCATATGACGAGGAAAATCCTATCGCAAGATCCGCTAGACTCGAAGCAATCCAAGAAGCAGGTTGCAATGAATATCTTGCCAGGGGAATTGAAGAAATACAAAAAAAATTCGGGCTCGACATCACTCCATCATCAAGTTTTGATGAAGTTATGGAACAAGCAAGAGCTCGACTAAATCGAAATTTTGAGGCATACCTTGCTTCACTTTCATCACGAAATCTTGAGAACTTAAAAGGTGTTCAAGCAAGGTTGGAAGAATTTAAAGAGTTAATGGAATATCTAGGCGCAAGATACAACGATCTTGTCGATCTCATAAACAGCAGAATACGTAGACGTGCTTCGGCTTCGCTTAAAGAGGCGGCCATGATTCAAAAATAGTCCGGAAATATTTCGGCAAATTGAATCAATTTGGAAATGTACGTCACTTAACAAAAAATATGCGGTTCGCTTTCTTAAATTCAAAGCAAACTTAAAGTCAGCCAATTCAAAATTTCAATAAATCAAAAATTCAGTGACTCACCCAACTTGACATGTAGTAGCCTGTCGGCAATTATACTACATGTCAAGTTCGCATATTCTCAAACATTATGTGAAATATACTTTTCTTTTTACGGCTAACACCTTACACTTTTTTATAATGAACAAATTTTATTTTTATTTTTTATAGAGGGGGGTGATTAAATAATAAATTTATGCGTCAAAAATTCATTCTATCCATATTAAACATTTTAACACTCTGTGTAGTTATTGCCGCAGTTAGCGTTTTTTTTGTTAATGATGCTCAATGGATAGGTTTCGTTTTAATTATTCTCGCCTTACTTTGTATGGTTTCTCTTATCCCATTTAAAATAAAACTGCGATCTATTCAGCCAGATATTTTTTTTGGCTTAATAGATAATGGCATTTTGGCCGTTCTAGCTATTTTTGGTGGTCATTTTGCTGGTGTAACTGGAGCCATTCTAGGCGGGGTTGTTGGCAATGCCATAACTGACGGTATCGCTGGAATTTTTGAAGGATATTCTGCTGAAAAATTAAGACTACAATTAATACCAGAGGAAAGGACAATGCTTAAATCGGCTGTTGGAAAAATGGCTGGTTGTCTTTTGGGAGCAGGCGTTGTTTTGATCATTGCCAACCTGATTAATTTTTAAGAATAAGGAGTCTTGGCTTCGGGGCATTCACCCCCAGCCCCTCTGCCCCTTCGCCAAGACAAAAATAAAATTTGTTCTTATAATAGAAAAGTGCCGACTATCGTCGGAAAAAAGAAAAGCATACATCATATAACAGTCTCCATGAGCGTGGGTATATAATGGGAGTAGTGTTGATTTACTTCAACAAAAAGCTGATTCAGCCAATTTTATTATTGGTCT
>MFXK01000039.1:0-737 GCA_001788835.1 Candidatus Peregrinibacteria bacterium RIFOXYB2_FULL_33_20
ATAATTTTCTTAACTCTTCCAATATATTTTGAAAAATCATTTTTAAATTCTGTATTTTCCCCAGTTATTCCAGTTCTGGCCATCGCATAAATAAATCCTTGTGCGTATTTTTTCATGACTTTTAATCTTTTATCATTTGTTAACGGTGAAACCACTAAAATTACTGCTAAATTATTTTTCTTAGCTGATTTATAAAAATTTTCATATTTTTCTTCGTCAATTGGCATATCTGGAACAATTAATCCCTGACATCCTGCTTTGGCGGAATCTTTACAAAATTTTTCAACACCATAATTATAAATTGTATTATAATATCCCATAAATAATAGCGGAATATTAACTTTTTTAGATAAAATCCCCATAATTTTCAGACAATCTTTTGTCGTTGTGCCGTTTTTCAAAGATTCATCGTTGGCATGCATAATAGTTGGTCCATCTGCAACCGGATCAGAAAAAGGCATTTGAAGTTCAATAATATCTGACCCTGCCTTTGCCATTATTTCAACAATTTTGATCGTTTCCGCAATTGATGGATAGCCAATAACAACATGTGTCATTAACAAAGATTTACTTTCAGATATTTTTTTAAATAATTTGTTCATAAAATATTTTTTTAGTCCCTCTTTTTCAAGAGAGAGGTTGAGGTGAGTTGATTTTTGATTTAATAAATTCATAGAATTTTTTATCTTTTAAGGCTTCCGTAATAATAAAAAGATCTTTATCTCCTCTTCCAGACA
>MFXK01000039.1:755-22807 GCA_001788835.1 Candidatus Peregrinibacteria bacterium RIFOXYB2_FULL_33_20
TCCAGACAAATTAACAATAATATTTTTATTTTTAGGAAGTGTTGGAGCTAATTTAATAACATGAGCAACAGCATGTGCAGATTCCAAAGCGGAAATTATTCCTTCGCTCTTTGCAAGCAGTTGAAAGGCTTCAATAACTTCCTTGTCAGTTGCATAAACATATTTAACCCTTCCTGATTCTTTCAAATAAGCATGTCCTGGGCCAATTCCAGCATAATCAAGACCAGCGGATAAACTATGAGTAGGCAAGGTATTGCCATTTTCATCCTGTAAAAAATAAGATTTATAACCTTCAATAATTCCATATTTGCCACCATTAAATCTTGATGCGTGTTTTTTTGAAATCCCCTGCCCTCCAGCCTCCACACCAATCATATTAATACTTTTATCATCAAGAAATTCATAAAAAAGACCAATTGCATTCGATCCTCCTCCGACACATGCAACTAAATAGTCAGGATGAATTTTATAAATTTCTTTACATTGTTTTTTCACCTCACGGCCAACTATTGCCTGAAAAAAAGTATTCATTTCAGGATAAGGCACTGGTCCAAGCGCCGAACCTAACAAAAAATGACTCTCAGGATCAGCAATATAATCTCTCATTGCAGCATTTACGGCATCTTTCAAAGTTTGATTGCCATCGTAAACTGGAACAACTGTTGCTCCAACTTGTTCCATCCAGAATACATTTGGCCTTTGGCGAGCAACATCACGAGCTCCCATATAAATAGTACACTGCATCCCAAATTTCGCAGAAACACTTGCAGTTGCAACTCCATGTTGACCCGCTCCAGTTTCAGCAATTACTCGTTTTTTACCCATTCTTTTGGCTAATAAAATTTGCCCAAGGCAATGATTGATTTTATGAGCACCAGTATGATTTAGTCCTTCGTTTTTTATAAAAATTTTTGCTCCTCCTAATTTTTTTGTCAGATTTTCACAATAATATAAAGGAGTAGGTCTGCCAGAATAATTTTTATACAAATCATCCAGATCTTTCAAAAATTTCTTATCTTTTTTATATTTATTAAAAGCTTTTTCAAGTTCAACTAAACTTGGCATAAGAATTTCAGGCACATATCTGCCACCGAATGGTCCGTAATGACCGTTGATGTAGGGAAGGGAGTTCATAATAGTTATGAGTTACGAAAGTTGTGAGCTGTGAATTCTATAAAAAACTCACCCCAACCCCTCTCTTAAAAAAGAGGGGCTTTTTTTGACTAAAAATTAATTTTATATTTAGGGAAATACCTATTAACTTTTTCTTCAACATCTTTTAACCATTTTTCACGTTGCTCGTCAGTACTTATACAAATAATTCTATACATTGTTCGATAAAAATTTTTCACTCCACAAAAATTAAATATGCATTGATTCCATAACCGTTCAAGTGGATCGCCAAACACTTCTATTTCTCTTTTTTCAGGAGTATTGGACGTGTTGAAAATCAAAGCAGTTTTAGCTTTTAACAAACCAATTGGAAGTCCTTCTCCATTGTCAGTTTCTGCAAATTCATAAGCAACACCAGGCCTTATAACGCGATCAATCCAGCCTTTAAGAATTGAAGGCGGTTGCCCCCACCAATTTGGATGAATAATGATAATACCATCAGAAATTTTTAATTCATCACAATATTTTTGGATTGATGAATCTATTTTTGCATCTTTGGCTATTTCTTCATATTTCAAAATAGGATCAAATTTTTCCTCATAAAGATCGTGAAAAAAAATCTCATGTTTATTTTTCAAAAGTATTTTCATAACAGTCTTTGCAATTGCGTGATTAAAACTATTTTTTTGTGGATGTCCTAATATAACTGATATTTTCATAAAATCTTAAAAATTATTAAATAAACATTTTTTCATTTAAAAAAGATTTTCTTCTCCCCTCCTTTGCAAGGGAGGGGTTGGGGGTGGGTTGCTCCCGTACATTTCCAAAAAATTCTTCAAAATTTTCTTTCCCTCAGGTGTTCCAATTGATTCAGGGTGGAATTGAATTCCATAAATTGGGAATTTTTTATGAGCAACGGCCATTATCATTTGAAATTTATCTTTTGTTCTCGCTGTTATTTCAAGACAGTCAGGTAATGATTTCTCTTCACCAATTAATGAATGATATCTCATGACTTCTGTTGGATTTTCAATGTTCTGAAAAAGATTTTTTCCGTTATGTTCAACAATAGTTCTCTTGCCATGCATAATTTCTGGCGCACGAATAATTTTTCCACCAAAAGCATGAATAATACCCTGATGGCCAAGACAAACACCAAGAAGTGGAATTTCTATCCCTAATTCTAAAATTACATCTTTACACACACCAAAATCTTCTTTTCTTTCAGGAGTTCCAGGTCCAGGAGAAATCACAATATGACTAAAATTCATTTTTTTAATTTGATCCAAAGTCAATTCATCATTTCGAAAAACTTCTGGATTACCGCCAAGTTCACCAATATATTGATAAAGGTTAAATGTAAACGAATCGTAATTATCGAGGATTAGGGTTTTCATAAATGATATGGTCATTCCTGTGAAAACAGGAATCTTAATTTCATAAAGTTTTAGATTCCTGCCTTCGCAGGAATGACAGAGGGTTAAAGTATTGCCGCCAGGCATCCAGCCATTTTATTAAGTGATTCTTTATATTCCTGTTCAGGAATTGAATCGTAAACAATTCCACCTGCGGCCTGAATATAAGCTTTATTTCCTTTTACCACAATCGTGCGAATTGCAATTGCCGTATCAGTATTTCCTGCAAAATCAAAATATCCAACCGCTCCTGAATATATACCACGCTTTTCATCTTCAATTTCAGCAATAATCTGCTGGGAACGTATTTTTGGTGCTCCTGTAACTGTGCCATGAGGAAAAGTTGCCCGAAAAGCATCAAAAATTGTCTTATTTTTTCTTAATTTTCCTCTTATATCAGAAACCAAATGCACAACATGAGAAAATCTTTCAAAATGCATCAGATTTGAAGTCTCAACAGATTTGATTTCAGCTACTCTCCCGACATCATTTCTAGCTAAATCAACTAACATCATATGTTCAGCTTGTTCTTTGATAGAATTTTTCAACTCTGCTTCTAATTCTAAATCTCTTTCTAAATTTCCTGTTCTTTTTCTTGTTCCTGCAATTGGACGAACTAAAATTTCATCATTTTCGACTCTGAGAGATGTTTCTGGTGACGCTCCAATTATATCAAAATTAGGGTATCTGAGAAAATACATATAAGGCGAAGGATTTAACAATCGTAGTCGTCGATAAATATCAAAAGGACTGTCTTTTTCTTTTAAATCCAAATTAAGTCTCTGGCTTATCTGTAACTGAAAAGTTTCGCCTGCTTTAACTTTTTCCAAAATTTCATTAACTTTTGTACAGAATTTCTCCTTAGTAAAATTAGATTTAAAATTTTTCTCTAAAGGGATTTCCTGCGTAAATTCTAAAGGATTTAAATTTAATTCTGTTTTTGTTATTGAGTCGTATAAAATCTGAAATAAACTTACTGTTTTTTGATAATCTGTTTCAAAATTTTCTGAATTAACTTGAATATATTTTACAAAAAAAATTTTATGTTTAAAATGATCAAATACAACAATCAAATCATATAAAGCAAAAACACCATCAGGAATATTCAAAATATCAATTTTTGCCTGTGGCATTTTTTCAAAAAATCTGCTTGCCTCATAACTAAAAAAGCCAACCAAACCACCAGTGAAAATAGGTAGATTTAACTTTTCATTAATCTCTTTATCAATTTTAAAATTATTTATTTCAGATTCCAAAATTCTTAACGGATCATTGAAATCAATAAAAGATAAATCTGCTCCTTTTTTCACAACACAAATATTATCTTTAAATTCAAAAATTTTTTTTGGATTTAATCCAATAAAAGAATATCTTCCAAAACTTGTTGCATTATCAGCACTTTCTAATAAAAAAGAATAAGGCTTCAAATCACTTAATTTTTTATATATTGAAATTGGAGTCTCAGTATCAGAAATAAAACTAGCAACCAAAGGAATATGCGTATACTGAGCATTTTTCAAATTTATCTCATCGAATTTTGGCGAAACTTCCATTTAAGAAAAGTTTAAATTCTTAATTTAGAATTCCTTCCTAATAGCCATCTAAAGCCATCTCCTTTTTGTTTTAAAGTTTGTGAGCCATGAGTAATGGTTGCGATTCCTACTCCTAACTTCTCACTTATCTGCCTCTGGCTTATCCCTTGTTCCAGCATTTTCACAATCTGCCAACGCTGGGCCACCGCCTCCAATTCACTTAACGTAAAAAAATCTTCCATCACTTGGTTAACTATCTCCTTATTAGGCAAAGCCACAAAAAGTTCAAAAAAATCATTAGCATATTCTTGATTATTTTTTCTTTTTTCCATAAACTATTATAAACTAGTACAATAGTACATTCAAACTATTAACAAAATCAAGACTATTTTATCTGTTTTCCCTTTTTTCTAGAATGGCAAATCTTCAACTTTCACTTCTTCCTCAGGCAAAGCAGTAGTTGATGAACTATCCCCCTCAAAAGTTTCCACCACTGGCTGAACAGCAGCAGGAGTTGAATTAGCTTTGGCTGCCGGTTGATGGGAACCCTGAGCACTATCAGGCTTAGAACCAAGCATCATAATATCTTCCGCTACAATTTCCGTAGTATACCTCTTAATACCATCTTGCCCTTCCCAAGATCTAGTTTTAAGCCTGCCTTCAATATAGACTTTCTTGCCTTTCACAAAATATTGCGCGGCGATTTCCGCTAATTTACCCCATAACACAATTTGATGATACTCAGTCTCTTCCTGCAAAACTCCTGAAGCATCTTTCCAGCCTCTATTAGTAGCGACAACAATATTAGCGACACTTTGACCATTTGAAGTATGACGCACTTCAGGATCTTTGGCTAGATTACCAATGGTAATAACAGTATTTTTTGTACCTCTATAAGTAGACATGTGAAAAAAATTATAAATTTTAAATTCTTAATTTTAAATTAAATATATCATAACTTAGAATTCAAAATTCAAAATTTCCATAGTCATTTTAGCAATCAAAATTTATTTTACAATCTCAAAATTACCATTTTCGTCAGTTAAAAAAACTTTATCTTTATAAGAAAACCGGGCATTATTAAAATTAATTTGCCCTCTAATCATCTGATTATTAAATTGCAAAATAGACAATCTGCAGACTTTTAGATTAATATCAGCCACTTCTTTGATCTCCGGCTTGCTCTGATATAACTCATATATATAGCCGAGCCTTCCCGCCAAAAACACTGCGTAAAAAAATAAAATTACTAACAAAATTGGTAATTTTTTTTGCCAAAACATGCTAATATAAAATTAAGAAATAAAAAATTCACACCTTAATGTCCAGATATTTTTTCCATTTAGGCCGTCTATATAGTATTTCTACGGCTGAAATACTAAGTTTTTTTAATGAAGAGGATATAAAAACATTAAATGAAAAATTGGCAGTTGTTGAAATAGAAAAAAACTTTACAAAACACGAAATACAAAATCTTTTGGACAGAATCGGCGGAACAATAAAAATATCAAAAATTTTTGCTGAAAATATAGAAATTCCTGACATCAATGAAAAAATTAAAGAATATTTGATCCGAAATTATGGCAATAATCCAAAAATTATTTTTGGGATCAATATTATTAATTTAAATCCCAATTCTGGTGTTTTCATGGAGAATATTTTAAAAAATTTAAAAAAGGATTTACAAAAAGAAGGATTTAGTTGCCGATATTTAAATAAAGGAACAAAAAATATTGAAATCCCAATTTATTTTAAAGAAAAACTTTTTTCTGACAAAGGGACTGAAATCAATATAATTAAAAATGATAACAAAATTTACCTCTCCGAAAGCCAAGGAGTTCAAGATATCGACGAATATTCAAAAAGAGATTTCTCAAAACCTTTTCGTGATCCAACCACAGGCATGCTCCCACCCAAACTCGCCCAAATCATGATAAACCTTGGCATTAATTCAAAATTCAAAATTCAAAATTCAAAATTTATTGTTGATCCTTTCTGCGGTTCAGGGACAGTCTTAATGGAAGCGGCGCTGATGGGACTTGATTCAATTGGCAGTGATATCAGTTCTGTCCAGTCAAATGGAGCAATTCTCAACATGCAATGGATAAAAAATTATTTTAATCTTTCCAATATCTCATTCGATGTAAACACCAAAGACGCAAGAAATCTTCAAATTGACAGGAAAACAGCCAAAACTTCAGTTATTGTCACGGAAGGATATCTCGGCCCGCCAAGAAAATTTGCTCCAGATAAAACTGAGATGGATAGAAGCAATAATCAAATACTGCTTTTATACAAAAATTTCTTTGGCAGATGTCAAGAACTTGGAATCCCAAAAATTGTAATTACGCTCCCAGTATTTAGAAAAGACAGGGAATATATTTTGCTAAAAGGATTTTTTGAAATGGTAAAAAAAATTGGTTATGAAATCCAAAATCCATTTTCAGAAAGTTTTTTACAAAAATATAAATTTCTGAAATTGAGCAAAAGAAACACTTTAATTTATGACCGAGAAGATCAAATTGTGGGAAGGGAGATAGTTGTAATCAGTAATCGGTAGTCGGTAGTCGATAATCAATTAGCTACAGTCTTACTGACTACTGACTACTCCCTACTGACTACACACTCATCCTCCCTTCTGACTACACACTTCTAATTACATCTTCAACCTATCTCCTAAATTCTCATTCATGCGCCTCGATAAATACATCACACTCAAATATCCAGAAAAATCCAGAAATTATGTGCAAAAAATAATTAAAGATTCATTTGTTTTTGTAAATAAAAAAAACCAAACTAAGCCTGGATTTGAAGTCGCTGAAAATGATCATATTGAAATAAATTTTCCCAATCCAAAAAAACTAAATTTAAAGCCCAAAAAAATTCAGCTCGACATTATCTACGAAGACAAAAATCTGCTCATCATCAACAAAAAAGCGGGCCTTTCCGTTCATCCCAGCCCCACAGAAAAATCAGACATAACGCTAGTCAACGTTATTTTGAGCCACTGCAAAAATTCTTTAAGTTCCATCGGCGGTGTGATGAGACCGGGAATTGTGCATCGACTGGATAAAGATACCTCTGGCATCATCATGATTGCCAAAAATGATGATACTCATCGTTATTTAAGCGATCTGATCGCTAAAAGGAAGGTCAAAAAAACTTATCTAGGGGTTGTTCACGGAAAAATGGACACGAAATCAGGCACTATTGATTCCCCCATTGGCCGACATCAATTTGATCGAAAAAAAATGTCCATTCAAAACGACCTCTACGGCAAAAACGCCATCACTCATTTCAAAGTCCTAAATTATCTGAAAAATCTTGATCTCTCCATCCTTGAAATTCAAATCATCACCGGCAGAACTCACCAAATAAGGGTCCACATGTCAGCGATACACCACCCAATTATCTTTGATAAGGTCTATGGAAACGAAAAATCAGATAATTTCCTCAATTCAAAATTCAAAATTCAAAATTCAAAATTTTCATATAGACAGCTTCTCCATGCCTGGAAACTTAGCTTAAAACTACCAAACGAAGAACAAGAAAAAACCTTTGAGGCCAAAATACCTGAAGATATGCTAAACTTTGTGCTAAAAAACTAACTACTGAAGGCTAAGCACTATTTTGTACTTTTTTTAACGGCTGGCTTTTTGACTTCTTTTTTAATTGTTTTTACTTCTTTCTTTTCTTCCACTTTTTTCTCTGTGACTTCTTCTTTTACAGTCTCTTGGGAAACCGCTTTCAGTTCTGTTACTTTTCCCCCCTTGTTTTCTCCTTTTGGTCCTTCTTTATGGGATTTATGTCCAGTTGCTAAAATTTTGACAACCTCTACTTCTGAATACATTTGCCTGTGTCCCCAAGTTTTCTGATGTCTTTTTTTTGCCTCATAAGTGTAAGCTCTGATTTTTTCGCCTTTTACATTATCCAGAATTTTTAGTTCCACGCCTGCCCCCTCAATATAAGGCTCTCCAATTTTCACTTCTTTATCGTTGGAAATCAACAGCACTTTATCAATCATGACTTTATCGCCGCTTTTTACTATATTCAGTTTTTCAATTTCTAATACATCTTTTTCCGCGACTTTGTATTGTTTTCCTCCTGTTTTAATGACTGCAAACATTGTAAAAATTTTAATGAAACTAAAGCTAAATGATTCTAAATAAATGACCTAGAAAAGGCAAGGGAAATTTCGCCTTTGATGAATTTCCCAATTTCTAATGAAACTCCATTTATAACTTTATCCAGAATTTCTTTCTCTTCATTTCTGAATTTTGATAACACATAACTATGTAAATCCTGCTTAACTGAAGTCAATCCACCTCTTGTTTCAATACCAATCCTGAGACGATAAAAATTCTGATTTCCTAAATCCTGCACAATTGATTTCATCCCATTATGAGTACCAGCAGATCCATTTTCACGAAATCTTATATTCCCAAGTCCCAAATCAATATCATCATAAACAACTAATAAATCTTTTGAAATATCTATTTTATAAAAATTTGCCATTGAAGAAACTGTTTGCCCTGATAAATTCATAAATGTCATGGGTTTTATTAAAAACACTTCCTCCTTAAAAATTGTATTTTTGGACATCAGACCGTTAAATTTTTTATTTAACGCAAAATCTAAACAATTATTTTGCTCGTGAAATTTGTCTATAACCAAAAAACCTACATTATGCCTAGTGTTTACATATTCTTCCCCCGGATTACCAAGTCCAACGATTAATTTCATTTATTAAGATTTAGGCATATGTTAAATCTAAATTTCATCACTTCACCTTTAATTCTTTACCCGCAATTATAATTTTATCGCCAGCTTTAGCACCATTTTTGTGCAAAGCTTTATCAATCCGCATTTTTTTCAAAATATCATAAATTCTAGCCACTCCTTCCTCGTTCGCAAAATTCGTCATTTTCACCAATTGTTCCAGCCTTTTATGCCTGACTTCAAAAATTTGAATCACTGTCTTTTGAGATTTTTTATCTTCTCCAACAAAAAACTCTTCATCGCTTAATCCGCGCTTTTTAAGCCTTAACTCCGCCCTTTCCTGCTGCCTGGCCATACGCTGTTTTTTGGTTAAACGCTCCTTTACTTCGTCCTTTACATCTCTATTTTCTATCAAAACTTTTTTCTTGCCAATCATTTTTATCTCCAACATATCTCGTTCATGATCCAAATGAGGCTGATATAATTTAAATTCTAAATTATTTTTCAGCTTTTTAGTTTTTTCTTTTCCCATCTCCCATTTTCCATTCTCCATTTTTAATTTATTTTCTTTCATTTTACCTTTTTCATTTTTAATTTTTAATTCATTTATCTTCCCCCATAATGTAAAGACCAAATCCCTCAGCCCTTCTCCCGTAACAGCAGAAACCGCTTTCACTTTTCCTTTTAACTTAGGATTCATTTTCTCCAGCTCTTTGCTGATAAAATCTACAAAATCTTTATCCACTAAATCAATTTTGTTTAGAACCACAATCTGTTGTTTTTTGGCTAAAATTTTTGAATATTTTTTTAATTCCTCATTAATAACCGCATAATTTTCCAAAACATCATTGGAAGCGATATCCAAAAGATGAACCAAAAAAACCGCTCTGGAAACGTGACGCAAAAACTTATGACCCAGCCCTTTGCCTTCATTTGCCCCCTCGATCAAACCTGGAACATCAACCACTACAAAACTCTCACTTTCCTTCGCGCCAAAAACCTTCAAATCCACCACGCCCAAATTCGGGACCAAAGTGGTAAAAGGATAATCAGCAATTTTCGGTCTGGAATTAGAAATTCTGGAAATCAAAGTGGATTTGCCGGCGGAAGGAATCCCAATAATACCAACATCAGCCACCAATTTCAGATCCAAAATCAACTCTTTTTCCTCACCAGGCTCTCCCAATTCTGCAAAATTCGGTGCCTGCCTGATGCTGGAAGCGAAATTAGCATTGCCATGTCCGCCAATTCCGCCTTTGGCCATGACAACCATTTGATTTATCTCGCACAAATCCGCCAAAACTTCATTATTAAGCGCCTGCAAAATAATCGTGCCCACTGGCACTTTCAAAATCAAATCTTCAGCATGCGCTCCAGTCATGTCACACTTCCCGCCATTCTCTCCATCTTGAGCCTTAAATTTCTTTCTGGTGCGAAAATCACTCAAAGTATTCACATTCTCCACCGCCAAAAAAATAATATTGCCACCATGCCCGCCATCGCCACCATCCGGACCACCTTTGGCAATAAATTTTTCACGATGAAAACTAACATGCCCATCGCCGCCTTTTCCTCCTATCACCGTTATTTTAGCTTCGTCACAGAACATGAGAAAAAGAATAATGATTAATGATTAATGGTCAGCATAAATTTACACATGTTGACTGGAAAAAGCTATGAAAGTCTTAAATTAAGACTTATTCTGCTTGCGCAATTAAATCTGATCCTTGTGCAAAATCTCCCAAACCAGCCTGGGCATTATCAGGCAGATATCCAATCAATTCTTCAGTTTTCTGATCTCCATAAAATTTTCTAAATTGACTTACCGCATTCATAACATCAAGATCAAACCTATTATCTTTTAACGCCACCGCTAAAACCTCACTAAATTTCTGTTCTCTTCCGTTAATATCAATCATATAATTTGGAGCCAGTTCTCCAATTTTATATTGAGCATACTTCAAAAGAGAAGCCTGCAACATATCTTCATTTTCTGGCGTGGTAATTAATCTTATGGCTCTTCTTGCCATAGCATAATCAGGAATATCACTGCATAATTTAAATGCTAAGCCTTTGAAAAGCCCTTGATCCTTAAATGCCCTTTCAACGTATTCATAAACATCAGGATACTGTTTAAGAATAGGCTCTAATTCAGCCAGCATGGTTTCAAGTGAATTTTCCGCAGGGCTGCCATTCCTTTTATGTCCATTTGCATTTTTTGTCATCACGGTTTCTGGAGATAATATTTCTCTATCATGTTGGCTAATTATATCTGTCAAAACTCCAGCTGCCGATTTGTAGTTGCTATGATTTACCAAATCAGCAATAGAATTGAATTGATCAGGTGGAATCACAATATTATCCCCTTTTATAATATTCATGGCCAACATAACGGTTAAATAATTCAGATCAGAAAAATTTTCATATCTATCAATGTTAGTTCCCCACGTTAAATTACCATTGCCAGACAACATCTCGCGCATTCCTGTCAAAATTTTATCATTCCACATTTGACTCATTTCATCCCGCACTAAATCAATGTATCTTTCTGCCTTGGGGAATTGACTTGAGAACTGAACCAAAGTTTGTTGCGCTTTACCATAACTGGCAATTGTCCTATCCAATCTTTTAAGCGTCTCAGGATCAGCTAACTGTTGTACCAAAACTTGTATTTCTTCATTAGATAATTTTTTCAGGTTTCCCAAAGCCAATTCCAACAATTTTTGTGAATTGGTAGATAAATTTTTCAAAATTTCTTTAAGAGTTTTTGGCCCTTTTACCTCTTGCTCTGGATCTTCTGTCCGTGTTAATTCCAATTCTTTGGCTAATGTTTGTGAATTTGTTGTGAATTTTTTTTCAAAATTTTGCAATTCTCTATAAGCTTCTTCTAATAAAGCCAAATGCTCACACCCTGCTTTTGGTATAACATCAACTTTACTAGTAATTGCGTCTAATTGCTGTTTTAAAACCTCTCTATCAACATCTTTTAAACGTTGAGCTCTATTTATTTCCCCCTGCAAGTCACTTTTCAGACCTCTAACTTCATTCAAAATTTGTTTAGGTGTTTTGTTAGATTCCCTACATCCTTGGGAACTATCGACTAGCTCTGGCGCGTTTTGTGCTAATTCTGGCATAGATTTAAATATTTTGGAGTTGATCCTCCAGATTTTTTAATTCTTTTTCATCTTGAGCGCTATCATGTTTTTCAATAACAGTGCGAATTTCATTGCTAGCTTTTTTATAGACTTGTTTCATGGCTGATTTATACACTTCCACCTCTTTGGCTCGCTCTTCAGGAGAAAGCTGATTAAACCCTTTTTCTGCCACTTCCAATTTCTGCAAACGGTTCAAAAATTCTGCTTTTTCACTATCATTCATATTCGGCAATAATTTTAAAAATCTTTCTTTTTCTTCATCAGAAATAATTTGAGATTTATTTAATAAAATTTTTATTTCCTGCTCCATAATTCAAAATTTAGAATTTTAAATTCTATCATAATATTATATCACAATTTGCCTTCCAATTTAACCACCAAAAAAATAACCTACACCACCCGCCCTCTTTCATCTTTTCTTTGTCTAGCTCTAGCTTTTTTTTCTTCATTATCAAATAAAACTCTACCGCTTGGTTCGATTAAGACACCCAATTCATCATCACACTTTCTTCTTAACGACTGAAGACCATCTTGAACAAGCCTTTTAATTTTAGCGCGTTCCTTCTGACAAGCCTGCTCTTTAACATTACCAGAATCTTCTTCTGGAAATATATGAACTACATCTCCAGTCATGAATAAAATTTATTAATAATCAGAATTATCAGCTACAGTGGTGGAAGGAGTGTCGCCTGATTTATTATCCATGTGTTGTCTTTGAGCCTGCGCCTCATTAGTTTGCCTCCTGTTTGTTGAACGAGCAACTATCTCTGCCTGTTGTTCTTGAGCGGCATATTGGCGGTATAATTCATGATCTTGTTCGTTCCACTGCTCTCTTGATTGTCCACGTATTTGTGCCACACGAGCTAATTTGTCACTATCATCCATATTTTTTAAATCATATTCTTGATTTTTAACTACAGCTTGTTGCTCAGCATTTTCTGTTTTTCCTAAACTAGCCAATAATTGTTGTCGTTGTAAATTCAATTGCCCCACCTCTCTTGACCATGCTGTACTAGCTGTTTCACGTGCCATTTTTTTTGCATTTATTAAATCTTTTTCTACCTGTGCTAACTGTGTTTCTTGCTGTTGTCTCTCTTTTTCTCTTTTCCCTTTCGGAGTTAATTCCCTTATTCTTGCCACTATTTTTTCACCCAATCTTTGTCTGCCAGTCACCTCTTTATTTTTTTGCCTTTCTTGAGCGTATCCACTTCCAGGCGCTTCTGTCTGTTCAGGCGCTTGAGCCGCTTCAGGCCCTTTACCTATTACGCAAATCAACCTCGCATTGAAAAGTAAATTTTGTTTTAACATATAATTTTTGTTTAAAATAATATTAATAAATTAAATTAATAATCCGACGTAGCTACCTGCACTGACGGATTCGTTTGCTTTTGTGCTTGTTCCCACCTCTCTACTTGTGTATTCGTATAATCTGCTTCTTCTATTGGATTAATAAGTTGTCCTTCATGTTGATCTCTAAAAGCTATACTACTCAATTCTTGTAGAAAAAACGGCATTGCTTGCGATAAATTGTTAGGTAGTCCAAAAGAAATGTCAGGGTATTTAATAGATTGGAGACCTACACCTCCACTAGTCAAAACTATACTAAAACCATTTTGCTTAAAAATATCACAAAACTGCCCAAATATTGATTCAAGAGGTAAATTATACTTTTTTCCTCTTTCTATATCTGGGGCATGTCCTTTTATAAACGCATTTAATAGTTTTGAGGCCATGATTAACATTTTAGCCCTTTCTACTAATGCCTGTCCTTCCCCTTTATCACAATCACCATCTATTCCACATTCCGCCTTAGACTTGGCTGATGGATTTAAAGATGCAATTTCAGTCCCTTTCTCAAGAGGAGGAAGTCTTGTGGGTTGTCGTTCAGAAATAGTAATACCACCTTCTACACTAGCCATATACACAAACCTTGCTCCTGTTAACTGATTTTTGTATGTATTTCCAAACATTTTAATTAAATTGTTAAGGAATAATCGCATCATTCAACATCTGATCTAATTTCGCCAATTCCGCTTCATCTTCTTCTTTGCTTTGAATTTCTTCATTTTTTCTCATTTGCGCTTCGAATTGAGCAATTTGTACTTTTTTTTCAGCAATGTATTTATTCAAAGCGTCTAAATATGCTTGCTTGGCTTCAATTCTCTTCTGTTGATCAACGATAACACTGAAATTCGGCCTCATAGGCTTGCCATTGTCATCGTATTTTTGTTCAAAATTATTGGGATCAAACAAATACCCTTTCAAATCCTCCGCTTCAAATTCAGGGTCAACCCCGGGAAGCGTCACCTGCTGTCCACTCACCATCACAGTCTTAGGCACGGGCGGATTAGCCTGGTCACCTTTAGCACTTTGCGCCCCAGGATTTACTTGAGTATTTTGATCGTCTGGCATGGGTTAAAAAAAATAAAAATTGTAAATAAAAAGTATTTCTAAAGTAAAATTATTTCTAAATCTTTAAATTATAGCACAAATTCAACAAATACTCCAAAAAAATTTTGACACCCCCTCAAAAAAAACTCACAGATGATTCCTTACAGACCAACTCTAGCAACTTCCATTTGATTATTATATCCTCTATCCCAAACATTAAGACCTTCCACGCAATGCTTCCTAACGGTTGTTTTTATTTGATCTACGGCGGGGATCCACATAATTTGTCCTGTGTTTGCTTCTGTGCTTAATTCATCTGCTTCTGGTCTCCTTATTTCTGGTGTTAACATATTTAAAAGTTAATTTATAAATTAGATCATAAAATTACCATACGTCAAAAACATAAATCAATATGATTTTTTTGCATAACCGGTAATCTTGGAATAAAATTTTACTTACTAACTTAATTCAAATTTTATGAAAAAAATATTCATTATTTTATCAATAATTTCTTTAATTACTATTTATTCATGCACTAATGAAAAAACTATCATCAAAACTCAACCTGAAACACTTGATGTAAATTTATATTTTGTGGCATTAGAGGATAAAGGTATAAAAGGTGAAAAAATTGGATGTGATGACAGTTTAGTTCCAATTAAAGTACAAATTGATAAATCTGATCGAATAGAAATAGAAATTGTTTATGCTTTGGAAAAACTTTTTTCAAAAACAAAGAATCTATATCAATCACAAAGCCTCTACAATTCACTTTCAAATTTTGACATGAAAGTTGAAAATGTAATAATCGGCAACAAACAAGTCACTGTAAGCTTAGTCGGACAATATTCAGTCTCAGGTGTATGTGAAATCCCCAGGATTGAGAATCAACTCAAAAAAACAGTCGCACAATTCGGGGAATTTAAAGACATAACAATCTTAATCAACGGCAAGAAAATGGAAGATGTTTTTTCTTCAAAATGAGAGTAAATTTGCTAAAAATTTATAAATAACATCAAAAAGTTAATTTCTCGCAAGTGTCATTCTTCTAAACTCAAAGCCAGCAAAAAATTTTATTTATTTATTAATATGGAATCCACCAAAAACAACCTAAATGGATTTATAATAATTACAATGCTTATTTCAATTGCCTTCGTAGCCTGTACTAATATTACACCAACTAGTATTATATTCCCAACTCAAGACAAACCTGCTACTGAATGGATGCAAGCATTATTGTCTGGCAAATTATTAATTGATAATGATGGCTGTGTACGTATAGGTGACTCATTAATTATATGGCCTTATGAATTTTCGTTAAAAAATATAAATGGTGTATATACAGTTTTTGATAATCTCGGCAAAGCAGTAGGAAATATTGGAGACCGAATAAAAATTAGTGGAGGCGAAGATTCATCCTATACAGATCAAAAATGCCAAGGCCCTTATTGGGAAGCTGGGAATGAAATAAATAAAGTAGACCCCTTAATCCCTCTATCTATTAACAAAATTTAAGAATAAGCTGTTATTATCAAAACAAGAACATATCAACCGAGAAATAATTAATTTAAAATAATTTTATTTTATTTTTGTGTGTTTTAAATATTTCGTAGTAATTACAATTTTTTAATTTTTAATCAAAAACAATATGAAAAAATTTGTAGTATTAAGTGTTTTATCAGTGTTGATTGTATTTTTAGAAGCTTGTAGCCAAGCACAAACTAATCAACCAGTTACTCAAGTTCAAGATCAGCCAGATACTCAAACTCAAGATCTAACTTATACAAACTCTGAATATGGTTTTACCTTAACCATTCCGTCAACATGGGAAGACTATACTACGAAATCAGGCCCAAAAGCTGATGGAAAGTCAGGTACCAGCGATTCTGTAGCATTTAGCTTACCTAGTCAAAGTCCACTTTTTGTTGTATATATATATCCAATAGCTACATGGGAAAATGTCCAAAAAGAAGAAGGACCTATCCCAACATATTTAGAAGAGAATAATGAATATGCTTTCGCTTATAGCATGACTCAAGATGCTAAAAATGAAACAATGGTTGCCAGAATATCAGAAATTAAAGACATTCTGAAAACGTTTAAATTAATTATAGCTGAACCTCTTTCATATTCAATAACAGGCGTCACAGCTACTGTTTCAAAAGAAACAAAATCATTTAACTATAGCAAGGAACAATTAGAAGCAATGGCTGATGAATGCGGAACAGAACATAGCGACCCTAATTATTTTGAATTTTTGATCTCTCAATTCAAGAACACAACAAAAACAATTTACAATTTCAAATATACAGGCGCAAGTCAGCAATCTGATACATTTATAGTTTCTCTATTGCCAAATAAAGGTGGCTACAGTTCTATCGAACAATTCAAAAAAGATTTTGATATATGCTCGGCAGGTGGAAGTGAGTATCCAAAAATGTTAAACGATAACTGGCTCGTATTTGTTAACTCATGCGGAACTGGTTTTGATGATGGAACTGATAAATTAAATGGATGTCAAGAAGTAAAAGACATAGTTGAACAAACATTAAAGCTCACCTAAAAATAGCCCAACGCTATAAACCCAACTATTACTTATAGAATCCAAATTCAAAATTTGGATTCTATTGTAATTTCATAAAAATACTCTCCCAACTGGACAAATTGTAGTGTATTATACTATTTGTTTACTTTACATATTTTATTCTTCCCCATCCCCCATGTCCTACAAACACACACAAATCAGCTATGTGATAATTATTGCCTTAATTGCTGTTGCCTTAATTTTTGGAAATATCTTAATTCAAACTGGTTTTAATTTGCCTGTTGTTATTGCTACAATTCTGCTTTTATTTGTACTTGCCTCTTTTACCTCACTTCAAGTAACAATTGATGAAGAATATTTACGAATCAAATTTGGTTATGGAATTTTTTGGAAGAAATTTTTGCTTAATGAAATAAGCTCAGTAAAAACTGTAAAAAATCATTGGTATTATGGATGGGGAATAAGAAGATGGTTATGGCCAAAAATGTGGATTTTCAATATTTCTGGTTTTGATGCAATTGAAATAATTATGAAAAACGGTAAAATATATAGAATTGGAACTGATGAAGCTAAAAAATTAGAACAAGAAATTAAAATTCATAAATCATAATTTATTTTAAAATTTATCACCAATATTTTTTACTATCCCCCCGCCCAGACACACCTCTCCGTCATAAAAAACTGCAAACTGGCCAGCGGCAATTCCCTGGTCATTACCATCAATTCTGACCTGAATACTGTCAGTTTTGGTAAATAACTGAGCTCGCTCACTCCCTTCACCCTCCAGGATGACAGATCCAATCGAGCACCGATAAGTTTTAGGACCATGACGTAATTTCACCTCTAAATTCTTTTTTTCTGGGGACTGACCTTCAAACCAATTTAAATCAGAAACATAAAATTCATTGCGTTTTTTGTCTTCACTATGATAACTGCCTGAAATAAAAATTATATTTTTTTCAATATCTTTCTTTACCACATACCATGGTCCACCACTAAGACCCAGACCATCTCGCTGTCCAATCGTATAGAACCAGTAACCTTTGTGCTTACTAATCTTTTTGCCGGTTTCAAATTCAATAAAATCTCCGGGTTTTTCACCTAAATGAGCTTTCAAAAACTCCTTAAATTTAAATTTTCCCAAAAAACAAAGTCCCTGACTGTCTTTTCTATCCTGATTCGGTAAATTAAATTTCCTAGCTAATTCCCGAAGCTCAGCCTTGGTCAAATGTCCGATCGGAAATAAAATTTTCGCAAGCTGTTTCTGCCATAAATTACACAAAAAATAAGTCTGATCTTTCACCGGATCAGGCGACTTTTTTAAATAATAAATGCCATGTTTGGCAAAATTCTGCGCATAATGACCACTAGCAATTTTATCAAAATCCTGATCATCAGCTTCCAGTTTCTCCAAAAAAGCTCCAAACTTAATATGATTATTGCACATCACATCGGGATTAGGCGTTCGCCCTTGTTTCACTTCAGCAATCGTATAATTCACTATTTTATCAAAATATTCTTTTTGCATTGGCACAATTTCCAAAGGCACTTTTAAATCGTCGCATACTTTCTCCAAATAAAACAGATCTTCTTCCCATGGACAATCTCCCAAATATTGAAGTTCATCCTCCAGCCAAATCTTCAGATAGAAAGCTTTAACTTCATGACCCTGCTCCTGCAATAATTTCAAAGCCACACTGCTATCAACACCTCCAGAAGTCAAAACTGCAATTTTCATGAAAAAAAATTTTATCTTACACTTCACATAATATATATTAAATCATGAAAAAAACATAAAATTCTTATATTATGAATAAAAAAATATATGAAATAAAAGAAATCACCCCGTCAGCTCATTCTTTCAATAAATTGAGGGGACTAGTAGGTTGGGCGATAATAGATAAAAAATTAGTAAAGAAAGGCTTACAGAATAGTTTGTATATTGTTAGTGCTATTTGTGACAATGAAGTCATTGGTTTTTGCAGATTAACTGGCGATGGAGCAATGAAAATCCACATTGAGGAAATTTTGATTCACCCAAATCATCAAAATAAAGGGATTGGCTCAAAATTAATGAAAAAAACTATGAAGTTTATAAATAAAAATTTCAAAAAAGGTTGTCTTATTAGAGTATTTGCTAACGCAGGATTAGAAAATTTTTACAGTAAATTTGGGTTCAAAATAAGGAAAGAAGGAATGCAATATAAATTATAAAACCTTTGATCGTAAATATTTTACTATTATTTTAGCAACATTTTTTTTCATGGCCACTGTAAAAGCGCGAAATTCTGGACATCTGTTGATTTCTAACAATAAATATTCACCCTGTTTTGTTCGCACAAAATCAAGCCCGCCAATTTCAACCCCTGATTCCTGGCATAATCTTATGCTCTCTTTATGAAATTTTAAAGGCAGGAGCGTTTTTTCAAATTTGGCACCAGCATGACTATTGGCTACCAAAGAATTTTTCGCCGGAATTTTCCTAACACAGCCCAGACTAGTATCGCCCACCACAAAAATTCGATATTCAGCCTCTATATCCAAAAAAGGATGCAAAATAAAATCATGGTCAATATTTTGTAGAAACTTTTTCAAAGCACTTAAGCTATCATGCTTCATAAATCCGTTTCCGTGCCTCCCAAAAATCGGCTTAGTCACGCAAGGAAATTTAAGTTGCCCAAAATCAATACTAGCCAATTCATGCCTACGCAGAAAATGTGTTGGGGAAACATTGGAAATTAATTTTGATTCCAAGCTGGGCAAAAAAATTGATTTATCCAAATTGCTCACAATCGCTTCATAAAAATCACTAAATTTAACATTCCTCTTTTTAAACAAATTTAATAACGCTACGATTTTTGATTGGTAGTCTCGCGTTCTCCTCACATAAACAATACTTTCGTTATCAATTTTTTCTAATAAATCCCCGGTTTTAACCATGACCTTAGTGATTTGTCCTAACTCAAAATACAAATCAGACAAAGCAAAAAAATAACTTTCATCAAATATCTTTTGCGATTCTTTAATCATTTCTTGTTCTTCAAAGTTAAAATCTGCGCCAATAATAAATAATTTTGTCATTTAGAAAGGTTAACAACTTCAACTCGTTTTTGTATAAACTTTAAAATTTCTTGTGCCACATTTATCCCAGTTGCTTTCTCAAACCCTTCAAAACCAGGATAAGGATTAACTTCACATATTTTATATTTATTATCTTTATCAAACAGAAAATCAACACCGGCCATGTCTAAGTTTAATAATCTCACCGCTTTCAAAGCGGTCTTTTGTAATCCTTCTGAGATATTAATAGCCTCTACTTTCGCTCCTAAAGCATAATTAGCTTGAAATTGTCCATTTTGAGCTATTCTTAACATTGAACCAATAACTTTTTCACCTATAACTAAAACTCTAATATCTTTACCAAAACTTAATCCCATCAATTCTTGAATAATTAAATTATGATTCCCAGTCGATACTAGAGTCTGCACCTGCCTAATCAATTCTTCTTTTGAATTGCACAGCCATGTGCTTTTACCTTGAAATCCAACCGTTTTTTTTAACACCAATGGAAAATCGTTTTCTGACATTTTGTTAATATAATCAAAATTTCTTAAAAATGTAGTTTTAGGAATAGCAATCCTATTTTGGTATAAAATTTGCAAAGTAATAAATTTATCATCAGCATTTTGAATGCTATCAGGAGAATTTAGGATCTTAACGCCCTGATAACATAAATATTGCATGATATACAAAGCTTGAGTATTGCCAGTTCTTGGGATTATAATATCTGGCAAATCAGTCATTGTATGATTTATTAAAATTTTGTTGTTTTTACTAGCTCTTTGTACTTTTAATATATCGAAATCAGATATAGCTACAAATTTAACTTGAATATTATCATTCTTAGACTCTTTTAGAATCCTATTGCAAGCATACAGTGATTCGTTAACATGTTCTTTTAAAAAAATCCAAACTTTCATAAAATAAATTATATATTATTGTTTTTTGATTTATTAATCAGGAAATCAACCATCATTCCAGATATATCAACTCCTGTTGTTAATTGACATCGTGGGAAATAACATGGGGAATTTACCTCAGCCAAATAATAACCCCCTGCTTTATCAATCAAAACATCCACTCCTGCAAATTCCACCCCACGAACTTGAGTGGCTTTTATGGCAGTATTATTAATAACGTCTGAAAATTTTTGCGCAACAACATTTAAAGCATCCCCGGCATTTGATCTAAAATCATTTGTCACTTTTTTATATTCAATACTGTCAATAACTTTATTTCCCAAAACTATTAATCTTGCATGCTGAGTATAATCAATAAATTTTTTTATCAAATAATGTTTATCCAAATTTTGACTTAATAAATAATCAACGATTGAGAGCAGGGATTCAAAACTATCAACTTTTATCACTCCAATTCCCCTGCTATTATCTATAACCTTAATAATAAGCGGGAATCCATCAAGGTAATCTACATATTTTTTTAATAAAATTTTATTATTTGTTAAATCATAAATGGTTTTAATTATTGGTAACTTATATTTTTCATATACAACATCTAAATATACTTTACTTAACTCATAAATATCATTTAGATAAAAATTAACACACTTATGCCTTAACAAAAACTTCTCCAGATAGCGGGTCCTATGATCAATATCTATCATATATAGCAAATTATTATCAAGATTTATCTTTTGGGTATAATCAAAATCTTTAGCTTTTAAAAGCACAAAATCAAGATTACGTTTTTTGCAAGATTCTTCTAGTAATTCCGCTCTGATATCTTTAACCTCATATACAAGGCAATAAAATTTCATTCTTTTTTTTAAAAAAGCTTGAAAAGATAGTAGTTTTTCACCTTAATGAAAGCAATATATAATCACCTAAAATCACCACATACGTCAAGGACAACTTATTTACAGGCCATTCAATGATTAATAATTTCTATAATTGACCCCAGGTAAGATGAAACAATCCTTACCCTTCCGCCAATTGGCAAAGTTAACATTGGACAGGTGTGTCCAAAGTCAAAATTTGCAATAACTGGTAATTTTTCTAATTCTTTTTTGGATTTAATAATTTTTATTAATAAATCATTCGTCATCTTTGTGGCTTTTTGAAATCTACCAATTATCAACCCTTTTACTTTATCAAAATTTGGC
>MFXK01000040.1 GCA_001788835.1 Candidatus Peregrinibacteria bacterium RIFOXYB2_FULL_33_20
TCTCTGGAGCATTTTCAAGTAAAGGTCCTATCTTATCCAAAATATCCTGACCATTAATTTTGTTTACTTGTTTTTCCAATATAATTTGTTAGATGAATCTGATTGTAGTGACATTCAAACGCTTGAAGATCGTGATGTGAATGTAATTACTGATGTTATTAACTGTTAAAATAAATTATTTTTGTGTTAAAATCCCTGTTCAGTTAACTCTAGCAGGGATTTTTTTTTATAAGGATTTTTGTTAAAGTGTTTTATGTATAATTATTTTTATGCAAAAACCTCCAAAAGTCTCCTCTGTCATCATCAACTATAATGGTGAGAAATTTATAGAGAAATGTCTTGAAAGTCTTACAAATCAAGATTATCCAAATTTTGAAACGATTTTTATCGATAATGTATCAACTGATGATTCAGTAAAAATTGTTAAAGAAAAATTTCCACAAGTAAAATTAATAATTAATGAAAAAAATACTGGTTATGTTGGCGGGGCCAATCAAGCTGTTGAAATTACTGATGGCAAATATTTAATGATTCTCAATCCTGACATTATTTATGAAAAAAATTATATATCAAAATGTGTAGAAAAAATGGAAGAAAATCCAAAAATAGGTGTAATTGGCGGTAAATGGCTGAAATATGACTTCATTAAAAATGAAAAACAAAATGTTTTTGATTCAACAGGACTTTATTGTTTCAAAAACCGAAGGATAATTGATCGTGGACAAGGCCATGAAGACAAAGGACAATATGATAAAGAAGAAATTGTATTTGGAATTTCTGGAGCAAGTCCGATGTATAGGAGAGAAGCATTGATTGATATTGGGATCCCAACCCCCCTGATAAGGGGGGCTGGGGGGGTTGAAATTTTTGATACTGATTTTTTTATGTATAAAGAAGATATTGATGTTTCATGGAGATTGAATTTAAGAGGCTGGCTTTGTTATTATTATCCGCAAGCTGTTGCTTATCATGGACGAGGCACAGGAGTTTTAAAAAGAGCCAATCATTTAGAAGTGCTTAAACATCGACAAAGTGTTTCTCTTTTAGCGAAAAAACTTTCATATAAAAACCAAAGATTAATGCAGATAAAGAATGAAATATTTTTAAGTTTTATTTTAGATTTGCCGTGGATCTTAACAAAAGAAATTCTTGCTTTTGGATATATTTTGCTAAAAGAAAGATTTATACTAAAATCAATAATGGAACTTTTTTCTCAAATCCCAAATGCACTAAAAAAGAGAAGGTGGATTATGAAAAATAAAAAAATAAACTGGAAACAAATGCATTATCTCTTGGGAAGAGCAAAAGAATGAAAAATGTAAAATGAAAAATGTAAAATGAAGGTGATCATTTTCAATTTTTCATTTTCAATTTTTCATTTCAGAAATGCGTTCCTTCATTCGCCTAGTTGATCAAAAAGGTTTATCAATTCTCATTTTAATTTTAAGTGATGCTTTATGGTATTTTTTAAGTTTTATTCTGGCTTATTTTATAAGAGCAGAAATTGGTATTAAATTTTATGGATTAACGTATCTGCAACCTTTTGACATTTATTTTAAAGTTATTCCATTTGTTTTGATATTAATTGTTATTGTTTTTTATTTTTATGGCCTTTATGAGAAACAGAATAGAGTTACAGCTTTAAATGAAATTACACTAATAATTAAAGCAACAACTTTTTGTTTGCTTCTTATAATGTCAGCTTCTTTTTTGAGAAAGTATGATTATTCAAGAATATTAATTCTATTGTTTTGGGTTTTAAGCATATTTTTCATGAATTTAGGAAGATTTTTTCTAAGAAAAATACAGAGATATTTATATAAAAAAGGTTATGCTGTAAAAAATGTTTTAATAGTTGGTGCTGGAAAAATAGGCAAACAAATTGCAAACAGTTTAGAACATTACAGTGATTTCGGTTATAAAATAATTGGATTTATTGATGATAAAACAAAAATTAAAAATGATAAATATCAATTTTTTGGTGGATTGAAACAATTAATGGATATAGTAAAAAGAAAACATATTCAATATGTCTATATTGCTGATCCATCTATATCTCATGAAAATATTTTAAATATGATGCATGAATGTGAAAATTTAAATGTAAGATTCAAAATTGTTTCTAATTTGTTTGAAATTGTTGCAGGAGGAATTGATATAAACGAAATAGAAGGGATCCCAACAATTGATTTATCAAAAAATCATGAAAGGCCAATTTATGATTTTTTTAAAAGATTTGTAGATTTATTTCTTAGTATTTTTGGTATAATAATAAGCACGCCTTTTTGGTTATTAATTACAATTTTAATTAAATTAGAGACCAAAGGTCATGCTATTTTTATACAAGAAAGGGTTGGGAAAAATGGGAAATTCTTTAAAATGTATAAATTCAGAACTATGTATAAGAATACAGATGAAAATACTTATGCTCCAAAAAATCCAAATGATAAAAGAATAACAAAAGTTGGAAAATTTTTAAGAAAAACTAGTTTGGATGAGTTACCTCAATTAATAAATGTAATAAAAGGTGATATGTCACTTGTGGGACCAAGACCTGAAATGTGTTTTATAGTTGCGAAATACAAGGAATGGCAGAAAAAAAGACTAGACGTTAAGCCAGGCATTACCGGACTTTGGCAAGTTCTTGGAAGGAAAGATTTGCCTTTACACGAAAATCTTGAATATGATTTCTATTATATCAAAAACAGATCCATGCTTCTTGATATAGTAATTTTATTAAAAACAGTTAGTGCGGTAATATTTCAAAGAGGAGCGTATTAGGCGGTAATCAGTGGTCAGTAACAAGTAATCGGTTCGAACTGATTACTGACTTCCGGTTACTGACTACACTCTCCTTCACACTTTCACACTTTCACACTTTCACTTTAAATCAATGTCCCACAAAAACCATCAAATAGCAGAAACGCCTTGGTATGATCAAATATTGGTTGTACTAATTTTTCTTTTAATCCCAGCTTTGATTTTTCTTTATTCCACTGCGGTATATACGGTTTTTACCAGTCCGAAACTTTTTGCTTTAAGAATTTTAAGTCTGCTGATTTTGGTTGTTTTTGCCTGGAAGACGATGAAAGAAAAACAAATCACTTTTGTTTCGCCTAAATTTTATTTATTTCTGAGTGCTTACGGTTTAGTTTCCATCATTAACACTATTATTACTGTTAATTTGCATACCAGTCTTTTTGGCATACCGGAAAGATTTTTGGGCCTATTCACTACTTTAAATTTTTTGCTGGTTGCTTTTTTTACGGCGCAAATTTTAAATAAAAAGAATCTTCAGAAATTTTTTATTCAGGTTTTTGTTGTTTTTGGTGCTATTGCCTCCATATATGGGATTTTTCAATATTATGGCTTGGTCGGCGATCCAAGTACTTGGGATCAGGATCCTACCCAAAGAGTGTTTGGCACTTTTGGACACGCCAATCATTTCGGCGCATTTTTGGGTGTGAATACCATGCTTGCTTTGGGTTTGTCTTTTTCTGAAAAAAATAATTTTTTAAAATGTATTTATGGATTAATAGCGTTGTTATCATTCATTACCATTTTTGATACCGCGAGTAGAGGAGCATTAGGCGCTATTTTAATATCAGTAATATTTTTTATAGTTCATTTTGGTTATTTGAATTACCCTAAAATAAAAAAATATTATTTCAATTTAACTGTTGCTTTTTTAATAGGCGTAATTTTGATCATTGTTTCAAACTCGATTTGGCTGCCTAAATTAAAAAACTCATTTTTATTTACTAGGATTCAAACAATAGAAGAAAATTATGAGAAGGGATTTATTCCTGATCGTGTCAGTTGGTGGTTCTCTATGCTGGAAATGATTAAGGATAAACCAGTTTTTGGCTATGGATTGTCAACTTTTAAAGAAATTTATAGTCAGTATCGACGCTTGGATTACCGCAATCCGGATGATCTGCAGTATGAAATTGAGCCGGAAGCCGGACACATGGAATACCTAAATATTGCGGCTACGCAAGGTTTGGTGGGACTTGCCACTTATTTGCTGCCAATTATTTATGTTTTTTACCTAGCCTATAAAAAAATAAAAAACAGTGAAAACTGTTCAGAACAATTTATTATCATTGGGCTTTTATCGGCTTTGGTAGCATATTTAACCCAGGTTCTTATCAGTTTCGGTGTGGTTAGCACTTGGTCGCTATTTTTTATTCTTTTAGGTCTGACGATTTCTTATGTCACGATTGATGATCCCGTTAAATTTAAAGTTTGGGATTTTAAGCCAAAAATTGAGATTATAATTTTTATATTGGCTTTATTAATTTTTATTATTGGTTCTGATTTTAGCGTTAATCAATTACGGGTTGAATTTTGGCGGAGACAGGCGGAGAGAGCGGCGGTGTTTAAGGATTATCCAAAAGTTAAGGACGCTTTGGAGCAAGTGGTGGAGCTTGAACCTGCTAACGCTTATTATTACGCTGACTATGGGGATTTTTTGGTCAAATTATCGGTTTTAAATGAATTGGCTGATCAGAAAGCCTTGCTTCTGAAAGAAGCGATAGTTGCTTATGAAAAAACGATTAAGTTAAATAATTTGCATCCGCATTTCTTTGCTAATTTGGGGCTGGCTTCTTTGAATTTAGCCGATTTTTATCAGAATTCAGGTAATCAGGAATTAGTATCTCAGTATTTAATGTTAGCTATAAAAGCTTACGAAGAAGCAGTTGTAAAAGGTCCGAATAATCCACTTCATCTATATAATTTAATGAAAGTGTATGCAATCACTGGCCAGTTCGACAAATTCTTTGAAACTGGAGATAAAATTTTAGCAATGAGAAAAGATTACAAAGATACTTTGAAATTGCTAACTGAGGTGGCTAAGGCAAATAAAAATTAATTCTCTTCATTTTACAATTCAATTTCAGTCTCAGATATCTTATCAAGTTCAAGATTGATAGCTGATTTTATGTTTTGAATTTTTTTGTATTTCCCTGCTATTTCTTTTTGTGCTTGTAAATCAAATTCACCATTTTGATCTACTGGAATTTGAATTTCAATATCTTTAATTTTACCTTTTCCAGCTTTGTTTCCGAACCCAAAAGAATGTTTTGCAAATTCACTTTCAATCGAATCTTTCAAAAAATTTAAATCTAATTTATTTTGCACATCTTTTTTTATAATCAAAGGTATTACTTTTTCAGAAAGGCTAAATCTTCCTGACCTATAATGAGCTTTTCCAATTGAACCATCTATATTCCAAGTTAAACAATTTTCAAAATATTTAATACCTTTTAAATTATCTTCAACATAACCGTAATCAACTGCTTCTGCGAATTTTGATGCAGAATATACAGGAATATTTCCTTTATGTTTATCAATGTAAGTTTTTGTGAAATTGCTATTATTTGTTTTAATTGATAAATCAAAAATATCATTAATTTTTATTGATTTTAAATCCTGATTACTAGATTCAATTTCAATATTTAATTCATTTATTTGTTTTTTATATTCTTCAACTTTTTGTTTTGTTTCTTGTGTAAAATCAATTTTTTCTACTATTTCCTCTTGAACTGTGTTATCAATTTCTCCGGTAGAAGTTATAGGCATTTCAATTTCAATATTTTCTATCATTGAAGGATAAACTTTAGTAAATTCATCTTCTCCTTTTTCTCCTTTACGCCCTTTGGCAAGCTCTCTTAAAATAGGTTCCAATTTATATTTGATGTATTTAGGATTTATATTATTATTCCTTGGTTTTAATAAACCCCTATCTGCATTTATTGAAAATTTATCAGAAATAATTTTTATATAACCAGCAAAACCATTCGTCGCCCAAGTAAGATATTCACCTTCATGATCAAATGTGTTTATAAAGGTTAATGGTGAATTGTTTGAAGCAGAGAACACTGGAAAATCACCTTTATTTTTGTTTCCATATGTTTTTGTGTATTTTGACAAACCTCTTTCAATATCAAATAAATCACTTAATTTGAAATTCTTATAAATTATTTCAATCTTTTTTTTTTCTGAAAGATTTTTTATTTCTTCCTGAAATTCTTTTATTGATTCTGCAACATCCTCTATTATGATTGCAAACTCTAAAAGACTAACTTTGTCTTTTTTCTCTATAATCCCTAAATTAATTCTTTCCTCTTCTGTCCACCATTTATCTATAATCCAGTTTTTATCAAAAGTATTTAAAAAATTATCAAATGGCTGTATTTTACATCTCTTATCTGAATTTATTTTTTCAAAACCTCTCTTATTACCCTTGAAAAATGAATATAAAGTTACCGCTTCCTGTAGATCATTCTGATCCTTGTCAAAACGATAAATGTCTCTTGTCTCACCAATTTCGCTTACTAAATAAGTAAATACTGGATCTGTTTGAACTTCTTTTTTATTTATCTTTTTTGTAATTGCTAAAATGTATGTCTTCTTATTTGTCGTAAAAAAAGTGTTCAAGGGTAGAGAAATAATTCCGTCAATATAACACTCATTTAAAAGATATTGTCTTAAGTTTTTATCATTTTGACGATTTAAAATTCCGTCTGGAATTACAATGAATGCTTTACCTCCTGGTTTAAGTGCTTTAACAATCCACTCCATAAAAAGCCCTTCAACACCCATGGCATTGATTTTGTAATAATTCATCAAATCACCGTCTTTTTTGATTTCATCTTTCAAGTTTCCGCTTCCACTGGTTACATATGGAGGATTTGTAAGAATAAGATCATATTCATTTTCTACTGGTTCTGATAGAGTTCCTAAAATAGAATTTGTTTTGAGCGTAAAGCTCTCATTGAAAAGTTTTGCAAATTCTTTTGTGTAGTCAGGATTTTCTTTAATGAGATCAGAAAAATAAATAAGCATATTAGCTTTTGCTAAAATAATTGTTTTTTGCTCATCTTTGTCAAAACCTTTATCAAATCCATGAATGCTAATTTTTGGAGTAATTCCATTTTTATCTATTGTGTAGAAATCTTCTAGCCTTGTAACCAGAGGTTCTAAGAGAAATTTTCCAACACCACAAGCAGGATCACAAATTTTTATTCCTTCTTGAATCTCATCTTTCGCCATTGCTACAATAGATCGAACAACTTTTAAGGGGGTAAAAAATTGTCCCCAATTTTTCTTGCTAATACTTTCTTTCAAAAAACTTTCAAAAAGCTGACTTTTAAAGTCATAATCAATGTGTTCAAGTTTTCCATAATCATTAATTTTTTTTAAAACCGTTTTAAAAGTTGTACTATAGCCTTTAACTGCTTTAAGATCTTTACTAACAAAGATAGTTCCATTTATAATAGTAGTTTTATCTTGCTCGTCTTGTGGAAAAAGTTCTTTTATTTTTGGACGAACAATGTTTGCATACATTTCTAAAATTTCTTCTTGATTATTTTGAGTATAACTTCCATAAACAGTATAAAAACTATACATTCCTTTCAAAACACCTAAATCACTTAAATATTTAAAAATGAAGAGTTCAACAAAAGTATAAAGACAATTTTCAGGAGTTGCCCCACTTACAGACCAAATATCCTGCCAAATACTTTTTGCAAGATTTGTCGGATTTACAAAATTTTTAGGTTTTATATTATCACTTTCTTCATTGATAGATTCATAAATCTTTTTTAAAAGATCAGCAGTATTTTCATTTTTAGGATCAAATAGAGTTTTTATTTCTTTCCCGTTTTCATCTCCAATTCTGTTTTTTGTAAAAGAATTTACCCAAACCGCTTCTTGTGTATCGGTTGCAATAAAAATCTTTGCTCCTAATTTTTGAGCAACTTCAACTTCTTGATCTATTGCTTTTTGTTTTTGAACTTCTGTTTTAAATTCAGAAGGCTTTTTATATTCAATAACAGCTATAACATTTTTTCTTTGCACTATCAAAGCATCAACTTTTTTATTTTCTACGCTTCCATAATCAACATTGCGGATTACCCCATACTCTTTAAGAGCTTTTACCGTTGTTGCACCAATATTATAAAAATCCCAATTCCCTATTTTTTCTGGATTTTTAACAAGCCCTCTTTGTAGTAATTCTTCACTCATATTTTTAGCTTAATAAAAATAAATTTATTTTATTTTTTATATAAAAAACTTAATTGTAATATAACATTATTTTTAATTTTTTAAACAAGATTATTATAGGTAAGCGCTCCCTCACCGTCAAGTAATTTTTCAACATTTTTACTTTATAAACTTTTTTTTCTTATGTTTTTAATGTAAATATTAAGATATGTCAGACCAAAATTTTCAAATAGCGTATCAGAATCTCAACCCCGCCCAGAAACAAGCGGTTAATTTGATTGAAGGGTCAGTTATGGTTATTGCCGGTCCGGGAACTGGCAAAACTCAGGTTTTGGCTTTGAGGATTGCCAATATTTTGGAAAAAACCCATGTAAATCCATCAAATATTTTGGCTCTGACTTTCACCGAAAGTGGTGCGATGGCCATGAAAAAACGTCTGGCGGAAATTATTGGGCATAGTGCTTATTTTGTCCCAATTTATACTTTTCATGCTTTTTGCAATCAGATAATCAAAGAATATCCGGAGAAATTTATCGAACTAAGATATTCAAGCAGTGAAGAAAATGGCGAATGGAATTTCAATGAAATGGAAGCTATTTCGCAGTTAGAAAAATTTGAAATATTAGAAAAAATTATTGATAAATTAGCACTCGAACAATTACGGCCGATCAAAGCTCCTTATTTCTATATACAAACAATTCTTAAATCTATTCAAAGTATAAAAAGAGAAGGAATAAATGCTGAAAGTTTTGAACAAATCTTAATGGAAGAAAGAAAAGCCTTGGAATTAGAACCAAAATTTAATGAAAAAACAGGAAAAGAACTTTTGTTTTATAAACAAAAAGAAAAAAATCTAAATAAAAACTTCGAGCTTTTGGAAATTTTCAAATCTTATCAGAATGAGCTTGGAAAAAGATCAAAATTCGATTTTGATGACATGATACTTTTTGTAATTAAAAAACTTGAAACTGATTCTGAGCTTCTATTAATGCTCCAGGAAAGGTTTCAATATATTTTGGTTGATGAGTATCAGGACACAAATAATTCTCAAAATAAATTTGTTACATTGCTTATGAATTATTTTGAAAATCCAAATTTATTTGTTGTTGGCGATGATGATCAGTCAATTTATAGATTTCAAGGTGCGAATATGGAAAATTTTCTTTATATAAATGATTTATATAAAAATATCAAATTTGTAGTTTTAAAAGAGAATTATCGATCAAGTACAAATATTCTGGAAACTGCGAAAAGTTTAATTAGCAATAATGAAAAAAGAGTTACAAATGTTTTGGGAAATATTGATAAAAATTTTGAGGCAAAGGGAAAATTCAAAAATGAAAAAATTAAAACTCAAATAATCAAAGCAAATAATGAAAACAGTGAAAAATTTTTTATAATAGATGAAATTAAGAATTTACAAAAAACTGGAGTCAATTTATCCGACATTGCTGTTTTGTGCAGAACAAATAAAGATGTCTCGCAAATTGAAGAAATTTTTGAAAGATCAAATATTCCATATCAGATTGAAGGCGGGATTGATGTTTTGAAAGATAAGGAAATTCAGAAATTTCTCAAACTTTTTGATTTAATTGGCAATATTAATGAGGATAATTTTTTGTTTTTTGAAGTAATGCAATTTGATTTTCTTAACTTGCCAATCAAAAATGTTTTTGAAGTTATTGGCACTGATTTAAGTATTTTGAAAAATCTTTTAAAATTAATTCAGGAGGAAGAAAAAACTGAAAAACCAAATCTTTTTGGCTTAGAATTTGGCAATGAAATTTCATCTAAAAAGAAAGACGAATTTGTTGAAATAAAAATATTTTTGAGAAAACTTCTTAAATGGCATAAAGATTCTGTAAATCTAACATTAAGTGAATTTTTTGAATTGGTTTTGAAGGAAAGCGGATTTTTGGATTTTGTCCTAGCTCAAAGTAAACATGTTGAGTTGTTGATTAAAGTAAATTCACTTTTTGAATATGTAAAAAACATTAATAGAAAAAATAAAAATCTATCACTTAATGAATTTATGAAAAGTTTTGACGTTATGGATAAATACAATATCACCATATCTGAAAAAACTTTTTATCATAAACTTGATGCAGTTAAATTAATGACCGCTCACAAATCAAAAGGATTGGAATTTGAATATTTATTTGTTTATAAATGCGTTGACCAAGTCTGGGGAAATAATTTTTCTAGAGAATTAATTAAATTACCTTCTTTCAGTTCTCAACTCACAGCCCACAGCTCACAGCCCTCAGCCCTCAGCTCTAACAATGAGCTAGAAGATGAAAGGCGTTTGTTTTATGTCGCCATTACTCGTGCAAAAAAATCTTTGTATTTAAGTTATGCTCAGAAATATTTACAAAATGGAACTGAAAAAGAAGTTATTCCTTCAATTTTTGTAACTGAAATTGAAAAAATATGCGAGTTTAAAGATATTTCTGAGATTGAAAATTCTGTTGAAGAAAGATTAAAAGCTAATTTAAAAGATAAAGATCTAGATATTCATAAAAGCAAAATTGAAGATTTTGCCTTAGATAAATTAGAAAATTTTACATTAAGCGTTACGGCCCTAAATGCTTATTTGTACTGTCCAAGGAAGTTTTTTTATAACAATATTTTAAGACTGCCTCGTGCCAAACCATCGTACATGGCATTTGGTACAGCAATACATAAAGCTCTCGAAATTTTTTTCAGAAAATTTCAGGAAGAAAATAAAATTCCCGAACTAAATATCATGATTGAAACATTTGAAAATGCTATCAAAAAAGAAACTGTGACAAGTGATGATAAAGAAAGATGGCTTAAAAAAGGAAAAGATGTTCTGACCTTATATTTTGAAAATTATAAAAATGAGTTCAAAGTACCAATCTTTTTGGAAAAATTCCTCAGAACATATCTTGAAGATATTCCAATTTCAGGCAAATTAGATAAAATTGAATATATTGATGCAGATAAAAAAACTATAAAAGTAATTGATTATAAAACAGGCAAATTCCATACAAGAAATGATATTGAAGGTAAAACTGAAAGCTCAACGGGCGACCTAAAACGCCAAATGCTTTTCTATAAAATCCTGACAGATGCAACGCCAGGATTCTTATTCAACACTCAAATCTGCGAATTTGATTTTATCGAAGCCAAAGATAACAAATTCCGCAAAGAAGCATTTGAATTAGACTTAAAAGATATTGAAGATTTAAAAATAATTATCAAAGAAACAATGCAAAAAATCCGCGCTCTCAAATTTGACAAAACATCTGATCTGTCTAAGTGCGGAACCTGTGAATTTAGGAAAATTTGTGGAAGGTGAAAAAATGGATCAACCGGAAAATAGTTTGAAAAATTTTAAATTTATCGTCAGCCGTCATATCAGCGAAGGCTGGTATCCAGTAAATTTATTCATTATTTAGGCATGGACTTCATATATAAATAAATTCTATCATGAAATTGCGTTTTCTTATTTTTTCTAACTAATTCTACATACAAAAAAAGAGACACAACTATCGAAAAATATCCTCCACTGGATTCCAGACTAAATCTGGAATGACACTTGCGATAAGAAAACGTTTTAAAATAAAGTCCCCTGCCTATCCTTTTCTCTTTGTTTCAATACTCTCTTATTTCGAATTTCCTGAAAATTGATAAATTTTTCTGGAATTTCACTAATGAATTTTGAAGGTTTTGATTTGTTTTTTTTACCATATAACCCCCTTTCTTTGCTATAAGTTATAAAAAGTCGTTCTTTGGCTCTGGTCATTGCCACATACATTAATCGTCTCTCTTCTTCAAGAAAGTTAAGAGAACTGAGAGCCTTTTTTTTTACAAACGGAAAAATTCCTTCTTCCATCGCCACAATAAAAATAATTGGGAATTCTAATCCTTTTGCGCAATGCACTGTCATCAATTTAATTTTTTCACTTTTTAAATCAACAAAATTTTCATTTTTAGATAATTGAGCTTTTTCTAGGAATCTTTTTCTTGCTGTGGCTGGATCAAGTTCATCAAATGCAACTGCCATATTTTGTAGCTGCAAAATATTATCAAATTTATTTGTTCTAGTTTGAAAATTTTCTTCTCGGTCATAGATTGCCTTTAAATCGCAAATTTCAATTATTTTTTCTATCTGTTTGGATAAACGAAGTTTATTACAAATTTTTTTCAAATTTTCAAGCTTAACTAGATCTTCATTGCTATCAATTTTCGCTAAAATCTCTAAAACTTTTAAAATTTCCTCTTTCTCAAAAAAACTTTCATCACCAATAATCTCATAAGGAATAGAGGCTTCCTCAAAATATTTTTTTAAAAATTTACCGATTGCCTTAAGCCTATAAACAACGGCTATATCTTTAAATGAATAGTTATTTTGGAGGTCATCTATATTAACAGTGTTTTTATAGATATGAATATTCGCTGATCCGCCAATTAATTTTTCAATATTTTCAATGATAAATTTCGCTTCGCAAAAAGAATTTTCAAGATAGTTTAAATTTATGGGCAATCCCATTTTATTTTTTGTATTAGCTTTTTTCAAAAATCTTTTTTTGTTATTTTCAATTAATTTCTGAGAGGCATTAACAATTGTTTGTGTTGACCGAAAATTTTCATTTAAAAATATTTCTTCTGCCTCTGGATAAGTTTCTTTAAATTTCAAAAAATTCTCTAAATTCGCTCCTTTAAAACCATAAATAGCCTGATCACTGTCCCCTACAACAGAAATGTTTTTATGTTTTTTTGCAATTAAATTAATCAATTTTGCCTCCATGTCAGAGGTATCCTGAAATTCATCCACCATTATATATTTATACTTTTCCTGATATTTGCCTAAAACTTTTAAATTTTTTTCTAAGACTTCTACCGCTTTAATTATTAACTCATCAAAAGAAATGTCATTCTGGCTTTTGCTCAGAATCTTATTTTTTTGCAAAGCAATTTGAAAATTTTGATCTAACCCAACAATTTTATAATTTTCTTTTAAAATCTGATAAGCCAAATTATGAAAAGTACATATTTTTGGTAAATTTTCCAAAAATTCAAACTTTAATTTGACTCTTTCCATGATTTCATCAGCGGCCTTATTGGTAAAAGTAATAGCCAAAATATTTTCAACATCAATATCGGCTTTTTTTATTAAGTATAAAATTTTCTCAACCAAAACAGCTGTCTTGCCACTACCTGGACCTGCAATAATTAAATGTGGACCATCTGTATTTTGAATTGCCTGAACTTGATTTTCGGTAAAATTCATGTCAAATTATAAAATATATTAAGTTTTTGTGCAGCGAATTATCGTGTTTTATGGTTTAATAAGCTTTTTAAAAATGATAAACTTATAAGATTTACTATTAATATTTTTCGTAAATCTTTCTAAAAACTAAAACAAAAATAAATATGAAAAATAAATATTTTGCGTTATTTTTTATAACGCTTGCTATTTTTGTAGCAGGATTTTTTGCTTTAAAAAGCACATTATTTGCTGTAACAGAAAATCTTACTATAACTTCACTTGTATCAACTTATCAAACTGTTACTGAAAGTACAATTTTACCAGTTTTTAAAATTCAATTTAATGCAATTGAAGCTGGTGAAGATTTACAATCAATTGATGTTGTTTTAAATAGTAGTGCAAGTGCTGATGTTGGAGCTATTAGCTCTGATGTTTTAGAAGATAATAGGATTTTTAATGGAGGGTTTGAAGTTTGGAAAGATTCATCAAATGGAATAGCTGGAACTTTTGAAAGATATACTGATACACAGCTTATTTTGGATGCAGACAGTTTGAACTATGGATCAAATGGAGCATTTACAATTGATTTGGACGTAGATGAAGCTCTAAGTGAAGATGATATTTTTTATGTTGTCATTTATACAGATAATACAGCTCTTCCATCAAGTTCAAGTTTTACAGTCTCAATAACAGACGTTACAACATCAGGCAGTACTCAGCCAAATATAACTACTGCTACTTCATCCTATATAACCTTATCATCAACCGGAAAATGTCTAAAAATGGAATTATTAGACGGGACATTAACTGAGGGAGATAGAATTAGAATGGTATTTAATCAAAGTATGGATTTTTCATATATTACCACCTATGGAACAAGTTGGTATATTTACCAATACGATTCAAATTGGAATTCTTTAAGTTTTGGTACAAGTCCAAGCTATGATTATAGTAATACAGCTGGTGCAAATAATGATACTATCACTATTACATTAGGTTCGAGTCCAACAATCGTATTAAATAGGCCGATTTATTATTCATTACCAAATGCTTCTTATTATTGGGCTTATGGTCAGAAGAGATTTGATAATATTGATCCTACATTAGATAAAGTTGAACTTATTTCTGATACAGATGGACAGGCAAATGATATTGGCGATCAGATAGCTTTTCAATTTAGCGAACCAATTGATGTTTTAAGTGAAGATGCTGACGGGACAACAAATTCTCTAGATGCAAGCACTTTAAGTTTTTTACTTGCACTTTCAGGAGGCGCAAGTTATGGATCGACTCCTGATGTGAATTTTTGGGGACCAAATACTTTAGTAATTACTTTAAATGAAAATTTAGATATTAATTTAATTGGTAAAACCGTAACTCCATCAACTCAATTCAAAGATTTAGCAGGTAATGCCTTGAGCAATACAACTCCGGTAACAATTGTAGCTAGTACTATTAAGCCTTTAACAAGTGTTATTTTTACTGATGAGGACGTTGTTGCCAGTTATATTTCAAAACAAGATATGACTGTAAATTATACAATGTCTACAGGTGCAAGTAATATTGATCACATTGATTTTTATCTTGTACCAGAAAATATAGGATTTAGTTCGTCTTCTTTATATCGTATTAATAGTGCAGATCAAGAATGTAGCAGTGGAGAAAGTTGTACTTTTCAAGGAGAAGATACTGATTATTCTTTATATTATGATAGTAGAACAAATCTTGAAGCTATTTATAATAATGATTGGAGTAATGCTGGAGAATATAATTATATTCAGGAAAACACTAAATATATTGTTTATGCAGTTGCAAGCACTATTGCCCATGACAGTGAAACTAGTGATGATATATCAATTGCCAGACCAAGCGAACCGCTTAAATTTACTTCAGAACCATGGAGTTATACAACTGGTACAACACCTTGGATTACGCAATATTCTCCAAATTCCACTTCTGTATCAAGAAATAGACAAACTTTTAGTATCCAATATTCTGAAGCTCTGGATGAAGCCACTGTAGAAGATATTGATCATTATACTTTGAAATATGATAGCGATAGCAACTGGACATATGATACTACAACGACATTAAGTGAGGTTACTTATGATAGCGAAACTTATACAATTCATATAACTACAGAAAACACTCTAGCTTCAAATAAATGGTATTATTTAAGAGTGAAAAGCCAGGTTGAAAGCGCTCTTGGAGTGTCAGTTGGCGATTATTCTGGATTTTATTTCCAAACCGGGACTTCAACTGATACAACTGCTCCAACTGTTTCGACTTCAAGTGTAAATGATCAAGCTACAAATGTTGATCCATCACGTTCTTCATTAAATTTCGTGTTTAGCGAGTCAATGAATCCATTATCACTTATTACCGATAATGGAGCTACAATAGAACCGGCAGTAATGGATGCTGATTTGGTATATGACATATCATCTAATGCGTTAAAATATGTATTTGGGACTCAAAATATGGCTGAAAATACAGAATATACTTTTACTATAGACAGTTCAAAAGCAAAAGACAGTCAAGGAAATTATTTAAGTTCCGATTATGAGATCTCATTTATAACTGGAGAAATTGATTTAACTCAACCTAGAATTACTTGGTCTACATTTGATGGATATAATTTATACGTTGCTTTTGATAGAGAAATGAAAGAAGGCGATGTTGAAGATGATATTAATTGGACTTTGACATGTGATAGTTCAACTCAAACTCTCACGTGGGCAACATTTACTTATGATGATTATAATAAAGAACTTCATGTGACTGGTTTATATTGTTCAAATGGAGCAGATTACACGATTACAGCTGCAAGTACTGTAAGGGGAAGTAATAATCAAAATATTGATGCAGATTATATTTCATCTACCGGAGAAGTGGAATCAGCAACAACTAGTAATGGTACTGTTTCTGGAAGTTCAACATATGATACTTATAATAATTACAATAAAGCTTCTGTTTATCCAAGCGATAGTTCTGCAGGAGCCTCAACAAGCTATTCTTTCTATATGCCTATTAACAAAGCTTTAGGCAATGAATATAAAATTGAAATTGAATGGCCAAGCGGTTTTGACATTTCTGATGTTATTTTGAAAACACCATGTAGCGGAGGCACTTATAGCAGTACTTGTAGTTATAATAATGCTGATATAAATGGAAGCTGGAATGGCCTTTATGATGAAGAAGATGGTAATTTCTATAGCGAAGGAGTGATTAAATCATACGATTTAGTAGATAATGTAACATGTCCAGGAGATGATAATTGTATAAATAATGATAGTGTCCAAAATAAAACAACTTTTACTCTTTGGACAGATTATGACGCCGATGATGATGTTGATGCTGATTCCGTAACTAAAGCAAGTGATTATATATATTTTGATTTAGCGAATGTTGTTAATCCAAGTGATCCGAGTACTATAGATTGGTATAGTAACACTGGAGGCTATACTGTCAATGTATATACAAAAACAGATCTTGGTGCAAATTTGGAAGGGCCTCTTGCATCATATGCATTTTCAATTCTTGAAAGTGGTACTGGTACTTTGAGTGGACGAGTAACAGCAAATACAGAAGATGGTGAGGGAATAGAAGGAGCAACAATTTCTGCATATGGTCCAGTCAGTAAATCTGCTGTAACTGATAGTAATGGTAATTGGGAAATTACAGGAGCCCAGAATGGTACTTGGTGGTTTTACGCATATCCGCCAGCAAACAGCAGATATACTTATAATTACTCTTCTTATTCTTCATGTACAATCTCTATTTCAGAGCAAACCTGTACTTATAATTCCGCTTTACCAAGTTTGGATTATTCAATCTCTGGGACGATTGTCCATGGGACTGATTTAGCTGGAACAGATGTTAGCATTTGGCAATATAATAAAGATACATATAATTATTCAAATACAACTGTAACATTACAAAATGATGGGACTACACCATTTACTATTTATACTGCAGAAGGAAAAGTTGAAGTTGGTCTTTATGAATCATATTATAAAAATAAATTTGTAGCTCCAAGTCCGCAAACAGTAAATGTCACTGGCGATATGACTGGAGTTAATTTCAATTTAACAACAGCTGACATTAACTTGCCATTTACAGTATTAGATGGTGATGGGAATGGATTAATGGGGGTTTCGATCGGAGCATGGAGTTATGATGAAGGTTATGGTTTCAGCGTATGGGGGACAACAGATCAAAATGGGCAAGCCACTTTAAAAGTAGTCGCTGGAGATTATACGGCATATGCATATCAATGGGGATTTGGTAATGCTCAAAAATCAATAAGTGTAGAAGAAGATGGCACTCTTAATCCGTCTAATGGCGCAACATTTACATTTAGACAGGCAGATTCAACTATTTCTGGCCGTGTTTTGGATGAAGATGATCAGCCAATCCAATGGGCATCAATATCTTACAGGGATTCAGATGGCACATCTCAATGGAGTTCAACTGATAGTAATGGTGATTATACTTTGTGGGTGCCAGGAGGCAATGATGTAACTGGAACTGTTTCGGCTTACGAGTGGCAACATGGAGGCAATCTCCCAGCTTCTTCAGGAGTTGATATTACAGATTTTGCGGTTGCTGAAAGCTCAACAATTACTGGAAAAGATTTCAAATACGATCCAAGTGCTTACGGAACTATTTCAGGACAAATTTCAACAAATGATGGTGGTATTCAATGGTCAAGTATATGGACTGAAGAAGTAGATAGTGATACAGGGCTTAATACCAGTAATTATAATAATAGCTGGGCTAGCACAGATTCTGATGGTAATTTTTCAGTAAAAGTTACAAAAAATACAGATTCAACTTGTTATAATCTTCATGCTTGGGCTGGTAATTATGGTGAATTACCTAAAAAAGAATGTTTGGATGTTTCAAGTGGTGATCTAGCTAATCAGGATTGGGATTTAGGAGCTTTGCAAACTTTGACAATTAATGTTACAGGAGCTACAAATGATGTAAATATTGCTTATTTAACTCTTAAACAAACTGATACCGATATAGATTCAAGCAAGTGGGAAGAAATAACTTTGGCAGATGGATCTGCCACGGAATCAATAGAAATCTGGGATGGAACTTATAAAGCTAAATTATATATAGATGGATTTGGTGAAATTAATCCAGACAGTCCATACGATGAAAGTTTTACAATATCAGGCGAAGACTTAACGCTTAGTTTTGATTTATCAAGTTTAACTGATTCAATTATTAGTTTAAACGGTCAAGTTACTGATGAAAGCGGAAATCCAGTAAGTAATGCTCGTATAAGTATGTTTGAAGGGTCTACAAGTAAAGTTAATGGTACAAAAACAGACAGCAGTGGTAATTATTCACTTGTAGCAATGGATGGTAGCTATACGATGTTTGCCGCAAAAGATAAATACGCAAATTCGAACAAAATTACGGTAGTAGAATCTGGTGCTTATGATTTTACTCTTACTTCGGCTGATTCAACTGTTACTGGTACTGTATATAGGGATGGCGCAATTGTAGAGGGAGCGTGGATTATGGCAACTAGCGGTGAACAATGGAGTAGCGCAAAATCTGAAGGAGATGGAACATTTACTTTGTATGTACCGGCTTCAGAAACATGGACTTTAACTGGAATGACAAAAAATGGATATAGCGGTACAGAAGAAAGTATTCAAAGCGGCGATTCTGGCTTAACATTAAATCTTGATACTCTATCTGATTCAACTCTTGCAGATGAGGCTTGCACATCCTCAGTACCATCACAATCAATTACACTTGATGATAGCGATGGGACAAATACTTCAATTAAATTACCAGCAAATGCCTATAATGATTCTTCTGGTAATAATTCGCAGGCAGGTACTTTGTGTGTAAGCGATATTGCCATACCATCTGTTGCTAATGATGGACTTGATATAGTTGAATCAAAAGAAATTTTGTTAAATGATAGCGAGGGAGTTGCTCAAACCAAATTTCAATCTGATCTTGATTTAACATTTAGTTATGAAAAAGCTGAAATTGAAGATCTTTTAGATAATGGTAATTTAAATAGCTGTGACGATTTATATGCTTTTTCAATTGTTTATTGGGATGATTCAAGTCAAACATGGATATCAATGCCAACAACAAGAATAATTAAAATTCAAACAGAAGCAGGTACGGACTTTGAAGATATAGATTATGATACAGCCATAGCAAATATTTGTGATAATGCAGATTATTATTATGACTATAAAATTACTCTGCAAGTCCAATCAGACCACTTAACAGTTTTTGGAGTTGGCGTACCTGAAGGTGAAGAAGAGGAGGGAGAAAATGAACCTGGAGATACACCGCAAAGTAATGGTAATGGCGGAGCAAAAGGGACACTTAGCCTAGATGATATTACAGATGAAAATACTGAAAATGCATCATCAACAAATAAAGAAAATTTTTCAAAAATAACAACCGGATCTGAATCATTATCTATAACAACAGAAAGTACTTACGAAATCCCAGCAACAGCCGATTATAAAGGTCATTGGGCTGAAAATTATATTAAGGAGTTATATGCAGAAGGTGCTGTAAAAGGATGCGATAAAGAAGGCAATTTCTGTCCAGATAATGAAATTTCAAGAGCTGAATTACTTAAACTGGCAATGAATTTATATGGAATTTCTTTATCTACTGATGAAATAACAAATCCTTTCACTGATCTTACAAAAGATCACTGGGCTTATGATTATATATTAACAGCTTATGAATTAGGTATTGTGGGAGGATATGAAGGTAATACATTTAAAGCAGATAATAAAGTAAATAGAGTTGAGGCGGTTAAAATTTTATATAAAGCAGGTGATGTAAAGATTGGGGATGAAACTTATGCAAATCCATTCAAAGACATTGATTTATCAGCTTGGTATGCTAAATATGTTTTGAAAGCATATGCTCAGGCTGTAATACAAGGATATCAAGAACAGGATGGAGTATATTTCAA
>MFXK01000041.1 GCA_001788835.1 Candidatus Peregrinibacteria bacterium RIFOXYB2_FULL_33_20
AATAAGTTTTATCCATAAATAATAAGTATGTTTACTGGATACCAGCCTTCGCTGGTATGACTTGTAGACAAAAACATCCATCATTTCTGGTCTTTTCATGAATTTTTAAAATTATTCCTTCAAACCATTTTCCGCTTGATCCTGTTTTAGGATCTTGGAAAAAAGATTGATTCACTTGACTCAATAATGATATTTTAATAAACTTACCAAGCTTTAAAAAAAAGTTTTTATTTTTCTAACTTTTGATATATTTCAAAGCACTTCAGAATAAATCAGCAGATAAGAGCTCCAAGAGTACGCCTTGTCTCAGAAGAAGGCGAACAGGTTGGTATTGTCAACTTACAAGAAGCTTTGCTGAAAGCTGAAGAAGCCGGTTTGGATTTGATTGAAGTTTCGCCGAATGATAACCCGCCCGTTTGTAAGATTGAGGATTATGGCAAGCTGGTCTATAAACAAAAGAAGTTAGAAAAGAAGAATAAAAATAAGCAAAAGACTAATGAGATCAAAGGCTTGCGTTTGAGTATTGCCATTAGTGATCATGATTTCGATGTCAAAGTGGCTCAGGCGGAAAGATTTTTGAAAACCGCTCATCCAGTGAAAGTTGCTTTGATCCTTAAAGGCAGAGAAGTTGCTTATCGAGATATGGCGATTGAAAAATTACAAGTTTTTGCTGAAAAACTGAAGGAATTATCACAAGTAGAACAAATGCCTAAATCTCAGGGTTATAACGTATTCATGATCCTAAACCCTCGCAAAAATTAATATATTTATATGAAACATAAAACGCACTCGGGAGTAAAAAAAAGAATAAAAGTAAAAAAAAGCAAAGGTAAAATAAAACTTTATTATCAAAAAGCGGCTAGGAATCACTTGCTTTGCAATAAGTCAAAGAGCCAGAAGAGTATTCCTCAGAAAGTGGCAGTATCTTCAGCCATGGCTAGGGCTCTTAAAAAAATGATTTAATTTAGGTAAAAAAATAATTTTGACTCGCGCTTTGGTGCGACAGAATAATTAACATTTAAAATCTAAAATTTATAAAATGACTCGCGTAAAAAGAGGTGTTACCCAAAGAAGACGCCATAAAAAAATTCTAAAACTGGCAAAAGGATATCGTGCCGGACGCAGTAAACTTTATCGAGAGGCCAAAAGAGCCGTCATGAAAGCTGGTTTGCATGCTTTTGCGCATCGTCGCGCTAAAAAAAGATCATTTCGACAGCTTTGGATCAGCAGATTAAATGCGGTTTTGAAAGATAAAGGCGTTTTATACAGCCGATTTATTTATCAAGCAACTTTGAAAAACATTAGGATTAATAGGAAAATCATGGCTGACTTGGCTTTTAATAATCCAGAAGTTTTTGATAAAGTGGTGGAAAAAGTGATGGGGTGATTAATCATATTTAATAACATGCTTTTGTCCGGGGATATTAATGATTTCTGGAAGGTTTGCTAGTGAAATATATCTTGTTTCTTGCATAATTTTTGAAATATCTACGAGTTTTTGAAACATAAGAGTTGCGGCTAAATGTCCTGTACCAGAAGATGAGTAGCTGCTAATGACAAAGAGTTTTTTTTGAGCAATCAATTTTAAAATTTTTAAGAACATATCATCATCACTAATTCGCACATCAGGAAGATGTAGCGTTATTTCTGTGCCTGGTAGTGAGTCAAACACTTTTGTTTTTATGTTTTCACTTTGCTTTTTATATTCTACATTAAAAGATATTTCATGGTGCGATAATCTATTTAAAATTTCGTTTTCAGGAATTAAATCCTGCATGAGAATGACAGTGCCTCTAGGTTGTACACCTTGCATGGCAGTGAGAATGGCACCCATATTTGCTACCGCCACAAATACTTTATTGGGACTAGATAGGTGTTGCCCATGTTCAACTTGTTTTAAAAACACTTCAGGTGATCGACAAGGTACGGAAAATCTTTGTTCACTTATATCGACAGGATAAATTGTCTTTGCTTTGCAATAATGACAAAGTTGACTAATTAAATGTCCAAAAAATCCCATTCCTATTACTGCCACAGTGTCTTTTTCGTTAATTTTTGCTTTTTGTACACCTTTTAAAGCGCAATCTAAAGGTTCGATGTTTACCGCTTCTTCCCATGAAATTTCTGTGGGGATTTTTATAATACCTTTTTGCACCACTAAATTTGGTATTCTAATGTATTCCGCAAAACCTCCACCTGAAGGCTCCCCAAATCCAGCACTGGTGTCGATTGATTGATAGGTAGCGCATTGAGCAAACATTCTTTGCTCGCAAAATTCACAATTTTCACATGGCACATGATGAAAAATCACAACCTTCTCTCCTGTTTGGAATTGATTTACATTAAATCCAGTTCTTACTATCGTTCCCACTATTTCATGTCCAAAAATTCTCGGTCCCGATTTTAAATTATATAAAATTTTTTTTCTATCTGTTCCGCATACGCCACATAAGTCTACTTTTAATAAAACTTCATTAGCAGTAATTTCTGGTATTGCAATATCATTTTTTATAGTCCATAGCCTGGTATGACTATCATACACAGCGCCTTGCATAAATTTTGGCGGTTCTTGATTGTTATTTGTCATAAAATTTTTATGATAGCTTAAGAAAAAATTTTATGATAAAATTAAAATATTGTCAACATATTTTTATGACATTATGGATTTAACAAAAGCTCTTGAAACTTTAGGCCTAAATAAAAATGAAGTAAAAGTTTACTTGGCTTTGTTGTCATTAGGTTTAACGCAAGCCGGCGAGATCGTGAAAAAAAGTAAATTGCATAGAATGATTGTTTATAATGCTTTGGATAAATTAGTGGACTTGAAATTAGCTAGTTTTGTATATGTTAAAAACATTAAAAAGTTTCAAGCTTCTAATCCTAATATTTTTTTGGATTTAATAAGCGAAAAAGAACATTTAGTGAAATCTATTATTCCGGAACTTCAAAAATTACAAAAAAGTGCAGAAGAAGAATTGGAGGTGAAAATTTTGTATGGGCATTCTGGATTTATAAGTAATTTAGAAACTTTAGTGAAAATTGCCACAAGGTATGATAAAATTATGAGAATTTTGGGGGGGGCAGAAGGGGATTGTTTTTATTCAGCGGTGGCTGATTGGTATAGAAATTATGTTGATTTGCTGAAAAAATATAAAGTTGCAAAATGGCAAATTTCTCCTGATTCGACTTCTAAAGCTTTTAAAGAAAAATTTGCTTGCGAGAAAAATACTAAATTGAAAACCTTAAAAATAGGTTTGTCTAGTCCAACTTTAACTAGAATTACTCCGGAAATGGTCTCAATTGAAATTTACACCAAAGAAATTGTAATTATTCAAATCTATAATAAAGCTGTCTCTCAAGGTTATTTAGAATCATTTGAGCTACTATGGAAACAAGCAACATTGTATCAATCCAAAAAGCATGTAGCTATTGAAATTTCTTGACTTCGATTTTTTCTATTATTACGTCTTTTAATGGTTTGTCCATTTCATCGGTGGGAAGGTTGGCAATAGCGTCAAGCACTTTTTCGCCTTCATATAGTTGTCCGAAAACCGAGTGTTTGCCATTAAGATATAAGGCATTTTTTTGTACGATGAAAAACTGACTGCCGTTTGTATTTTGGCCACTATTGGCCATGGCGAGAGCGCCACGGATGTTTCTTAAGTCAGGATTGAATTCGTCGTTGAAGCTGGTGTTTGGACCTTTGTAACTATATCCGCCATAACCATTTTTATGTTCAATATCGCCACCTTGAATCATGAAGTTTTTAATAACACGATGAAAAACTGTCTGGTTGTAATTTCCTTTGTCCGCATGAAATTGAAAATTTTTCACCGTTTCTGGCGTTAGAGAAGCAAACAGTTTGAAGCTCATTTGGCCATAGTTAGTTCTGATAATGGCGATGGTGTCGACAATTTTTGGGCAGTTGGTTTGCATAATGGAATCTTTGTCGTTACAAGATAAATTTTTTGTGTTAGTATGACTACACGAAACAGAAAATAAAATAAATAAAATTAGGAGAGCATAGAGGAATTTTATTTTCATAGTTTCGATGGTAATTTATTCTGTAAATAAGTTACCGTTCTTGATGGCCTTTCGCAAGGCAAGTTCTTACATATTAAATATTTTTCATGCAAAAATTTTTTAGGAAACTAGTGTTTTTTTTCTTAAGAACTTTTGTGAGAATAAAACTGTGGAGGATTAAACCTCAAATTATAGGTATTACTGGCAGTTATGCCAAGACTTCGACTCGAGATGCTTTGGCTATGATTTTGGGGTCAAAATATGTGGTTCGTAAAAATCGAGGGGCTTTAAATACCGAATATGGAGTCAGTTTGGATTTACTGGAGATTAGCTATACGGGTAAAGTAGACGGTCGTCATTCAGTTGTTGCTTGGTTTAAAATTCTTATCAAAGGATTTTGGAATGCGTTTTTTTCCAAAGAACACTATCAGAAGTTAATTTTGGAATTAGGGGTGGATAAACCTGGAGATATGGATTTGATTCTGAAAGTGATTAAGCCTGATTTACAGATTGTAACTGGTATTACTTTGAATCATGTGGAATTTGGGTTTGCTACGGAAAAAGATATTTGGGACGAGAAGAAGAAATTAGTATATGCTTTAGATAAGAAAGGGACAGCCGTTCTTAATATTGATGATAAATATATTGCTGAAGAAGTAAAAAATTTGCAATGCCAGATTTTGACTTTTGGAGAAAGAAATATCGTGGCTGATTTGAAATCTAATATCATTGCGAGTACGGTTGAAGGTTTGGAAATTCAATTTATTTTTAAAAATGAGACCAGAGTCGGTAAATTTGCAATTTTAGGTAGTTTTCATGCTTTGGTACTGAATGCGGCTATTGCTGGAGCTTTGGCTTTGGGGATTGGATTAGATGAAGCGATTCAAGCTTTGAATAATTTTCAATTGCCAGAACATCGCATGACCAAAATTCAGGGGATTAATCATTCTGTTATTTTGGATAGCACTTATAATGCTTCACCTAAAACTATTGCTGCGGCTTTGGATTTGTTGAAAACCTTGAAATCTTCCAGAAAAATTGCGGTTTTGGGGTCCATGAACGAATTAGGCGAATATTGCGAAAAGAAGCATATTGAAATCGGGAATTTGGCGGCTGATTGTGCGGATATTTTGGTAGCGATTGGTCATTCAGCTGATTTGTTGACACAAGGATGGCAGAGTAAGTGTAGCCAACAGTATTTTGCGTTTGAAAATTCTGATTTAGCGGCTGAATTTTTGAGAAATTTTGTTAAAGAAGGCGATTTGATTTTGATGAAAGGTTCTCATTCTGTAAATGTTGATAAAGTGGTGGAAGGGCTGAAGGAGGAGGGCAACAGAGAATGAAAATTTGCAATTCATAACTTAAATATGATTTTTGGACATCAAATTCAACAGAAAAAACTTCAAAATGATATTACCCAAAATAATATTTCTCATGCTTATCTTTTCACTGGATTGGGAGGCATTGGTAAATTTACAGTGGCTAAGAATTTTGCCAGGCAAATTAATGGAATTGATGGACAGGCCAATTTAACGATTTATAGCGATATTGTGATTTGCGATGATCTGGGGGAAAGTCTGAAAATTGAAATGATTCGAAATCTTTGTGTGAGTACGAATTTGAGTAAAGATTTAAAATATAAAATTGTCTTGATTAAAAATATAGAGAGAATGACTTTGGAAGCGGCTAATGCTTTTTTGAAAACGTTGGAGGAGCCTAACAGCCAAGTGGTTTTTTTGTTAACTACCAGTAATAGTTCAAAAATTCTGGAGACCATTATATCACGTGTGCGAGTCTTACAATTTCAGCCCTTAAATCAATCTGAACTATGCAATTTTGCTGATTCTGTGACAACGGTTGGAGATAAAAATAAATTGGATCAATATATTTTTTGGTCTGCCGGCCGACCGGCAAAGTTATATAAATTGATTTTTGACAGTGAATATTCTGATTTTTATGAAGAAATGGTTAAGGTTTTGGAACAATTTTTTAAAAATTTGGAATTTAATAAATTATGGCCTTATTTCGAGCAATTGGCTGAAAATAAACAGAATGTTATGGATTTCTTGGAATTATGGGAATTGTTGAATTATAAAAAAGTCAATAAGGAACAGCTGGATCTGGCTCAATTTAATTATTTGATCATTGAAGCAAAAGATAGGATTCAGGGAAATATTAATACCAGACTGGTTTTGGAGAATTTAAGCATGGAGTGGAAAAAACTTTCTAGATCTGTTAGGATTAAATAGTGAATTTTTGGTATTTTTTAGTAAAATTTAGCAATGATGTATCTAGTTTTAGCAATTGTTAGCGTCTTACTTTTGGTGTTCGTTTTTTGGAGAAGATATCTTTTGATAAAAAAACAACTTGATTGGCAGAAGAAAGAAACTTTGGAGAAAAATAATAATAGTGAATTTGAAGAAAATAACAGGTTGCAGGATTTAGATGATAACTCTGAAATTGTTAAGAGCGATGATGTAAGTCAAATTTTGCTAACTATAGATCTTTTAATAAAAGCTCAGAAATTTGATGAGGCTGAACTTATGTTGACTGATTTACTACTGTCTAATCAAAGCCCAGTTATATATCATAGGTTGGCTAAAGTTTATATAGAAAAACAACTATTTGATAAAGCGGAAAGTATTTATGAAATGCTCACGCAAAAATCCTTTAATCCAGTTTATTTTACTAATTTAGGTCTTTGTTATTATGTGAAGGGTGATTTGGCTAAAGCGGCGATAGCCTATGAGAAGGCGCTGCAAGTTGATTCTGGTCGTAAGGAAAGATTTATTAATTTAGCAAGGATTTACGAACAAATGGGAGATAAAGTCAAAGCTAGACAGCAATATGAAAAATGGGTAAAGCATGAGCCTCGAGATATTGACGGAATTTTAGTGTTGGCTTTTTTTGCGGAGCAAGATAAAGACATGCCTAAAGCGAAAGAACTTTATCAACAAATACTAAATTTAAGTCCTTATCACGAAATTGCCAATGAGAAGATGAAAGGGCTGGTGTGAATTATCAGTTGAACAGTTCATTCAAATATGGCATTTCATTTATAGCTAAATGCTTGAGTGTAGAGGCAAGCCAGTTTATAAACTGTTCAAATCCAGCAGTTTCTGCATATTCTAACATTACACAAGCACGATCTTGAATACTGCTGGGAAATGGCCCTCCAGCATCTAATTTCCCTTCTATCCAAGATATTAATCCCTGTATGGCTGAATATAATTCATCATCACTTAGGCTATATATTTTATCTGTTTCTCCGGCTTTAAAGTTCTCTACCAATTTTGAAAATAAATCTCTATTTGAAATGGTGTTAACACTAGGATTTATATCTGGTTTGATTTTGAAGCCTTCTTTGTGATATAAAGCAAGGGTTAAAGCTATTATTTGTTTGGCTTTCAGATTTATTTCTCTATCTAAAATATCTTGACTATTAAGTCCCCATTCGGCTTTGATATCTTCATTAGATCTGTGCTGGGAAGATTGTGTTATAAAAACTACGTTCTCTTCTGCAGTATTTCCAGAAAGATGTTCCATGCTTAGGTGGTTAATGATAATGATGTAATCATACCATGTATTAAGCTTATAGGCAAATTTTTTTAAAGATATACTTACTAACTAAAAATTAAATATGGAAAATGCTAATTATGATCCTGGTTTATTAGAAGAAAAAATTGAAAGAATCACGTCAGATGATGGTGAGATTTTAAAATCAGTACTAATAAGATTAAGCACAAAATTAGAACGGTTAAATAAGCCGGTTATGATTGTTGATGTTATTACTCCAACCGAAGCAAAGTTTCGCGAAATTCTTCATCTTATATCAGCATATTTTTCAGCAAGTGAGGTGATAGAAGGTAGAACAACAAGCCTTGCTCAATATATAGAGTTGGAAAATATTTTATCACAACATGAAGGCTTGATAGTAGTAGCCGATACAAATACCGGCAAAAAAATCCCTTTCGATGGATGGCTACATTCGCAAGATCAGGGTATGAAAGATAGCAAATATGCGGATAGTTTTCGTAAAATTACTACCGAAAGGAATACACATATAATACTTGTCAGATTTCTAGATTCTTCCGATCAACAACAATTTCAAGCAGCCTTAGGGCCAAATGATTTTTTAGATGCTTATATAAAATGCACCACATGACCTTACATTTTACATCTCATATCTCCTTTATATCTTTTAGGTAATTTGCCTCGAAATTTGGCTGCGGCATCGGCTCTTTTTTCTTTACTTTTTTTGAAAATTTTTTCAACTGATTGTTGCGGCTCATATTCCCAAACGATAAAATCATCTGTTTTTGGTCCCAATAGTTTTTTCATTTCTCTTGCGAAAATATGACGAGATACAACTAACGGTCCTCCATTGCCAATATCATATCTGCCTTGTTTCTTCAAAAAATCATGAGACATTGGGATTTGTGTCTTTATTTCCTCATCACTAGTGATAACTAACACTTTTTTTGTTAAATCTATAACAGGTGGTCTAGTTTGTAAAATCATACCCCAAAAAATTGTATCGGCAATTTGACCATTGCCTGTTTGTTCATGAATTTGTGGCTCAACTAATTCACAGAAACCAGGAGTCCATATTGACCAAAGAAATTTAAAATCTGATACCAGGTATACCCGTTGTAGTGCTAAGCGATTTTTTTGTACTATTTCTAATAGTTCTAACATTAATTCTTGTACAGCCTCTTCCGTGGGACGATCCCCGTTTATTCCGTGCAGTAAATTAAAAAGATCTATTACCCATATTTCTGATCCAATTATGTCTGGTGCGATTTTTTCAGAGGATTGATTCATATTTTACTTGAGAACTTTGTAAAAGTCTTTTAAGATTTGAATGTCTTTTAGGAGTTTTTTAAGAAGCAATTATATAATTTTTTACCAATATGTCAAATTATGAAATGGTAATTGGGATTGAAGTGCATGCTAGGATTTCGACTAAATCTAAGATGTTTTGCGGATGCAGTAATGATTTTTTTGGGAAAGCGCCAAATTCTACGGTTTGTCCTATTTGTATGGGTTTTCCTGGGGTTTTGCCTGTGCTGAATAAAGAAGCGTTGGAAAAGGGAATTAAGGCGGCATTGGCATTGCATTGTTCGATTCCTGAAAAAAGTTTATTTGATCGTAAAAATTATTTTTATCCTGATTTACCTAAGGCATATCAGATTTCGCAGTGGGATAATCCAGTTTCTATCAAAGGATATTTGGATGTATTGGTGAATGGTGAGAAAAAAAGAATTGGAATCACACGTTTGCACTTGGAAGAAGATGCTGGGAAATTAACCCATGTTGCAGGTGGAACTTTGTGTGATTATAACAGATCAGGAACACCTTTGATGGAAATAGTTTCAGAACCAGATATAAGGAGTGCGGATGAAGCTGTTGCTTATGCTGAAGAATTACAGAAGATCTTGAGATATGTTGGATCGGCTGATTGTGATATGGAAAAAGGCGGAATGAGATTTGATTTAAATATTTCTTTGAGAGAAAAAGGTACAGAAAAATTTGGAACAAAAGTTGAAGTGAAAAATCTCAATTCATTCAGATCACTTGAAAAAGCAATTCATTTTGAATTTGAAAGGCAGGAAAATTTAATTTCCAAAAATGAAAAAATTATTCAGGAAACACGTGGATTTGATGATGTGAAATCTATAACTGTTTCGCAGAGAACAAAGGAAGAAGCTAATGATTACAGATATTTTCCAGAGCCTGATTTACCACCAATTTACACTGAGAAAGATTATGTTGAAAATTTGAAAAAACAATTACCAGAACTTCCAACTGATCGTAAAGAAAGATTTATGAAGGATTATTCTATGTCAGAGGTTGATGCTCGAATTTTGACTGATAATTCTGATTTGGCTGATTTTTATGAAAAAGTTACAAAATTATCAAAAGATGCCAAAAGATCTTGTTCATATATCACAACAAATATGCTTGCTTTGATGAAAGTTCAGAATATTGGTGATATTAAATTGATAAAAATTTCAGTTCAAAATTTAGCTGATTTAATTAAAAAAATTTCATCAGGTGAAATTAATAACAATATTGGCAAGCAGATTTTTGAAATAATGTTTAATGAAGGAAAAAATGTGGATCAGATTATTAAAGAAAAAGGTCTTATTGATAATTCGTCAGACGATAATCTTGAAAAATGGGTGAAGGAGGTTATTTCTGAAAATCCAGGTCCAGTTGCACAATACAAATCAGGCAAAATATCTGTTATAGCTTTTTTCATTGGTAAAATAATGGCCAAATCTCAAGGTAAAGCAAATCCTGGAAAAGTGAAAGAGGTGTTGGAGAGGATGATGAACTAATTGGCAATTTGCAGATGGCAGTTGGCAGAATGAAAATTTTTATTTTTCAAACCATGCTTCAATTGCTTTTTGGGAATCTATTTTTTCACCTAAGAAAGCTTCAATTAATTCCTTAGTACTTTTTATAGCACCTTGTGATAATAATTTAGCTTCTAATCCTTTGAATATTTCAGGGCTGAAATTTGAAGCTTTGAGTTTTTTGGCTATTAATTGAGATTGTATGAATGGGATAACGTAAGCATATAATCCTGCCATATAGAGTTGATTAATATAAATATGATGCAGTCCAATGTCATGAAATCTTTCATCATCTTTTACCGCTTTGGCTACTTTTGGTGGCAGATAATTTAATATTTCATTTGTTATATCTTCTATAAATCCAGTTAAATCTTTACCTGAATTTGGATAATCAGAGTATAGTTTTAAATCAACAATTGATCTTATAGTTTGTCTTAATATTCTTAATCCTTCCGTATCTATATTTCTTTGAATTGCAATTTGTACTAAATTTTCAGGTATTGGAATCCCTGTTTCATGATGTTCACCTATTCTTCTAATAAATTCAGGGTCATATCTTACTGCCTGATAACTTGATGATGCCACTTCAATTCCATCAGATGATAATTGAGCTATGGATTCTGCTCCATCAAGTTCGGGATGTTCTGATCCCCCAGTGAAGTTATTAAATACATGTCCAAATTCATGGAGTAATTTATTTTCAATATCCCATGGTCTCAAAAAACATTTACCATCTTCATTTTTGGTAAAATTAAAAAATGTTATAATTGTTGGAATAGTTTCTTCTGTTCTGCTTGCTATTCCTGTAGTCATACATGTATTTGCCTTATTTTCTCTATAAAAAGGATCAATTAATATTCTGGCAATTTTTTTGCCTGATTGATCTTTGACGTAATATGATATTACATCTGGATCCCATAGACCATGTGGATTTTTTTCTTTTTCATATTCATATCCATGTTTTTCTTTGATCAAATATTCCATAATACCTTTTTCAAGTACATTATTAAATTCAAAATATTTTTCTATACCTTTACTTGCTTCACTATCTGCTTCTTCATGGCGTGTTAAAGCAAAATCAAGATTTGTATTATCAATTGACTGGCCTGCTTCTAAATATCCTTCTAATTTATCAACAGCTCCTGATAGTTTATTCCCTAAATAATCAACAATATCTTGTAGTTCAGTTAATACTTCTTTTGGACTATTAAACATTCGATGTATCATTGCTAAACTTGCATAATTTGTGAAACCAAGAAGAGTTGCAACTTGATGAGCTGTTTTTAAAATTGCTTTCCTTACATCAGGATTTGCTTTTAATTCAAACTCAGATTTATCTACTTCTTCTTGATCATGAACAGTAGTAGATCCTAATCCATAACGCATTTCAAATAGTTCTCTTCTTTGTTTATCTGATGTTAAATATTTTATTGCATCATATTGGCTAGCTTTAATTATTGTTAGTTCTTTTAGTCTATCTGGAGTATTTGGACACCATTGCAGTGGTTCTTCGGTTGGTTTGTATCCTAATTTTCTACCTGCAGTTAACATATTGCCTTGATATTCTGATTGCCAATGAGCTAATTTTTGTCTCGCTTTGTTTAGTTGTTCTTGGACTTCTAGATTTAATGATAAGCCTCGTTCTTGAAATGATATTAAATAATATTTTAATATTCTTTGTGTTTTTTCTTGTTCTGCTTGAGGAATATTTTTTTCTATATTTATGGAATTGCATAACTTATGTAAATCTTGATTTTGGAAAAACCATGAGGTGAATTCATCAATCATTTGATTGATTTCTGAATATGTTTTTGATTTTGTAGGGTCTCTTGCTAACATTGCTAATATCTGAGGCATGCTATTTTTATAAACAACATCAAAGTATAGTTTTGAAATTTGCATTAATCTGGCAAATGGAGATTGAGTTGTAGGAGATGATAATATATTTGTAATTTTTGATTTTGCATCATCAACCATTTCTTTTACTTCAGCGCTAAGATCAGTTTTTTGTAATTCAGTAAAATCTGGTAATGAGCCATTTTGGTCAAAGTGAAATTCAGCTAAAGTCATATTTTATATTTAAATTTTAAGTTTATATTTAAGCTTTTTTATTTAACTTATGCAAGAATATTTTTGATTTTTGTCAAAAAATGTGTAAAAATAATTTCTTATGCCTTTATTTTTGAAAAATCCGGTTGATAAAGAGATAAAAAAAGAAATAGGAAAAGTGGATGAATTTCGAGTAGAAAAAATTGATGAAGTTGTAACAGCAGTATTGGATACTTGCCGACAGACAGTATTTCAAGCTTTTGTTTCGGCTGAGGCTACAGATGAAGATCCAGCAATAATTATTTTGAAAAAAATTATAAGAGATAGAGTGTATGCAGTTTTAATTATTTTGATAAAAGAAACCGTTTCAGTTAGCAGAGATGTTGATACTAGAAAAGAAATAGTGGCAAAAATGCGAGAATCAGGTGTGTTAGGACCTAAAGAAAATAGTCATTTTGTGACTGAAGTTTTGTTTATGGAGGTTTTGGATAGTATTATGAATGGAAGGGGTGAATATATAGGGAAAGGATATTCAAATTTAAGTGTCATATATAATAATGCTGTTCAAGCATATAATTTCAGCGGGTTTTTAAACAATATAAATGAAGATACGATTTTAAGGGCGATTATTAGAGATTTGATTTTGAAAGGGATGAATTATGAAGCTATATTGCAAACTTTAGACAAGAAAAAAATAGAAATTACTGCGCATCAATATCATCAGGCAATAACACGAATATGCGGAGTTCGTAAATTAAAAGAATTACCTCAAGCTTTCCGAATTCCTGAAGAGAGAGTTGAAGAGATGAGAAAAGCAAGTCATGAGAAAACTAACAAGTGGAATTCTAAACGTCGTAAATCGTCAATTACACGAAAAACAGAACCAGAGCCAGAGCAACAGGGTGCTAGCCTTATACATCCAAAACCATCACAAAGGTTAGAGTTAAAGTTACTTCAAAGAACGGATAAAAATCCTGATGATGGAGATCCTAATGATAGTAACTAATTTTTTTTTCTGTTATTCTGTGATTGAAGCTTTTAAAAATCAAAATGTCATATCTTCAAATAAAAAATGTATCAAAGTGTTTTGGAGAAAACATTCTGTTTAATGATATCTCTTTATCAATTAATGAAGGGGATAAAGTGGCTCTGATTGGCAGAAATGGCAGTGGCAAGTCTACCTTGTTTAAAATGATTATGGGATTAAGCGATCCGGATAGCGGTGAATTGATTTTGTCTAAACATTTAAAAATCGCTTTTTTGAGCCAAGAGTCTAACCTTGATCCGAACTTAACCATTAGCGAGTCAATTTTTCAGACTGATAATGAAATTGTCAAGGCGGTGAAAGCTTATAATCAAGCTTTTGAAAATCCTGATCAAAATTTAATTATTCATGAAGCCATGGAAAAAATGGATGAATTAAATGCCTGGAATTTTGAGCATAAGGTTAAAGAAATTTTAGCAAAATTAAAAATTGATCACCTGAGTGCAAAAATTGCTTTGCTCTCGGGTGGGGAGAAAAAAAGATTAGCACTTGCTCAAATGTTGATTGCTGAACCTGTCTTTTTGATTCTAGATGAACCAACCAACCACCTTGATGTTGCAATGATAGAGTGGATTGAGGAATATTTCAAACAGTCAAATATTACGCTTTTTATGGTGAGCCATGATCGATATTTTATCGATAGAGTTTGCAACAAAATTATTGAACTTGATGAAGGAAAAATATATGAACATCGAGGCAATTATTCGTATTTTTTAGAAAAAAAAGCAGAGCGTCTGGAAAATAAAAATAAAGAGATAGCCAAAGCAAAAAATTTATATAGAAAAGAATTGGACTGGATGAACAGGATGCCCAAAGCTCGGGGTACAAAATCCAAGGCTAGGATTGATGATTTTCATGAAATTGCTAAAATTGCACATCAAAAAATCCTGGAGAAAAACGTGGAATTGGATCTTAGGGAACAAAGGATGGGGGCAAAAATACTTGAGTTTTATAATTTAAATAAAAAGCATGGAACGAAAGATATTTTGAAAAATTTTAGTTATAAATTCCGGCATCAGGATAGGCTTGGAATAATTGGAGCTAATGGTGTTGGTAAGTCAACTTTTTTGGACATAATTACTGGTATTCAGGAGCCAGATAGCGGAAAAATTATTAAAGGTGATACTGTTAAAATTGGCTATTATAGCCAGATTGGAATGAAGCTGAATGAAGATAAAAGAGTGATTGAAGTTGTGAAAGAAGTTGCTGAATTTATTCCGCTTAGCAATGGTAAAAAAATTAGTGCTGGTAAACTTTTGGAGAGATTTTTGTTTAATGAGGAAAGTCAATATAATTTTGTCTCGAAATTGAGTGGAGGGGAAAAAAGAAGATTGAATTTACTGCGAATTTTGATGGATAATCCAAATTTTTTGATATTGGATGAGCCAACGAATGATCTTGATATTGTGACTCTGAATATTTTGGAGGACTTTTTGGAACAATTTCAGGGATGTTTGGTGATTGTGTCTCATGATCGGTTTTTTATGGATAGACTTACGCATCATTTGTTTGTGTTTAAAGGGGAAGGTTTGATAGAAGATTTTATTGGTAATTATTCTGAGTATCGACAAAACAAAGAAAATGAAAAGGATGATTTTAAAATGATTAAAGAAGAAAAAGAAGAAATTTTAAATAATAAAAAAAATAAATTAACTGGTGCTGAAAGAAATGAAATTAAAAAACTTGAAAAAGAAATTGCAATTTTGGAAAAAAAGAAAAATCAACTTACGGAAAAACTTGGGTCTGTTAATTACCTTGAAGCCTTAAAAATTTCTCAGGAAATTGAAAGTATAATTAAAGAGATTGATGGTAAGACTGAAAGATGGATTTGGTTGGGGGATAAAAGATAATTTTTCTCCATTTCTGGTCTTTTCATGAATTTATCATTAAAAAAAACGTTAAAAAATCAGAGTTTTTTAAAAAAATGTATAGACAAAATATTTTTAGAGTAGAAAATATATTCAAAGTGAATTTGTTACTTATTTTATAATTTATTCATTAATTTTCTAAATATGCGTACTTACCGAAATTACATAATTCTAACAATAATAACTTTGTCTATTGTTTTAGTTTTGCCAGTACTTAATTTACAAAAAACAAAAATAAATGAAGAAGCATTAGCTCAAGCAAGTACTAACATACCAAATCCAACATGTTTAGATAATTATAACACATGGAAGACATCAACAACTTTTAAAAATAACGCACCATGGTCAACAGCCTTATTTAGCTATAATCCAGTATCAGCACAAAGTACATCTAGTTTTTCACCTTATTATACTGATTTTAATATTGATTTAAATGGAGATGGATTACCTGATTATATATATGTTTATCATCAACTTAGTCAGCCAAATTATATTGGCATGAATGATTGTGTGATGTTGAATAATGGTACTGGATGGACGGTTGCTTATAAATGCGTGTCAAGTTATGATACAGCGACTTCTTTAACTAAATATTATGGAGATTGCGCACTATGAGAATAGTCTAAAATATGATTAAATTATTTACAAAATTCGTTTCAGTAACTATTATCTTGCAATTATTGATTGGCAATAGTGCTGTTGTGTTGGCGGCGAAAGTTAAAGATGAGATAATTAAAGAAAATAAAGAAATCATAAAAGAAGAAAATCTAGAAATTGTTGATTCGAATAAAATAGAAAATTCAGAAAATACTAAAAATAAAACAGATTTAAAAGAAAAAGTGAAAGAAAAAGTAGACGAAATAAAAGATAAAACAGATACAGGAGACGAAGATCCAGCTATAAAAGAAGGAGATCCAACCCCAACAACAGAAATTCCACCACAAAATCCAGAACCTCAGAATCCATTAGATTTTTTGAAAGGATTTCAGGGCAAATATGAAACTGATCTTTTCACGGGAGCTTCAACATTTAATTATCAAATTTGGTTGCCGAAAGGGAGAAATTTAAATCCATCAATATCAATAGGATATTCAAGTTCAAATACAAATTTAAATGGAATAATAGGTTATGGCTGGGATATTTCAAATTCATATATTTTCCGAAATGCGACAAAAGGTGTTGATAAAATTTATAATTCTGACGATTTTTCAGCAGTAATTTTTGGAGGATATAATGAGTTGGTTTCATTAGGGTCAGGAGTGTATGGAGCAAAAACTGAAAGTGATTTTAAAAAATGGCAATTTTCAAATAATACATGGACAGTTACAGATACAAACGGAACGATTTACACGTTTGGCTCGACAAGCTCATCAAGACAAGATAATCCAAACGATTTTTCTAAAATTTTCAAATGGATGCTTGAGAAAGTACAAGATACAAATGGTAACTTTATTTCTTTTACATACAGTAAAGATTCAGGACAGATTTATCCAGACAAAATTAGATATACAGGAAATGGTTCTGATCAGGGGATTTATGAAGTTAAATTTAATTTAGTTGCCAGAAATTCCAGTGTTTCATCTTTCCGAACTGGCTTTGAAGTTAAAACCAATTTTTTAATTGATAATATAAAAATTAATTCTTATGACACAGGATTTTCTAAAGAAATTAGAGCATATAAATTTGGATATACATACAATGGAGCTTTGGCGCAACTGACCAAAATAACTGTTTATGGCGGAACTGAGAGTTTTCCTGATACTAAATTTTCGTATTTTCCCAATAATTTGCTAAAAAAAGTTGAGTTGCCGGCAGGAGGGATTTTTCAGTTAACTTATAAAAAATCCAGCGCATACAGAGAAAGTGATCAAAGTTTAGCTAACGAGAATTTACCTTTTCCAATTGATACAGTTCATAGCGAGAGTCTCCAAGCTTCATCAGCTGATATAGCATACACAACATATTATGATTATGAGGGAGGGCATTATTATTATGACAATTTAGATGCTTATAAAAAGGAATATGCAGGATTTCATTCAATTGCAATTACAGATCCTTTAAACAACAAAAAGAAACTTAGCTTTCATCAAAGTGAGTTTTCAAAAGATAACATTAATAGTGTTTTAAATGGTGAGTATGACGATCATATTTCTAAAAAAGGTAAAATTTATAGAGAGGAGTTTTACGATAATTTGGGAAAACTTTTTAAATTAATTATTCGAAAATGGGATAAAAAAACTTTAACTGGAACAAATAGATATTTTGTATTTTTAAAAAATCAGATTGAAATTGATTATGATGGTGACTCGAGTTATAAAGCTAAAGCAAATGCTTATGAATATGATAATTATGGAAACTTTCTAAAAAATACTGATTATGGCGAAGTTTCTTTAAATTCAGATGGATATAATTTCACAGATGTTTTAAATGACAAAATCGTTCAAGATATCGAATACGCATCAAATAGTAGTAAATATATTTACGCGTTACCGCAGAAACAAACCCTGACTGATTATTATAGTAATAAAATTGGAGAGACGAAAATATATTACGATAAACTTTCACTTGGAAGTGTTGATAAAGGTAATCTTACAAAAACAGAAAAATTAGTTGATTCAACTGGAAAGATAATTAAAAATGAAATTGATTATAATTCTTTTGGACTTCCAAATAAATATCGTAATGGTAAAAATTATCAGACAGAAATTATTTATGATTCATTCAATCTTTTTCCATATCAAATAAAAAATCCAAAAAGTCAGATAACAACATTTACTTACAATTATTTTTTTGGACAGATTTCTCAAATTACCGATCCAAATAATTCTAAAAAAGTCTTTCAATATGATGGCTTAGGCAGGCTGAAAGAAGTTGATCTTAGTAATCCACATGCTGATTCAGGTACCATTAAAAAAACTGGGTATACTTATGATACGATCAGTTATCCTAATAGCGTTACTCAAACTGATACGGCTTATAATGTTGATGTTAATTCAAAGGTGATTTATGTGACGACCAAGATTTATTTTGATGGTTTGAATCGAAAAATTCAAATTAGACATGAAACTGAAGGTACTGATAAATATATTGTTTCCAGTATAATTTATGATGAATTAGGTAATCTGAAAAAAGAACTTTTACCAAAAGTTTTGAGCGGTTTAAGTTTTAGCACGCCAAGTTTGAGTGATATAGGTAATCAATATAGTTATGATTGTTTAAATAGAATTTTACAAATATCAAATGTTTTGGGTGCAACAACTTTTTCTTATAACGATTGGAAGAAAACACTAATTGATGCAAATTCTAAAAAGAAAGAATTTTTGTATGATGCTAGAGGAAATTTAACTCAAGTAAATGAATTTTTAAATTCTGTAAGTTATGCGACAAAATATGAATACGATTTTTTGAAAAATCTGACAAAAATAACTGATGCTTCAGGAAATATCAAAAATTTTACATACGATCTTTTAGGCAGAAATCTTTCACAGGAAATTTTACACAAACCTACAGAAACGAATTTTAAAAAATATACTTTTCAATATGACGATAACAATAATCTTTTAATTCAAACTGATCCAAAAGGACAAATTGTTAATTATAGTTATGATGAACTTGATAGAATTTTAACTGAAGATTTCCCAAATGACGCTGGGGTAAATGTCCAGTATGTCTATGATCAGGGAATTTATGGTGTCGGCAGGCTTTCTAGTGTCATGAATTATGATTATAATTATCAAAGCGATTATATTTTTGAAAAATCATTTACTTATGACATTTTAGGAAGGGTTTTATCTGATAGCGAAATTTTTAAGCAAGGTAATATCAACAAAATTTATACTACCAGTTATGATTATGATTTTTTGGGTAATATTTTTAATACTATATATCCTGATTCAACTGAAGTTTTATATATTTATGATAACAGCGATAAAGTGGAAAAGATTTTATTAAATAATCAAACTCTGATTAGCAAGATAGATCATTCGGCAATTGGGACAATTTCAGAAATTGATTATGTCAACGGAGTGATTAGCAAAAATACTTATGATATCAACAAACTTTATCGCTTAACCAGAAAACAGACCTACAAAAATTCAACTTATCTGCAAAATATTAGCTATAGCTTCGATGCGGTTGGAAATGTTTTGAATATTACAGATAGCTCAAATACAAATTCCGCCAAAATTGCTGATTATACTTACGATGACTTGCATAGGCTTTCAACAGCAATAATTACTAATACTCCTCAGAATAAAAATTATATTGAAACTTATGCTTACGACATTACAGGAAATATTTTAGTGAAATCAGATTTAGGA
>MFXK01000042.1 GCA_001788835.1 Candidatus Peregrinibacteria bacterium RIFOXYB2_FULL_33_20
AATCCAAACAAAAATCTCAGCAACCGGTATACACCAAATGTCGCTGATAGATCAGGATTTCAAGGCCCTTTACAAAAACTAAAGGGCCTTTTTTAAAAATTTAAATTTTGGATGGACAAAAATCCCACATAAATTTAAACCAAATTCGAAAAGCATCTGCGACTTGTTGATTTACAATAACTGTAAACGCAAATTCTTCCACAAATCCACCAATTTTAATACCTGATAAAATATTTACATGATCACCAAAAATATCTATAGCACCTGGCGTTGAATATTCTTTTGGTAAAAATTTATAATTTTTACCAACAAAAGGTAAAATATGTGCAAATTGTCTTTTCACTTCATTATCAAATAAATGATAAAATTTCATTTTCTTTTTCTTGGTTTCTTTAATAAACTGCGGGAAAAAACCTCTTACACGATAATCGAGCCATGCCCCTTTTGCACCTATAAAATACGCATCTTCTCCAATCCTTATCATATCTCGCATATAATTCTTCCATCCTTCATGACCACGATAAACATAAACTTCTTCTTTGTGCGGAGTCCCTTTATACAATTTTTCTAAATCAGGCATAATCCTACTCAAACTTTCCTCTTTCTCCTGAATAAGTTCCATTAATTTTCTTGGATCAACAGCCTTAAATCTATTTTCATTACTTTGTAAAATCTCAAAAACCAATCCTTTTTCAATAAGTCTATGCAAAGAATCATAAACATTTCTTCGATGGACTTTTGATTTTACTGAAATATTACCTACTGAAGACTCTCCTTCTTTAAGTAAAGTTTCATAAATTTTTGCCTCATTCATAGCCAGCCCAAGTTGTTGAAAAATTTCACTATACATGAATTTTAAACTATGGTGATAATTATCACCATAAGGTGATATTTACCATTCATTAATTATGATATAAGATACATTTGTTTTTGTCAAAAATTATTATTTTTTACTATTTTTTTATGCGAAAAACCTGCAATAACTGCCAACAAAACTTCGAAATCACCGATGAAGATTTAAAATTTTATGAAAAGGTTTCACCAGAATTTAATGGTAAGAAATATTTGATACCGCCTCCAACTTTTTGTCCACAATGCCGTGTAATGAGAAGAATGGCTTTCCGAAATGATAGGACTATTTATCAAAGAAAATGTGATAAATCAGGAGAAAATTTTGTTTCACTTTATCCACCAAATAGTCCATTTACAATATATAAAGCCTCAGAGTGGTATAAAGACGATTGGGAACCGCTTTCATTCGGTCAGGAATATAATTTTTCTAAACCTTTTTTTGAACAATTCCAGGAATTAATGTTAAAAGTGCCAAGACTTGGCATGACAACAGTAAATGTGGAAAATAGTGAATATTGTCCTTACTCAAGCGATGCAAAAAATTGTTATCTGGATATAGCGGCTGAAGGTAATGAAGATTGCCATTACAATTTATTTGTAAAATATTCAAAAAACATTCTTGATTCAACTTTTGTCTATAATTCCAATCTTAATTATGAATCTATAAATTGTTATAATATTTATAATTGCAAATATGGAATTTATTTGGATAACTGCAATGATTGTCTTTTTTGTTTTGATTTAAAAGGATGCAAAAACTGTATTTTTTCAAATAACCTTAGGCAAAAAGAATATTATATTTTTAATAAACAGTATTCAAAAAAAGATTATGAAGAAAAACTTAAAGAGTTAAATTTAAATTCTTATCAAAACCTGCAAAAAAATATTGAAATCTGGAAAGAAATTATGAAAAAAGCTATTCATAAAAATATTTACACTTTAAATTCTGAAAACTGCTCTGGAAATGACGTGAAAAACTCTAAAAACTGTCATAATGTTTTCAATGTAGTTGATTGTGAAGATTGTAAATATCTTTATGATGTCCTTGAAGCAAAAGATTGTATGGATATGAACTATTCTCTCTACAAACCAGAATTGGCATACGAAGCAATTAGTTCTTTGAATCAAAAATATTCTGCTTTTATCATGAATATTTGTATTTATAATAGTCAGGTTTTTTACATTGACTCCTGTCAGCATTCTTCTAATCTTTTTGGCTGTATTGGACTCAGACATAAACAATATTGCATTCTTAACAAGCAATATACAAAAGAAGAATATGAAAAATTGGTGCCAAAAATTATTGAAGCAATGAAATCCCCTAAATCCCCTTTAACAAGGGGACTTGGACACCCCCTTGACAAAGGGGGCTTGGGGGATTGTGAATGGGGCGAATTTTTCCCATCTTCAATCTCTCCTTTCGGCTATAACGAAACCGTAGCGCAGGAATATTTTCCTCTATCAAAAACCGAGGCAATTGCCAAAAATTTCAAATGGTCCGATGATGAACCAGAATTTCCAAAAGTTGAAAAAATTATTCCTGCCAATTTATTACCAGATTTAATAAATGATATTCCTGACGACATTTTGAACTGGGCAATCCGCTGTGAAATTTCAAATCGTCCTTTCAAAATTATTGCTCCAGAATTAAAATTTTACCGAGAACAAAATTTACCAATCCCACATCTACATCCTGATCAAAGACATAAAAACCGAATGGCTCTTCGAAATCCAAGAAAACTTTGGAAAAAAAGTTGTATGAAATGTAATGCTGAAATTCAAACCACATATTCACCTGAAAGAAAAGAAATTGTGTATTGTGAAAAATGCTACTTAAAAGAAGTTTATTAATTTCAATATGTGATATAATAAATGTAGCTAAAATATTTTAATTTAATGTATGTCGGTAGCGCATAAAAACGGTTTTAAGATACCAAACGCCATTAAATCATTATGTTGGTCTGTGAATGGTGTTATTGATTTAAAATCTAATGCTGAATATATTATTCATCAGGTTTTGGCTCTTGGTGATATACAGGATATTGAGTGGCTTTTTCAAGTTTATGATAGAGTGAAGATTGAAGATGCTTTTTTGCATAGTAATTATGGGAAAGGACTTTATATAAAATCTGTATTAAATTTTTTAACTAAATTTATTTTTAAAAATTTAGAAATTTCTAAAAATAAATATAATCAAATGCTAAAAAAAGTTTACTAATGCTTCACTTAGAAATTTTTAACGCAAAAAGAAAAAATGCTTTTGAAACTTTAAATAAGCATGATTTAGGTTTTGTTTTGGGTGGAGGGACCGCAATTGCTTTACAGTTAGGACATAGAATTTCTTATGATTTTGATTTTTTTTCAGATAAACCAATAAAAAAAAATTTATTAAATAAATGTAAAGAATTTTTGAAAATAGAAAAAATTTTGATAGATACAATAGATGAATTGACTTTTACAGATAGTAACGGGATTAAGTTTACTTTTTTATATTACCCATTTAAAAATTTGTATAAATCAATTGATACAAAAGGATGCGTACAATTTTTTGATTTAAAAGATTTAGCTTGCGATAAAGCACATACTATTGGAAGAAGAGCTCAATACCGAGATTATGTTGATTTGTATTTTTTAATTAAAAATGGAGTTGATTTCAAAAAATTAATAAATGATAGTATTAAAAAATTTACCAATAGCTTTAATACAAAATTATTTTTTGGTCAGCTAACATATCTTGATGATTTAAAAGATATAGGCGAGATAAAATTTTTAGACAATAAAGAAATAACTAAAAATGATATAGAATGTTTTTTTAATGATTTAGTGGCAAAAAATATTGATTTATAATTTTTTTATGCAAAAAATCTGTAAAAACTGCCAACAAAGCTTTGAAATAACAGATGAAGATTTAAAATTTTATGAAAAAGTATCACCGATTTTTGGTGAAAAAAAACATTTGATTCCAGCACCGAGTTTATGTCCTGATTGTAGGCAACAAAGGAGGCTAAGTTTTCGAAATGAAAGAAACCTTTATAATCACAAATGCAACCTATGTCAAAAAGCTATAATAACTATATATTCTCCTGATAAAAATTATACAATTTATTGCCGTGACTGTTGGTGGAGTGATAAATGGGATACCATCAACTATGGACGCGATTTTGATTTTAGTCGACCGTTTTTTGAACAATACGAAAATCTTTTGCAGACTGTACCAAAAGCAGCAATTATTAGTTATAACTGTGAGAACTGTGATTACACAAACTATCAAAATGACTCGCGTAACTGTTATTTAACTTTTGGGTCAGGTGTAATGGAATAAAATCCGAACTTGATTTTTATCGTAAAATGAATTTACCACTTCCAAGAAAACATAATGATGTTCGCTACAAAGAACGTATGGCACTTTCAAACCCTAGAAAATTATACAATAGAAACTGTATGAAGTGTGGGGATGAAATTAAAACTAACTATGCCCTCGAACGACCTGAAATTGTTTACTGCGAAAAGTGCTACTTAGAAAGTGTATATTAAAATTGCCTGCCTATCGTCTTGTTCGCTGTAACCTTGGCAAAAAAGAAAGTGTATTAATTTTCCCTTTTTCTTTTTTTTAGAATATAAGTACAATAAAATTGTTTATTTTTTAACCACTTACCTTTTTTATGAACATCAAAAGAATTATTTTAATAAGCATTTTACTTTGGATAGTAAATGCTATTTTAGGCCAGCTTACTTGCGGATGGTTATTTAATTGGGTATATCAAATCCCACCAATGATTTGGAAAACGGCTGAAGAAATAATACAAACAAAAAATATGATAGGAATAAATATTATTGGTTTAATGCATGTTTCACTCTTTACTTTAGTATATGCAATTCTTTACAAAGGACTTCCTGGTAAAAAAATTAAAAAGGCTTTTATTTATGCAATTTTAGTTTGGCTGGTCGGAGCTTTACCTGGCATCGCAAGCATGCCTTTTTATATGACAATTTCAACTACTGTAATTATTTATTGGTTAATACAAGCTTTAATTTTTGGAATAATTGATGGTTTAATTCTAGGAGCTCTTTATAAAGGAAAATAATTCCATGCTTTACCTTGTTGCAACTCCCATCGGCAATCTTGAAGATATCACTTTTAGAGCAATACGCACTTTAAAAGAAGTTGATTTAATTGTGGCTGAAGACACCAGACATGTCAGAAAACTTCTGGATCATTATCAAATCAAAACCAGAGTTGATAGTTATCATTCATATAGTGATGATCGAAAATTATATAAAATTTTAAACTTACTTAATGAAGCCAAAAATATTGCTTTAGTCTCAGATGCTGGTACTCCAGGAATTTCCGATCCTGGTTATAAATTAATTATTGAAGCTATTGCCAAAAATATCCAAATTGTTCCAATCCCAGGACCCTGTGCTTTGATTACAGCTTTAATTGGTAGCGGGTTGAGGATGGACGAATTTGTTTATTTCGGTTTTTTACCAGTAAAAAAAGGACGACAAACCATGCTGGGCACTTTACAAAACGAAAAAAGAACCATGATTTTTTATGAATCGCCGCACCGAATTTTGAAAACTCTTACGGATTTTATGAATACTTTTGGTGCTGATCGGGAAATTGTTATAGCTAGAGAATTAACAAAAATCCATGAAGAATTTTTACGCGGCTCAATTTCTCAAATCTTCGAACATTTCCAGAAAAATCAAGCACGCGGAGAATTCGTCATAGTGGTTGCCGGAATTTAAATGTCACATATATCATAAGCTTTTTAAATTTGCCCTAGCTATGATAGCAACATCGTTGGTAATCACAATTTGGGATGGCAGATATTCTGCTGGAATGGACGATGCCAGCATGTATAGTCCTTCCTTGTCAATCTTTAAATCTCCCAGAAACAACAACTTATTATCAGCATTTACCTTCATCCAAGCTTTATAGGTTGAAAGGTCGTTAAAAGTAGCATTAATTTGACAGGTAATAGTTTGGCTATAGCTTTGACACTCGACATTACCAATTAAATCTTTATTATTACTATAAATAATGCTTTTAAAAGTTTTTAGTACCACTTGCTGTTTAGTAATTTGAGCATTCACAAATGAATTAGCTTCTAAATTATTTTTTCCGATTTTATCAACAAAAAATACTGATATTATCAACATAAAAGCCATCAATGACCGCCAAACATATTTTTTCATATTTTTTTTATTAAACAAATCTAATAATTATATCAAAAATCAGACAAATCCTCAATAAAGGCGCTATTTTATTACTTGAAACAAAGCTTTAATTTTGTTTAAATAAGCATAGATAATCTCACTTTTTCACTTTTTAAATTTTTTATATGGGACTTTTTGCTTTTTTGCCTTTCCTTATTATTATTTTGTTTGCCAGCATCAAACAGGTAAATCAATATCAGCGAGGCGTCAAATTTACACTTGGTAAATACACTGAAACTGTTCAGCCAGGACTTTGTTTAATTCTTCCCATTATCCAGACATTAACAAAAGTTGATGTTAGAACAAAAGTTATTGATGTCCCAGATCAAGAAGCAATTACAAAAGATAATATACCGGCAAAAATTAATGCGGTTATTTATTATAAAGTTATTGATAGTGCAAAAGCCTTAATTCAAGTAGAAAATTTTTATTATGCCACAAGCCTACTTGCTCAAACCACCATGAGAAATGTGGTTGGAGAGTTTACTCTTGAAGATCTTCTTAAGAATAGAGATGATGTTGCCGCAAAAATACAAGCAATTGTAGATAAAGCTACTGATCCATGGGGAATACAGGTGGATAGCGTAGAATTAAAAGATATAGTTTTACCAGAAGATCTCAAGCGCACAATGGCAAAAGAAGCTGAATCACAAAGAGAAAGAAAAGCTCTTGTAATTAAATCTGAAGGCGAAGTTGAATCAGCGGCAAATATGGTTAAGGCCGCGGCAATGCTTGGATCAACCCCGGGTGCTTTACATTTAAGGACATTGCAGTCAATAAATGATCTTTCATCTGATGCCTCAAATACAACTATCTGGATGATACCAGTGGAAGTGCTTCGAGCTCTTGAAGGTCTTGCTGAAAAACTTAAAAAATAAACAATTAAATGTCTTTCATATACGGAATTGTTGCACATCCTGTTGGACATTCGCTTTCGCCAGTCATGCATAATGGTGCTTTTGCTTATCTCAAAATTGATGCAAAATATTTGAAGTTTGATGTTGAATCAAAAGATTTAGAAAAATTTATAAAACAGATAAAAAACGAAAAAATTTCCGGACTTTCTGTATCAATTCCTCACAAAGAAAATGTTATTAAATTTTTAGATGAAATTTCTGATGATGTTAGAAAAATTGGTGCCTGCAATACAGTTTTAAATAAAAACGGCAAACTAATTGGATTTAATACTGACTATCTCGGTTTTTTGGAGGCTTTAAATACCAAAATTAAAGATCTAAGCCATAAAAAAATTATGGTATTTGGAGCCGGTGGAGCGGCTAGAGCAATTTGTTATGGATTAAAATCCCAAAAAGCTGACGTTTTTGTTACTAATATACATTTTAATAAAGCCAAAAATTTAGCGAAAAATTTTGATATTCAGGCCATCAAAAACGAGCAAATTTATAATGAAAATTTTGATGTTATTATTAATGCTACACCTATGGGTATGGCTCCAAAATTTACTGATTTAAGCGTTTGCGAGAAAAGATTATTCAAAAAAAATCAAGTAGTGATGGATATAGTTTATAAACCTTTAATTACCAGGTTTTTACGATATGCCAAGCAAAAAAACTGTGAAATTGTGACCGGCGAAAAAATGTTACTTAATCAAGCCGCAGCACAGTTTCAAATCTGGACAGGCCAAAAAGCACCAATCGAAATAATGGACTCTGTTTTGTTACAAAATTTATAAAAAATTTATCTACATTTCCACTTCTCACAGTTTTTTCTCTTTTTCATTTTTTTCCAAAAATTCGGCGCCAGTTTCTTGCATTTTGGCCTGTCTCTCTTCTACTTCTAATTTGTGTCTTTCTTCTTCTTGAACTTCCGCTTCAGTGAAGTCATCTTTGCCATAATTTAGCGTTGGACTCAGGAAATCAATACCATAAGTATTCGCAATGAAATTGTAAACCAAATTAGCCCCGCCTAAACTTAAACCCATTGACGTCCATAACACAGGTAATCCAACGAATAATAAAGTCACGGAATTATTGGTGATTCTATAAATCAATAAATTCAAAATTGTACTGATCAGAATAGCCAAAATGACGCTATACAAGGACAATAAACTATATTGAGCCTCAGCAATAATTTCCAAAATCAGGCCTGTCGCGAAAATACTCAAAATTACATGTAGCGAAGTAACATAAGCCACAAAACTTAAATCTATGCCCATGGTAATTATGTATACTGGTGCAGTAATAATAAATAAAAGTGTATTGGCAATAAAAACCTGATAAATGGTGGAGTTAATCCTTCGATATTTTGATTTATCACTGAACGAAATCAGGAGGGCGCTGACAATATTGGCTGTGATTGAGCCAATAAAAATCATAATAATATAAGCAAAAATAAACAGAGGATTGAGCGCGGTCACAGTTTCTGTCTGATCCGGATTAAAAGCGGTTCTAAATACGGAAGAGCCCAATAAAAAAATTATCAACAAAACTATCGTTCCTGCCGTTCCCCCTGTCAGTCCGGCTAGACCTTTCCATAAAAACTGAGTAATTGAAATTTGTTTTGGCGGCAAGGAAAAGAAATTTTAAATTTTAAACTGTCATTTATTATTTTACTTTAACTCCTTATTTTTATAAAGCCAATAAATGAGAAGCAAAACTCCAGCCGAAACAGCAATGTCAGCAAGGTTGAAAGTTGGCCAAAATGAGAAATTGATAAAATCAATGACATAATCAAGTTGGATTCTGTTTATTAAATTTCCCACTCCTCCCGCCAGGATCAAGGTCAGGGCTAATCCGTATTTTTTTACAAATCCTTTTTCTCCTTTTCTCTCTCCAAACACATAGACTCCCAAGCCTAACAAAATCAGCCCCACCAATACATTAAACCATAATCCGTTTAAGGGTATGCCAAAAGCAATGCCTCGGTTCTCCACATAGCTTATATCTAAAAAATTTGGCCAAATGGTATAGATTGGATTTCCAAAATTGGGGATTTTGTATTGACTTTTTATAAAAATCTTTGTAAAATAATCCACTAAAATAAGCAAAACAAAAACTAAAAAATTAATTTCACAATTTTTCCTTAATTTAAAATTCAAAATCAAAAATTAAGAATTAAGAATTTAAAATTCATTTATGATAAATCCAGTTTATCACAAGTCGGTTTCTGAGCAATCATTGTTTGATAAGAGGTTTATTTATAATGCTCCACCGCGTATCGAGAGTGCAGGACCTGAAGCGGCTAATGTTGATTTATATCGTGAAATAGATGGTCTGCCTTCAAACGTTACAGAATTACCATTAAGACCAAGACCATCACACCCTGTTTTAGCAGATACAATTGATATTGGAAGAAGCGCTGTGGATGGAATTTTAACTGCTGGCGTTAAGAGTGTTGGTGATATTGCGGCTACCGCCCTAGATTTAGTAGTTGATACGGTTGATGGTCCATACCAAGCGATTAGTAAAATACCTGCTAAAACAATTAGATTTGCTGATGATACCATGAACTATGCCTTAAATGTTCTTAGGCCAGAAAAAAAAGGTTTTTTTGGCACAATTGCCAGCGTTGCTAAAAAAGCTTTACTATTACCATGGAGAGCGGTTGCTCCGGTAGGAGCTGCTGTTACTCATAGCGCGTCTAAGTTAAGCAATATGGTGGGAGGGATGGCTTCATTTGTGTCTAATTCCGGCGCAAAAGTTGCCGCTTTGGGAGTGAGAGTCGCCAATAGAGTGACATACAGTGCTAAACAAATTACCTCTTCTGTCTCTGGATTTTTTAATAGGCTCACCGGTTATTTATTACCAGCGTCCTCTTATAAAAAAGTTTCCAAATCAGCAAGTAACGCAGAAGCTCACCATCCTTAATTAGTTTGAAAATTCTAAACAGTGCGGATAAGATAAGAAAGCTGTAAAGCGATGATTTATGCAAAAATTTTTACATCAAATTGATTATGGTCTTTTACTAGCGATGATAGCCCTGCTAGCTTTTGGTTTTATTATGATTGCCAGCATCGGCGTGACTAAGTCTATTGATCTCTCCATTAAATCTCATTATCAGCAAACCATTGTTTATAAAACTGATGCGGCTGGTAATAAAGTTTTAGATGGAAACAACAAGCCAATTATTGAAAAAGATGGCGAGTGGATTACTTACCCTAATTGTAAAGACGGCAATGTTGATTGCTATAAATTAGTTAAATCGCATTTAGTGAAGATTTTGATCGGTTTAATTGGCTTTTTTATTGCTTTGACTTTTGATTATCGGGTTTGGAAAAAATTAGCGCCCATATTATTTGTCATTGTATTGTTAATGATACTTGCTACCGCCATTTTAGGGACTGATAATGGGACGATCGCTAGAAATTGGATTATTATTCCTGGATTTGGTTCGATTCAACCAGCGGAATTTGCTAAACTAGCGATTATTTTTTATTTCGCCATTTGGATGGAACGACGGCCTCAAGAAATCGCTACTTTTCATAGTGGTTTTTTGCCTTTCGCCATTATTGCCGGCATTTATATTTTGCCAATCATGATGCAGCCTGATTTCGGATCAGTATTGGTATTGGCTTTGATTGCCGTCAGCATGTATTTTGTGGCTGGTGCTAGTTTGAAGCATATTTTGGTTGGCAGTCTGGTGGTATTGCTAATTACTACTATTTTGGTTACGCAAGTAGACTACTTAAACGGTAGATTCAAAGCTTACATTAATCCAACTGAAGAGAATTGCCGGCCTGACCCTAAACCTGGCGACAAGCAAAAAGATTATTGTTGGCAATCAGAACAAGCTAATATTGCGGTAGGCAGTGGCGGAATTTTAGGACGTGGTTTGGCTCAGGGTATTCAGAAAAATGAATATTTGCCGCAGGCTTCGGATGATTTTATTTTTGCGGCCTCAGCTGAAGAACTAGGATTTATCAGAATATTTCTAATCGTTCTGGCTTATTTTTATATCGCCTGTCGGGGGATCATTATTGCTAACCATGCTCCAGACCGTTTTGCGCAATTAGTGGCCATTGGCGTGGTTGCCTATATTTGTTTTCAAGCTTTTGTTAACATTTCTGTGAATGTTTCACTGTTACCAGTCACTGGAATTACTCTCCCATTTGTAAGTTTTGGAGGTACTTCCCTGCTTTCCTCCCTTATTTCCATGGGAGTACTTATGAATATTTCTAAATTTGCCATGCCTTATGCGTATAATACTCACTGGCGGGGGAACGGCCGGACATATATTCCCAAATATAGCCATTATCGAAGAAGCTAGGACCAATAAACAGAAATTTGATTTTTTGTATATTGGTTCAAAGCAGGGGATGGAAAAAATTATACTTCTAGAACACCATCTTGCTTTCAAACCTATCTTAACCGGCAAGTTAAGGCGATATTTTACTATAAAAAATTTATGGGATATTTTCAAAATTCCTTTTGGCGTAATCCAGAGTTTATGGCATATATATAAATTTAAACCTGATGTGATTTTCAGCAAAGGTGGATATGTAAGCGTACCAGTCATGGTAGCCGGGTTTATTTTGCGCAAAAAAACTATCTTGCATGAGTCAGACTTGTCAATTGGTTTAGCCAACAAAATTTCGGCATTTTTTGCTGATGAAATTTTGTTAGGTCATGAAGATACAAAAAAATTTTTCCCCAATAAAAAAAGCATTACTGTAGGCATTCCTGTCCGAAAATTTATTTATAATGGAGACAAAAATAAAGCGGCAAAATTATTAGAATTCCCCATGCGAAAACCAGTCATTCTAATTATCGGCGGATCGCTTGGCGCTCAATTTATTAATGAAATCGTTTTGTCATCTCTGGAAAAATTGTTGCCAAAATTTAATGTTATTCATGTCACTGGTAAAAATTTTTCTAAACAAGACACTTCAAAATTCAGCAATTATCGTCGCTTTGACTTCGTGGATCAAGAACTGGCAGATTTCTATGATTTGGCTGATATTATAATTTCCAGAGCTGGAGCCAATACCTTAGCTGAACTTTCTTGTCTTAATAAAAAAATCATTTTGATCCCGCTTCCTAAATCAAGTAGCCGGGGTGATCAAATTGAAAATGCGCAAAATTTTCAGAAGTCCCATCAAGCCAAAATAATTGATCAGGAAAAGTTGACCTCAAAAATTTTAATAGAAACCATCCAAGATATATTGGCCGAAAAAAAAGCGATCAATCCGTTAGAGTCGATCAATCAGCATGCTGCTAAAAAAATCCTGACTATTTTTTCTCACTATAATTCCCAATAAAATTTTGTTATTATTTCCAAAAACTAACCTATATTTTAAATGTCCACCTTACAAGTCATTACTTTGTTAACTATTTCGCTCCTGTTAGTGTTTTTATTATTGCTGGCCGGTGCCTATTATAATTTAACCGTGACTAAACACAAAATTGACCAATTGTTTAAACAAGTTCTTTATTATTTGCAATATTATTGCGATAACTTGCCATACACTATCGAAGCTTACAGAATACTTAATCCTAATGATCAAGCTCGAGTTCAGCTATTGATTGGTTTAAAAGCTGAATGTCTGGAATCAAAAACCAATTTAAAAGTTTTAAATATAAAATTCAATCAGCTTCATCAAGCTTTAAATGAATTATTTGCGCTAAGACATAATGATGATAAAATTGCTCATGATTTAAGGTTTATTGAAGCTTTTACAGAATTTGAATCTATTTATCAAGATTTTAGCAAAGCTATTGCTAAATATAATGACATGTGTGTGTTTTATAATAAACATTTAGAAAAAAATCTGGGTCTGTTACTGAAAAATTTTTTCAAATTACAGACCTTTCCCTCTTTTGATTTATGCCAATAGTTATTTTTTCCAGCTAATTGGAGGGTATTTATCAGTTAAGCACATTACATAAACCATAATTTGCATATGATATTGCGTGTAAGTAGTAATGGCTTTGGCAAATCCTTCAGGATATCTGCCTAATATCAAAACTGCAAATTCCCCTAGTAACATGCAAATAGAAGCGACTAATCCCAAAATCCACATAATAATCATGTGGGGGATTAATAAAACAAATTTTACCGGAATTACCGTTAATAAAGCCCATAATCTTGAACTAGCTGGTTGATGCTCAAATGTTAATTCCGCTTCATAATCAACAGATTTTAAACCAAAAGGAGGATATTTATCAGTCATACAGCTGAGATAAGCCATCAATCTCCAACAGAATCTAAGAAAACCAATCACAATATTTTCAAATCTATGAGGATATCTTCCCCAGATTAAGACCGCCAAGATACCAAAGCCAGAAACAATTATGGTTATTAAATAATAGATGTAACACAGCACTATGATTGGTATTAACAAAACTACCTTAATCGGAATAATGGTAATTAAGGCTAAAAACCTGGAACTTTTTTCCGGACTTTTGTATGTGATGCTTAACGGGTAAGCCATATGGAAAAATTAAAAAATAAAGAATCAAACGAAAATATTTTCCGTATAAATCATTGGATTGTCAATCAAAAGCCTTTTACAATTAATTATTTACACAAATAAATATGTAAGTTTTGATGTTTGAGGATTTTTTTAGCTGGCCATTCTTTAAGGCTTTTTTGGGATTTTAATAAATCATTTAAAGTTTGAGCTTTATCCTTTCCTTTTATTAATAGCAGTAATTTTTTACTTTTCATGATGACTGGAAAAGTCACTGTTAACCTATCTTTAACCGCAAAATTATTTGTTTGGGTGTGATAAGTGGTTTTTTTAGTGGCGATAGCCTTAGAGTAAGGAAAAATAGAAGCAACATGTCCATCATTGCCCATTCCTAAAATAATTAAATCCAGACTTAAATTAGGAATTTTTTTTAAATCTTGCTGATATTGTTTTAAGGACTCGTTAATGGGAATACTAGTGTCAAAATATTTAAAAGCTTTAATTTTTTTAGATTGTTTTTTGATTAAACTATCGTAAATCATTTTATAATTTGAATCTTTACTGTTTTTAGGGATATATCTTTCATCAATTTGATAAAATTCAATTTTCGAGAAATCAAAATTATGATCGCGTGATAATGCCTCATATACTGGTTTTGGCGTGGAACCGCCGCTCAAACCAATTCTAATGGTGGATTTTTTGCTACTACAAATTTTTTGAATGTAAGCTACAGCAGATTTAATAAACTCTTTTTCCTGCTTGAAATTTTTTAAAAACATAATAATTTTGTATAAAAATTTATTTTAAAAATTTTATGAACTTTTTAATCCACAGTCTCGCTATAACATTTTTGGCAATATATAAATGGAGCTAGCTCTTCTGTATATGTAGTTTTAATTTCCGTGTTACATTTCTCACATTTTCTATCAAGAATATATATCGGATTTCGAAGATTCATTTGGTTTTTGTATCTGCAATCTGTACATTTTCTTGGGATTGGTAAATCCATTTTTTTATAAAAACTTAATTCAGTCAGCATTATTTTATAATTTTTATTGCAGTCAATGCAGGCCAGAATTTTATTTGTAATTTGATTATCAACGTCTTCAATTGAATCTGGAATTTCGAAATTCTGTTTTTGGTATTCTTTTTTATTATCATCTTTCCATTTGTATCCTTTGGTAATGGCGGTGTCTTTTGATAATGGAAAATAAAATGGGGCAATAGATTCATTATAGGCGAAAGGGGAGAGCGATGTTGGGAAAAATTTTCCAAATTCGTCAGAATTTTTCATATGTTCAATAATTTTTGCCACTAAAATTTCATATTCCTCTTTTGTATATTGTTTGTTCAAAATGCAATATTTTTTATTTTTCAACCCACTACAGCCAAAAAGATTGGACGAGTAGAAACAACAATCACTATAAAAAACATCGTTTGAGTCTGAAACAAATGTATTGAATGCGCAAAAATTTACATTTTCAACGCCAACTGACTCATAGGCAAATTTTCCTCCACCAAGTCCATAAATATCATGGCAATCACTACTGTTGAATATCCAAGTACAATATGAACAATCTTGTATTTCAAATGAATCAAAACATTGATAGCAATTTTTGGCATTTATCAAATAATTACCAAGAGAATCTTCGGTGTTTAAATTACGATCCGCTCTTTGGATAGCTTGTTTGGCAATATCATGAAAATAATTTTTGTATTTAATGAAATTGCTGTATTTGAAAAGCTCAAGTGATTCGACTTTATCCTGATATTCTTCTTTTGAATATTTTTTATTAAAAATATAAAATTCTTTATTTCTAAGTCCAGCGCATCCGAAGCAGTTTTTGCAGCCAATGCAATCATAACAAAAAATAAGATCATTAGAATTTTGACAACTTTGACAACTGATACATTCATATAATTTATCGCTATCCAAACAGTCATAACAAAGCTGAATATTTTGCGTGTAACTACAATCATAAGAGTTATCTGCTTTATTGGTGTGAGCTAAATACATTGAGTCTTCGCATTGGGTTACTACAGTGCATAAATAACAATTTTTATTGTTATAAGCTTGCTGGCAATAATCACTGTTATATGGATTTACATTGAAAAGAGTGATACGAGGGACTTTTAAAAGTAGTTCCTGAAATTGTTCAAAAAAAGGTTTAGAAAAATTATATTCCTGACCATATTCAAGGCCATCCCATTTATCACCCCACCATTCATCAGTAGTATATACTTTGTATCTATTGTTGGGAGTGTAAATAGAAATTATGTTTCTGCCAGTGAAATCACTTTGGCGATTGTAAAGAGTTCTTTCATTTCTGAAATTGAGCCTATTTTGAAGTCTGCAATATTGGCAAAGAGTTGGAGAAGGCACATTGAATTTAGCATAAAACTCAATATCTTGTGGTCGAATTTCAAATGGTTTTTGGCATTGTGGACAGGTGGACATGTTAGTTTGGAATGAAAAACTATAAGAGCTAAGGTTAATACACAGTTGCAAGGTAACATTTTTCACAGCACACTATTTCACTTCGATCAGGTGAATAAGTAGTTTGGATTTCAACATTACATTTCACGCAATTTCTACTCCAAAGTTTCCTTGGATTTCGTAAAGCCATTCGATCTTTATGTCTTTGATCTGGATGTCTTCTTGGAATAGGCAAATTCATTTTGCGATAAAAATCTAATTCAGGTTTGATAATTTTAAAAGGCTTTCCTGTTACCTCGCACTGAATCGCCCAGTTCAAAATATCGTCTGGAATTTGATTTATTGCATCAGGCAATAAATCTGCAGGAATAATTTTTTCTACTTTCGGAAATTCTGGTTCGTAATCAGACCAATTGAATCCTTTTGAAAGAGCTTCTTCTTTGGTTAATGGGAAATATTCCTGGGCAACTGTTCCGTTGTAGCCAAAGGGAGAAAGTGAAGATGAGAAAAATTCTCCCCATTCACAATCCCCTAAATCCCCTTTATCAAGGGGACTTACCGATTGCCCCCTTGATAAAGGGGGTTGGGGGATTTGCATTTTCTCAATAATCCTCGGCACCAATTTTTCATATTCTTTTTTTGTATACTGTTTGTTTAGAATGCAATGTTGTTTGTGATTCAAGCCAACACAGCCAAATAAATTATTAGAATTAAAACAAAAACTTATATAATAACAATTATGCGAATACCATGCTAAATTTGCAAAATTAACATTGTAATTTTGTTCTAAATTTAAAGATTCATATTGGAGTTCTGAATTATCAAAAAAATCAGAATCATAACAATATTTATTATTTATACCCATATAAGAATAGCTACATTGCTCTGAATATTTCAATGAATATGAATTAAAACATTTTTTGCAATTAAATAATTGATCACCAAAAATATTTTCACTTTTAATATTTATATTTGATTTATGAGGAACAGAAATTTGTAATTTTTTAAATTTTTCAATTATTTTTTTCTGTTTTGAAAAATTAGATATTATTTCTAAATATTTTTTTTCTGTATATTGCTCGTTTAATATATTAAATTTTTTATTTTTTAAATTAATACAATAGGAACAATTACTACAGGTAATACAATCATAACAATAAATCGAATTATATAAATTCTGAGAATTTTTACAAAAACAACAATTATATAAATTAATGCATTCAAGACATTCATAAGACAACTGACTATTGTAAACATCAAAACAGTCAACAATATTTTCTGATTTAAAAATTCTATTCCCATAATAACAATCTTCACATTCACTTGATCCAAAAAGCATATAACAATTCTTATTTCTTTCAGAATAATTTGTATATTCAGAATTTTCACTTTTAGTGTTTTGTATTGATAATTTTGGGACTCCATTCGTCAGCTTTTCATATTGTTCAAAAAATGATTTATTAAAATCATAATTTTTACCATATTCCAAAGCATCCCATTTATCACTCCACCAGCAATCAGGACAATAAACTATGTATTTATTATCTAGACTATAAATTGAAATAATATCTTTTTTACATAAATCACATTTTCGTTTATATAAATTTCTTTCATTTCGAAAACTAAGTCTTCTTTGTTGTCTACATTCAGGACATAAAGTTGGTGATGGTATCAAATATTTTTTACCTTCAAAAACCGGCGAAACTTTTTCATAAAATTTTAAATCATTATCGGTGATGTCAAAATTTTGTTGGCAGCTTTTGCAGGGTTTGATCATAATTTAAAATTTAATAAAAAATCATTTTTTTCTTTTAAATTTTAAAGTGTGAATATCTTCCAACAATTCAATTGTGGCATTAACTGAAAGGTTTGAACTGGTTAATAAAAGCAATCTATCTCCATATTTAATCAGTTTTCAATATAAACGAACATTTTTACATTAATAAACTAAAGCAAGGTAGCATTGTTCGCAATACACTATTTCACTTCGATCAGGTGAATATGTGGTTTGGATTTTTGAATTACACTTCATACAATTCCTATTCCATAATTTTTTTGGATTGCGTAATTTCATTCTATTTTTATGTCTTTCATCGGGATGTAAATGTGGGATTGGTAAATTCATTTTTCTATAGAAATCTAGTTCGGGTTTGATGATTTTGAAAGGTTTATTTGTGATTTCACAATTAACGGCCCAATTCAAAATATCGTCAGGAATATCATTTATAGAATCTGGTAAAAGATTGGCAGGGATAATTTTTTCAACTTTTGGGATTTCATAAATATCATCTTTCCATTTCCATCCTTTTTCCAAAATTTCTTCTTTGCTAATAGGATAAAAATCAAAAGCATGGGTTTCATTATATGCAAATGGTGAAATCTCTGTTGGGAAAAATTCGCCCCACTCACAATCCCCCAAGCCCCCTTTGTCAAGGGGGTGTCCAAGTCCCCTTGTTAAAGGGGATTTAGGGGATTTCATCGCTTCAATAATTTTCGGCATCAAAATTTCATATTCTTCTTTGCTGTATTGTTTATTCAAAATACAATATTTCTGATGATGGAGACCAATACAACCAAATAGATAAGAACAAAATGGCGTATAATAACAATAAGTTAAATATGAAGATTGACCTAATGTATGCGAACAAAAACGATTAAAATAAGCACCATAACCGCCATAACAACATTCATATAATTGCTCAACCGCGTCTCCAACTTGAGTACAATCCATAGAACTTTTTGCATCATCAAATGCTTGCTGAATATATTTACAATCCCATAATTTTCGTGAATCATAACAATCATGAGCATTTTTACATTGAATTAAATAATTTCCAAAAACATCTTCATTATAAATTCCTTCCATTGCTTTGTGAGGAAATTTTAAAATAAAATTTTGAAATTCATTTTTTAAATTTTGAATTTTTATATATGAATGTAAATTTTCTGATAAGCGTTTTTGGTATTCTTCTTTACTTAATTTTTCATTAAAAAAATAAAATTCTTTATTCCTTAAATTTACAGATCCAAAACAATTTTTGCACCCAATAGAATTTTTTAAGAAATAGCAATCTCGGCAATTATCACAGTTTTGTAAATACCTGCAGTTATAACAATTTGTACAGTCAACACACTCATAACAAAGTTCAGAGTCAGATACTCGAAAACAATCCATAGTGCTTATACATGAATTTATTGAATATGAATGATAGCAATCTTCATTTTTATCTGAATCAAATATTAAATAACAGTTTTTATTTTTCCCTGCATAATTGGTATAATCAGAATTCTGATCAAAACTTGGACTTCTTTGCAAAGCAATTTTTGGGGCGACCTGCATTAAATCATTAAATTGATCAAAAAAAGGTCTTGAAAAATCATAATCCCTACCAGTTTTTAATTGGTCCCAGTCATTTGAAAAGAAAAAATCAACAGCATAAACAGGAAATTTTTTATCAGATGAAAAATTACTAATAATAGTTTTGGAAGTTCCATCACATTTTCTTAAATATAAATTTCTTTGATTGGCAAATGCCATTCTGCGTTTTGCCCGATCGTCAGGACATAAATTAGGCGAAGGAACTCCAATTTCCTCATAAAATTTCAAATCCGAATCAGTGATTTCAAAATTTTGAGAACAATTTTTGCAGGTTTTTTGCATAATTTAAAATTTAAAATTCTCAATAAACTTCTTTCAAATAACACTCTTCACAGTACACTATTTCGGGTCTATCAGTCGAATAAGCAGTCTGCATTTCTTTATCACATTTCATACAGTTCCTTTTCACCAGTTCTCTTTTATTTCTTTTG